>DASTKT010000172.1:0-24564 GCA_035715725.1 Longimicrobiales bacterium | reverse complement strand
CCGCGTCCGTCCGCCACCAGCGCCTGCTCGGGCCGCTCACCCTCGACGGCGAGCTCGGCCTCTCCACGCGCTACAACCGGGACTTCCTGGACCTGAGCGAGGACTATACGGTGCCGCGCCGCGTCGATCACAACCTGCACGCCCGGCTCACCGCGGCGTGGCGGCCGGACCTCGGCGTCCTCCGCATCGTGCCATGAACGACCGCGTCGTCCGCCTCGCCGACCTGCTCCTCGCCCCGCTCGTGCTCCCGGCCGCCGCGCTGCTCCGCGAGGTCCGCCGCACCGGCCTGGCCCGCATGCCCGTCAGCCGCGCCATCTTCCGGCGGGTCGGCGTCTACCCCGTCCGCGACCACTACTACGAGCCGGTCTTCCGCCGCGCCGCGCCCGACGCCCGCGAGCGCGAGCTCCCCGGCATCGACTGGAACGTCGACGAGCAGCTCCGGCTGCTCGACCGCTTCGACGTCGCCGCCGAGCTCGAGCGCTTCCCCCTCGAGCGCGTGGGCGACGGCGGCTTCTACTACCACAACCGCTTCTTCGAGTCGGGCGACGCCGAGTTCCTCTACGCGCTGCTGCGCACGCTCCGTCCGCGGCGCCTCTACGAGATCGGCAGCGGCTTCTCCACGCTGATGGCCCGCGCCGCGATCCGGCGCAACGCCGAGCTCGACCCCACCTACCGCTGCGAGCACGTCTGCATCGAGCCGTACGAGAACCGCTGGCTCGACCACCTCGGCATCCGCATCGTCCGCGAGCGGGTCGAAGCGCTCGACCCCGGCTCCTTCGCCCCGCTCGCCGCCGGCGATGTCCTCTTCATCGACTCGTCCCACGTCGTCCGCGCCGGAGGCGACGTCGTCTACGAGTACCTCCGCCTCCTCCCCACCCTCGCGCCCGGCGTCTTCGTCCACGTCCACGACATCTTCTCGCCGCGCGACTACCCCGCCCGCTGGCGGGACGACGAGCTGTTGCTCTGGAACGAGCAATACCTCGTCGAGGCCTTCCTCTCCTTCAACACCCGCTTCCGCATCGTCGGCGCGCTCAACTTTCTCGCGCACCACCACCGGGAGGCGCTCGCCGCCCGCTTCCCGGTCTACGCGCGGGAGGCCGCGTTCCGCGAGCCCGCCTCGCTCTGGCTCGTGAGCGCCGCCGGCTGAGCCTCACCGCATCTCCGGCGCGGGGCCGAACCGGCCGCGCACGTAGTCCCGCGTGCCGAGCACGGTGCCGCGGGCGTGCCGGACCAGCCAGCGGAGCGCCAGCGAGCGCGAGCGCCCGCCGGGCGGCAGCACCACGCCGCGCGCCAGTCCCGCGAGCTCCCGGGCCAGCGTGAGCGCCACCAGCGCGCCGCCAACGCCGTAGTTCTTGCGCCAGAACAGGTACCGGTTCCGCGCCATGAAGTAGAAATAGTACGGCGCCGGGATCGAGTCCTTCTCCTGCCAGGCGCGCGCCTCCGGCACCAGCAGGATCCTCCACCCGGCCGCGCCGGCGCGGCGGCAGAAGTCGGTCTCCTCGAAGTAGATGAAGTAGCGGTCGTCCAGCCCGCCGATCGCTTCGATCACCTCCGGCCGGATCAGCATGCAGCAGCCGTCGATCCAGTCCACGGGGTAGGTCGCGCTCCCGGCCGCCTCGCGGAGCTGGTAGGAGCGGGCGCGCCTCGGCTCGATCCGCCCGCCGGCGCTGAAGATCCGCTCCGCGTCGTTCCGGTACAGCACCAGCGGGCCGACCAGGCCGGCGCCCGGCTCCGCGCGGAGTGTAGCCAGCATCCGGCCCAGCGCGGAAGGGTCGAGCGTCATGTCCTGCGTCAGCAGCAGGACGGTGGAGCCGGCGCTCCGCTCGCGCCAGCGCGCGAGCCCCGCGTTCATCCCGCCGGTGTAGCCGGTGTTTGCCGCCAGCCGAAGGACGTGCTCCTCGCCGAACCGCTGCGCCAGCCGCTCGCCGCTCCCATCCGTCGAGGCGTTGTCGACGACGACGTAGTCCACCGTCACGCCCTCGGACGCCAGCACCGACTCGATGCAGCGCGTCACCGTCGCCGCACCGTTGCGTGTGAGCGCGACGACGAAGACCTCCGGCGCGCTCATCCGACGACGGCCCGCAGCAGGCGCGGGCGCCGCGCGGGCACGTAGCACGCCGAGGCGAGCGCGCGGCTGAGCCGCCCGCGGCTCGCGGCCAGCGCCACGAACCACCCGGAGAACAGCAGCTTCTTGCGCAGCGGGTAGGACGGCGTGCGCCAGCACGCGCGGATCCCCTTCGCCGCCAGCGCCCAGCCGCCGTCGCCGGCGTAGGGGTGCGTCCCCGGCTCGACCCGCAGCGACGCCAGCCGCGCCTGGAGGTGGTCCGGTACCCGCAGCGCCAGGTCCGCCGGCACGCTCACGCCGATGCGCGCACCCAGCTCCCGCAGCGCCGCCGCCTTCTGCTCCTCCGAGACCGCGATCTGCCGCAGCCGCGCGGGCCGCAGCTCCCGCTCCAGCGCCCAGTTGTTGCCGCCGTGCACGCGGAACGCCCCGAGCGGTTCGGGGATCGTGACGACGTCGCCGAGCAACGCACTCGCCTGGATCAGGTGTCCGTCCGGTGAGAGGTGCGTTTCCGCCATGGGCATCAGGCGCTCCAGCGCGCGCCGGCTGAAGACGTTGCCGCTCGTCGGCGGGCTCGGGTAGACGCCGACCGCGAGGACCGTCGCGCTCACGTCGCCGCTCGGCATCGGCGCCTTCGGCGCGCGGTACCCCAGCGGCCTCCCGTCGCGGTCGACGACCTCGAGCGGGAACTGCACCTTCGCGACGCCGTCCCGCCACACGCCCGCCACCGCCTCGAGCGCCGTCGGCCGGAGCGCGTCGTCCGCGTCGAGGAACAGCACCGCGTCGCCCCGGCACGCCGCGAACCCGGCGTTCAGCGCCGAGGCCTGCCCGCCGTTCTCCTTGAAGAGCGGCCTCACCCGGTCGCCATAGCTCGCGATCACGTCGCGAGAGGCGTCCGTCGAGCCGTCGTCCACCACGATCACCTCGCCCGCCGCGCGCGTCTGCGCGAGCGCGCTGTCGATCGCCGCCGGCAGGAACGTGGCGTAGTTGTGGTTGTTCACGACGATGCTGATGCGAGCTGAGTGCGGCACCGCTTGCGCTCTCCTCGTGGACTCGTCTTCGGGCGCCGTCCCTTGCCCCGCTCTCCGCGCTCCGTCTAGCATTCCCGCACCCGACCGCGGCACCGGCCGCGGTCCGCTCCCCCCGACACCGAGCCGATGCGGATCGCACCCTCTTCCCCGCTCGCCCTGACGGCCGTCGCGCTGCTGGCGCTCCCCGCCTGCGGCCGCGACGGCGCCGGACCTGCCACCCGCGAAGCCGCCGCCTACACGGCCATCGTCGCCGGGCGCGACCGCTCCTGCGCCGTGTCCGCGACCGGCACCGCCTACTGCTGGGGCCGCCGCGGCGCCGGCGCGCCGGACGACTCCGCCGCGCCGCCCTCCCTCGTTCCGACCGCCGTCGCCGGTGTCCCCGCGGCCCGCGCCGTCACGCTCGGCGAGCAGCACTCCTGCGTCCTCGGCGTCGACGGCCGCGCCTTCTGCTGGGGCGAGAACGACCACGCCGAGCTCGGCGACGGTTCCACCACCCGCCGCGCCGCCCCGACGCCCGTCGGAGGCGACCGCGCGTTCGCGGCCCTCGCCGCGGGCGCCCACCACACCTGCGGCCTCGAGCCCGACGGCCGCGCCTCCTGCTGGGGGTGGGACCTCTACGGCCAGCTCGGCGTCGGCGCGACCGTCGACCTCGGGATCCCCGAGCGCCTCCCCGGCCGCCGCTTCGCCGCGCTCGCCGCGGGCGGCGATCACACCTGCGCCGTCACGGCGGACGGCGCCGCCTACTGCTGGGGTCGCAACGACCGCGGCCAGCTCGGCAGCGACTCCGCCGCCGCCCGCTGCGGACCCGCCGGCGTGGCGTGCAGCCTCGTCCCCGTGCGCGTCCGCGCCGCCGTCGCGTTCGCCGCGATCACCGCCGGCGGCGACCACACCTGCGCGCTCTCCACGCAGGGCGCCGCCTACTGCTGGGGCGCCGGCGACCTGGGCCAGCTCGGCGCCGGCACGCTCGCGGACGCCCGGGAGCCGGTCGCCGTCGCCGCCCCCGTCGCCTTCACCGCGATCTCGGCCGGCGCCGATCATACCTGCGCCGTCACGGCCGACCACCAGGCCTACTGCTGGGGCGACGCCACGTACGGCCGGCTCGGGAACGGCGCGGGCGGCGCCGTCGTCGCCACCCCGGCTCGCGTGGCCGGCGGCCTCGCCCTCGCCGCCGTGAGCGCCGGCACGCTCCACACCTGCGCGCTCGCCGCGGATGGCGCGGCGTACTGCTGGGGGTTCGCCGGCTTCGGCCAGCTCGGCTCCGGCTCCACGCTCGCCTCGACCGTCCCCGTACGCGTCGCGCCGCCCGGGCCGGCGTCCGGCGCGTCCCGCTGACGCCGGGCTACGGCGTCGGCTGGATCCGGATCGGCGTCGCCGAGGACGACGTCGTCGGATTGCCCAGCTCGCCCGAGTCCCCCCGCCCCCAGCAATAGACGCCGTTTCCCCGGCTCACCCCGCAGGTGAACGGGCCGGCGCCCGCGCTGACCGCGGCGAACTGCGCGCCGTCGTCCGCGATCGCGGGGTGCGGCGTCACGCGGTCGAGCTGCCGCGCATCGCCGAGCTGCCCCTCCACGCCGCGGCCCCAGCAGAAGATCCGCGCGTCCGTCGAAGCGCCGCACGTGTGCTCCAGCCCGGCCGCCACCGCCGTGAACGCGATCCCCCCGAAGACGCGCTGGTCGACCAGCACCGGCGTCGAGCTGCCGGCCAGCGAGGCATTGTCGGACCGCGTCCCGTTCCCCAGCTCGCCGGCGCCGTTGCTCCCCCAGCAGTACGCCTGGCCGTCCGCCGAGAGGCCGCACGTGTGCGTGTAGCCGGCGCTGATCGCCGTGAAGTGGACGCCGCCCGCCACCGGCGCGGGGTGCAGCTCCGGCGTGGTCCGCCCGGTGCCGAGCTGCCCCAGCTGGTTCAGCCCCCAGCAGTACGCGGCGCCATCCCGCGCGAGACCGCACGTGTGGAACGCGCCGGCCGTCACGGCCACGAGCTCGAGCCCTCCGGCCACCGCCGTCGGCCGCGTCCGGTCCGTCGTGCTGCCGTCCCCGAGCTGCCCCTGCGAGTTCTGCCCCCAGCAGTACGCCTGCCCCGCGGGCGTCACCGCGCATGTGTGCGTCCAGCCGCTGCTCACGTGCGCGAACGCGACGTCGCCGATGGCCACCGGCACGCCCTGGTCCGCCGTGCCGCCACCCCCGAGCTGCCCGTACCGGTTCCACCCCCAGCAGTACAGCGCGCGCTCCACCGTGACCGCGCACGTGTGGTGCAGCCCCGCGCTGATCTCCGTCAGCGCGATCCGCCGCGCCAGCCGCACCGGGGAAACGCTGTTCCCGCCTCGCCCGTCGCCCAGCTCGCCGGTCGCGCCCCGCCCCCAGCAGTAGCCGTCCCCGGCGATGCTCACCGCGCACGCGTGCTGCCCGCCCGCGCTCACCGAGGCGAAGAAGCGCGCGCCCTCGCCGGGGCCCGATGCATCCCCGCAGCCCGCGGGCCCGAGCGCCACAGCCAGCAGGAGCGCCAGGCGCCGACCGACCACCGGCGCTCCCCGGCGTCCAGGACGGGGCGCCGCCCGGCTCCCCGGCCCCGCCGCCTCGACCGCCCGGCGCACGGAGCGCCCTCGAACGGAGGCCCGCTCCTCGCGCGCCGCGACGGCCGGCACCGCCGCCTCAGGCGCCCGGCGCACGGATCCACCGCAGCAGGTCGGCGCGGTCTCCCGCGCTGAGGGAGAAGCGCCACGCGAGCGCCACCGTCGAGATCGCCGCGAACGCCAGCAGCGCCAGGCGCAGCCCCTGCGTCGGCGACCACGCCGCGGCCGCCGCGAACGGCACCGCGAGCGCGACGAGCAGCGCGGCCGTGTGCGGGATCCGCTCCGCCAGCAGCTGCCGCGGCGAAAGCCCGCCCGCGAGCGACGCGGCGAGGAGGAGCAGCCCCGTGTCCAGGCTCACCCGCAGCAGCCACGCGCCCGCCGCCCCGGCCACGCCGAAGCGGCTCACGAGCAGCCACGTCGCGCCGAGCTGCAGCGGCAGCTCCGCCAGGTGGAACTTCGCCGGCAGATCCGGCCGCCCGCGCCCCTGGAGCAGCGCGTACGGCACGTGCGCCACGGCGTTCACGACGATCGCCACCGCCAGCAGCCGCAGCGCCGTCGCACCCTCCCGCGCGTAGGCCGGACCGAGCCAGACCTCCAGCAGGTCCCGCGCACCCACCACGAGTACGAGCGCGAGCGGCCCCAGCACGCACAGGATGAACTTCAGCGCCCGGCCGAAGAGCCGCGCCGTCCGCGCCGCCTCGCCCCGGCCGTCGAGCGTGCTGAACGCCGGGAACAGCGTCGCCGCGAGGCTGGCCGGCACGACCAGCAGCCGCATCACCAGCTCGAACGGGACCGCGTAGTACGCCACCGCCGCCACCCCGGCCACCGCGCCGAGCACGAGCCGGTCGAGGTAGACCAGCAGCGGCGAGACGACGCTCGAGATCGTGCTCCACCCGCCGTAGCCGACGACGTGCCGAAGCTCCGTCCTCCACGCCCCCGTCCGGCGCCAGATCTCCGGCAGCACGCGTCCGGCCGCGAGCAGGAACGCGCCGGCGGCCGCGACCCGAAAGGCCAGGAGGAGCGCCAGGATCCCCGGCAGCCGCCACCCGAGCGCGAGCCCGGCCAGCGGCAGCAGGTAGTTCGCCAGCGACGCGGGGAGCCGGATCGCGTTCACCAGGTCGAAGCGCTGCGCCGCCTCGAGCACGCCGCGGAAGCACGACCCGACCAGCACCGCGGGGATCGTCGCCGCGATCAGCCCGAAGGCGAGGCCCGCCTCCGCCCGTAGCTCGGGCGGCACCCGGAACACGCTCCGCCCGAGCGACGGCGCCGCCGCGAGCAGCGCCGCCGCCACCACTCCGCCCAGCGCGAGCTGCACGGCCGTCGTCATCCACGTGACGGCGCCCGCCCGCTCGCGCTCGCCCCGGCCGAGCGCCTCCGCCACGTACTTCGTCGTCGCGCGCCCGGTGCCCAGCTCCGCCACGACGCCCAGCACCACCCACGCGATCGACAGGATCCCGAGGCGCGCCGCGCCCAGCCCCTCCGCGATCCGCGGCAGCGTCCACACGGCTGCCACCAGCGGCAGCCCCTGCCCCGCCAGGTTGAGCAGCGTGTTCCGCGCGAGCAAGGAACCCCGCACCGCGACGCGGCTCATCGCCCGCCTCCGGCCGCGACCGCGCGCGCCGCGGGCGTCACGGATGCCGAGGAGGCCACGGATCCCGCGGATGCCGCGGACGCCGGCGATCCCGGGATCCCGGACGCCCCGGCCCTCGCATCCCGCGAGGACCCGCCCGGCGCTCCGCCGACGGCCGTGCCCCGCGGCAGCGCCGCCACCGCCGTTTCCGTCATCCAGGCGACCACCTCGAGGTCCTCCGCGGGGTACGCCGGCGCCTCACCCGCCAGCCAGCGACGCCGCACCTCGCGGTACATCGCCGCGTGCCCCTTGTCGCGCCGGCGCCGCCGCGTCCGCCGCGTCCGGCCGTCACGCGAGATCACGAGCGCATGGAAGTCGTCCACCACGCCCGCCACCCCGCCGCCCCGCAGCTCGATCCGCTCCGTCACGCCGCGCAGGTCGTCGCCGTATTCGCTCGCCGTGATGGCCGCGACCGATCCGTCCTCGAACGCCACCGAGACGACGACGCTCGCTTCCGTCCCCACCGCCGACACCTCGCACGGCGCCACGGCGAACAGGTGGCGCGCCAGGTCCAGCCAGTGGCAGGTGTTGCCGCTCAGCCGCGTGCCCTGGTTGGGCCAGAGGTACCAGTGGCTCCCGGGCAGCTTCAGCTCCTTGACCGTCGCCGTGAGCACCCACGGCCGGGGCACGTCGCGGAACGCGCGCGCCAGCGACGCCGTCATCGGCGCGTGCCGCCGGTTGTAGCCGGCGTCGATCCAGGCGCCGCCCCGCCGCAGCGCCGCCAGCTCGGCGCCCTCCGCCGCCGTCAGCGCCGCCGGCTTCTCCACCACGATCGCCGCAGCGGGGTTCGCCTCCAGGACGACGCGCGCCAGCCGCGCGTGCTCCGAGTGGTAGGCGGCCACGATCACCAGCGGCCGCGGGTCCTGCGCGATCGCCTCCAGGATCTCCGGCAGCTCGTCGTGCACCGGGAACGGCGGCGCGGCCGCCGCGCGGATCAGCGCGGCCTTGTGGTCCAGCGCCGCCACCACGCCGCCCCGGAAGTGCGGCAGCACCTGCTCGCGGATGTAGCCGCCGAACCCCAGGAAGTAGACGCCCGGCCGGCGGCCCGGGCGTCCACCCGGAGCCCGGGCGTCGCCCGCGGCCGAGGCGCCGGCCGAGGGTGCGGCCCCGCCCGGCGCCAGAGCGGTGCTCGCTGCCAGGGCGGTGCCCGCTGCCAGGGCGGTCCCCGCCGCCGCCGCGCCACTCGCCCGGCTCACCCCGCCCACCGCCCCGCGACCATCCACCGCCCGCCGCTCCCCGACGCCGTCCGCCGCGGCCCCCGCCTCGAGCCCCGCCTCGAGCCCCGGGTTCGCCGCCGTGATCGCCGCCGCGAGCGCCTCCGCCAGCGGACAGGCCGGCACCGGCAGGTACGCCTCGAGCAGCCGCAGCGCGTCCGCCGTCAGCACCACCCGGGCCGGCGAGGTGTCGCCGTCGCGCGCCCGGAACAGCAGCCGCGGGTCGAACCGCGTCGCCCCGCCCAGCGACCGGGTCACCCCTACCCGGCGTTCGCCCGCGACCTCGACCTCCGCCACGACGAGCGCCTGGCCCCGCTCGATCGCCCGCTCCACCGCCTTCGAGCGCGATTTCCGGAGCGCGGCGCCGAGCCCCTCCCGCCACGCGAAGAACAGCGCCTTGCGCACCGGGCGCCGGTACTTCTCCGCGAAGTGCCACTCGAAGGCGCCGGGCGCGATGCGGCGCTCCGCCAGCACCGGCGGCGTCAGGAAGCTCAGGTCTCTCGCCATGCCCCGGTGGCCAGCGCCTGCGCCGCCCGAAGGGTCGCGCGGGACGACGCCGCCAGCTCCGCGAGCGGGATCGGCCATGTGCCCCCGTCCCGGACCGCCGCCAGGAAGCGCTCCAGCTCCGCCGCGTGCCCTTTGTCCTGGTTCCCCTTCCACCGCTCGGCCCGCGCGCCCCAGACCTCCGCGCGCCGGAAGTCGTCGATCACCGCTGTCGCGCCGCCGGCGAAGACCTCCACCCGCTCCTTCCCCGCGCGCGCATGACCGCTCGACGTGTACAGCACCGTGGCCAGCGACCCCCCGGCGTACCGGACCGTCACGACCACGTTGTCCGCCCGCTCGAGCGAGCCATCCATCCCCGGCGACGCCGCCGCCGACACCGCCACCGGCGCCTCTCCCGCCAGGAACGTCGCCAGGTCGATGAAGTGGCACCCTTCGCCGATCAGCCGGCCGCCCCCCGATTCCGGGTCGTGCACCCACGACTCGGGCGGGATGTAGCCCGCGTTGACGCGGATGTGCACCATCCGCGGCCCCGCGCGCCCCGCGAGCCGCTCCCGCACGAACCGCGTCGCCGGCGCGAACCGGCGGTTGAACCCGACCATCAGCGGCGCAGCCGAAGCCGCGGCCGCCGCCAGCACCTCGTCGAGCGAGGCCTCGTCCAGCGCCAGCGGCTTCTCCACGAACGTCGCCTTCCCCGCCCGCAGCGCCGCCGTGGCCAGCGCCGCGTGGTCGGCATGCCGCGTCGCGATCAGGACCGCGTCGATCTCGGGGTCCGCGAGCACCTCCTCCGCCGAGGCCGCCAGGTACGCGAAGCCGTGGCGCTCGCCCGCGCTCCGCGCGCTCAGCCCACCGGCCGTCGCGATCGCCCGCAGCTCCGCGCCGAGTCGCGACAGCGCCGGGACCAGCGTCCCGGTCGCGAAGCTCCCCGCCCCGATCAGGCCGACACGGACCCGCGCCCGGCCGGTCCCCGCCACCCGCGGCGGCGCCAGCACGATCCGGCGCGGCTCCGGCGTCGCTTCCGCCGGGTACTCCAGCACCACCCCGAGCGCGCTCCGCCCGGACTCGCCGGACAGCGCCGCGTAGGCGCGCTCCGCCTCGGCGAACGGGAACCGGTGCGTGATCAGCTCGTCCAGCACCACGGCGCCGCTCTGCAGGAGGCGGAGGAACTCCTCCATGTTCCGCCGCTCCGTCCAGCGCACGTAGCCGATCGGGTAGTCGTGCCCCTTCTCCTCGTAGTCCGGGTCGTAGCGCCCCGGCCCGTACGAGCGCGACAGCCGCAGCTCCAGCTCCTTCAGGTACCACTCGTTGCGCGACGGCCGCGTCGGCACCGCGCCGACCACCACCACCCGGCCGCGGTCGCGCGCCAGCGCGCCGGCGAGCTGGACCGGATCGTCGCTCGAGGTCGCCGCCGTGATGATCGCCGCGTCCGCGCCAATGCCCGCCGTCAGCGCCCGGACCTGCCCCGCCACGTCCTCGCTCCGGCGGAACGCCCGCGCGCCGTGCCGCCCCGCGAGGTCCACGCGCCCCGCGTCCACGTCGATGGCGACGACGCGCGCGCCCGCCGCCCGCAGCAGCTGCACCGTAAGCTGCCCGAGGATGCCGAGCCCCACCACCGCCACCGTCTCGCCCAGCCGCACGTCCGCCTGCCGCACGCCGTGCAGCGCGATCGCGCCGAGCGTGGTGAACGCCGCCGCCTCGAACGGGACGCCGGCCGGCACCGGCACGACCAGGTTCTTCGGCGCCCAGACCCGCTCCGCGTGGTTCGCGTACCCCGCCCCGGCGCACGCCACCGCGTCGCCCACCCGCACCCCCTCCACCCCTTCGCCGACTGCCTCCACCACCCCGGCACAGCTGTACCCCATCGGCGAGAGCCCCGACAACCGGCTCCGCACCTTCCGGTACGCGCTGCCGAGCCCTTCCTTGCGCGCCGTGTCCAGCACCTTCATCACCTGGTCCGGACGCTCGCGCGCCTTCCCCAGCAGCGACTTCTTGCCGAACTCGAGCTTCGTCCGCTCGGTCCCGATGCTGATCACCGACGCGCGCGTCCGGACCAGCACGCCTTTCGGCCGCACCACCGGCGCCGGCACCTCCACGAGCCGCAGCTCGCCGGAGCCCAGGTCCTGCGCGAGCTGCCTCACGCCCCGGCCCCCACCGCCGGCGCTCCCGCCTCCACCACGGCCAGCTCGGAGAGCGCGCGCAGCACCCACGCCTGCACCCACCGCATGTACGGTAAACGGTTCGTCACCGCGCGACCTTTCAGGTAGTAGTAGTGCCCCGACCCCGCCCGCATCTCGCGCACGCTCCACCGCGCGAGCCGCGTCGCCGCCCGGGTCGCGTCCGGCAGCTCCGCCTGGAACGCCAGCAGCGTCAGGATCGCCTGCGCCACCGCGTGCATGTCGATCGGATAGTCGGATCCGGGATGGAAGCGGACCGCCGGCCCGCCGAGGAACGTCCGATGCCAGTACTCCAGCCCGCGTCGCACCGCCGGCTCCAGCTCCGCCGTGCCGAGCCGGAGGCCGATCTCCCGCAGCGCGATCAGCGTGTAGCCCGTGTGGAAGCTGTCCACCCAGCCGTCCCGCCCCGCCGCGCCGTAGCGCCACGACCCGTCCGCCGCCTGTGCCGCCGCCGTGAAACGCGCCGCCGCCAGCGCCGCCGCCGCCGCGTCCGGCGCCTCTCCCCGGGCCGCCAGCCGCGCCAGCAGCGAGGCCGCCAGCACGCTCGCGTTGTGCACGACGCGTGTGTCCAGCGGCGTGTAGCTGAACGCGAACGTCCCTTCCGGCCCCGCCACCCGCCGCAGCCGCGCCCGCACGAAGTCCCCGGCAGCCGCCGCGAGCGCAGCCGCCTCGCCCGGGATGAGCCGCTCCGTCGCCGCCGGGCCCGCCGCCCCCTCCGGGTCGAGCCGCTCCGCCGCGTCGAGCAGCGCGTGGCCGACGAACGCGCTCACCACCGCCGACCCGGTCCCCGCCGGCGCCAGGAACGACCGGTTCGCCCACGGGAACGGGTAGCCCCAGCCGCCATCCGCGCCGCGCGCCGCCGCGAGCCGCCGCACCAGCGCGGCCGCCCGCTCCCGCGGCGCCCGCTCGCCCGTCGCCGCGGCCAGCCGCAGCTCCGCCGCCAGGCACAACGCCAGCGTCTTCGGGTTCTCCGTCCGCGGGACGCCGAGCAACGGCCGGAGCTGGAGCGGAGACCGCTTCCCGAGCTGCGTCCACGCCACCGCCAGCCACCGGTTCCCCAGCGTGAGCGCCCGCACGAGCGGGCTCGCCAGCAGGTCGTGCGGATCGTAGCCGCGGTATTCGCGGGCGCGGATCCATTCCTCGAGCGAGAGCGCGGCCCGGAGCGCCTCGCCGCCGGTCGCGGGCGGGTTCCCGCCCGCCGTCGCCGTGGCGCTCAGCGCGCCGCTCCTCCGCCCTCGGCGCCGGCGAGCGGCGCCGCCCGGCGCCTCGCCAGCCGCTCCCGGACCACCCGCGCGACGAACCACGTGTTCGTGACCAGGTACCGGCGCCACAGGCGCCGCGGGTCCTGCGAGAGCCGGTACAGCCACTCCAGCCCCCGCCCGCGGGCCCACGCCGGCGCGTCCCGCTTCAGCCCGGCCAGCACGTCGAAGCTCCCACCCACCCCCAGCCCGGCGCCTGCCGCCGAGGCCGGCAACCCGGCCAGGAAGTACTCCTGCAGCGGACTCCCCATCGCCACGAACAGCAGGTCCGGGCGCTTCGCCACGAGCTCGGCCACAACCGTGGCTCGGCTCGCCTCGTCCAGGTAGCCGTGGTGCCATCCGGCGATCCGCAGCGCCGGCCGCTCGCGCCGCAGCCGCGCCACCAGCGTCTCCGCCACGCCGGGCGCCGCGCCCAGGAAGTAGCACGACCAGCCGCTCCGCTCCGCCTCGGCCAGCAGGCGCACCATCAGCGTGATCCCGCCGACGTGCTCCACGCCCGCCACGCCCAGCGTGCGCGCCGCCCACGACGTCGCCCACTCCGCGACGACCAGGTCCGCGCCTTCCAGGATCTCCCGCAGCCGTGCATCCCGCGCGGCCAGCCACGCCTTGTTCGCGTTCGTGACCACGATCCGGCACGCCGTCCGCCGCGCCAGCGCCGCAGCCACGAACGCGACCGCCGCCTCCAGCGAGACCGCATCCACCGGCGAGCCCGCCACCCGGCGCCGCGTCCCCCGCGCGCCGCTCCGCGCCGCCGGCTCGGTACGCGCGCTCACGCGGTCGGCGGCCACGGGGTCGTCCCGACTCCGCGTCGCCGGCTCAGTAGGCGCCGTCACCCCGGATCACCGCCGGGAGCGTCCGCGCCAGAATCCGGGCGTCGAGCCACAGCGTCCACTCCTGCACGTACCGCCGGTCCAGCCGCATCCACTCGTCGAAGTCCCGGATGTCCGAGCGCCCGCTCACCTGCCAGAGGCATGTGATCCCCGGCGTCACCGCGAGCTTCCCGCGCTGCCACGGCGCGAAGTGCACGAACTCCTCCGCCGACGGCGGCCGCGGACCCACCAGGCTCATGTCCCCCTTCAGCACGCTCCACAGCTGCGGCAGCTCGTCCAGGCTGTACTTGCGCAGGATGCGACCGATGCGCGTGACCCGAGGGTCGTCGCGCATCTTGAACGCCGGGCCCGTCATCTCGTTGCGGTGCTGGATCGTGCGCTTGAGCGCGTCCGCGTCCGCCACCATCGTCCGGAATTTGTGGCCGATGAACGGCCGGCCGCGCCGCCCGAGCACCCGCCACTCGTAGAGCATCGGCCCCGGAGAGGAGGCCCACACCAGCGCCGCGATCGCCAGCAGCACCGGCGCGAGGACCAGCAGCCCCGCCGCCGAGGCCACGATGTCGACACCCCGCTTCACCGCCTGCTGGACCCGCCACCCCGCCGTCCGCGCGCGCAACGGAAGGTGCGCCTCCCAGTCCTCGTCCGCGCAGATCTGCCGTACGACCTCCGGCAGTGGATACGCCTCCGCGACGATCCGCGGCGCCCGCGCCGCCGCCGCTTGCGCCGACCTCACCGCGCCGCCTCCACCGACTCCCACTTCATCGCGCCGCGCTGCAGCTTCGGGTGGGACACGAGCAGGTGCCAGACCAGCGCCTGGAACGTCTCCGTGTGCGGCGTCACCGTCTCCGGGTTCGCCGTCGGCACGACGATGCAGTGCCGGGCCACCCGCGCGGTGAAGCCGCCGTCCCGCCCCACCACGCCGAACACCGACGCGCCGACCTCGGCCGCGTATGCCACCGCCCGGACCAGGTTCGTGCTGATCCCCCGCTCCAGGCTCCCCCCGCCCACCGAGAACACGAACACGCCGTCCTCGCGCCGCAGCCGGCTCCCGCGCAGGTACTCGACGAACGTGCTCTCCCACCCCTCGTCGTTCGCCCGCGCCGTCAGCTCCGCGACGTTGTCCGTCGCCGCGTACGATTCGATCCCCGCGATCTTGCGGAAGTCGTTCACCGCGTGCGAGGCGTGCCCGGCTCCGCCACCCACGCCCAGGAAGAACAGACGGCCGCCCCGCTCCCGCAGCTCCGCCAGAGCCGCGGCCATCGCCTCGATCGCCGCGGGGTCCAGCCGCTCCAGGATCCACCGGCTCTCCGCCAGGAAACGGAGGGCGTGCGTCGGCCGGTCCGCCGCCAGGATGATGTCGACCGCCTCGTCGAGCGTCCCCACCTCCTGACCTCCCCTCGCCTCGGAGTTGTAGTCACGACGCAGAAGGATCGTCCGGCACCCCGCCGCGCGCCCCGCCTCCATGTCCTTCCACGAGTCCCCCACCAGGTACGACGCCGCCAGGTCGACACCCCACACCCGCGCCAGCCCCTGCACCATCCCCGGCCTCGGCTTGCGGCACTCGCACCCGTCCACGTCGTCGTGGATGCAGCTCCGCCAGTCGTCCAGCGGAATCTCCGCCTCCACCCGCGACATCAGCTCCGCCAGCGCCGCCTCGGTCAGAAGCCCCCGGGCCACGTCCGGCTGATTCGTCACCGCGAACACCAGATACCCGCACTCGCGCAGCCGCCGCACCGCCGCCGCGGCGCCCGCCTCGACCACGAGCTCGTCCGGCGTCCGTGGTGAGGCGGGCCGCCCGTCCCGCAGCACCACGGCGTTCAGCACGCCGTCCCGATCGAGGAACACCGCCCGAGCCCCGTCGCCACGAGTCCCCGGCATCGCGCTACACCGCCACCATCGCTCGCTCGCGCGCCGAGCGGTACAGCGCATCGATCATCCGCATGGCGACGAGCCCGTCCTCCACCCCCCCGAGCATCGGCCGCCCCTCCACCACGCCCCCGACGAAGTCGTCCCACTCCGCGGCCCACGAGCCGTCCGGGCCCGGGAACGTCTCTTCCCGGACCTCCGGGACGCCACCCTCCATCCGGCGCTGGACATGGACCAGCCGTTCCGTCCCGTAGCTGCCGCCGAGCCCCTCCACCACCACTGCGCCGGTCTCGCCCGTCACCTCGAGCGAGAACAGGTTCTTCCACTGCGTCATGGTGGCGTGGAGCTGACCGACGGCGCCGCCCTCGAAGCGGAAGAGCCCGTAGCCGTTGTCCTCCAGCGGCGCGATGCGCCAGACCGCCGTCTGCACCATGCCGAACGCCTCACGCGCCGGCCCCGCGAACCAGTGGAACAGGTCCGCCAGGTGCACGCCCTGGTCCGTCAGCTCGCCGCCGCCCGCCAGCTGGGGATCCGCCCGCCACTCCGCCTCGCACCCCGGCCGCGCGCCGTGCCCGTAGCGGGCCCGCAGGTTCACCACCCGCCCGATCCCGCCGCTCGCCACGATCTCGCGCGCCCGCCGCACTCCCGGGTGGTACCGGTGATTGAACCCCACCTTCAGCACCCGGCCACTCGCCCGCGCCGCCGCCGCCAGCGCCTCCGCCTCCTCACGGTTGCGCCCCATCGGCTTCTCCAGTAGCACGTGCCGCCCGGCCTCGAGCGCCGTGATCCCGATCTCCGCCAGCAGCCCGTTCGGCGTGCACACCGCCACCGCCTCCACCCCAGGCCAGGCCACCGCCTCCCGCCACTCTTCCGCCACCGCCGCGCCCAGCTCCGCCGCGATCACCTCCGCCCGCGCCCGCTCCGCGTCCGCGACCACGACCAGCCGGCAGTCCGGCCGCGCCGCCGCGCATTCCGCCCGCCGCCGCCCGATCAGCCCGCACCCCACCACCGCGACCCCCAGCGGCGCGCTCACTGCCAGTCCTGCCCCCGGTCCCGCGGCACGATCCGCCGCAGCGTGAACAGCTCGCTCCCACTCAGCTCCGCCAGCCGCTCCGGCCACGCCCACCACGCGTCCCACGGCGCCGCCACCAGCTTCCCCGTGATCCCCTCCGCCGCATCCGAGAGCAGGAACACGGCCGCCTGGGCGCCCAGCGCCGCCGGCACGCCGCCGCTCGCCAGCTCCTCCCGCACACGCCGCAGGTTCTCCCCCGCACGCGCGCCCGCCGCCAGCGTCGCATCGTGGATGCGCGTCGCCACGAACCCTGGCGCCAGGCTGTTCACCGCGATCCCGTGCGGCGCCAGCTCGGCCGCCAGCGTCTCCGCCAGCCGCACGACCGCCGCCTTCGCGCAGCCGTACGCCGTGTAGTTTTCCAGGGGGAACGTCGCGCCGCCGCCCGAGAAGAGCACGATCCGGCCGCCGCCGGTCCGGCGCATCGCGCGGGCGGCCGCCCGCGCCACGAGGAAGCTGCCGAAAAGGTCGATGCGCACCGCCTCCAGCCACTCCGCGGGATCGACCTCCGTCGCCGGCCCGATCGGGCCCGGCACCGCCGCGGCGTGGACGAGGCCGTCCAGCCGCCCGAACCGCTCCACCACCGAGGCGACGAGGGCGTCCACCGCCGCCGGCTCGGCCACGTCCGCCACCGCTGCCCCCACCCGCGCCTCTCGCCCCGCCCCGAGCGCCGCCGCCGCCTCGGCGAGCGCGGACTCGCCGCGCGCCGCGATCATCACCCGCGCTCCCGCGTCCAGCGCCTCCGCCGCGCACGCCCGCCCGATGCCGAGGCTCCCTCCGGTCACCAGCACCACCTGCCCCTCCAGCGACGGGCGAGGCAGCGCCGCCGCGTCCAGCTCCGCCACCCGCTACGCCCGCACCGGCACCGGCGCGCCGCGCATCGCCGGCGCGCTCGCCAGGTTCGCGATCACCTTCGACCCCTCGTGCTCCACCTTGTAGTGCAGCCGTGCCATCCCCTGCGTCCGCATGAACGCCTCGAGCCGCTTGTGCTCGCCCGGCGCGTACAGCATCAGGAATCCGCCGCCCCCCGCCCCCGCGATCTTGCCGCCCAGCACGCCGAACTCCTCCCGCACGTGCTGGTACAGCGCATCCAGCTCCAGGCTCGAGATCTTCCCCGACAGGCGCCGCTTCTGGCACCAGTGCTCGTGCAGCAGCAGCCCCCAGTCGTCGAAGTTCTCGCGTTCGATCGCCTCCAGGATCCGATGCCCCAGCTCCTTGATCTGATGCATCGAGTCCTCCGCCTGCCGCCGCCCGGGAGCCTCCCCCGCCAGCTTCCCGTTCTGCTCGCTCAGGATCTCCACCGCGCTGCGCCGTACCCCCGTGTAGTACAGCTGCGTGTTGGCGACGAACGCTTCCGTCGAGCCCGCCGGCAGCTCGATCACCCGCGGCGTCACCGTGCCGTCCCGTTCGATCTCCAGCACCGTCAGCCCGCCGAACACCGCCATGTACTGGTCCTGCTTCCCCACACCCTTCTTCAGCACGTCCAGCTCGATGTGGCAGGCCTCCTCCGCCAGCGTGCCCAGCGGCACGTAGTCGCGCCGGTAGTGGTGCAGCGCCGTGAGCAGCCCCACCAGGTAGGCGCCCGACGAGCCCAGTCCCGTCCCGTCCGGCAGGTCGGCCATCGACGAGATCTCGATCTTCTGCCGGATCCCGTGGAAGCGCAGCGCCTCCCGCGCCAGCTCGTGCTGCAGCTCGTCCACGTGGTCCACCGTCTCGCTCCGGCTGTAGTGCAGCCGGATCTTGCTGTCCACGATCGGGGGATTGACCATGATGTACATGTACTTGTCGATCCCCATCGCGAAGATGAACCCGCCGTGGCTCCGGTAGTACGACGGCAGGTCCGTCCCCCCTCCGCCCAGCGTGACCCGGAACGGCGTCCGCGTGATGATCACGGCACCACCTCCGCCCGCGAGAGCAGCCGCTCCGCCACCGCGAAGCGCTCCGGCGTGTCCACCCCCAGGCAGAAGCCGCCGGCCTCCAGCACGTGCCCCCGCACCCGTCCGCGCGCCGCCAGCGCCGGCAGCACGTCGCGCCCGAAATCCGCGAACCCCGGACCGATCTCCTCGGCGACCTGCGGCTCCAGCGCGTACGCCCCGGCGTTCACCAGCTCCAACCCGTCCCCGGAGGGCGCATCCTCCACGAAGCGCGAGACGCGCCCGTCCGGCGCCAGCGCCGCCCGCCCGCCCGCCGCCCCCGTGTTCGCGTGCCGCGACGGATCGAACAGCGCGATCGTCGCCGCCGCACCGCCGGCACGGTGCGCCGCCAGGAAGCGATGCAGGTCGAACCGCATCGCATTGTCGCCGTACAGCACCAGCCAGGAGCCCCGGTGCTCTCCCGCCACCGCCCGCCACCCCCCGGCCGTCCCCAGCAGCTCCGGCTCCCGCGAGTAGCGGATCTCGACTCCGAGCCCCACTCCCGAGCCCAACGCCGCCTCGATCGCCTCGCCCCGATGGTGCACGTTGATCCACACGCGCCGCACCCCGGACGCCGCCACCCACACCAGGTTCCACTCGAGCAGGCTCCGTCCGCCCAGCGGCATCAGCGGCTTCGGCAGCGCCCCGGACATCGGCTCCAGCCGCGACCCCTTCCCCGCCGCCAGCACCATCACGCCGATGTCCACGCCGTCGCCTCCGCCCCGAGCACGTGCCGCCGAATGTGGTCGATCGTGCGCCGGAGACCATCCTCCAGCCCTACCCGCGGCGACCACCCCAGGGCCCGCGCCGCCGAGATGTCCGCTCGCGTCTCGCGCGCCTCGCCCGGCAGGTCGCCCGCGTACGCCGGCTCCACGTCCACGCCGAGCAGCCGCCGCACCGCCTCGAAGATCTCCCGCACCGACCGGCTCTCGCCGCTCCCCAGGTTGAACACCCGGCCGTCCGTGCGCGCATCCCGCAGACACTGGACGTGGAAGTCGTTCACATCGTCCACGTACACGAAATCGCGGCGCTTCTCGCCCGTCCCGTAGATCGTCGGGCGGACGCCGCGCAGCAGGTGCAGAATGAAGGCGCTCATCACCGGGGGGATCGTCCGGCGGTAGTCCTGCCGGGGGCCGTACACGCAGAAGTAGCGCAGCGCCGTCAGGTTCATCCCGTGATGGCGTGCGTACGCCTCGGCGAAGTACCGGGCGGCCTGCTTGCTCACCGCGTAGAAGCTCTCCGGCGCCGCCTCGTGCTCCGGCGTCGGCAGCACCGCGGAGCCTTCGTAGAGCGCCGACGACTCCGCGTACACCACCTTGCGCGTCCCCGCCCGGCGCGCCGCTTCCAGTACGTTCGCCGTCCCGACCACGTTGATGCTCGCGGTCGCGACCGGGTCCGTCTGGCAGTCGGAAATGCAGTTCTTCGCGGCCAGGTGGAAGACGACGTCCACCGTCTCGAGGAGCGGATACAGCGCGGCGGAGCGGACGTCCAGCCGGTGGAACTCCACCGTGGAGGGGACCTGCTCCAGGACGCCCTGGGACAGGTCGTCCACGCCGACCACGCGGTAGCCTTCCGCCACCAGCCGGTCGGCCAGGTTGCTCCCGATGAAGCCTGCCACGCCGGTGATCAACACCGCGTCGCGGCGCCCGGAACGCATCAGAGCGTGTACCCCGCCCGCGCGGCGTCGTCGTAGAACATCTGCACCGTCTCGCGGGAGAACGCCTCCAGGTCCTTCCCCCGCAGGTGCAGCTTGGCCCGCAGGTCCGGCGTCACCGCGATGATGTGGCAGCCGCACGCCTCGGCCTGGTAGATGTTCAGCACTTCCCGCGGGCTCGCCCACAGCACCTTCAGCAGCGGCCGCCGCTTCGCCAGCTCCACTGCTTCCCGCATCAGCGGCATCGGGTCGCGACCCGTGTCCGCGATTCGCCCCGCGAAGATCGACAGGATCGCCGGAACGTCCGGGTTCACCGCGTCGATCACCGCCCGCCCCTGCGACGGCGCGAGCACCGCCGTCACGTTGAGCCGGAGCCCTTCCGCCGTCAGCTCCCGGATCAGCGGCACCGACGATTCGCCCCGCGTGTTCGTGATCGGGACCTTCACGAACACGTTCTCGCCCCAGCTCGCGATCTCCCGCGCCTGCCGCCCCATCGCCTCGAAGCCGTCCTCGAACACCTCGAAGCAGACGGGCAGGTCCCGGATCGTTTCCAGCACGTCCCGGGCGAAGGCCCGATAGTCCGGCACCCCCGCCTTCGCCATCAGCGTCGGGTTCGTCGTGAACCCGTCCACCTCGCGGGACCGGTAGGCCGAGACCATGTCCTGGACGTTCGCGCCGTCCGAATAGATGTCGATGCCAAAGCCGCTCAGTGCGCCCAAGTCCGCTCCTGGTTCACAGGTCGGTGCAGCCGCCCACTCGAGTCGTCCGTGCCTGCGCCCACGCCGGGGGAGCGATCACCATCAGGCGCATCGTATCGATGTCGAACTCCAGCCCCTGCCCGATCGCGCCCAGTCCGACCAGCACCCGGCGCCGGCCACGGCATTCGACCACCTGCCCCTCCACCCCCCGGAACGGGCCGTCCTTCACCCGCACCCACTCTCCTTCCCGCAACAACGGCCGCAGCTCCGGCTCCACCCCCGCCTCCGCCACCGCGCCCACGAACCGCCGCACGTTCTCCAGCTCCGGCTCCGGGATCGGCGCCGGGATCCCGTTCGTCCGCACGATCGTGCTCACCCCCGGCGTCGTCAGTACCGCGTGTACCTCCCGCAGCGTGAAGCACCCGAACACGTAGCTCGGGAACAGCGGCCACTCCACCACCTTCTTCCGGTCCTTCCACGCCCGCACCTGCGGCACCAGGGGTAGGTAGCTCTCGATCCCCCGCCGCTGCAGCAGCGAATCTACCTGCTTCTCGTGCCGCGCCCGCGTGTAGCACGCATACCAGCGCCGCTCCACGTACGGCCCCGCCCGAGCCATCCGCCGCGGGAGCGCCCCCTCCGACGTCATGACAGAAGACATTGGCGTCGCTCGGTTCCCGGACACACGTTGGCCCCGTCAGTTACAGGGCACCCCTGACTAAGCCCACGAAACCCTGCTTGTCCCGCGAAACTTCCGCCCGCGGCCCCGCGCCCTCCGGCCCGCCTACTTCAACTGTCGTACGGCGATCAGCAGCGTCGCCGACGTACTCAGCAACGTGAGCGTTCGCGTCAGGAACGAGTCCCAGTTGAAGCCCACCGCCTTCGACGCCGGCACCGTCGGCACGAAGATCGTGCTCCCCGGCCGCATGCTCGGCGTCCTCGAGAACAGCAGGAAGCGGTCGATCGCCGCCCGCTCGCCGTCCTGGTACGCCACGCTGACTCGCCGCTTGTCCGCCCGGTCCGCATACCCGCCCGCCTGCTGGATGTAGTAGTCCAGCCCCTTCCCCGGCCGGTACAGCACGCGCGACTGGAACGCGACCGCGCCCGTCACCAGCACCGTCGGGTCGTACGGCGGCACGTGCAGGCTGTCGTCGGGCTCCAGCACCACGTTGAACCGACTCTTCGAATCCTTCAGCGCCCGCTCCAGATCGGTCGGCACCACGCTCCCCCGCCGGAGTAGCTGGAAGCCCGCCGCGTACCCCTCCCGGGTCAGCCCACCGGCCCGCTCCACGACGTCCGTCAACCGCTCCTGCCGGCTCGTCAGCACGTAGGTGCCCGGGATCATCACCTCGCCCGTCACCCTCACCTGCCGCGCCAGCGCGTACCCCGGCGCCTTGCGCACGAAGATCCGGTCCCCGTGCTGCAGCGTGAATTCGTCCGCCCGCGGCGTCCACGACGGCATCCGGCTCCTCGCGACCTCGACCGCTGGCGAGGACTTCGTCCGCGCCGCTTCGCCGCCGTCGGTCCCTCCCGACGACGACGACGCCTCGAGCGGCACGTGCATCACGATCGCCGTCGTGTCCGTGCGCGCGCCCGATACCGGGAACCGCGCGACCTCCGCCTCGGAGATGGACGCGCCCCGGATGAAGCCGCCGGCCGCCAGGATGACGTCCTCCAACGTCATCCCCTCGGCCAGCGGGTATGTGCCCGGTCGCTTGATGAAGCCGTCGATGGTGACGAACTCGGGGTTCTTCAGTCGCTCCCGGCTGAAGATCACCACCGAGTCCCGGTCGGAGAGAACGACGTCGCGGACGGGTCGACCCGTCGAGTCCGCCAGCAGCTCCGTACGGATGAGCCGCCGACTCCCGTCGTCGGGATTCAGCCGGAAGATGTGCGCGCGCGGCGTGTACGCCCGCTCGTCCAGGCCCTGCGCCCGGTCGACCAGATCCCAGAGCGTCGTCCCCTGGTTCCACTCGTAGACCCCGGGCTGCCGCACCTGCCCCGTCACCACCACCCGGTGCCGGCGCTCCTCCGAAACCGCGAAAACCTGAACGAGATCGCCGTCCCGCAACTGCACTCCCCCCTCTCCCGCCTTCGCCAGGTCCCGGACATCCACGTCCACGAGGACCCGGTCCACGCCGTTGCGGCGCTCCCCCGGCGGGAGGATCCGGTCGATCTGCACGCGCCGGGCCACCGCCTCCGCCTGCAGCCCCCCGGCATACGCGAGCGCGTCCCCCAGCGTCTCCCCCGCGGTCAGCTCGAAGATCGCCGGCCGCCGCACCGCCCCCTGCATCCGCACCAGCCGCTCCGCCACCGGCACGAACACGATGTCGCCCTGCTCGAGCCGGATGTCGTCCTGGTTGTCGCCGTGCAGCAGGTAACGGTACAGGTCCACGTTCCGCACCACCTTCCCGCCCCGCCGCACCTCGATGCGCCGGAAGCTCCCCTGCGCGTTCGGCCCCCCGGCCACGTAGAGCGCGTTGAACACCGTCGACAATGCGCTCACCTGGTACGCGCCCGGCCGCACGACCTCCCCGATCAGGTAGACCTGGTTCGTCCGCACCTGCCCGACCGACACTTGAAAGTGCGTCGTCGCCTCCGGGCCACGCCGCACTCCCGAATAGACCCGGCCCAGCCGCCGGTACAGCACGTCCTCGAGCTGACCCATCGTCAGCCCATTCACCAGGATCTCCCCCACGTCGGGGATCACCACGTACCCATCCCGCGTCACCTGCAGCGAGTACGCGTCCTGCACGTCGCCCGTCAGGATCAGCGCCAGCTCGTCCCCCGGGCCCAACCGGTAGTCCGGGTCCACGGGCCCGTTCACCACCGCCGCGAACTGGTTCGTCGCCCGCCGGAACAACGAGCGCCCAAATACCTCCAGCTCCTTCGGCCCCCGGTGCGCCACGCTGTCCGCCGCCAGCGAATCCGCCAGCAGCGAGTCGGCTTCCGCCGCCGCCAGCGCGAGCGAGTCCGCCGCCGACAGCGAGTCCCGCTCCAGCCCCCGCCGCATCCCGGGTACGCGCCCCCCGCGCACCGCCACGCCGATCTTCCCCAGCGCATCCAGGAACTGGTCCGACGCCTCCCCCGCCGGCGGCTCCCCGCCGCTCTCGATCACATCGAAGTACCGGTCCGCCAGCCCGGCGTCGTACCCGAGCTGCTGCAGCCGCGCCCGGATCTCGCCCCGCGACATCCCCGACTGCCGCAGACGCTCCAGGATCTCCGCCTGTGACACCCCCCGGCCGAGCTTTTGCTCGATCAGCTTCCGCGCCTCCGCGGTATCCGGCGACTGTGTAGAGCTCTTTGGCCGACCCTGCGACTGCGCCCACGCCACTCCCGGCCACACCGCCGTCGACAGTGCGACTATGAGTCCGGCCGTGGCAATCGAAATCCTCATCAGACCACTGCTTTCCGCTCGAGCGACTCAGAGCTCATCGACGCTCCCCGATTCCCCGGGACCTCCGAACCCCCTCGGTGACCGACCTCCTGCGCGGCCCCGCTCGGCCCTCCGCGCCCGCCCTATCCGCACAAAACCACGAGAAAGCATTCCGGCGACCATCGGCCGCCGTCCGCACCCCGGCGCGAGGGCGGGTATAACTACGAGGTTTGGTATGCCATCGCAAGGGAAGCTGCACACGGCGGTTCCCCGCTCGATCCGCGCTGAACCACAATAATTTCGGCACGGAATGGCCAGCATTTTCGCGGCCCCCGTGCCGTCATCGGGCGATATTTCCGTTTTCCTCCTGCGACCCACCGCCCCGCATTCCTGCCGCGCGTCCCCCTCCTCGCCGTCCGCGCCTCCGCGCGCTCCATCCGCGCCTCCGCGCGCTCCAGCCGCGCGCCCGGCGCCGCGCTCATAGTCGCCACGCATCTGACCGCTGCTTATGACGGCGCAATCGCATGGATGTCACGCGCTCCCCGCCAGTCCGGCACGCTCGCGACGCTCGGCCCGCGCCGGGCGACGCGGGACCGCTGCGCCGCACCGCGCCACCGGCCCGGCTCCCCGCCCGGACGGCGGCGGCCGGCGAGCGCCCGCCGCTCCCCCGACCCCGCTCGATTGTACGCCGCGCCGCGTACCGAGATCCGCCCGTCGGCCG
>DASTKT010000171.1:0-25714 GCA_035715725.1 Longimicrobiales bacterium | reverse complement strand
TCACGCGCTGTTGCGGGGCTCCCGGCACCTTCACGCGGCCGGGCCGCGCCGCCGCCCTTCGTGCTCCGGCATTCGTACCCGTACCCCTGCCCGTACCCGTACCCGATCCGTTCTCCCGCCGTCCACCTCGGCCACCCCGCTCCCGCCCGAAAACCCGAACGCTGACACACCCGAAGGTGTGGCCGTTCTCGCGGCCGCAGGCCGCGACAGCGAGCGCAGCGAGCGTGCGCTCGCCGCCAGGCGAGCGACAGTGCAACGTGCGCGGCCGAAGGCCGCGACAGCGAGCAACGCGAGCGTGCGCGAGCCGCAGGCGAGCGACAGCCGCGCAGACGGCGTGCGCGGCGCGGAGCGCCGCGACTACGGCGCCGCGAGGGCCGCCACGCACGCCACGTTCACGATATCCTCCGGCGTCGCGCCGCGCGAAAGATCGTTCCACGGATGCGCGAGCCCCTGCAGGATCGGGCCGATCGCCTCGGCGCCGGCCAGCCGCTGCACCAGCTTGTACCCGATGTTGCCGGCGTCCAGGTCGGGGAAGACGAGGATGTTGGCTCGCCCGGCGACGGGCGAGCCGGGCGCCTTCCGCGCGGCCACGCCGGCGATCAGCGCGGCGTCGGCCTGCAGCTCGCCGTCGGCGGCGATGTCGGGTGCCTTCTGCTGGAAGAGCGCCAGCGCCTCGCGCACCTTGCGCACGCCGGCGCCGTCCGCGCTCCCCTTCGTCGAGTAGGAGAGGAACGCGATGCGGGGCTCGTCGCCGACGATGCGGCGGCGCGCATCGGCGGCGGCGAGCGCGATGTCGGCGAGCTGCTCGGCGGTCGGATCCGGCACCACGGCGCCGTCCGTGAACGTCAGGACCTCGGCGCCCCCCTCGCAGAACGGGCGCACGACCATGTAGAACGCGGATGAGACGGTGCGGATGCCGGGAGCCGTGCCGAGGCACCAGAGGCCCGCGCGCAGCACGTCCGCCGTGGTCCGCACCGCCCCGGCGACGCCGGCGTCCGCCTCGCCCGTGGCCACGAGCATGGCGCCGAAGACGAGCGGGTCCTGGATCCGCTCGATGGCGTCGGCCTCGGTCATTCCGCGTGCGCGGCGGCGCTCGAGGAGCGTGCGCGCGAGCGACCCGCGGCGCGCGTCGTGGAACGGATCGAGGACCTGCGCGTCGTCGCTCCGGCCGCCGGCGGCGTCGAGCGCCGAGCGGGTCTTGTCCACCGGCCCCAGCAGCACCGGCTCGGCCAGCTCGAGCCGCTGCAGCGAGGCCGCCGCCTGCACGATCCGCGCGTCCGTGGCCTCCGGGAGCACCACGCGCCGCGGGCGCCGGTGCGCCCGCTCCCGGAGCCCGTCGATGAAGGTCACGGCCGTTTCACCTTCCGGTAGAGCCGCTCGCGCACGGCCGGCGTCACGAGGTCGCCGACGTCGCCTCCGAGGGATGCGATCTCCCGCACCAGCGACGCGGAGAGGAAGGAGTACTGCACGTCCGGCACGAGGAAGACCGTCTCGATCGGCTCCCAGAGCTTGTTGTTCATGAGCGCCATCTGGAACTCGTACTCGAAGTCGGAGACGGCGCGCAGCCCCCGGATGATCAGGTGCGCGTCCCGTGCCTTCGCGAACTCGACCAGCAGCCCGGTGAAGTCCGCGACCTCGACGCGCGGCTCGTCGGCGAACGTCTCGCGGATCATCTCGACGCGCTCGGGCACGGTGAAGAGTCCGTGCTTGCGCTGCGTGGCCGTGTGCGCCACGGCCACGATCACGCGGTCGGCGAACGCCAGCGCCCGGCGGACGATGTCCTCGTGCCCGCGCGTGATCGGGTCGAAGGAGCCTGGATAGATCGCGACGCGGCGGCGGTCTTCGCTCATTCGGGAGCCGGGATGGAGGTGAGTGCGGTGTCGCCGTAGCGGCGGGTGCGCGCGCCCGGCAGCGCCGGCAGCGCGTCCTTCGCGCGGTGCTCGACCCAGAGCCAGCCGGCGAAGGGCGTGCGGCCGAACAGCTCGACCAGCGCGGCCGCGTACGGCTCGTCGTAGGGCGGGTCGGCCACCGCCAGGTCGAACGCATGGGGGCCCAGCGCGCGCGCGTACGCGAGCGCATCGCCGCGCACGACCTCGACCTCCTCGGCGCCGAGCTTCTCGATGTTGGCGCGCAGCGCCCGCAGCGCGCCGCCCGCCCGCTCCACGAACGTCGCGGAGGCCGCCCCGCGGGAGAGCGCCTCCAGCCCGAGCGCGCCGGAGCCCGCGAACAGGTCGAGCACCCGGGCATCGGGCAGGTACGGCTGCATGGCGCTCATCCACGCCTCCCGCACGCGGTCGGTCGTCGGGCGCGTCCCGCGCCCCGGTGGCGCCTGGATCGGGTGCCCGCGCCATCGGCCGGCCACGATCCTCATTCCGCCGGCCGCACGTCCACGAGCCGCGCCTGCAGCTCGACCCGCCCGTTCCAGCGGTTCTCCTGGAGCTGGAACGCGACGTCGAGTGCCCGGGCCGCCTCCAGCGCGGGGAGCCGGTCCGCCATGCGGAAGCCGATCGCCTCGAGCTGCGCGCCGTCCTGGAGGAGTCGCAGCTTGACGTGGTCCCTCCCCGCGATGCGCGGCCGCCCCGCGAGCACGACGCCCCGCGCCGCGAAGACCGGCGCCGGGTTGCCGGTGCCGAACGGGCCGAAGTGGCGGAGATACCGGTGCAGCTCGTGCGTGGCGTCCCGCAGCCGCAGCTCCAGGTCGACCTCCACCTCGGGGACCAGGTCCGCCGGCGTGAGCGCGGCCCGCGCCCGCTCGTTCAGCGCCTGGCGGAACGCCGGGATGCGCGCGGGCTCGATGTCCAGCCCCGCCGCGTACCGGTGGCCGCCGAACCGCTCCAGGTGCTCCGCGCAGCCGCTCAGCGCGTCGTAGAGGTGGAAGCCCCGGATCGAGCGCGCGCTGCCGCGGGCGTGCCCCGCGCCGACGGCGATCAGCACGGTCGGCCGGTGGATCCGCTCGACCACCCGCGAGGCGACGATGCCGATCACCCCCGGATGCCAGCCCTCCCCCGCCAGCACGACGGCGTAGTCGCGCTCCGGGTCGTACTCCGCCTCCAGCAGCCCCAGCGCCTCGTCCAGCGTGCGCTGGTCCACCGCCTGGCGCTCGCGGTTCGCCGCCTCCATGCGCTGCGCCAGCGGCTCGGCCTCCGCCTCGTCCCGCGCGAGGAGGAGCCGCACGCCGTCGAACGCCTCGCCGATCCTCCCGGCGGCGTTGATGCGCGGCCCGAGCACGTGGCTCACGTGCCCCGCCGCCAGCTCCTCCCGCCCGTCCAGCCCGGCCGTCCGGAGCAGCGTCCTCAGCCCCGGGTTGCGCGTCTCGCGCAGCACCTTCAGCCCGTAGCGGGCCAGCACGCGGTTCTCGCCCGTGAGCGGGACCAGGTCGGCGATCGTGGCCAGTGCGACCAGGTCGAGCTCGTACCACAGCTCCTCCGCCGCCAGCCCGTGCCGCGCGGCGAGCGCCTGGCACAGCTTGAACGCGACGCCGGCGCCGCACAACGTCGCCTCCGGGTACGCGCAGTCCGCGCGGCTCGGGTTCACGACCGCGACCGCCGCCGGCAGCTCCGGCCCCGGCGTGTGGTGGTCCGTGACGACGACGTCGATTCCCGCCGCGGCCGCCTGGGCCACCGCCTCGTGGGCGACGATGCCGCAGTCGCCGGTCAGGATCAGCGTGGCGCCGAGCTCCGCCGCGCGCCGGATGCCGGCGCGAGAGAGGTCGTAGCCGTCCGTGAGGCGGTGCGGCACGAACGCCTCGGCGCGCGCGCCGAGGCGGCGCAGCACGCGCGTGTAGAGCGCGGCGGCGCACACGCCGTCCACGTCGTAGTCGCCGTGGACGAGGATCGGCTCGCCGCGGTCGATGGCGCGTCCGACGCGCTCGACCGCCGCGTGCATTCCGGTGAGGAGGAAGGGATCGTGGAGGCTCTCGAGCTTCGGGCGGAGGAATCGCTTGGCGATGCCGGGCTCGGCGTGGCCGCGCTGGACGAGGAGGCGGCAGAGCGGCTCGGGCAGCCCCAATCCCGCGGCGAGCTCCGCGACCGCGGCGTCGTCGCCCGCCGCCGCGCGCTGGACCCACCGCCGCGGCGGCAGCGCCAGGACCGAGGAGCCGGAGGGCACGGGCCGGTTAGTCCGACGGGTAGAGGATCGTGCCGCACGCCTCGCAGCGGAACAGCGTGCGGCCGGCGCGGACCTCCGCCTGCTGCTGGATCGGCAGCACGTTGAAGCACACGCCGCAGGCGCCGTCCCGGGTCAGCTCGGCCAGCACGCGCCGCCGCTTTCCCGAGCGGGCGCGCTCGTACAGCCTCGCGGCGGCCGGGTCGAGCCGGACCTCCTGGTTGTGGCGCCGCTCGCGCAGCGCGCCCAGGTTCGTCTCGGACTCGTCCCGCTCGGCCAGCAGCGCCTGGCGCCGCGGCTCCACCTCGTCGCGCGTCTTCTGCAGGTGCTTCTCCTGCTCGTCCAGCTTGAGCTCGTTGCGCTTGATCTGGTCCAGGAGCTGGAGCGCCTCGTCCTCGTCCGCGTCCACGGCCCGCCGGACGAGGTCCACCTCCGTCCGCGCCGCCGCCTCCTCGCGCGGATTGCGCACGCGCTGCAGCCGCTCCTCGAACTGGCGCAGCCGGTCCCGCTTCTGCTCCGCCGCGCGCTCGAGCCGCCGCGCCTCCTGCCGCATCGCGGCGACCTGCTCGCGTAGCGCCGTGACCTCCCGCTCCAGGCCTGTGACCGGCGCCTCCAGCTCGGCCAGCCGCGGCCCGAACGTCGCCAGCTCCGTCTCCGCGCGGAAGATCTCCTCGTCGATCTCCTGCAGCTCGAGCAACGCCTTGTGGACTTCCTGCATTAGCTCATCTGGGTTGAAGGTCCGACATCCCTGTCCCGGTACTTCCGGCCCCACGAGCTCGCCTTGTTCCCGATCTTGGCCGAGGCCGCGCCGAGCTCCTCCAGCTCCCGCTGGAGCCGCAGCCGCTCCCGCGCCAGCTCCTCGTGCCGGCTCTCCGGCGACGTCTTCAGCAGCCGGTCGACCGCCCCGATGCGCCGGAGAATCCCCGGGATCCGCAGGCTCGCGACCACGTCGGCGAACATCTGGTCGCCGTCCGTGACCGCGGGCCGCTCGCGCAGAAGCTCGAGCAGCCGCGCCCGGGCCTCCGGTGACAGGTGGGCGACCTCCTCGTCGCCCGTCGGGACCCCGTCCCGCAGCAGCAGCTCGAAGAGCTGCCGGTGCAGCGGATCCCGGAACTCCTCCGGCTTCACGGCCGCCGCCGCCGCCGCGAGCCGGGTCGGATCGGCCAGCAGCAGCGTCAGCATCATCCGCTCCGCCGCCCACTGCTCCTCGCGGGCGCTGCCCCGGCCGGCCGGGGCCGGCGGCGCCTCGCGCCGCGCCGGCTTCAGCGTCCGGCCGCCGCCGCCCGGCGCCAGCTCCGCCTCCAGCGTCTCCCGCCGCACGCCCGTGCGCTCGGCCACCCGCGCCACGTAGATGTCGCGCAGCGCCGGGTCCGCCGCCGCCCGCAGCGTCGGCAGCAGCCGGTCCAGCGCGCGGCGCAGCCCGTCCACGTCCTCGAGGTAGCCGTGCTCGCCGAGAATCTGGACCTTCCGCTCCAGCACGTCCACCGCCGCCTCCAGGAGCGGCCGCAGCGCCTGGGCTCCGCCCGCCCGCACGACCGAGTCCGGGTCCTCCCCCGCCGGCAGCGTCACGACCAGCGGATGCACCCCGGCCCGCAGCAGCGCGTCGCCCGTGCGGAACGTCGCCCGCAGCCCCGCCGGGTCGCTGTCGTAGAGGAGGTAGGCCGTCCGGCTGTAGCGCGCCAGTAGTGCGGCCTGCTCCCCGGTCATGGCCGTGCCGAGGCCGGCCACGACGTTCTCGATCCCGCGCGCGGCGAGGGAAACGTAGTCCATGTATCCCTCGACGACCAGCGCCGCCGCCTCCCGCCGGATCGCGCCGCGCGCCCAGTTCAGGCCGTAGAGCAGGTGTCCCTTCTGGTAGATCGGCGTATCCGGCGAGTTCAGGTACTTCGGCACGCCCTCCGCCGCCTTGCCGAGCACCCGTCCGCCGAAGGCGACGACGCGGCCGCCGACATCGCAGATCGGGAAGATGAGCCGGTCGCGCAGGCGGTCGTACGGCCCGTCGGGCCGGTCGCTCGGCTTGATCAGCCCCGCGTCCAGCAGCACCTCGTCGGCGATGCCGTGCTTGCGCGCCGCGTCCCGGATCGCGCGCCACTCGTCCGGCGCCGCGCCGAGCTGGAACCGCTCCGCCGCCTCGCGCTCGATCCCCCGCCCCGCCAGGTAGCGCCGCGCCCGCTCGCCCGCCGCGCTCTCCCAGAGCGTGCGCCGGTAGAAGTCCGCCGCGAACGCGACGGCCTCCCGCACCGCCTTGTGCGCCTCCTCCTCGCGCCGCCCCGCCCGCTCGTCCGGGATCTCGACGCCGACGCGCGCCGCCAGCGCCCGCACCGCGTCCTGGAACTCCAGCCCCTGGCGCTTCATCAGGAACGTGAACACGTCGCCCGACTCGCCGCAGCCGAAGCACTTGTAGAAGCCTTTGGCCGGGACGACGTAGAAGGAAGGGGTCTTCTCGGTGTGGAACGGGCAGAGCGCGCGGAACTCCTTCCCCGCCCGTTTCAGGGGGACCTGCTCGCCGACGATCTCGACGATGTCGGCGCGGGCGCGGACCTCGTCCACGACCGAGTCGGGGATCATGCGAGCTCCGCCACGGTCACGCCGGTCCCTCCCTCGCCGATGCCGCCGGGCCGGACCCGCAGCACCCGGGGGTCCGCGCGCAGCAGCTCGCCCACGACCTCCCGCAGCGCGCCCGTCCCCTTGCCATGGATGATGCGCAGGCTCGCCAGGTCGGCCTGGATCGCCGCGTCCAGCGCCGGGTGCAGCGCGCTCGCCACCTCCTCCGCGCGCAGGCCGCGCAGGTCCACCTCGGGCCGCGCGTGCACCTCCGGCGCGGACCAGCCGCCGCCGCCGAGCCGCGGCCGCGCCGCCTCCACGACCGCCTCCCCCGCCGAGAGCGGCTCGAGCCCGCTCGCCGGGACCTGGATGCGCAGCCCGTTCGTCTCCACGACCGCGCGCCCGTCCCGCAACTCGAGCAGCGTGCCGGTGGCGCCCGTGGCCGCGATCCGCACGCGCGCGCCTTCCTCCAGCCGGCCCGGCTTCCGTGCGCGGCGAGGCGCCTCGCTCGGCGCCTTCTCCGCCTGCCGGCGCGCCGCCTCCTCCACCCGCCGGCGGGCCTGTCGCGCCGCCTCCTGCAGCTCCTCCTGCGACACGTTCGCCGCCGCGGCCGCCGCCTCGCGCACGTCCCGGATCGCGGCGTCCACCTCCGCGCGCGCGGCGAGCAGCAGGTCGCGCGCCTGCTGGCGGGCCCGCGCCTCCGCCTCCCGCTCCCGCTTCCGCACCGCGTGCTCGCGCTCCTCGATCTCGCGCCGCAGCGCGAACGCCTCGGCGCGCGCCGCCTCCGCGTCCGCCAGCGCCGCGCCCATCTCGCGCTCCTTCTGCTCCAGCTCCATCAGCAGCTGCGCCGCGCTCCGCTCCTCCTGCGGCAGGAACGCGTCCGCGCGCTCCAGCAGCGGCGCCGGGAAGCCGAGCCGCCGCGCGATCGCCAGGCCGTAGCTCCGCCCCGGGATCCCCTTCACCAGCCGGTACGTCGGCCGCAGCTCCTGCGCGTCGAACTGCAGCGACGCGTTCACCACCCCCGACTCCACGCCCGCCAGCGCCTTGAGCTGCCCGAGGTGCGTCGTGGCCACCGTCAGCGCCGCGCGCCGCGTCAGCTCGACCAGGATGGCCTGCGCCAGCGCCGCGCCCTCGGCCGGGTCGGTACCGCTCCCCATCTCGTCCACCAGCACGAGCGACTCGTGGTCCGCCTCCTCCAGCAGCTCGCCCAGGTTCTTCAGGTGCGCCGAGAACGTGGACAGGCTCGCCTCGATCGACTGCTCGTCGCCGATGTCGGCGTAGACGTCGCGGAAGAGCGGCAGCTTCGTGCCCGCGCCCACCGGCGGCACGATCCCCGCCTGCGCCATCGCGCTGAGCAGGCCGATCCCCTTGAGCAGCACCGTCTTGCCACCCGTGTTCGGGCCGGATACGAGCAGCGTCCGCTCCCCTTCGACCATCTCGAGGTCGAACGGGACGACGTCGCCTCCGCCGGCCAGCAGCAACGGGTGCAGCCCGCGGAAGACCCGGTACTCCTCCGTCCCCGCCGCCAGCATCTCCGGCCGGTGGCCGTTGTACTGCAGCGCGTAGCGGCCGCGCGCGAAGAGCGAGTCCAGCTCGATCAGCGCGCCCAGCGTCTCCGCCAGCTCCGTCCGGTGCGGCCGCAGCAGGTTCGTCAGCTCCAGCAGGATCCGCGCGACCTCGCGCGCCTCCGCGATCTCGAGCCCCCGCAGCCGGTTCATCAGCTCGATCGCGACCGGCGGCTCGACGAACAGCGTCGCGCCGGTGGCGGACTCGTCGTGCACGATCCCGCCGACCTCGCCCCGCCCCTCCCGCCGGACCGGGATCACGTAGCGCCCCTCGCGCACGCTCACCGACGCGTCCGGCACGCGGAAGCGGTCCGGGAGCGAGGCCACGTAGCGCTCGAGCTGCTCGACGATCTTCGAGCGTGCGCTCCGGATCTCGGAGCGCAGCCGCTTCAGCTCCCGCGACGCCTCGTCCTTCACCTCGCCCGACGCATCGATGGCCCGCCGGATCGACGCCTCCTCGTCCTCCAGCTTGAGGAGCCGCCCCGCGATCTCGGCCAGCAGCGGGAAATGCTCCGCCTGCTGGAGCACCGCCCGGCGCGTCTCGCGCGCCGAGCGGAGCAGCTCGGCGCCGTCGCGCAGCCACGCGCCCTCCCACGCCGCGCCCTCCACGCCGAGCCGCCGAAGCGCACCCCGCAGGTCCGGCAGCGCCGGGATGGCGAAGTCGTCCGCCCGCAGCAGGAAGCCGAGCATCTGGTCCACGCGCCGCAGCTCCGCCTCGATCCAGCCGCGCGAGTCCGAGGGCGTGAGCCCGCGTACCGCCTCGGCGCCGAGCGGCGAGGACGCGAACCCGGCGACGAGGTCGAGGGCTTCCGGGTACTGCAGGACCTGGAGTGCGTGACGGTTCATGGTGTGTCTCTGCTACCCCCAGCGCCGCGACTTGAGCCGGCCGGAACGCCGGTAACGTAAGCCCCGCGGCGCCCCGCTCCCACCCCCCGCCCGGGGGCGTCCACGCCGGGACCTTTCCGAAAGTATCCCCCCGCCCCTAATATTGGCGCCGACCCGAGCATAATGCCGCACGCGATCGGACCGCAGCCGAACCGTCCCGAGGCCCGCAGGCCGCCCGGGGTCGGGTCTGCCGATCTCGCGGCGCCAGCGCGTTCGGCGTCTCCTTCCCATCTCGTTCCGCACCATATACGCAGGAGGAGCAGATGAAACTTCGGCCCACCACGATCCTGCCCGGCCTGCTGGCCGCAGTGCTATCGGGCGTCGCGGCGTTGCCGATCGCAGCGCAGCAGGGGAGCGGCCGGGTTCAGGGCAGAGTGACCTCCGCGCGCGACCTTCGGGCGCTCGCCGGCGCCCAGGTCTTCGTCCCGGGCACAGGGATCGGCGCGCTCACCGACGCGCAGGGGCGCTACACGATCGCGGGCGTGCCGGCCGGGCGCACCACCGTGCGCGTGCAGATGCTCGGCTACAGCGGCGCCGACAAGTCCGTCGACGTCGCGGCGGGCGCCACGGCCACGCTCGACTTCCAGCTCGGCGAGACGGCGGTGGCCCTCGACCAGCTCGTCGTGACCGGCACGGCGGCGGCGTCGCGGCGGCGCGAGGTGGGCAACAGCATCTCCTCCATCGGCGCGCAGGCGATCCAGAACTCCGCCGTCGCCACGCCGAAGGACGCGCTGCAGGGGCGCGCGCCCGGGCTCACGATCCTCGAGAACGGCGGTCACCCCGGCGCCGGCGCAACGATCCGGCTGCGCGGCATCAACAGCATCAGCCAGGACAACACCCCGGTCATCTACGTCGACGGCGTCCGCATCTACAACCAGCTCATCCCGGCGGGCTACGGCGGGCGGCAGGGCTACCTCCCGCTCGACGACATCGCCCCCGAGGACATCGACCGCATCGAGATCGTGAAGGGCGCCGCGGCCACGACGCTCTACGGGACCGAGGCGTCCGGCGGCGTGATCCAGATCTTCACGAAGCACGGCGCCGCCGGCGCGCCGATCTGGAACGCCGAGATCTCCGCCGGCGTCAACAACATGGGGCACATCGGGCCGAAGGAAGACGCGAGCGGCTACCACATCAACGACTGCACCGCCGCGGCCACGAAGTACCTGAACCTGACCACCGGCCAGCTCACCCCGTACGTCGACGCGACCTGCCCCTCGAGCGGCACCTACCTCGTCAACGGGCCCGTGCAGCGCTACGCGCTCTCGGTCCGCGGCGGCGCCGAGAAGGTGACCTATTCCGTCTCGGGCAACTACGGAAGCGAGAACGGCGTGCTGCCGACGAGCTGGAACAAGGACGGCGGCTTCCGCGCCAACCTCTCCTTCTTCCCGATGCAGAGCGTCCAGGTCTCCTTCAACAACGCCTACACGCGGCGCCACACGCGCTGGGCCGGTGACGGCGACAACTCCGAGGGGATCATGCTCGACGCTTCCCGCGGGCCGGCCAGCTACATGGACGGCACCAAGGGGAACGAGTGCGACGCGGCCGAGGCGGCCAACCAGACGTGCGTCACCAACGGCTACGTCTTCGACGCGCAGAACTTCTCCAAGGGCGACCACTACACCTCGGGCCTCACGGTCAGCTACGCCCCGTCCGAGAAGCTGCTCAACCGGCTGACCGTCGGCTGGGACTACAACTCGAACACGCACGACACGGGCATTCCGTGGGGCTGGACCGGCTCGGGCCAGGAAGCCGACGGCTTCCTCTGGGAGGAGCAGCGCCTCGACACGAAGCTCTCGCTCGACTACTCCGGCTCGCTCATCAACAAGTTCATGGGGCAGAAGCTGGCCTCGACCTTCTCCTGGGGCGGTCAGCTCTTCGAGGACCGGCACCGCTGGACGGAGACCGACGTCGCCCACTTCGCCGGCCCGAGCGAGCCGACGCTCTCCTCCGGCGCGACGCAGGAGGTCTACGGCGACCAGCGCCAGCGCATCATCAACGCCGGGCTCTTCCTGCAGGAGCTGATCGGCTGGAGCGACCGGCTCTTCATCACCGCCGGGCTGCGCGTCGACGGCAACAGCGCCTTCGGCGAGAACTTCGGCCTGCAGCCGTACCCGAAGCTGAGCGCCGCCTACATCCTCTCGGACGCCAAGTTCTGGCCGTCCTGGTGGGAGACGATGAAGCTCCGCTTCGCCGTCGGTGAGTCGGGCAAGGCGCCGGGCGCCTTCGACGCCGTGCGCACCTGGTCGCCCATCGCCGACGGGAACGGCAGCCCGGGCTTCACGCCGAGCCAGATCGGCAACCCCGACCTCGGCCCGGAGCGCACGCGTGAGATCGAGGGCGGCTTCGACGCCAGTCTCTTCCAGGGCCGCCTCGGGGTCGAGGCGACGTACTACAACGCCCGCACCAGCGACGCCCTCGTCGACGTAACGTTCCCGCCCTCGCAGGGCTTCCTCAACTCGCAGCTCCAGAACGTCGGCACGCTGGCCAACAGCGGCGTCGAGCTCGCGCTGAACCTCGGGCTCATCACCACGCCCGGCTTCGACTGGCGGCTGCGCGCAAACGGCTCGCTCCTGCGCAGCAAGGCGGTCGACCTGGGCGGCCAGGAGCTCTACACGGGCTTCGAGAGCTACGTGCGCGAGGGCTACCCGATTCCGACCTACTTCGGCAACCGCGTCAAGAACCCCGACGCCATCGCGAACCCGGACCTCGAGAGCAACCAGCCGCTCGGGCCGATCTACCCGACCCGCCTCCTCGGCATCGGCACCACGATGACCTTCGCTCAGCGGCTGACGCTCGAGGTGCAGACGCAGGGCTCATTCGGCGGCCACCTCGAGAACGACGTCGCCTGGAACGCGGAGTTCCGCGGCACCTGGGGACCCTGCATCCCCGTGCAGCAGAAGATGATCGCCGCCAAGAAGGGCGACGCCCACGCGCTCGACGACGTCACCGCCCTCTGGCGGGCCAAGTGTTCGCTGACGCGCGCCGGCGCCGACAAGGCGTTCTGGACCGAGCCCGCGGACTTCTTCAAGGTCCGCAACGTCTCGCTCTCCTACAACCTGCCGGCGCGGCTCGTCCCGGGCGCGAGCGCGGCCAGCATCATGGTCTCCGGCCGCAACCTGTTCCGCTGGACGAACTACACGGGCGCGGATCCCGAGGTGCTCGAGGTCGAGGACGCCTCGAACTCGGGCGGCACGACGATCCTCGGGCGGCGGGACTACTACAACTTCCCGCCCTACCGCACGTTCATGGCTTCGCTGCGCGTCACCTTCTGATCCGCCGAGGAGATGATGACGAATTCCAAGCGCACGATCCGGAGGGCCGCGCTGGCGCTGGGGCTCCTCCCTCTCGCCGCCTGCTCGCTCGACGTGACCAATCCGGGTCCGATCAACGACAGCGCGCTGCACACGCCCCAGGCGGTGCCGCCGATCGTCGCGGGCGCGAACTATAACATGTCGCGCATGATGAACACCTCGCTCGAGGTCGTCTCCCTCGTCTCCGGCGAGCTGAGCCACAGCGGCAGCTACCCGAACGAGGGGCTCTACGCGCGTGGCATCCTGCGTCCCGAGGACGTCGACGGAATCTGGGGCTCGGTCCATCGGGCGCGCTGGACGGCCGAGGACGCGACGGCGAAGCTGCGCGACCTGCTCGGCGACGACTACGGCTCCAGCAGCGACGCCGCTCGCGCCAACCTGTACGCAGGGATCGGCAACCGCACCTCGGGCGAGCTGCTGTGCGAGGCCGTGATCGACGGCGGCGCGCCGCAGGCGCGCACGGTGCACTTCGAGCGCGCAGACACCTTCTTCGCCCGCGCGGCCAGCATCGCGGCCGCGTCCGGCGACGACGACGTCGTGGCGGCCGCGCACGGCGGCCGCGCGGCCGTGCTGGCCTGGCTCGGCAAGTGGGACCAGGCGGTGCAGGAGGCGGCGCTCGTGCCGACCAACTTCGTCTACACGGCCGCCTTCTCCGACGCGCACTCGGACACGCAGAACGACCTCTGGTACGAGACCCACAGCCGCGCCGAGTACACGGTCGCCAACACGCTCTTCGCCGACGCCCACGGCGACCCGCGCACGCCCTGGGACACGATCTACGCCGGCAGCGGCAAGCCGGCCGTCGGCCCGAACGGCACGGTCGTGCTGCGCCAGAAGAAGTACGACGACGGCAGCGCCTCGGTGCCCGTGGTGCAGGGCACGGAGGCGCGGCTGATCCAGGCGGAGGCGGCCCTCCGCTCGGGCAACGTCGCCGGCGCCATGACGTTCATCAACCAGGCGCGCGCCGCCTACGGCCTCGCGGCGCTCGCCGCGCCGGCCAACGCGGACGAGGCGTGGATCACGCTCGAGCGTGAGCGCGGCGCCACCACCTGGCTGCAGGCGCGGCGCCTCTGGGACCTCTCTCGCTGGATGGAGGCGAAGCGGCCCATGGACCCGCGCCTCGTGCACTTCCTCGTGCCGACCGACGGCAGCGGCGCCCGCGCGCTGTGCGTGCCGATCGGCCGTGACGAGGCCAACTCGAACCCGAACATCCCCTGATGCGCCGAGGGGCGGGTGCGGCCTGCGCCGCGCCCGCCCCCTGGTGCCCCTGCATCTCGATGCCGAAGATTCGTGCGCTGATCGCGGCGGCCACGCTCGCCGCCAACACGGCCTGCTACTCCTACACCGTCGTCCCCACCGCCGAGGTCCCGGCCGGCGCGTCGGTGCGCACCGAGCTATCGCCGGACGCCGCGGCTCGGCTCGCCGAGCGCCGGGGGCGCGCGGACGCCGCCATCTCGGGGCGCTTCGTCGCGTCCACGCCCGACACGCTGGTCCTCGACGTCCTCTACCCGCGCGACCATCCGGCGTCGCTCGCCCAGCCGCTCTACGACCGTCTCGAGCTGGCGACTTCCGACGTGCGACGCCTCGAGATGCAGCGCTTGAGCCGCGGCCGGACGCTCGCCGTCGCCGGCCTCGGGGCCGCCGCGGCGGCCGTGCTCGTCGCCTCCCTCTTCGGCGGCCACGACAAGGCCGGCGGCACGAACGGCTCGCACACCGGCAACAAGCTCGTCGTGCCCTTCTTCCACTGATCCGGGATCAACCGCCCAGCGCCTCGCGCGCCAGGCGGTTGGCCTCCCGCCCCTCGAAGCGCCCCTTGATGCGCGGCGCGATCTGGCCCATCACCGCCCCGATGCTCGACGCCCCGCCCGCGATGGCCTCGCGGATCATCTCGCGCACGTCGTCCTCGGAGAGGCCGGCCGGCAGATAGGCCGCCAGGATCGTCGCCTCGGCCTCCTCCTTCTCCGCCAGCTCCGTGCGCCCTCCGGCGCGCATCTGCTCGGCCGCCTCGCGTCGGCGCTTGATCGCCGTCGTGAGCACGCCCACGACCTCGTCGTCGGAGAGCTCGTGGCCGACGTCGATCTCCTTGTTCCGGACGTCCGAGATCGTCGTGGTCAGAACGAGCGTGCGGAGCTTGTCGCGCGAGCGACGCGCATCGTTCAGGTCGTCGCGCAGGCGTTCTTTCAGCGTCTGGGCCATGGGTCGAATTCCGGCGGGCGGCTCAGCCGGGAGGCCAGCCGACGTGGCGGCCGCCGAGCACGTGGAGGTGGATGTGGTCGACGGACTGGCCGGCGTCGGGGCCCGTGTTCATGACGAGGCGGTAGCCGGAGTCGGCGATGCCCTCGGCGCCGGCGATCTCCCGCGCGGCGAGGAACAGCTTGCCGACGAGCGCGGCGTCGTCGGCCGCGAGTGCGTTCACCGACGGAATGTGGCGGCGCGGAACGACGAGGACGTGGACCGGGGCCTGCGGGTTGACGTCACGGAACGCGACCGTGTCGTCGTCCTGACGGACCACCTTGGCCGGGATCTCGCCCGCCACGATCCGACAGAACAGGCACGCTCCGTTCGTCACCGGGACCCCTCCTTCCGAGCCGATCTCATCGGGCTATGGCCGCGCCCCGCGAAGCATGACACCGTCGCGCCCCACCCGCAAGACGGAGGCGCTCCGATGGACATCGAGGTCCGTGCCGCGGCCGTGCTGGCCGGCTCCGGCGAACCGCTGCTCCCGCTGTCCCACCTGCACCGCACGCTGGCCGGCGAGACCGGCCCCGAGCTCGGCACGCCGCTCCAGCTCCGGGAGCGGCTGAGCCGGCGGCCCGACCTGTTCCTGGTGCTGGAGCGGCCCTCGGCCGCGCTCGGCACGGAGAGCTGGTCGGCCGCGGACCGGGCGCGCTACGAGGACGTGCTCCGGGCGGCCGGCGGGGAGTCTTCCACGTTGGTCGCGGTCATCGCGCCGGCCGAGGCGGCCCGGGTCCGCGGCGGCTCCGTGGCGCGCGAGGTCGGCGCGACGCTCGCGGAGCTGACCGCCGCCGCCGCGGAGATCCCCGGCATCGCGTCCGCGCTGGCCGACTCCGCCTCGGCCTCGGAGGGGATGCTGCTCGCGCTCACCCGCGTGGGCGCACTGTAGCGGCGCGCACGAAGAGTGCGCCCCACCACTCGTCCTCCAGGTCCTCCGTGCGCAGCTCGAAGCCCGCGGCCGCCGCCGCCTCCATCATCCCGTCGGCCTCCTCCTCCAGGATCCCGCCGACGACCAGGCGGCCATCCGGCGCGAGCGCCTCGCGGAACGCCGGCAGCAGCGGCCGGAGCACGCCGCTCAGGATGTTGCCGAGGATCAGGTCGAAGGCGCCCGCGCCGTGGCGTTCGAGGAAGGGACGGTCGACGAACGCGTGCAGCAGCGTGACCCGCTCGTCCACGCCGTTCCGCCGGAGATTGTCGCGCGCGTTGCCGATGGCGTCGGCGTCGGCTTCGACGGCGAGCACCGGCCCCGCGCCGAGCATCGCCGCCGCGATCGACAGGATGCCGCTTCCCGTGCCGACATCCAGCACCCGGTCGCCGGGGCGGACCGCCTCCTGGAGCAGGCGCAGCGCGCCGCGCGTGGTGGCGTGCTCGCCGGTGCCGAACGCCATCTCGGGGTCGACGACGATCACCAGGTCGTCCGCAAGGCGCTCCGGCTGCGCCCAGCTCGGCGTGACGACGATGCGGCCGACGCGGCGGGGCTTGAGTCCGCGGCGCCAGGCCTCCGCCCAGTCGGTGTGCTCCTCCCACCGCCAGACGACCTCTAGCCGCAGGTCGAGCAGGCGCTCCAGGTACTCCTGCGCCGCGCGGGCGAAGGCCTGCGGGTCCTCGGGCGGAAGGTAGTAGCTCGTGAGGAGGTCGAGCTCCTCCTCGACCGAGGCACCCCCCAGAGCGATCAACCCCTCGGCCAGCTCGTCGTTGAGCTCCTCCGAGGGGGATCGTACCGACAGGACGAACCAGCGGTCGGGAATCATGTCAGGCAGTGAACGCCTCCCGCACCTTGCTCCAGAAGCCCCGCTCCTTCGTCTCCTCGCCGGGGACGGGCGCGGGCGTCTCGATCTCCGCGAGCTTCCGCAGCAGCGACTCCTGTTCCGGCGTCAGCTCCGTCGGCGTCCAGACCGTGACCCGGACGATCATGTCGCCGCGCCCCCCGCCCTGCAGGTGCGGCAGCCCCTTGCCGCGCATGCGCAGCAGCCGGCCCGCCTGGATCCCGGCCGGCACCTTGAGCCGGGCGGAGCCCTGCACCGTCGGAACCTCGATCTCCGCGCCGAGCGCCGCCTGGCTGAACGTGAGCGGCAGGTCGTAGATCAGGTCCGCGCCGTCGCGCACGAAGCGGGCATCCTCCTCGACCTCGACCACGACCAGGATGTCGCCCGGCGGCCCGCCGCGCGGGCCTGCGTTGCCGGCGCCGCGGAGCGTCACGTAATCGCCCGAAGAGACGCCGGCCGGGATGTCGACCTCGATGGTCTTTTCGGCCATCTCCACGCCGCGCCCCTCGCACTCCGCGCACGCCTTCTCGATGCGCTGGCCCTCGCCCCCGCACGTCGGGCAGGGCGTCACGCTGACCATCTGGCCGAGGAAGGAGCGCTGCACCCGCCGCACCTCGCCCGTGCCGCCGCAGGTCGCGCAGCGCACCGGCTCCGTCCCCTTCTCGCCGCCGCTGCCGCCGCACGCCGAGCAGCGCTCGGCCACCTGCAGCTTGAGCGTGCGGTGCACGCCCGTCGCGACCTCCTCCAGCGTCATGGGCAGGCGGACGCGGATGTCGGCGCCGCGGCGGTTCGTGCGGCCGCCCCGCCGGCCGGCCCCGCCGCCGAACAGGTCCTCGAGGCCGAAGCCGCCGAAGTCCCGCATGAAGATCTCGAGGGCGTCCGAGAAGTTGAAGCCGGCGTAGCCGGCGCCCGCGCCCATCCCGCTCTTCACGCCCGCGTGACCGTAGCGGTCGTACGCCGCGCGCTTGTCGGCGTCACGCAGGACCTCGTACGCCTCCGTCGCCTCCTTGAACCGCTCCTCGGCCTCCGGCGAGCCGCCGTTCCGGTCGGGGTGGTATTGGAGCGCGAGCTTGCGGTACGCCTTCTTGATGGCATCCCCGTCCGCGTCGCGCGCGACGCCGAGGATCTCGTAATAGTCTCGCATGCGTTCCCTTCTTCAAACCGGATCGCCGGCGCAATCCTCGCGCCGCGCGGGACGGTCGGTCCACTCGTGTGTCGATGGTCTAGCGGGTCGCCGCGTCGTCGGACAGCAGGCTGGAGAGCAGCGCGCTCGCGCTCTCGACGATGGCCGTCACGCGCGCGTACGGCATGCGGGTCGGACCGATCACGCCGAGGACGCCGGACAGGTTGCCGGCGCGGTACTCCGAGGTCACCAGCGTGAACGCCGTCAGCTCCGGGAGCTGATGCTCCGCGCCGATCGTGATCGACAGCGGGACGGAGGCGTGCACCCGCCCGGCGAGCACCTCCGCGAGCAGATCCCGGTTCTCCGTCAGCTCGATGAGGCTCTTCAGCCGGCTCCCGGAGGCGAATTCCGGCTGCGCCGCGAGCAGGCTCGTCCGGCCGAGGTGCACCGCGTCCCCGGTGATCTCCCGCATCTCGAACAGCTCGTCGGCCGACTGCAAGAAGACGTTCAGCAGCTCCCCGGCGCTCGCGTCGCTCGCCGGCGCCGAATCCCGCAAGCGATCCGGCAGCGTCTGACGGATCTCCCGCAGCGTCCGGCCGGTGAGCCGCTCGTTCAGGATCGCGGTCACGGGGGCGAGCGTCTCCGGCGGCACCGAGGTGCGCACGTCCACGTAGACCGTGCGGACCACGCCGCCGCCGAGGTGCAGCACCACGAGCACCTTTTCCGTGCTGAGCGAGATCAGCTCCAGGCGTTGGAGCACGGCGTCGTCGAGGCGAGGCACGCTCGCCAGCCCCAGCTCGCCGGTCAGCAGCCCGAGCGCCTGCGCCGTCTGCCGGACCAGGCGCGCCAGCGGGCCGGCCGACTCCGGCTCGCCCAGCTCCCGCCGCAGGCGCCGCTGCTCCGGACCGGTCAGCCGCGGCGTCGGCATCATCGAGTCGACGTAGAAGCGGTACGCGCGATCCGTCGGGATGCGGCCGGCGGACGTGTGCGGGTGGTAGAGGAAGCCCTTCTCCTCGAGGTCCGCCATCGTGTTGCGCACGGTCGCCGGCGACACGCCCAGCCCGCACCGGCGCGCGATGTGGCGGCTGCCGGCGGGCTCTGCGGTCTCCACGTACGCGCGGATGACCGCTTCGAGAATCTTGCCTTCCCGCTCGGAGAGCGCTGCTTCGCCCATTCCCTCGAATACGTTGAGTGGTCCTGGAATCTTCCCCGGCCCCGCGGTCCCGTCAAGCCGCCCGCTCGTCGAGCTCCACGGCGAGGCGATCGAGCAGGAGCCAGCCGTGGCGGGTCAGCCGCAGGCGGTCGTCGCCGGTGTGCGCCCATCCCTCGGCGACCCACCGGTCCACAAGGCGGAGCTGATCGCGGCCGAGCCGGTCCAGCGGCACGCCCGCCGACGCGCGCAGCCCCAGCCAGAGCGACTCGAGCCGCGCCGCGTCCGCATCGACCCGCTCCGCGCCCACCCGCGGGAGGCGCCCCTCCTCGAGTGCGTGCCGGTACGCCATCCAGTCGCGCTCGTTCCAGCGCCGCTCCGGCGGCAGGAACGAGTGCGCGCCGGGCCCGAGCCCGACATAGGCGGCGCCCGTCCAGTACGCGCCGTTGTGGACCGACTGGCGGCCCGAGCGCGCGAAGTTCGAGACCTCGTAGTGCTCGAAGCCGGCGGCGCCCATCCGCTCCGCGGCCAGGAGGTACTCCGCGGCGTAGGCGTCCTCGTCGACCATCCGCTCGCGGCCCTCGGCCACCCAGCGGCCGAGCGGCGTTCCCGACTCGGCCGTGAGCCCGTAGAGCGAAACGTGCGCCGGCTCGAGCGCGATGGCCCGCCCCAGGTCGGCGTCCCAGTCCCGGCCGAGCCGCGCCGGCAGCCCGAAGATCAGGTCCAGGCTGACGTTGTCGATGCCCGACTCCCGGCACGCGGCCACCGCCCGCGCCGGTCCGTCCGCACCGTGCAGCCGCCCCATCCAGCGCAGCGTCGGCTCGTGGAACGTCTGCGCGCCGAGCGAGATCCGGTTCACGCCGGCGGCGCGCCAGTCCGCGGCCAACGCGGGCGTGAGCGTCTCCGGGTTCGCCTCCGCCGTCCACTCGACCGCCGCATCGTCCCAGCGGGCGTGGCGCTCCAGCCGCGCGCGCAGCCGCTCCATGGCGCCGAGCCCCAGGAGCGACGGCGTGCCGCCGCCGATGTAGAGGGTGCGCAGCTCCAGCGGCGCCGCCCACCCCTCCTCCCGCGCGAGGAGCGTGAGCTCGGCGTCGATCGCGTCCAGCCACGCGTCGATCGGCGGCTCCCGCGTCGCCGTGACGGCGAAATCGCAGTAGCTGCAGCGCCGCAGGCAGAACGGCACGTGGATATAGAGGTAAGCGGGTGTCACGAGGCGTATTACCCCCGGCGGGTCGCTGCGTTGCGGCGCCGCGGCTCAGGGGAGGACGAAGCGCGCGCCCGGGAGGCGGCGCGCATGCCCGGCCAGTTCCAGCTCGAGGAGCGCCGGGCCGGCGGCGGCAGCTTCGACGCGGGCGAGCCGCGCCAGCTCGTCCACGTGGAGCGGCTCGAAGCACAGGTGCGGGAGGATCGCGGCGGCGGCCGCGGCGAGCCCGGCCGGCGCCCGGCCGCTCTCGCCGGCCGGCCCTCCGCCGCCGGGCGACGCGAGCGGCAACCGCAGCGCCTCGAGGATCACCTCCGCCGACGTGGCGAACCCGGCGCCGTCCTGGAGGAGCTGGTTCGTGCCCTCGCTCGTCTCCCGGCCGATCGGCCCCGGGACCGCGAAGACGTCGCGGTTCAGGTCCATGGCGTGCTCCGCCGTGATGAGCGAGCCGCTCTTCCGGGACGCCTCCACCACCACGACCGCGCGGGAGAGCGCCGCGATGATGCGGTTGCGCTGCGGGAAATGGTGCGGGAGCGCCGGCGCGCCCAGCGGAAACTCGCTCAGGAGCAGCCCTTCGGCGCCGATGCGCTCCTGCAGCGCCGCGTTCTGCCTCGGGTAGACGACGTCGATCCCGCAGCCGAGCACCCCGATCGTGCCGCCGGCGAGCGCCGCCTCGTGCGCCGCGGCGTCGATGCCACGAGCGAGCCCGCTCACGACGACGACGCCCGCCGCGCTGAGCCCGCGGGCCAGGCTGGCCGCCGCGCTGGCGCCGTACGCGGTGTGTCGGCGCGCGCCGACCATCGCCACGGCCGGGCGCTCGAGCAGCTCGAGCCGGCCGCGCGCGAACACGAAGCACGGCGGATCGTGCAGCTCGAGGAGCGCGGGCGGGTACGCCGCGTAGCCCAGCACCAGCGGCCGGAGGTCGAGGCCGTCGATGAGCGCCCGCGCCCGGCGCAGCCGCTCCCGCACCGGCATCCAGTCGCGGGCGGACGCCGCCTCCTCCCCGAGCGAGCGGGCCGGGAGCCGCAGCACGTCGCGGGCGGAGCCGTGCTGCTCCAGCAGCTCCTGCAGGCGCCGGTCCGACAGCCCAGGCAGCAACCGGAGGTGCAGCAGCGCGACGAGCTCGTCCTCGGGCGGTTCCGCGTCGGGGTAGGCCATGGCGCGGAGGATAACCGCCTCCGCGGGCGCAGCCATGGCGGTGCGGGCCACGAGCCGCCCGCGGCCTCCACCCGGCTGGCCCCCGCGCCGCATCACTTCGTGCGCGGTGCCGACCCCGGCTACGCGCCGGCTACGGCCGCCACTCCTCCGGCTCCGGCTCCTCCGACTCCTCGGCCATCACCTCGCGGACATGCCCCCAGAGCCCCTCGAGCAGTTCCGGGATCCCCTGCCCCGTCACGGCCGAGATGGCGTAGACGCCCCACGCCTCCGGGGCCTCGGGTGCCGGCGGCGCCTCGCCCGGCGGGAGCAGGTCGGTCTTCGTGACGACCACGCAGTGCGGCTTCTCGGCGAGCTCCGCCGAATAGGCACGGACCTCGTCGCGCAGCGCCTCGTATTCGACCTGCGGGTCCGCCGCGTCCACCGGGATCATGAACGCCAGCGTGCGGGTCCGCTCGATGTGGCGGAGGAAGCGGAGGCCGAGCCCCTTCCCCTCGTGGGCGCCCTCGATGATCCCCGGGATGTCCGCCATGACGAACGTGCGCAGGTCGGAGAGCTGGACGACGCCGAGGTTCGGCGTGAGCGTCGTGAACGGGTAGTCCGCGATCTTCGGTCGGGCCGCGGAGACGGCGGCCAGCAGCGTCGACTTGCCGGCGTTCGGCTTGCCCACGAGCCCGACGTCGGCGATGAGCTTCAGCTCCAGTGCGATCCGCCGCTCCTCGCCCTCTTCGCCCGGCTCCCAGTAGGTCGGCGCCTGCCGCGTCGCCGTGGCGAAGACGGCGTTGCCGCGCCCGCCACGCCCACCCTTCGCGGCGACGAGCACGTCGCCGTCGGCCACCAGCTCGCCGAGGAGCTCGCCGGTGTCGGCGTCGCGCACCACGGTCCCGGGCGGCACGCGCAGGACCAGATCCGCGCCGTCACGGCCAGTGCGGTTCTTCCCCTGGCCGTGCTCGCCGCGCTCGGCCCGGTAGTGCTGCTGGTAGCGGTAGTCGAGGAGCGTGGCGAGCTGCGCGTCGGCGCGCAGCAGCACGTCGCCGCCCCGGCCGCCGCTGCCGCCGGCCGGGCCGCCGCGCGGCACGCCCATCTCCCGCCGCCACGCCTCGGCGCCGGACCCGCCGGTCCCCGCCACCACGTTGATCACCGCGTAATCGACGAACATCTAGCGACTCCCCTGGCCTCCGGCCCGCCTCTCGACCCAGCGCTCCCGCACCTCGTCCCATACCCGCCACGCCTGCGCGCGTCGCGCCGGCGGCGCCATCTCACCGGCGAGCTCCAGCGTCTCCGCGACATCCTCCGGCGACGCACCGACGTTGAGCGCGCCACGAAGGTGCGAGTGGAGCTGCTGCGGCGCGGCCAGGCCGGCGAGCATGGCCACGATGCACAGCTCCCGCCGGCGGAGGTCGAGGCCGGGCCGGCCGAGGACCCGGCCGTACCCGTCCTCCACCATCCAGCGCTCGACGTCCGGGTGCAGCCGGGCGACGTTCTCCCGCAGCCGCTCGTATGCCCCACCGTAGACCTGGGCGCACACCGCCTCGCCGCGCGCGCGCCAGTCCGCCGGCCCGTCCGTCGACGCCGCCGACGCCGGCCGCCCGGAGCGCTCGCGCCAGAGCCCGAGCGCGCGCAGCGCCGTCGGGTAGCCGAGGAAGAGGTGGCTCTGCAGCAGCGCTTCCTCCACCGCCTCGGCGGGCGCGGCGCGGGCGGCCGCGTCCATCGCCGGCCCGAGGACGGCGGGGTCGCCGGCGGCGAGCGCCGCCGACAGCGTCACGAGCGCCCGCGTCGCCTCATCCATCCGCCGGCTCCAGCGTCACCTCCGTGCGGATCTGGCCCACGACCTCGTCGCGCGTGTTCCGGATCTCGGGCGCCGCGAAGCGCTCGAGCGCGGCCATCTCCTCGTCCGAGAGGACGTTCAGCGCCCGCAGCACGCCCAGCAGCGCCGGCTCGGCCGCTCGGGTAGCGCCGTCCTCGACCTTGAGCGCGATCCCCAGCTCGGCGCCCGGCACGCCGGCGCAGTAGACCCCCTCGGCGCCGACCTTCGCGAAGATGCGACCGTCCGCCACGCGCATGAGCTCCGTGCACAGGCGGTCCGTCCCGCCCACGTACTCGGGGTTGCGCATCATCGCTTGCACGACGAGCGCGGGGTCCGGCTCGCCCCGGCGCGCCGCCGCGGCCAGCCGCGCGAACGCGCCGGCGAGCGCGGAGAGCGGCAGCGCGAACGTGGCGACGCCGCACCCGTCCACCGCCGTCTGGATCTCGTCCACCGGCACCCCCGTCCACCACGCGACCTCCGCGAGCATGCGCTGCTGCACGGGATGCTCGAGCCGGTGGTAGCCCGCGAGCGCCCAGCCGCGGACGCGGGCCAGGCAGAGCATGCCGGCGTGCTTCCCGGAGCAGTTGTTGTGGATCCGCGTCGGCTCGAGGCCGCGCTCCCGCAGCGCCTCGGCGGCCGCCGCGCCCATCGGCGGGTGCGGCCCGCACGCCAGCGCCTCCTCCCCGGCGCCCGCCTTCTGCAGCAGCGAGCGCGCGACCTCGACGTGGCGCGGCTCACCGCTGTGGGACCCGCAGCAGAGCGCGAGCTCCGGGCCCGTCAGCTCGAAGCGCTCGCTCACGCCCTCCCGCACGAGCGCCAGCGCCTGGACCGGTTTCAGCGCGGAGCGGGCGAAGGCGACGAGCTCCGGATCGCCGGCCCGCGCGCGCAGCCGCCCGTCGGCGTCGCACACCGCCACGCTCACGCGGTGGCGCGACTCGACCACCGGCCCGCGCCAGACCTCCACGAGCGCGCTCATCGGGTCCCCACCGGTTTCGGCACGGCGGGATCCGCCGGGGATTGTGCCGTCGGCCCCGGCTTCCGGCGCGCGGCCCGCGCGGCGCCCCGCCGCTTCACGCCGAGCGCGATGCCGACCAGGATGAGCGCGCCACCCACCAGCGTCTGCACCGGCGGTCGCTCGCGGATCTGCGGCAGCAGCCAGGCGATCAGTGCCGAGCCCACCGGCTCGCCGAGCAGCGTCACGTTCGCCACGTACGCGGGAACGAAGCGGAGCGCGTAGTTGACGCCCGTATGGCCGATCATCATCGGCCCGGCGGCGAGCGCGAGGAAGATGAGCCAGTCCCGCGCCGGCCAGCCGACCAGGTGCGCCCCGGGCATGACGAGCACGCCAAGCGCCAGCGTCAGGGCCGCGATGCCGTACACGACGCCGATGTAGACCCAGAGGTCCAGCCGCTGGCGGAGCGTCCGCCCGATGATGAAGTACCCGGAGACGAAGACGGCGCCGGCCAGCGCGAGCGCGTCGCCGAGGAGCGGCGAGGCCCCGCGGTGGAAGTCGCCCCAGCCGATCACGGCGGCGCCCAGCACGGCGATGCCGATGCCGACCCACTGCAGCGTGGACGCCCGCTCCCGGAGCACGAGCGCGGACAGCGAAGCGACCAGGATCGGATGCGTGTTCACGAGCACGACGGAGCTCGCGACGCTGGTCAGACCGAGCGAGGCGATCCAGCTCCAGAGGTGCAGCGCGAGGAGGAGCCCGGAGGCGGCGGCGAGGCCCCACTCCCGCCGGCTCAGCCGCACGACGCCGGCGCCGCCGCGCACCGCCAGCACGCCGGCGATGATCGCGACGGACAAGATCAGCCGCCACGCCGAGATCACCAGCGCGGGCGCCGTCGCCAGCCGAACCAGCGGTCCGGCCCAGCTCATCGCCGCCACGGCGACGAACAGCACCAACCCGGGCGGCACGATCGGCCGCTGGGCGCCGCTCCCGGTCGCGCTCATCCGCCGGCGAGGTAGCGGGCGCCGTCCGGGCCGGCGAGCCAGCGGCCGAGGTGCGACTCGGGGTCCGCGTCCTCTCTCGCCCGGACGAGGTCCTCCGCGCGGTCGAGATCGTACCATCCCGGCAGCAGCCGGATCTCGAGCCCGGCCTCCGCGGCCCGCTCGCCGCTCGCGCGCAGCACCTCGTCCGTGGACCAGGGGATCGACCGGAAGAGCGCGGCGGCGCGCGGCCAGCCCGCGGCGCGCACGCCCACCAGGTAGTAGCCGCCGTCGGCCGCCGGGCCCAGCACCGCGTCGACCTCGTGCAGGTCGTCGAACGCGGCCGCGATCGAGCTGAGCGGCAGCGTCGGCGCGTCGCTCCCCACGACCGCCACGCGCTCGGCGCCGTCCGCGAAGCTGCGCGCCAGCGCATCCTCCAGCCGCTCGCCCAGCGAGCCCGGCGCCTGCGGCGCACGCGCCAGCAGCGGGAACTCCCTGGCGAAGTACGCCTCCGCTTCGGCGCCGCCGTCGTACCAGATCTCGATACGTGCCCGCTCCCGCGCCGCCGTCGCCACCACGTCGTGCAGGCACGCCTCGTAGAGCTGCGCCGCGTCGTCCGGCGCCAGCGGCGGGGTCAGACGGGTCTTCACCCGCCCGGCCACCGGACGCCGCGCGAACACGAGCAGCCGGTCAGCCGCCACGGCCGGCCGGTGCCCGGAACGGTCCTGCTCCGGAGATTCGAGCCGCAACGTTCTCCTTCACCGTCGAGGGTCCCTCCTGCATCGTCCCTGGCCCGCCGGGCCGCCCGCAGCCGATCCGGGTCATGCCCCGCCGATCTTCGCCGTGCCCCGCCGTGCCCCGCCGTGCCCCGCCGTGCCCCGCCGTGCCCCGCCGTGCCCCGCCGTGCCCCGCCGTGCCCCGCCGTGCCCCGCC
>DASTKT010000170.1:0-26095 GCA_035715725.1 Longimicrobiales bacterium | reverse complement strand
GTTTCACCGGTCCAACCCCCAAATGGATGCTTCCGCCACGACGACCCGGCGCCGCCCCCAGCGGGTCTCCCCAGCTCCCCTGCTCCCTGTGAATGACAATCCGTTCAAACGCCGACGAAGCTTCGCCGCCCCGCTTTCCGTTGCCGTTCTCTGCGCCCTCTGCGCCTCTGCGGTGAAAACGCCGGTGATGCAGGTGAGGCCGCCCGCGGATGCTACCGCTCCGCTTCCTCCTGCAGCTCGGTCGCCGTGCCGAGGCCGGCGGCGACGGCGGGGAGGATGCCGCGCTCGACGTAGATCGGGTGGACATCCTTGCGCAGGTCGGGGAGCTTGCGTGCGAAGGCGGCGGCGCCGACGAGGCAGGCGGCGCCGCCGAGCATGACGGTCTCCGGCGCGCCGATGCGCGAGGCGAGCGCGCCGGCGAGCAGGCTGCCGAACGGCGCGCTTCCCATGAAGGCCATGGTGTAGAACGCCATGACCCGCCCGCGCATCTCGTCGCGCACGATCGTCTGGAGGATGGTGTTGCTGGACGCCATCTGCACCATGAAGCCGGCGCCGACGAAGAGGAGCAGGAACAGCGAGAGCGGGAGGGTGCGCGAGAGGCCGAACGCGATGAGGGAGAGGCCGAAGAGCGACGTCGCCGCCACGATCACGCGGCCGAGCCCGAGGACGGAGCGGCGCGAGGCGAGGTAGAACGCGCCGGCGAGCGCGCCGACGCCCGTCGCCGACATCAGCCAGCCCAGCGTGTTCGGCCCGCCGTGCAGCGTCTGCGCGGCGATGACCGGCATGAGCACGGTGTACGGCATCCCCATCAGGCTGACGAGCGCCAGGAGCAGGAGCACCGCGCGGATCGGCGTGAAGCCGAACGCATAGTGGAAGCCCTCCGCCAGCTCCTGGAGCACCCGCTTGACCCGCGCGGGCCGCAGGCGCGGCACGACCCGCATCGCCAGGAGCGAGCCGATGACGGCGAGGTACGAGACGCCGTCGATGAAGAAGCACCACCCCTCGCCCGCCGCGGCGATCAGCACGCCGGCCACCGACGGGCCGATCAGGCGCGCGCCGTTCACCATCGACGAGTTCAGCGCGATGGCGTTCGAGAGGTCCGCGGGGTCCTCCACCATCTCGATCACGAACGCCTGCCGCGCCGGCGTGTCGAACGCGTTGATGACGCCCTGGAGCGCGCCCAGCGCGAGCACGTGCCAGATCTGGATCACGCCGGTGAGCACCAGCGCCGCCAGCGCGAACGACTGAAGCATCGACAGCACCTGCGTGACCAGCAGCACCCGGTAGCGGTCGAGCCGGTCCACCCAGACGCCCGCGAACGGCGCCAGCAGGAACGTCGGCACCTGCCCCGCGAAGCCGACGATGCCGAGCATCGCCGCCGAGTGCGTCAGCCGGTACACCAGCCAGCTCGTGGCGATGCGCGTGATCCACGTGCCGATGAGCGAGAGCCCCTGGCCGGTGAAGAACAGCCGGTAGTTGCGGTGCGCGAGCGCCCGCAGCATGAAGCGCAGCCGCCCGGGCTCCGCCGCCGCCGCGGGCTCCGCCGCCGCCGCATCCGGGGGCCGCCCGTCCGGGGGCGCCGCGCCCGGCGCCGCTCGCTCCCGCTGCACGCGGGTTCCGGCTCCCTCCGCCGCCCGGCCCGCCGCCCGCGCCCCCGATGTATCGTTCCCCGACGCCATCGCTTTCCGTTGCTTTGCCCGCTTCACGTCTCCGCCCGATCTCGCTTCCGGTCACAGCATTTTCCCGGCCCTCTCCGGCCGGGCGCGCCGGTGCCGGTCCGGGCCGCGCCATCCCCGAAGTCCTACTACCCGCGCCGTTGTTCTCGCGTTGCCCCGCCGCGGCGCCGGGGTCACGGCCGCGCATCGCCGCGGCCACGATCGCGTGAAGAGGGTTGACGCCCGGTCGGCGCCGGGTCCACTCTAGACTCGATTGGTGGGGGTGCGGGTGTGGCGGTTCGCATACACCGATCCATAGCGCGGGAGGACAGGTGCGACGAAGCCCGTCTTGCTCGTTCTTGCGTCGCGAGCTGGAGCATCGGATCCGGGCCGGCCGGTGTGCCTACTGCGGGGCCGGGGCAACGCCGGAGCGGCCCCTCACACGGGAGCACGTGATCCCGAGATCGAAAGGAGGTCGTCGAAAAGACGCGCGGATCATCGTTCCCGCCTGCGTCGAATGCAACCGACGTCGCGGCTCCCAGGAAATCGTCCTCTTCCTCCTCGCTCGTCCCCGGCGTATCGCCGCCTTCATCGACTACCTGAACTCGCTGCCGCCGGAGGCCGTCCAGCAGATCGACCTGCGGGTCTTCGCCGAGCTGTACGCCGCCATCTGGCTGCTGGGCGAGAGCATCGCCGCCGACGGCGACGCGGCCGCCCCCGGCTGGCCCGCCGCGCCCGAGCGGCGCCTGCACCGCCGGCGCTACGCCGCGCGCCGGATCGTGCGAGCCGTGGCCGCGCGCCTCGAGCGCGCGCGCCAGCGCTCGCTGTCGACGGAGGGCCCGAGCTGCCTCGTGCCGCCGGCCGGCGAGGCGGACGCCGCGACGACCGGCCTCGCGAGCACGCTGTTCAGCGCGCTCTCGCTCGCCTGGCAGGTCCCGGCCGAGCGCGTCCGGCACGAGCTGGCGGAGGAGCAGCGCCGCCTCGCCGCCGCCTGGCGCGCTCCGCTGACGCCGCCGGCGCCAGGGGAGGTCGGGCCCGACCCGGCCGCCGCCCCCGAGGACGCCGAGCTCGTGGACGGCACCGCCCCGGACGCGGAGGTGCGGCGCCGCCGGCCGCTCCGCCGGCGCCGGGTCCGCGTCGACCGCCGACGTCGCGTGCACTGCTACCGCTGACCCACGGGCGGTCGGCCGAAAGGAGCCGGGTGCGGGAGCGCGCCACGCCCGGCCCACGATCCGTGCGCGAGCGCGGGCTCCCGATTGCTTCCGGGGAGAGCGCCGCGGCCGGCCGACAGCCTGCGGCGGCCGCGCCCGCCGCGCAACTCTTGCGTCCCGGCCCGGCCGGCGCAGCTATTGTACGCGAGCACCCGCCCGCGCCGCCCCACCGCGCCGGCGGAACCGGTTCCCCTCGGAAGGCGGACGCGATGAGAGGCGCAGGCGGCACCCCCGGCGGGATCGGCACGTTCCTGCTCGGCGCGGCGATGGTCATCGGCGGCGGCTACATGTTCCTCCAGCAGGTGACCGTCACCAGCGGGTACTGGTACTTCGGCGGGTACAACGCCTTCGGCGTGTCGCTGCTCCCGCTCCTCGCGGGGATCGGGACGCTCTTCTACAACGGCCGCTCGGCGCTCGGCTGGCTCCTCTCCGGCGCCGGCGCCCTCGTCATCGTGCTCGGCATCCTGCTCCACCTGCAGATCTTCTTCCGCTCCACCACGCTGTTCGACACGCTGATCATCCTCGGCCTGCTCGCCGGCGGCATCGGGCTCGTGGTGCGCTCGCTGCGCGCCTACGGCCCCGCCGACGGCGAGGAGCCGGGCCGGGAGCCCGGGCTCGAGTAGCGGCCCCGGGACGGCTCCCGGCGCGCCCCCGCATCCACGCCGCCGCGCCCGGACCGCGAGCGAGCCCCTGGAAACCCGCCGCGCCATCGATATCATTCATGATTGCGGCGGGAAGATTCGCCCGTCGTCGCAGGGAGCGCGTGGCAGGTGTCGGACGGGGAGGCCGATATGCAGCGGATCGCGATCCTTCTCCGGTGGTTCGCGTATGGTTGGGCCGTGCTGATCGCGGCGATCGTCGTGGTGAGCGCCGCGGCGTTCGTCGGCGCCGGCACCGGCGTCCTCGGCTGGCTCGTCCACCTCGTCGGCTGGAAGGACCCGCTCGCCGATCCGGGGCTCTTCCTCGTCGGCGCCGGCGCCGTGGCGATGACCATCATCCTCGCGCCGCCGCTCCTGGCGCTGCACTACGCGGAGCGCCTGGAGGCCGGTGGCCTCGGACCCCCCGGCGAGAGCCGCGGCTGACCGGCCCGAGCCCCGCACCAGCGAACGCCCCGTCCCCGCCGCCCCGCGGGAACGGGGCGTTCGCTCGCGCCGGGGGCGTGGCCCGAAGATCGCCGGATGGGTCGAAGGGATCGCGGCGCCGCGGCGCGGCACCCGTGGCCGGGCCGCGCGCCGGACGTTAGAATCGTCGCGCCGGGAATGACCCCGGGCGTGAGGGGCGGGCGCCCGGCCCGCCCGAGTGGGACTCGACCGAGGAGCCGGAGGCTCGTGAGCACGCACGCGAAGACGTCGCCCGTTCCCCCCATCGTGGCCGCGGACGACCGGCCGGTCGGCTCCCGCGTCTCCGAGATGGCCGACGGGATGATCGGCTCGGCGATCCTCAAGGTCGCCGGCGAGATCCGCGCCCTCGCCGCGGAGGGGCGGGGCATCTGCAACCTGACCGTCGGCGACTTCAGCCCCGCCGAGTTCCCGATCCCGGTCGGGCTCGGCCGCCGCATCCAGGACGCGCTCCGCGCCGCCGAGACGAACTACCCGCCGTCCAACGGGCTCCCGGCGCTCCGCGAGAGCGTCGCCGCGTTCTACCGCGAGTGGCTCGGCCTCGACTACCCGCTCGAGTCCGTCCTCATCATGGCCGGCGCGCGCCCCGCGATCTACTCCGCGTTCCGCGTCCTCGTCGACCCCGGCGACCGCGTCGTCTTCGGCGTCCCGTCCTGGAACAACGGCTACTACTGCCAGCTCGTCGGCGCGCTCCCGATCCCCGTCTCCTGCGACGCGTCGACCAACTTCCTCCCCACGCGACGCATGCTCGAGCGCGCCGTCCGCGGCGCCCGTCTGCTCTCCCTCAACTCGCCGCTGAACCCCACGGGCACCGCCTTCGACGCCGACACCCTCGCCGCGATCTGCGACCTCGTCCTCGAGGAGAACGCCCGCCGCTCCCCCTCCGAGCGGCCGCTCTTCTTCCTCTACGACCAGATCTACTGGATGCTCACGTACGGCGGGACGCACCACGTCAACCCCATCTCGCTTCGCCCCGAGATCGCCCCCTACACCGTCCTCGTCGACGGCATCTCCAAGGCGTTCGCCGCCACCGGGCTCCGCGTCGGCTGGATCCTCGGCCCCGCCGACCTCGTCGCCCGCATGTCCGACTTCAACGGCCACGTCGGCGCCTGGGCGCCGCGCCCCGAGCAGGCCGCCACCGCCTCCTTCCTCCGCGCCCGCGACGAGATCGAGGCGTACCACCACGACATGAAGGGCGGCGTCCAGGCGCGCCTCGACGCGCTCTACCACGGCCTCACCCGGCTCCGCGACCAGGGGCTCCCCGTCGACGCGACCGCCCCGGCCGGCGCCATCTACCTCAGCGCCCGCTTCGCGCTGAACGGCCGCCGCACCCCCGACGGCCGAACGCTCGTCACCAACGAGGACGTCCGCTCCTACCTCCTGCGCGAGGCCGGCTTCGCGGTCGTGCCGTTCCAGGCCTTCGGCGTCGAGGAGGACAGCGGCTGGTTCCGCCTCTCCGTCGGCGCCTGCTCCGTCCCGGAGATCGACGCCGTCCTCCCCCGCATCGAGGCCGCCATCCGGGCGACGACGGCCTGAAGCTCCCGCGCTCCGGTCCCGGCGCTGGAGCAGGCGCCGAGGCAGCCCGGGCGGGGAGGCGCCGGGCCGGACCGTCGGCCCGCGCCGCCGTGTCCGTCTTCCGTTCACCGCCGGGTCCACCTTTTCCCGACGGCGCGCCCGGCCCGCGCGCCCCATATTGAATCCTGCCCCGTCCGTGCGCGCCGGAACCGCGGCGCCGAAGGCGCCGCTACAGCGAGCGTACGCGAGCCGCCGGCGAGCGACAGGGAACCGTGCGTGGCGCGGAGCGCCACTACAGCGAGCGGAGCGAGCGTGCGTCGCGCCGCAGGCGCGACGACAGCGCCAGCGTGCGCGAGCCGCCAGGCGAGCGAGATGCACGACTTCATCATCGTCGGATCCGGCTTCGGCGGCAGCGTGAGCGCGCTGCGCCTCGTGGAGAAGGGCCACCGCGTCCTCCTCCTCGAGAAGGGGCGCCGCTTCGCGGCCGAGGACTTCCCGCGCAGCAACTGGCAGCTCCGCCGCTGGCTCTGGCGGCCGCGCCTGGGGCTGCGCGGCCCGTTCCAGATGACGTTCCTGCGCCACGTCACCGCGCTCTCCGGCGTCGGCGTGGGCGGTGGCTCGCTCGTCTACGCGAACACGCTCTGCGTCCCGGGCGACGAGTTCTTCGACGCGCCCTCGTGGGCGCACCTGGCCGACTGGCGCGCGGAGCTCGAGCCGCACTACGGCGCCGCCCGGCGGATGCTCGGCGCCACGCGCTTCCCCGGCCGGACGTACCCCGACGAGGTCATGGCCGAGGTCGCCCACGACCTCGGGCTGCGCGACGCGTTCGAGCCGGTCGACGTCGCCGTCTACTTCGGGCGCCCGGGCGAGCCGGCGCCGGACCCGTACTTCGGCGGGGAAGGCCCGGCGCGGGCGGGGTGCATCCTCTGCGGCGGGTGCATGCTCGGCTGCCGGCACGGCGCGAAGAACACGCTCGACCGCAACTACCTCTACCTCGCCGAGCGGCGCGGCGTGGAGATCCGCGCGGAGTCCGAGGTCACGTGGATCCGGCCGGTCGCGGGCGGCTACGAGGTCGACGTCCTCGAGGGCGCGCCCTGGCGCTGGCGACGTCGCCGCCGCCGAACGTTCACGGCCCGCAACGTCGTCCTCGCGGGCGGCGTCCTCGGCACCGTGCCGCTCCTGCTCCGCCTGAAGGCGAGTCCGGATGGCTTGCCGGAGCTCTCCGACCGCCTCGGCGAGTTCGTGCGCACGAACTCCGAGGTGCTCATGGGGATCGTCAGCCAGCGGCGCGACCGCGCCATGTCCGAGGGGATCGCGATCACGTCCATCCTCCGGACCGACCCGCACTCCCATCTCCAGCCCGTCCGCTACCCGGACGGCTCCGGCTTCTTCCGGCTGCTCCAGTCGCCGCACGCGCCCGGCCGGACGCTCGGCGCGCGGCTCGCCGCCGCCACCCGCTTCGCGCTCCGCCACCCGCTGCGGACCGCCCGCGCGTGGCTCGTCCCCGATTGGGCCCGCTATACGCTCATCATGCTGTACATGCGCACGATCGACAGCCACCTCACGCTCCGGTCGCGCCGCCCCGGCAAGCGACGCGGCGTCCGCACCGTCCTCGCCCACGGCCCCGCGCCCACCGCCGACATCCCCGAGGCGACGGCCATCGCTCGGCGGATCGCCGAGAAGGTGGACGGCTACCCCGGCTCCCTCCTCACCGAGACGCTCCTCGGCATCCCGACCACCGCACACATCCTCGGCGGCTGCGTCATGGGAGAGTCGCGGGAGGCCGGCGTGATCGATGCCCGCAACCGGGTCTGGGGCTATCCGGGGCTGTACGTCGTGGATGGCTCGGCGATCTCCGCGAACCCCGGCGTGAACCCGTCGCTCACGATCTGTGCGCTCGCGGAGCGGGCCATGAGCCTGGTGCCGGAGGCGGAGCCGGCCCGGTAACCGGTCCGCCCATCCCGAGAACGAGCCCCTTGCCCGGAACCGGCCAATTGGCCATCTTTTGAGGGCCACATGGCCGGAAGGAGCGAAGCCGATGGTTCAACACGTCCGCAAGGGCCGGAAGCCAGACGTCATCACGGTCGGCCTGCTCGGGGAGGCCACCGTCGAGGCGGCGGCGGCCGTCCGGAACGGCCTCCCCGTCGAGGTCGTCGACCACGTCCTCGACGCCCACAAGCTGGAGCCCCAGGAGGTCTATCGACTCGTGGTCTCCGAGCGCACGCTGCGCCGCCGCCGGGTGAAAGAGACGACGCTGACGGAGTACGAGTCCGATCGCCTCGCCCGCGTGCTCCGCATCGTGAGTCGCGCCGAGACGGTGCTCGGAGACGAGGCGAAGGCCCACCGCTGGCTCCGTCGCGAGAACCGCGCACTCGACGGGAGCCGGCCGATCGACCTGCTGGACACGGACGCCGGCGCGCAGCTCGTGGAGCGCACGCTCGGCAGGCTTCAGCACGGCGTCTACAGCTGATGCGGCTCTACCGGATCACCAGCGCCCCCTTTGCCAGGCTCGATGGCGAGGGGGCGCGTCTTTATGGCGGCCGCTGGAACTCCAGGGGCATCGCCGTGATCTACGCCTCGACCACGCTTTCGCTGGCCGCCCTCGAGTACCTGGTCCACACCGACGTCGACACCGTGCCGAGTGACCTGGTGGCGATCACCATCGACGTTCCCGACGGGGCGGCTACCGAGGAGGTCGCGCTCGACGAGCTGCCGGACGGCTGGCGAAGCGGCGTCGACCACCCGGACTGCATCGTCCGCGGCGACGCCTGGATCCGGCGCGGCGCCGCGCTCGTGCTGAAGGTCCCGTCCGCGGTCATTCCGACCGAGATCAACTCCCTTCTGAACCCCGCCCATCCGGCCGCCGCGGGGATCACGGCCACCTCCGAGCCCTTCGCTTTCGACCCCCGGCTGCTGACCCGCTGACCGCGCCCGGCGTGCCGCCGTCGAACCCGCCGGGGCCGCCCGCGGCCTTGCGCTCCCACGCCGGTCGGTGGAGGATGCCCCCGTCCGGACATGCCGCTCCGGACGAAGCTCTCGATCGAACCGGAGCACTGCCGATGCCGTCCGTCCACCCGCCGCGCCGCCGCGCGGCCCTCGCCGTCGCCGCCGGGGCGGCCGTCGCCGTCGCCGCCGCGGCGGCCGTCGCGGCCACCGCCGCGGCCGCTGCCGGCGCCGTCCCCGGCGCAGACGACCGTCCCAACATCGTCTTCCTCCTCTCCGACGACCACGCGGCGCACGCGCTGTCGGCGTACCGGCCGTACCTGGCGTACGGGGCTCGGCTGCCGGACACGCCGAACCTGGACCGGCTGGCGCGGGAGGGGATGCTGTTCGTGAACGCGTTCGTGACGAACTCGATCTGCGGGCCGGCGCGGGCCACCGTGCTGACCGGCGAGTACGGGCACCTGAGCGGGGTGATGACGAACCGCGAGGCGCTGCATCCGATGACGGTGACGTTCCCGAAGCTGCTGCGGGCCGCGGGCTACGAGACGTCGCTCTTCGGGAAGTGGCACCTGAAGACGACGCCGGAGGGGTTCGACCACTTCGAGATCCTGGCGGGGCAGGGGCCGTACTACAACCCGACGCTGCACACGGAGACGGACAGCGCGCGCTACGTCGGCTACACGTCGCCGATCCTGACGGACCGCGCGCTGCGCTGGCTGAAGGCGCGGGACCGGAAGAAGCCGTTCCTGCTGATGCTGACGCTGAACGCGCCGCACCGGTACTGGGACCCGGGGCCGGCGCAGCTCGCGCGGTTCCGGGACAGCACGTTCGCGGAGCCGGCGACGTTCCGGGACGACGGCTCGGGGCGGGCATCGCCCGCGCGGCTGTCGGAGAACACGATCGCGCACGACCTGTTCGCGCGCGACCTGAAGCTCGTCGTGCCGCCGGAGCTGACGCCGGAGGAGCGCGCGCCGTGGGAACGGGCGTACGCGGCGGAGAACGAGGCGTTCCGCGCCGCGGGGCTCCGGGGCGAGGCGCTCGCGCGCTGGAAGTACCAGCGCTTCGTCGCCGACTACTCGCGCGCCGTCGCCGGGATGGACGCGGAGATGGGGCGGATCCTCGATTTCCTGCGGGAGAACGGGCTCGATCGGAACACGCTCGTCATCTACAGCTCGGACCAGGGCTTCTTCGTGGGCGACGACGGCTGGTTCGACAAGCGCTGGATGTACGAGGAGTCGCTGCGCACGCCGCTGCTCGTGCGCTGGCCGGGAGTCGTGAAGCCGGGCTCGGTGAACCGGGACCTGGTCATGAACCTCGACCTGCCGGAGACGTTCCTCGAGGCGGCGGGCGTGCCGGTGCCGGCGACGATGCAGGGGCGCAGCTTCGTGCCGCTGCTGCGTGGCCGGGCGCCCGCCGACTGGCGCGACGCCATCTACTACCAGTACTTCGAGTACCCCGACTGGCACATGGTGCGCCGGCAGTACGGCGTGCGCACCGACCGCTACAAGCTGATCCACTACTACGAGATCGGCGAATGGGAGCTGTTCGACCTGCGGCGCGACCCGAACGAGCTGGCCAGCGTGTACGCGGACCCGCAGTACGCCGGCGTCGTCCGCGAGCTGAAGGCGAAGCTCGTCGATCTGCGGCGCCGGTACCGCGTGCCGGACCGCGACCCGGAGCCGTACTTCCCGATCGACATCCCGGCCGAGCTGCGCCGCCCGGCCTCGCGCCCGCTCCCGCCGGGCGCCGCGGACACGGCGCGCGCGCGCACGGTCGCCTACGACTGCGACGGCTTCCGCTTCACCGCCCGCATCGCCCGCGACAGCGCCTGGCTGCTCCTCCCCGAGGGCGCCGTCGGCCTGGCCCACACCGTCTCCGCCGACGGCGCCCGCTACGCCGCGGACGGCCACCTCCTCTGGAGTCGAGGCGACGAGGCGATGGTCGAGTCGCCGGAGCACGCCCACTCCGGCTGCCGGAGCGATCCGGCCCGCGCGGCCTGGGAGGATGCCCGGCTGCGGGGCGCGGACTTCCGCGCCGCCGGCGTCGCGCCCGCGTGGAGCCTCGAGCTCCACGGCGGCGACCGCATGGTCTTCGTCGGCGACGACGGCCGCACCCGCATCGTCGCCGCCGCGCCGCCGGCGGAGGTGAGCGGGCCCGACTTCCACACCGTCTACCGCACGACGGGCGACGGCCACGCCGTCACGGTGACGCTCGACGGCGCCGCCTGCCGCGACCCGGCGACGGGCGAGCGGCTCCCGACCGGCGTGGTCGTTGCCGTGGACGGGCGCGAGCTGCGCGGCTGCGGGCGGGCGCTGCGGTGAGGCAAGGTCGGGCGAGGCCGGGGCGGGTCGAGGGCGGCCGGGGGTGATCCGCGCGGTCGGCGGCCGCGCGGGCGGGGGCCCGGGCCCGGTGTGTGCGGCGCGTACCGCGCCGCGTGCTGGGCCTGCGCGCCGACTGGCGGATGCCGGAGCCGCGTCTTAGCTTGGGCGTCGCAGGAGTGAACCGCGAACGGAGCTTCGCTATCGCGTATTGATCGTCGGAAAAGATCTTGCAATGAAGCAAGTCACGTTCATCGTGCCGTCGTCGGTCTGGATCGCGGGCGGATATCTCGATGCCGCCTACGGCCGACACGCCGAAGTGCAGCTACAGTTTCGCCAGCAGGGGCGTGGAAAGCAGGTGATTGTCACCGCGCCCGTCCGCATTGCCGTCGACATCTACAAGTACCTGCGCGACCGCGCCGGCCCGCAGTACGGCGACGCCTACGCCCGCCGCGCGGCCGGCCGCGCCGCGGAGGGGCTGCGGCCGCTGCTGCTGGCGGAGGGGGAGCAGCTGCTGTGAGGGCTGGGGATGGGAACGGATCGACGGCGTTTTCACCGCAGAGTCGCAGAGGGCACAGAGGATTGCCGGGCACCGGCAGCTCACCGGGGTGACGCATCATTTATTGATGTCAGATCCGGCGTACGCAGGTGGCCGGCGTGATGCCGTTATCCCCTCGGCGTACTCTGCGCCTCTGCGGTGAAAACGCTGTTGTTGGACCTGCGGCCGCCCGCGAAGGCCGGTTTGCCGCCGTCGCACTCGCGGTCGTGTAAGAACGACGGGGCCGGGCGCGTTCTTTCACGGGTGCGGCCATCGTCCCGGCCGTGCGCGAGCCATCCGATCCACCGATGCCCCGCTGGAGGTCCCAATGAAGGCCGTCCGGTCCGGCGTGCTCCTCCTCGCCCTCCTTGCCGGCTGCTACGGCGACGCCACGTCCGACTCCGCCCCGCCGCCGGAGACGTTCCCCGCACACCTGACCGGCAGCTGGGTCCGCGTCCAGAACGTGATCGGCAGCTCGCTGCGCATGACGCTGTCGGCGCACGGCGCCACGGTCACGGGGACCGGCAGCTACGCGATCGAGGCCGGCCGCAGCGGCACGCTGGCGGTGAGCGGCGCGATCGCCGGGACGAGCATCCACCTCGACGTCGCCTTCGACTACGGCACGTTCGCGCACTTCGACGGCACGCTCGCGGCCGCCGACGTGCTCTCCGGCGGGATCAAGTACGGGCCGGCGGACGGCGAGCAGCCGACCGTGGCGGTGACGTTCCGCAAGGAGTAGGACGCCGCGGGCCCAGGGGGGAAGGGAGCCCCATGCCGAACCCGCCCACCGTCGTGCTGGACACGAACGTGCTGGTCGCGGCCGGGTTCAAGCCGGCCAGCAGCTCCGGCCGCCTCCTCCACGAGATCCGGCGCGGCGCGGTGCGTCTGGTGTGGAACGACGAGACGCTGCGCGAGACCGAGCACATCATCCGCAAGATCCCGCCGCTCTCGTGGAGGGCCGTCCAGGAGCTGTTCCGGCCGGAGGATCGCTTCACCGGGCCGACCGACCCCGAGGCGTTCTCCGTCGTCGCGGACCCCGACGACCGGAAGTTCGCCGCGCTCGCCGCCGCCGCCGGCGCCACGCTCGTCACGATGGACGAGCACCTGCTGGGCGTGCGGGACCGGGTGCCGGCGAGGGTTCGGACGCCGGGGGAGGTGGTGCGGGAGCTCGGGGGCGAGTGAGGCGGAGGGCGTTCCGGTGGCCCCGCGCGCCATCCGCGTGAGGGCCGGCGCGATCTGCATCTCGGCGCGCGGGGCGCGGATCGGAACGACTCCCGAACCGACGGCGCCCGGTGGGTTCTGCCTGCCGGGCGCTTCGACGATCCGCGGCCGGCCCTCGACTGCCCGGCTCCCCTCCGCCACTCCGCGCGAGCTTCGGCTCGCGAGCCGCGCCGGACCGTCGACGCCCGGCCGCGCGTTTCGACGGGGCGGCTTTCCTGCTAAGCTACCAAGAACGATGGGACCACCCGCCGCCGGCCCGGCGCGAGGCGCGGGCGGGCGGCGCTTCGAGCTGGATACGCGAAGACCATGACCGAACGTGCGGCGCGTGGCGCCGTGATGACGACCTCCGACGGCGCGGACGCCCGCGTCGCCTTCGTGACGTGCGCCGGCCGGCCGGCGCTGCAGCCGGACGATGCGCTCGCCGCGGCGGTGCTGGCGCGGCGGGGGATCCGCGTCGAGCCGCTGCCGTGGAATGCGGCAGGGCCGCCGCCGGGCGCGTTCGACCTCGTGGTGCTCCGCTCGACGTGGGATTACCACCTGTCGCCGGAGCGCTTCGTGGAGTGGCTCGCGTGGGTGGAGGCGTCCGGCGTGCCGGTGCTGAACCCGCCGGAGCGGGTGCGCTGGAATCTCAGCAAGCGCTATCTCGCGGAGCTGGAGGCCGCCGGGGTGCCCGTCGTGCCGACGCGCTGGCTCGACGCCGGAGCGGCGGCGGAGCTGGCCGATCTCGCGCGCGAGCTGAAAGGCGACGGCGTCGTCGTGAAACCGCAGGTGTCCGCGTCGGCATTCGGGACGTGGCGGGCGGGCGCGCGGCCGGATGCGGCGGAGCAGGCCCGCTTCGCCGGGCAGCTCCGCGAGGAGGCGCTGCTGGTGCAGCCGTTCGTGCCCGACGTGGCCGCGGTGGGCGAGTGGTCGCTCGTCTTCCTCGGCGGCGCGTACTCCCACGCGGTGCTCAAGCGGCCGGCCGCCGGGGACTTCCGCGTGCAGTACGAGCTGGGCGGCACGTTCGCGCCGGCCGCGCCGCCGGCGGCGCTCGTGGAGATGGCGGCGGACGTCGTCGCCCGCGCGGCATCGTCGTGCGTCTACGCCCGCGTCGACGTGCTTCCCCGTGGCGACGCGTTCCTCCTCGGAGAGCTGGAGCTGATCGAGCCGCACCTGTTCCTCGGCTGCGAGGCGCGCGCGGCCGAGCGCTTCGCCGACGCCATCGCCGCCGCGCTGCGGGCGGGCGCCGGCCGCGCCGGCGGCCCCGCGCGACGCGACCACCGAACGGCCGCCGCGGGGCGGCCCTGACCCCAACTCCGACACCGTGGAGCCCCATGAGTGACGACCTTCGCTACCCCGTCGGCCGGTTCACCCCTCCGACCGACGCCACGCCGGCGGACCGCGCCCGCTGGATCGACGAGATCGCGGCCGCGCCGGCCCGCCTGCGCGAGGCGGTGGCGGGACTGGACGACCGCCAGCTCGACACGCCGTACCGCCCCGGCGGCTGGACGGTGCGACAGGTCGTGCACCACGTCCCCGACAGCCACATGAACGGCTACATCCGCACCTGCCTGGCGCTCACCGAGGAGGCGCCGACGATCAAGACGTACGAGGAGCCCGTCTGGGCCCGGCTCCCGTTCCAGCGCACCGCGCCGGTCGCGGCGTCGCTCGACCTGCTCGACGCCGTCCAGGCCCGCTGGGTCGCGGTGCTGCGCAACATGGGCGACGCCGACTTCGACCGCGTGTACGTCCACCCCGAGAGCGGCCCCGTCACGCTCACGCAGCAGGTGGCGCTGTACGCGTGGCACGGCCGGCACCACGTCGCGCACATCACGCGGCTGCGCGAGCGGGAGGGGTGGTAGGGAAGAGCCTTCGCGAGCGCGGGCGAACTACACCACGGGTCCGACGGCGGGTGGGGGCGAACTGCTGACCATTGCGGGGCCGACGGCGGGCTTGGGCGAACGGCTGACCACTGCGCGTCCGACGGCGGGCTTGGGCGAACGGCTGACCACCGCGGGTCCGACGGCGGGCTTGGGCGCGTACTGCGGGTGGGGGCGAGCGCGGGCGCGAGCGCGGGCCCACGACGGGTCCAACGGCGGGCCGGGGCTGGGAACTCGAGGTGCCATGTTCGCGCCCCGCCCTCGGCCGAGGCGTGGGCCCGTGCGGCTCGAGCGGATCCGCACGGTCCGGGCGGCGGAGGCGCCCCTCTCGGGTCGGCTCCGTCCGAGCGAAGAGGAAGATCGCGGCCTACGAGACCGCGCGAGGAGAAGCGGACCGGAGGCGAGCCGTCTTGCAGCGGTGGGTGATCCGGCGAGTCTTCAGCGCTTGGTGTGAGGTCGCTCCCCGGCCGATGCGGTCGGCACCGCCCGCGCGGGGCGGCGGTCGGGCGGCGCGGCAGCGGCAGGGCGGCTGGACGACGCACCCCTCACCCGCCCGCGTCCGGGCGGAGCCATCGGCGGATCGGCCGGTCGGCCGCCCTCGGGCGAGCGGATCGGTCGGCCGCCCTCGGGCGAGCGGAGCGGCCGACCGGCCGAGGCTCGGGGGCCGGCTTGCCGTCAACGCCGCACGCGTGCCCTCCGCCGGACACCCTTGCGGCCTTGACGGGAATAATCGCCGCGAACCCCGCAAGCGTCTCCGCGCAGCCGGTGCGTGCGGCGTTTACGGCAATGCGTCCGGAACCGCGGCGCGTTCGCAGTCGCCGTGGGCCCGGAGGCGGCGGAGGCGGCGGCCCGCTCGGCGGCGACGGCACGCGGCGGCGCTCCCCGGGCGGGACCTGGACCCGGCCCCGCCCACGAGGGTCAACGACCGCGCCGGAGCCGCCGCTACTTCACACCAAGCGTTTCAGCGATCGGGACGTCCGCCCGGCCCAGGACCTCGCCGGTGCGGGCGCGGGCATGCCGACGGACGCCAGCCTCGCCCTGGAGAAGCGAGCGGAAGGGTGAAGCGCCCCCCGCCCCCGCCCGAAGTGCTCCCGTCGTGGGCCCGCGCTCGCCCCCACCCGCAGTCCCCGCCCCCACCCGCCGTCGGACGCGCAGTGGTCAGCAGTTCGCCCGCGCTCGCTCCCGCCCGCCGTCCACCCCGCAGTCATCGCCGCCCGCAGCGTTTGGCCCCGCCCCCGTGAACGCTTGCTTGCCGAGAGACACCCATCGATCCCGTGGAGGCGACCCGGATGGAGTGAGGCGCACCGGTCCGCGACCCCGCGGGCGCGGCCGCGCCCGCGGGGACGGGTCCTACGGGCGGCGCGTCAGCGCATCCGTTCCGCCTGCGCGTCCGGGTTCACGACGGTCTCCGCCAACTGCGTCAGGCGGAGGTCCGTGTTCTCCTCCTCGTCCAGCGTCGTCTGGAGCAGCTCGGCCGCTCGGTCGAAGCCCAGGCGCCGGGCGTACGTGCGCGCCGTGCCGTACCCCGCGATCTCGTAGTGCTCGACCCGCTGCGCCGAGCCGATCAGCGCCGCGTCCCGCGTGCTCGGCTCCGCGTCCGCCTTCAGCAGGTCCTTCCCCTCGTCGATGATCCCCTCGATCCCCTTGCATTTCGTCCCCTTCAGGTCGAACCCCAGGTCGTCGGCGATCGTCTCCAGGCGCCGGACCTGCTCCCGCGTCACCTGCTCGTGCTCCTGGAACGCCCGGCGCAGGTCGTCGTGGCTCGTCGCGTCGGCCATCTTCGGCAGCGCCTTCAGGATCTGCTGCTCCGCGTTGTACAGGTCCTTCAGCTCGTGCTGGAAGAGGTCGTTGAGGTCGTTGAGCTTCTCCATTGCGGTCCTCCGGTTCGGGGGTTCCGGGCCGGTACCCGAGGCGTTCGGGTGTGGCGCCGGGGTGGGATTTGGGAAACATCCGGCGGCCGCAAGTCCGGTGCCCCAGAACGGGGTGCGGGCCAGTCGCCCGGGGGTGGGGCACGCTGGGGTGGGCGGAAGGGCGCGGTAGACCGGGGTGGCGGGTCGCGGGTAGATTGCGGGGGGCGGAGGCGGACCGGGACCCGGCTCCTGCTTCGGAGGCGGGAGCGGAGGCGGAGGCGGAGGCGGAGCCGGGAGCTGCCGGATGCGGATGCGGATGCGGGGCGGTGCTGCTGACGGATTGGCTCGACGAAGGAGGAAGGGTTCCGTGGACGAGACGATGGCGGCGCTGCGGCGGCGGGAGTTCGGGCGGCTGGATGCCGAGGGGCACGCGTACCTGGACCACACGGGGAGCGCGCTGTACCCGGACTCGCTGGTGCGGGCGCACGCGAAGCTGCTGCGCCGGTCGACGCTGGGGAACCCGCACTCGCGGAGCCCGTCGTCGCGGCTGAGCACGGAGCACGTGGCGCAGGCGCGGCGGCGGGTGCTGGACTTCTTCCGGGCGGACCCGGCGGAGTACGAGGCGATCTTCACGGCGAACGCGACGGGGGCGCTGAAGCTGGTGGGGGAGGCGTACCCGTTCGGGGCGGGGTCGTGCTTCCTGCTGACGGCGGACAACCACAACTCGGTGAACGGGATCCGGGAGTTCGCGGCGGCGCACGGCGCGGCGACGCGCTACATCCCGCTGGGGCCGGACCTGCGGGTGGCGGAGCTGGCGGCGGAGCTGGGGGAGACGCGGCCGGGGGCGCACAACCTGCTGGCGTACCCGGCGCAGTCGAACTTCTCGGGGGTGAAGCACCCGCTGGAGTGGATCGAGCTGGCGCACGAGCGCGGGTACGACGTGCTGCTGGACGCGGCGGCGTTCGTGCCGACGAGCCGGCTGGACCTGTCGCGGGTGAAGCCGGACTTCGCGTGCGTGTCGTTCTACAAGATGTTCGGCTATCCGACGGGGATCGGCGCGCTGCTGGCGCGGCGCGAGGCGCTGGCCAAGCTGCACCGGCCGTGGTTCGGCGGGGGCACGGTGCGCTTCGCGAGCGCGCAGAACGCGGTCCACATCCCGTACCGGGACGCGGCCGCGTTCGAGGATGGGACGCCGAACTTCCTGGCGGTGGCGGCGGTCACGTCGGGGCTCGACTTCCTGGACGAGGTCGGGATGGAGCGGGTGAGCGCGCACGTGACGGGGCTCGTGGCCAGCCTGCTGCGGGAGCTGACGGCGCTGCGGCACGGCTCGGGCGCGCCACTGGTCCGGGTCTACGGCCCATCCTCGCCGGAGGGGCGCGGCGGGACGGTGGCGTTCAACATGCTCGGCCCGGACGGCGCCGTGGTGGACTGCCGGCTCGTGGAGGCGGCCGCGGCGGACGCGGGGATCTCGATCCGCACCGGCTACTTCTGCAATCCGGGCGCGGCCGAGATGTCGTTCGAGATCGCGGACGAGGAGGCGCTGCGCTGCTTCGAGGAGCTGGCGGGCGACGACTTCACGCTCGCGCGCTTCTCCGTCTGCCTGCACGACAAACCGGTGGGCGCCGTGCGCGTCTCGCTCGGCGTGTCGAGCAACGAGGCGGACATCCGGCGGCTGGTGGAGATGCTCGTCGCGCTCGCGGAGCGGGTGGCGCCGGGGCGGGGGGTGGAGGTGTAGGCGCTTCGATCCGGTCCGTGGGCGGCCGAGGCTTCGATCATGTCACACGGAGCCACGGGGTGAACGGACGAGCCACGGAGCCGGGCGCCCGCAGCCGCCCGGCGACCGCTAGCCATACCAATACACGGCCCCACGCCTCGCCCACCCGGACGCCCGCAAGGACCCCCCAAAAAAGTAGTTGCGTCCCCCCGGGCGCCCGCCACCGCGCGCGAACTCGCCGCGGCTTTCCATTCCCCTTCGCGCTCCTGGCGTGACGTGCAGGTCAGGAACGCCGCGGATGCCCGCGAACCCTCCGTGTCCCCCGTGTCTCCGTGTGACACGTTTCGGTTCCAGGGCGTAGCGGACGCCCGCGAGCTCACGCCACCATCGCCTTCGAGCCTCCGGCCGGCCCGGGGCCGGCGTCGTCGTCCGCGCGGTCGTCGGCCTCGGCGTCCGCGTGCCCGGCGGGGACGGCGGGCTCGTGGCCGGGGAGCGAGGCCTCGGTGATGACGACGGCGACGGAGGCGCCCGAGAGGTCGGTGTAGCGGCCCTGCGGCGGGGTGGTGGGGAGCCGCAGGCGGAAGGTGCTGCCGGCGCCGGGCGCGGAGTCGACGGTGATGGCGCCGCCGAGGAGAACGGCGAGGCGGCGGGAGATGGGGAGGCCGAGGCCGGTGCCCTCGGCGGTGGAGGTGGCCGGGAGCTGGACGAACTCCTCGAAGATGCGGGCGACGTCGTCGGGCGCGATGCCGGGGCCCTGGTCGACGACGGCGACCTCGATGCCGCCCGCTTCGGTGGCGGCGTAGATCACGCGGACGGGCTTCTCGCGGCCGAACTTGATGGCGTTGGAGACGAGGTTGAGCAGGATCTGGCGGACGCGGCGCGGGTCGCTGGTGATGGTGCGCGGCTCACCGTGGATCTCGAGGTCGAGGTCGCAGCCGTGCTGGTCGGCCAGCGGCTGCATGGTGATGAAGAGGTCGTCGATGAGGGCGGGGAAGGGGACGACCTCGAACTGCAGCTCGAGCTTGCCGGCCTCGATCTTGGAGAGGTCGAGGACGTCGTTCACGAGCTCGAGCAGGTGCTTGGCGGCGCGCTTCGTCCGCTCGATGCCCTGGATCTGCGTGTCGTTCAGCTCGCCGTAGACGCGGTCGAGGAGGAGCGAGCTGTAGCCGAGGATCGCGTTGATCGGCGTGCGCAGCTCGTGGGACATGGAGGCGTAGAAGCGGCTGCGGGAGTTGATGGCGCGCTCGAGCTCGCCCTGGCGGCGCTGCAGCTCGTCGTTGAGCGCGGTCAGCTCGGCCATGGCGTTGGCCAGCTCGACGGCCTGGGCGCGCAGCGCCTGCTCGGCGCGCTGGCGCTCGGAGACATCGCGGCCGATGAGCGTGAAGACGGTGCCGTCGCCGACGTCGAGGCCGGAGAGCGACGCCTCGAAGGGGAACTCGACGCCGTCGCTGCGGAGCGCGGTGTAGATCTCGGGGCGGGGCGTGGCGCGCCGCTCCTTGCCCTGGCGGACGTGGAGGTGGTGGAGGAAGTGGGACCGGGCCGACGGGTGGAGCAGCGCCTCGATGCCGCGCGCGGCGGCGACGGCGGCGGGCATCCCGAACATCTGCTCCGCCGCGCGGTTGAAGACGACGATGCGGTGCTCGGCGTCGAACGTGATGATGGCCTCGGTGGCGGTCTCGAGGATCTGCGCGGCGCGGGCCTCGGTCTCGCGGAGCTGGGCGGCGTGGCGGTACTCCAGCTCGCGCCGCTCGCTGCTCCGCAGCAGCTCGGCCTGGCGGGCGATCTCGCGGTTCTTCTGCCACAGCTCGACGAAGACGGTGACCTTCGAGCGGAGGATGTCGGGCTGGAGCGGCTTCGGCATGTAGTCGACGGCGCCGACGGAATACCCCTCGTAGACGAAGCGCTCCTCCTTGCTGATCGCCGTGAGGAAGATGATCGGCGTGTGGCGGGAGCGGGCGCGGGACTTGAGCAGCGTCGCCGTCTCGAAGCCGTTCATGCCGGGCATCTGGACGTCGAGCAGGATGACGGCGAAGTCATGGCGGAGCACGGCGCGGAGCGCCTCCTCGCCGGAGCCGGCGCGGACGATCCGGTGGCCGAGCGGCTCGAGGATCGCTTCCAGCGCGAGGAGGTTTTCGGCCCGGTCGTCGACGATCAGGATGTGCGGACCAGCGTTCGGCATCATGGCTTCTCCACGGCGTGCGGCGAATGCCGGGGCGGAACGAGGGTGATCAGGTGCTCGGCGATGTCGCGGAGCGGGAGCGCCAGCGCCTCGGGGACGGCGTGGAGCGCAGCGCGGGGCATGGTGGGGACCTCGGCCGTGGCCGGGTCCTGCACCAGCGCGACGCCGCCGCGGTCCACGACGCGGCGGAGCCCGGCCGCGCCGTCGCGGTTCGCGCCGGTCAGCACCACGCCGACGAGCTCGGGGCCGAACGCGTCGGCCGCGCTCTCGAGCATGACGTCGATCGACGGCCGGCTGAAGCGCACGGGCGGATCGGTGGAGAGCGCGAAGTGGCCGCGCTCCACGAGCAGGTGGTAGTCGGCGGGCGCGAGGTAGACGTGGCCCGGCCGGATCGGGTCCTTGTCCTCGACCTCGCGCACCGGCAGCGCCGCGCACCCCTGGAGCACGTCCGCCAGCAGCGCGGAGTCCCGCGACCGGTGCTGCACGACGACGAGCGCCGCGGGAAACGCCGCCGGGAGCAGCCCGAGCAGCGTGCACACCGCGTCCAGCGCGCCGGCCGAGCCGCCGATCGCCACGAGGTGGCAGGCCATCAGGCTACCCTCCGATAGATCTTCTCGCGCCCGTCGATCGGCTCGTAGCGCTCCTCGAACGGCGACAGGCGCAGGCTCTCCTTCTGGCCGAGCGCGAGGATGCCGAGGTGCGGCAGCGAGCGGTGGAAGAGCTCGTGCACCCGGTCCTGAAGCGTGCGGTCGAAGTAGATCATCACGTTCCGGCAGAGGATGACGTTGCACTCCGCGAAGGAGCCGTCCGTCACCAGGTTGTGCTGCGCGAACACCACGTTGCGCAGGAGCGCGGGCGAGAAGAGCGCGCCCTCGTACCGGGCGGTGTAGTACTCGGAGAAGGAGCGCCGCCCGCCCGCGCGCTGATAGTTCTGGGTGTACTCCTGCATCTTGTCGAGCGGGAAGATCGCCGCCCGCGCCCGCTGCAGCACGACCTCGTTGATGTCGGTGGCGTAGAGGCGGCAGCGGTCGTAGAGGCCCTCCTCCTCCAGCAGGATGGCCATGGAGATCACCTCCTCGCCCGTCGAACACCCCGCGTGCCAGATGCGCAGGAACGGGTACGTGCGCAGCAGCGGCACCACCTTCTCGCGGAACGCCCGGAAGAAGCTCGGGTCGCGGAACATCGCCGAGACGGTGACGGAGAGATCGAGCAGCAGCCGCTCCATGACCGCAGCGTCGTGGAGGATCCGGTCCTGCAGGGCGCTCACGGTCCGGAGCCCCTCGGCGTGCGCCCGCTTCCAGATCCGCCGCTTGATCGACGCGAACGCGTACGACCGGAAATCGAAGCCGTAGTGGCGGAAGATCGCCTCCAGCAGCAGCTCGATCTCCGTCCGCTCGATGTCCGCCGGGTACGCCGGCGGGGAGTCCTCGAGCGGGACCGGGCGGGGAGTCATCGGTAGAGCCACACCCTCATGAGCGAGAGGAGCTGATCGACGTCCACCGGCTTCGTGATGTAGTCGGACGCGCCGGCGGCGATGCACTTCTCGCGGTCGCCCTTCATGGCCTTGGCCGTCAGCGCGATGACCGGGAGCGTGCGGAACGCCGGCAGCTCGCGGATCGCGCGGGTCGTCTCGTACCCATCCATCTCGGGCATCATCACATCCATCAGTACGAGGTCGGTGTCCGGCCGTTCCCGCAGCCGCTCCAGCGCGTCCTTGCCATTCTCGGCGAAGGCGACCTCCATGCCGTACTCCTCGAGCGCGCTGGTGAGCGCGAAGATGTTGCGGATGTCGTCGTCGACGACGAGCACCTTCTTGCCGGCGAAGACGTCGTCGGCGGCGTGCAGCCGCTCGAGCATGCGGCGCTTGTGCTCCGGCAGCCGGGCCTCGACGCGGTGCAGGAACAGCGCCGTCTCGTCGAGGAGCCGCTCGGGGGAGCGGGCGTCCTTGATGATGATCGTCTCGGCCAGGCGCCGGAGCTGCGTGTCCTCGGCGGGCGAGAGCTCCTTCCCCGTGTAGACGATGATGGGCAGCTCGGTGGCGGCGGCGCCGGAGCGGATCCGCTCGAGGAGCTGGAAGCCGGTCATGTCCTTGAGGCCGAGGTCGAGCACCATGCAGTCGAAGCGGCGCTCGGCGAGCCGCTCGAACGCCTGCTCGGCCGTCTCGACGGCCGTGATCTCGACGTCCTCGTCGCCGATCAGCTCGGCGATGCTCTTGCGCTGCGCCTCGTCGTCCTCGACGACGAGCACGTTCTTGACGCGCTGGTCCATGATGCTGCGGATGCGCTCGAACGCCTCGTCGAGCGCCTCCTTCGTGACCGGCTTCTCGACGTAGGAGACGGCGCCGAGCTGCAGGCCCCGCTGGCGCTCCTCGACCGCGCTGACGATGTGGACGGGGATGTGCCGCGTCTCGGGGTGGTGCTTCAGCCGCTCGAGCACCGTCATGCCGTCGATGCCCGGGAGGTCGATGTCCAGCGTGATGGCATCGGGGCGGTAGTGGTGCGCCAGGCGCAGCCCGCCCTCGCCGTCGAGCGCGACGATGCCCTTGAACGATTTCTCGCGGGCGAAGTCGAGCAGGATCTTCGCGAACGTCTCGTCGTTCTCGATGACGAGCACGGCGCGGTCGCCCGGCTCGATGGCGTCGCGGTCGTCGCCCAGGACGTTGGGCGCGGGCTCGGCGAGGGCGTCGGCCGGCGGCGCGGCGGGCTCGACGGGCGCGCGCCGGGCCAGGGGCGGAGTCGGGGAGTGGAGGAGTGGAGGAGTGGGAGACAGCGGCTGCGGCCCCGGCGCTGGTGGCTCGAAGCGCATCGGCAGGTAGAGCGTGAAGACGCTGCCCCTGCCGGCCGTGCTCTCGACGCGGATCTCGCCGCCGAGCAGGCGCGCGATCTCGCGGCTGATGGAGAGGCCGAGGCCGGTGCCGCCGTACTTGCGGCTGGTCGTGCCGTCCGCCTGCTGGAATGCCTCGAAGATCAGCCGCTGCTTGTCCTGCGCGATGCCGATGCCGGTGTCCACGACGTCGAAGGCGACGACGGTCTCGGCGAGGTCGAGCGCCCGCGTGGCGAAGCGGCGCCCCGCCGCCCGGCGCACGCGCAGCTCGACCTTGCCGCGGTCCGTGAACTTGATGGCGTTGGAGAGCAGGTTCTTGAGGACCTGCTGGAGGCGCTGGCCGTCGGTGAAGAGCGCGGCCGGCGCGTCCGGCTCGACGGCCAGCTCGAAGTCGAGCTGCTTCTGCTCCGCGACCGGACGGAACGTGCGCTCGGCGAACGCGAGGACGTCGGCGATGCGCACGTCGCCCGCGTGGACCTCCATCTTCCCGGCCTCGACCTTCGACAGGTCCAGGATGTCGTTGATCAGGTTCAGCAGGTCGGTGCCGGAGCCGTGGATCGTCTGCGCGAACTCGATCTGCTTCGGCGTGAGGTTCCGGTCCGGGTTCGCCTGGAGCTGCTTGGCCAGGATCAGCAGCGAGTTCAGCGGCGTGCGCAGCTCGTGGCTCATGTTGGCGAGGAACTCGCTCTTGTACCTCGAGCTGAGCGAGAGCTGCTCGGCCTTCTCCTCCAGCGCCTGCCTCGCCTGCTCGACCTCGCGGTTCTTCTGCTCGACCTTCTTGTTCTGCTCGGCGAGCAGCGCCGCCTTCTCCTCCAGCTCCTCGTTGACCTGCTGCAGCTCCTCCTGCTGCTCCTTGAGCATCTCCTCGGAGGCCTTGAGCGAGCGGGCCTGCGCCTCCAGCTCGACGTTCGAGCGCTTCAGCTCCTCCTGCTGCCGCTTCAGCTCCTCCGACTGGCTCTGCAGCTCCTGCGTCAGCGACTGCGACTGCTGCAGCAGCTCCTCGGTGCGCATGTTCGCGGTGATCATGTTGAGCACCACGCCCAGGCTCTCCGCGAGCTGGTCCAGGAAGAGCTGGTGGATCGCGCTGAACGGGAGGAAGCTCGCCAGCTCGATGACCGCCTTGACCTCCCCCTCGAACAGCACCGGCAGCGTCAGGATGTTGCGCGGCGGCGCCTCGCCCAGCCCCGACGTGATCTGGATGTAGTCGTCGGGCACGTTCGTCAGGATGATCGGCTTCTTCTCCAGCGCCGCCTGCCCGACGATCCCCTCGCCCAGGCCGAACCGGTTCGCCACGTGCTTGCGCTGCTTGTACGCGTAGCTCGCCACCAGCTTCAGCGTCGGGTGGTCGTCCTCGTTGTCCAGCATGTAGAAGACGCCCTGGCTCGCCGAGACCAGCGGCGTCAGCTCCGACATGATCAGGCGCGAGACGGACTCCAGGTCCTTCTGCCCCTGCATCATGCGGGAGAACTTCGCCAGGTTCGTCTTCAGCCAGTCCTGCTCCTGGTTCTTCTCCGTCGTCTCCTTCAGGTTGCCGATCATCTGGTTGATGTTGCCCTTGAGCTCGTCCAGCTCGCCCTGGGCGTCGACCATGATCGAGCGCGTGAGGTCGCCCTTCGTGACCGCGGTGGCCACGTCGGCGATGGCGCGGACCTGCACGGTGAGGCTCGTGGCCATGGCGTTCACGTTGTCCGTGAGGTCCTTCCACGTCCCGGCCACGTTCGGCACCTTCGCCTGGCCGCCCAGCACGCCGTCCGTGCCCACCTCCCGGGCCACGCGCGTCACCTCGTTCGCGAAGACGCCGAGCCGGTCGACCATCGAGTTGATCGTGTCCTTCAGCTCCAGCACCTCCCCGCGCGCGTCGACGGTGATCGTCTGCGAGAGGTCGCCGTTCGCGACGGCCGTCGTCACGAGCGCGATGTTGCGCACCTGGTCGGTCAGGTTGCGCGCCATGAAGTTCACGTTGTCCGTCAGGTCCTTCCACGTCCCCGCCACGTTCGGGACCTCGGCCTGCCCGCCGAGCACGCCCTCCGTCCCCACCTCGCGCGCCACCCGCGTGACCTCGTCCGCGAACACGCCCAGACGGTCGACCATCGAGTTGATGACGTTCTTGATCTGCAGGATCTCGCCGCGCACGTCGACCGTGATCTTGCGCGTCAGGTCGCCGTCGGCGATCGCGGTCGCGACCGCGGAGACGTCGCGGAGCTGCACCGTCAGGTTCGCCGCCATGGCGTTGACGTTGTCGGTGAGGTCCTTCCACGTCCCGGCGACGCCGAGCACCTCCGCCTGCACGCCGAGCTTCCCTTCCGTACCCACCTCGCGCGCGACGCGCGTCACCTCCGAGGCGAAGCCGCGCAGCGAGTCGACCATCGTGTTGATCGTATCCTTCAGCTCGAGGACCTCGCCGCGCACGTCCACCGTGATCTTCTGCGACAGGTCGCCGTTCGCGACGGCCGTCGTCACGAGCGCGATGTTGCGCACCTGGTCGGTCAGGTTGCGCGCCATGAAGTTCACGTTGTCGGTGAGGTCCTTCCACGTCCCGGCGACGCCGAGCACCTCCGCCTGCCCGCCCAGCTTCCCCTCCGTGCCCACCTCGCGCGCCACGCGGGTGACCTCAGAGGCGAACGCGCTGAGCTGGTCCACCATCGTGTTGACCGTCGTGCCGATGCGCAGGAACTCGCCCTGCACCGACTTGCCGTCGATCTCCAGGACCATCTTCTGCGAGAGGTCGCCGCGGGCCACCGCCGTCAGCACGCGCGCCACCTCGGTGGTGGGCTGCATCAGGTCGGTGATGAGCGAGTTCATCGAGGCGATCGTCGTCGCCTATCCGCCGCTCACCGCCCCGAGCGAGGCGCGGTCCGTCATCTGCCCTTCCCGCCCCACCGTCGTGCTCACCCGCACCACCTCCTGGGTGAGCCGGTCGTTGAGCCCGGCGATGCGGTTGAAGGCATCGGAGATCCGCACCATCAGCGGGTCGCCGTTCAGGGAAACCCGGGCCGAGAAGTCTCCGGCCTCCAGCGCTTCGAGCCCCGCGAGGAGCTCCGCGAGCCCACCGCCGCCGGGTGGGTCGCCGCGCCCGTTGCGGGTCTTCACCTTCTCGCCGCCGCGCGACCGGGCGGTCGTCTTCTGCGAGGTACGGACTTCGGGACACGCG
>DASTKT010000169.1:0-13190 GCA_035715725.1 Longimicrobiales bacterium | reverse complement strand
CCCGACGGCAACGGCGTCTACTTCACCGCGGACGACCACGGCACCGCGAACGTCTACTTCGCGCCGGTCGGCGGCGGCGTGCGCCCGGTCACGGACGGCCAGCACATGCTCCAGCTCGGCTCGCTCTCCCGCACCGGCGTCGCCGTCGGCACGGTCAGCGGGCCGAAGTCGCCGCCCGACGTCGTCCGCTTCCCGGTGCGCCAGCCGAAGCAGATGGCGACGCTGACCCACGTGAACGCCGACCTCCTCGAGCGCGTCCGCCTCGGCGACGTCGAGCCGCTCGCCTACACCTCCACCGGCGGGCAGAAGATCGACGGCTGGCTCGTCAAGCCGCCGGGCTTCCAGCCGGGCCGCAAGTACCCGCTCGTCATGGAGATCCACGGCGGGCCGCACGGGATGTACAACGTCGCCTTCAACCCCGCGTTCCAGAACTTCGCCGCCAACGGCTTCGTCGTGCTCTACACGAATCCGCGCGGCAGCACGGGGTACGGCACGCAGTTCGGCAACGCGATCGAGCGCGACTACCCCGGCGTCGACTACGAGGACCTGATGGCGGGCGTGGACGCCGCCATCGCGAAGGGGTACGTCGACCCGCAGAACATGTTCGTCGGCGGGTGCAGCGGCGGCGGCGTGCTCACGAGCTGGGTCATCGGCCACACCGACCGCTTCAAGGCGGCGACGGTGCGCTGCCCGGTCATCGACTGGCTCTCCTTCGCCGGCGAGACCGACATCCCGTTCTTCACCTACAACTTCTTCGACAAGCCGTTCTGGGAGGACCCGACGCCGTGGCTGAAGCACTCGTCGCTCATGTACGTGGGCAACGTCAAGACGCCCACGCTCCTCATGACCGGCGTCCTGGACATGCGCACGCCGATGCCGCAGACGGAGGAGTACTTCTCCGCGCTGAAGGTGCGCGGCGTGCCCACCACGCTGCTGCGCTTCGAGGGCGAGTTCCACGGCACCGGCTCGAAGCCCTCGAACTGGATGCGCACGCAGCTCTACATGATGGACTGGTACCGCCGGTGGGGGACGTTCGAGCCGAAGCGGACGGCGCGGGCGGAGCAGGGGCGCTAGAGCGGTAGGGCTCCGATCTCGATCACGCGAGGGCGCCCAGCGCCGTTGGCGCGGCGCGGGCGCCCGAGCCCGGCCTCACCTCCGCCGGCGACCCCCGGCTCCAAACGTGTCACACGGAGACACGGAGGGCACGGAGGCACGGCCACAGCCCGCCGGCAACACGCCGGCCGCCTGCGCACGCCGGAGATGACATCAAAGGAAGGTGCGCTCCCCCGGCGAGCTTCCGCCGCCCGCCAATCCTCTGAGCCCTCTGCGCCTCTGCGGTGAAAATTTCCGTTCCCGACCGCAGCAGTGCCAGCGAACACGGACGGGCTCGAGATCGGGCTCGGGCTCGTCATCCGTCGCCCGCTCGAGGTCGACGCCCTGCGGTGATGTCCTGCGGGATCGAGGCCCGGGCGGGGGCCTCACGGACAGTAGATGATCCGCCCGTGCTGCCCCTTCCTCAGCACGAACGGGCCCAGCTCCTGCGCCGTGGCCGGCACGAGGATCGAGAGCGTGAGCGCGTCGCCGGCGAGGCGGCCGGTGTAGCGCGCGGCGTAGCTCGGGAAGATCCCGTCCGGCGGCGGCGCGCCGCCCACGCGGCCGAACGTGCCGTCCGCCTGCACCGCGCCGGCCTCGCCGACCACGAGCGGACCGGTGATCGTTCCCTGCGCGCACGACAGCTCGAGCAGCGCGTGGTCGGACGCCACCGTGAGGTTCGCTCCATCCGCGCCCCAGACACCGGGCGCGAGTCGGCCGGGCTCGGTCGGTCCGCTCCGCCCCGTGCAGCCGCCGAGCCCCGCGGCCGTGGCGGCCAGGACCAGTCCGAGCGCCAACGCCCGTCCTCTCATGGAGTTTTGGATCATGTCGAACGGTAGAGCCGGAGGCCGCGCAGGGCAAGTCGGCGGGGACGGGCGGAGCGGGTGAGCGGAGCGGACGCGGGACCGGACGGAGCCGCGCGAGGCCGCGGGCGCGAACCGAGCGACGGCGATGCCGCGCTCCAGCGGGTCGCGCTGACGGCCGCCGCCACGGCCGGCTTCCTGACCCCGTTCATGGGGTCGGCCGTCAACATCTCGCTCCCGGCGATCGGCGCCGAGCTGCACATGAACGCCGTCGCGCTGGGGTGGGTCACGGGCGCGTTCCTGCTCGGCGCGGGCGTGTTCCTCCTCCCGTTCGGGCGCCTCGCCGACATCCACGGCCGCAAGCGCTTCTTCGTCGCCGGGATGCTGCTCTTCACCCTGACCAGCATCCTCTGCGCGCTCGCGCCGTCCGGCGCCGCGCTCATCGCCGCGCGGCTGCTGGAAGGCGTCGGCGGCGCGCTCGTCTTCGGGACCGGCACCGCCATCCTCACGTCGGTCTTCCCGCCGCACCGGCTCGGCCGCGCCCTCGGCATCCAGGTCGCCGCCGTCTACCTCGGGCTCTCGCTCGGCCCGTTCCTCGGCGGCGTCCTGACCGAGCACTTCGGCTGGCGCAGCATCTACCTCTTCGCGGCGCCCATCGCCTTCGCGGCGGGGACGCTCACCGCGCTGCGGCTGCGCGGCGAGTGGGCCGGAGCGAGCGGTGAGCGCTTCGAGGGCGTCGGCGCGGCGCTCTACGCCGGAGCGCTGATCGCGCTCATGGTCGGGCTCTCCCGGCTGCCAGCCCGCTCCGGCGCCCTGCTCACCGGCCTCGGCGCCGTCGGGCTCGGCGTCTTCACGGCGTGGGAGGCGCGCACGCCGCAGCCGCTCCTCGACCCGCGCCTCTTCCGCGAGAACGCCGTCTTCGCCTTCTCGAACCTGGCCGCGCTCATCAGCTACAGCGCCACGTTCGGCGTGCCGTTCCTCCTCAGCCTGTACCTGCAGTACGTCCGCGGCATGGGACCCGAGGCCGCCGGCTCGCTCCTCGTCGCCCAGCCGATCGTGCAGGCGATCCTCTCGCCCGCCGCCGGCCGCCTCTCCGAGTGGGTCGAGCCGCGCGTGCTCGCCTCCGGCGGCATGGCGCTCACCGCCGCCGGCCTGCTCCTCCTCACCGGGCTCTCGCCGGTCACCTCCACCGCCCACCTCGTCCTCGTCCTCGCCCTGCTCGGCACCGGCTTCGCGCTCTTCTCCTCGCCCAACACGACCGCGATCATGAGCTCCGTCGCGCCGCGCCTCTACGGCGTCGCCTCCGGCGTGCTCGGCACCATGCGCCTCCTCGGCCAGATGCTCAGCATGGCGGCCGTGCTCCTCATCTTCTCGCTCCTCATCGGCGCGACGCGCATCACGCCGGAGCTCCACCCCGCGTTCCTCCACGCGGCCCGCCTGGCGTTCGGCATCTTCGCCGCGCTCTGCGCGCTCGGCGTCGTCGCCTCGCTCAAGCGCGGGCGAGTTCGCCCCGGCTGAAGCGCGCCTCCCGGCGACCGCGTATCTTGGGCGGCCGCTCGCACGAGCCGGTCCCACGACCCGGAGAGAAGACCGCCATGCGCGTGATCCGCGCGACGCCCGCCCAGCTCCCGGCCCTCGCCGGGCTCTTCCACGCCTACCGCGCGTTCTACGGCCGCCCGCGCGAGGACGCCCGCGTCGAGGCGTTCCTGCGCGAGCGCCTCGCGCGCGACGACTCCGTCATCCTCCTCGCCGTCGACGACGAGCGCGAGGGCGCCGAGGACCACGCCTCCGGCGAGGTGCTGGGCTTCGCCCAGCTCTATCCGACGTTCTCGTCGATCCGGCTGCGTCGCGCGTGGATCCTCAACGACCTGTTCACCGCCCCGGCGCACCGCCGCCGCGGCGTGGCCCGCGCGCTGCTCGCGGCCGTGAAGGCCGTCGCGCGGGAGAGCGGCGCGGCGCTGGTCGAGCTCGCCACGGCCGAGTCGAATGCATCTGCGCGCGCGCTGTACGAGTCCGCCGGCTACCGCCTCGACGACTTCCTCCACTACTACCTCGAGCTCCCCGCCGAGCCGGACCCTCGCGCCAGCGGCCGGTAACGGCCGGGAGCGGCGTTCGGCCGGCTCGCGGTCAGGGTCGGGAACGGAAATGGGTCACACGGAGACACGGGGGACACGGAGAGTCGCCAGGCGCTGGAGAGACACCGGGGAGCGCACGTTTCCTTGATGTCATGTCCGGCGTACGCAGGCGGCCGGCGTGTTGCCGGCGGGCTGTGGCCGTGCCTCCGTGGACTCCGTGGCTCCGTGTGACACATTTCCGGAGGCGGGGACGCCCGCGGACGTGAGGACGGGCGCGGGCGCAGCGCCTGCGGTGCTCGGCGCGGGCTCGAAACACACGAGATCGAGATCGCGCTCGAGATCGAGATCGAGATCGACTCCGCTCCCGGAACGGACAGCGCCCGGTGGGTCGCTCCCCACCGGGCGCCTCTACGATTCACGGGCAACCCTCGACCGCGGGGTCATCCGCCGCGCCTTCGCGTGACGCAGCTCCGTCGGCTCACGCCCCCGCCCGCCGCTTCAGCAGCTCCATGAACTCCCGCACCCGCCGCGCGTTCGTCCCGACGTCGCCCCGGCCGACCCGGGAGACCGACCGCACGTCCACCCGGCTCCCCGTCCCCACCGGCCGCACGCGCACCACGACGTCGTCCTTGAAGCCGAACCACCGCGTCGTCGCCGTCGCCTCCAGCCGTCCCCCCGCCGAGTCCACCGCCACGGTCTCCCACCCCATCTCCCGCGCCACCGCCGCCGCGTCCGCCAGCGCCTTCGCCGGCGGCTCCATGAGGATCACCGGCTGCACGTCCGGATACGCCGCCTGCTGCCGCTGCGCCACCGCCGCCCCGCCGTACTCCGCCGCGTTCGCCGCCTGCGCCCGCAGCGGAAGGATCGCCACGAACGCCGGCGGGTCCACCATGTCCGTCGTGATGTCGTGGATCGGCGGCGCCGACCGCGCCCGCGCCAGCCACCGCACCAGCTCGCCCGTCACGACGCCCCCGCCGAGCAGCGCGAGCACCGCCACGAGCAGACCCCGCCGCCCCGATCCCGGCCGCGTCCGCACCACCGCCACGATCCCCAGCAGCAGCGCCAGCCCCGCCCCGTAGAAGCCGTAGCGCAGCACCACGAACCCCGTCGTGAACCGCCACCACCCCCACCGCGTCCCCAGCCCCGCCAGCACCACCGCGAGCGCGCTCAGCACCGCCAGCCCCAGCGCCAGCAGCGCGAGGGGCGAAATACGCGGCCGCCGGACCACGACAACTTCGGCCATCACGACCTCCTGGCTGGATGGGGAATGTCGGCGTCAGCCCAATCCCGCGCACGGCAAGGCCGGTTCCGCCGCGCCGGCGGCCTCCGACACGGGCGCCCTCGCAGCGCCGCCTGCCCCCGCCCCGGCCCGCCCCGCTCACCCCTTGCCGGCGGGGGCGCCTCCGGCGCGTCCGGTCCGCCAGCCGGCTCTAGCTCGCCCGCTCTGCCGGAGCCTCCATCCCGGCGAATGGTTGACGGCTCGCGCGAAGCGTGTAAGTTGGCCGCGGCCGTGCCGTATGTCGGCCAATCTGCGCCGATGTATCGCTATAGCATTCACTCCCGATAAGAGCGATAGATGCGGCCTGTTCCATCTCTCCCGACCGACTCATCCGCTGACGATATCATGAATCCACATGGTCGACGTGGACCGAGACTGGCCCGGCGTTGGGCCCGTATGCCGCGAAATGGACCGATCGTCACCTTTGGCCGCGCTCTCGCGGCGCTGCCTCCGGTCGCATGGCTCCTCGCCGCGGCGGCGTGCAGCGAGCCGACCCGGCCGGCGGTCCATCCCCCGGGCGATCTCTCCGGCACGCTCGACGTGGCCTCCCGCGTCCGCGGCCGACAGCCGGCGGGCACCGAGCGGACGGTGCGCGTCCGGGCGGTCGACGCCCAGGGCGCGCCGCTGGCCGGCGTGGAAGTCGAGTGGCACGTCGTGAGCGGCGGCGAGACGGTCGGCGCGGAGACGGGGCTCACCGACGCCGACGGCCGCGCGTCGGCCGTCCGGACGCTGGGCCCCGAGCCGGGCCCGCCGGCGTCTCGATCGCCGACGCCACCGCGGGCGAGGTGCGCGGCAACGCCTTCGAGCACGAGTCCGCCCCGCCGGCCGCCGTGCGCGTCGAGGCGACCGCCGCGAACATCGTCGTGTTCGGCAACCGGCTCCTCTCCGACTGGGGCGCCACCGTGCCGTTCGTGAACGCCGGCCGGGCCTCCAACCTCGGCACGTTCCGCCTCGCGGCCGGCGACACCGCCGTCACGCTCGCTCACCCGCTCGTCCAGCCGACCAGCACCGTCCTCCTCACGCAGACCGCGGGCGCCCCGCTCGCCGACTCCGTCACCCCCGGCGACGAATCGCTCCGCGTCACCTTCACCGCCCCCGCCCGCGGCGACGAGGCCTTCCGCTACGAGATCGACCCGTGAGGCGTGGGGCGGATCGGCGCCGCCGGCTCGCATCCATCGTCGTGCTTGACCCGCGTATACGCTTGACGTATACTGGGCCCATCCTTCCCTCTTGATGCCGATTGCCGGGAGGCCGGGCGCTCGTCGCCCGGCCGGTCCTTCGGACGCAACGTCCGGAGCCCGGTTTGCTTCTTGGCTCACGCGCGCCCCCGCCAGACCCCGTGGCCCGGGCGGCGACGCGATCCCGACCGTCTCCCGCGATCATGCGAGCGTGGAGGCGCCGGCCGAGGACGTCCCCCGACACCGCCCCTGGCGCGGCGGGTCGCGGTCCCTGGCGGCGGCGCGCGGTCCTGGTTTTCCGGATCCCGTATACAAATCTGTGGACAGAAGCGCGGCCCGATGCGCGGCGCCGGCGAGGCGGCCGGACGCGCCCGGTCTCGCCGCGCGCGGTGGACGGACCCGGAGCCGGGCGGTGGGCCGGGAGCGTGGGAGCGTAACCCAGGGAGGGTGGACCGATGCCTTCGCGAGTCGTCAACCGGTTGCTGGGGAGCGTCGCGCTGTTCGTCGTTCTGGGAGAGCCGGCCGCGGCGCAGGAGGGGCAGGTGTCGGGAGTGATCGTGGAGGAGCGGACGCAGACGCCGCTGGCGAACGTCTTCGTGAGCGTGCCGGGGGGGACCGCGCGGGCCACGACGGACGCGGCGGGGCGCTTCCGGCTGACGGGGCTGACCGGTTCCGAGGCGAGGCTCCGGGTCGAGCTGATCGGCTACCGGACGTTCGAGCAGACGGTGCGCGTCGGCGGGCCGAGCCTGCGGATCTCGTTGCAGGAGCGGGCGGTCGAGCTGGACGCGCTGGTCGTGACCGGGACGGCCGGGGCGCAGACGGCGCGCGCGGTGGGGAACGCGGTCTCGGCGGTGCGGGCGGCGGATCTCCAGAAGATCGCGCCGGCCACACAGGTGCAGGATCTCCTGAAGGGCAAGGTGGCGGGCGTCGACATGATCGCCGGGCAGGGCGTGCTGGGCACCGGCGGCGCCACGCGGATCCGCGGGTCGGCGAGCCTGTCGCTGACGAACGAGCCGCTGATCTACGTGGACGGGGTGCGGCTGGACAACAACACGCAGGCGGGTCCGAGCATTCGCAACGGGCGGCAGGTCTCGCGGCTGAGCGATTTCGATCCCGAGCAGATCGAGCGGATCGAGATCATCAAGGGGCCGGCGGCGGCGACGCTGTACGGGACCGAGGCGTCGGCGGGCGTGATCCAGATCATCACGAAGAAGGGGATCGCGGGGAAGCCGTCGCTCGATCTGAGCGTGCGCCAGGGGGCGAACTGGTTCATGAACCCGGAGGGCCGGATCAACCACGTGTACGGCCGCGACGCGAACGGGAACCTGCTGGAGCTGGACCTGTTGGCGCAGGAGGCGGCGGCCGGGCGGAAGATCTTCTCGACGGGGCGGCTGCAGGGGATCAACGCCGGCTTCCGCGGCGGCACGGACGCGCTGCGCTACTACCTGGCGGCGAACTACGACGACGACGTCGGCGTCGTGCCGTACAACTGGGAGCGGCGCCTGAACACGCGGGCGAACGTGAACGTGACGCTGGGCTCGAAGGCGGACGTCGCGTCGAGCATGGGCTTCGTCCACAGCAAGACGCGCTTTGCGCAGGCGCTGACGGCGTGGGGCGTGATCGACCAGATCACCTGGGGGTCTCCGGCCCGCGCGACGGGGCCGACGCGTGGCTTCCTGCGGGCTCCGCCGGACGTCCTGGACGACATCGACACCGAAGCGAACGTGAACCGCTTCGTCGGCAGCCTGCAGCTCAAGTACACGCCGGCGAAGTGGCTGAGCAACCGCCTCACGGTCGGCGGCGACGTGGGCGAGGAGAACAATGCGATCATCGTCCCGCGGAACCCGCTCGGCAACCAGTTCTTCTTCGGTGCGCTGAGCCTCGGCGACATCACGGCGGAGCGGCGCCGCGTCACGTACACGACGTTCGACTACTCCAGCACGGCGAGCTTCGACCTTTCCCCGGCGCTGACGTCCGCGACGTCGGTGGGCGCGCAGTACTACCAGAAGCAGTCCGACCTCCTGACGACGCACGGGACGCAGTTCCCCTCGCCGAGCGTGGCGTCGATCGGTGCCTCCGCGGTGACGACGGCGAGCTCCACGTTCCTGGCGAACAAGACGCTCGGGCTCTTCGTGCAGGAGCAGGTGAGCTGGAACAACCGCGTCTTCCTGACGGCGGCCGTCCGCGGCGACGACAACAGCGCGTTCGGCGCGAACTACGACGTCGCGACGTATCCGAAGTTCAGCGCGACCTGGGTCGTGAACGAGGAGCCGTGGTGGCACGTCTCGGCGGTCAACGCGCTCAAGCTGCGCGGCGCGTGGGGACGCGCGGGCCAGCAGCCGGACGCGTTCGCGGCCGTGCAGCTCTACCGTCCCGCGACGGGCCCGGGCGACCAGGCCGTGCTGACGCCGCAGGCGCTGGGCAACCCCGACCTGAAGCCGGAGGTCGGGCAGGAGCTCGAGCTCGGCTTCGACGCGGGGCTGCTCGACGACCGCGCGAGCATCGAGTTCACGGTCTACGACCGGAGCACGCGGGACGCGATCGTCACGGCCACCGTGGCGCCGTCCGCCGGCTTCCCCGGCACGCAGTTCGTGAACCTGGGGCAGGTCAACAGCCACGGGATCGAGGCCTCGGTCCGCGGCCAGGCGCTGCGCGCGCGGAACCTCCTCTGGGAGCTGGGCGGCACCGTCGCCACCAACAGCAACAAGATCATCCGCCTGGGCGTGCCGCCGACGACCGGCACGGTGCAGAACCGCGAGGGCTATCCGGTCCGGTCGTACTTCTTCTACCACGTGCTGAGCGCGAGCCTGGACGCGAACGGCCAGGTCGTCGACGCGATGTGCGAGGGGGCGAACGGCCAGCCCGAGCCGTGCAGCGCGAGCACGCCCAGGGTCTACCTCGGCCAGCCCAACCCCAAGCTGCAGCTCGGCCTCAACACGACGCTCACGCTGTTCAACCGCCTGCGGCTCTACGCCCTCGTCGACACGAAGTCCGGCTTCGTCGTCAACAACGGCGACGTCGCCGCCTCGCTCGGCAGCATCGGCAACGCCAAGGCGACGAACGAGCGGAACGACCCGATCGTGCAGACGCTCCAGAAGTACGGCTGGCTGCAGCAGAACGTGGGGATCATGAAGGGCGGCTTCACGAAGCTGCGCGAGGTGTCGGCGGACTACTCGCTGCCGGCGCGCTGGCTGTCGCGAATCGGCGCGTCGCAAGGCTCCATCTCCGTGTCCGGCCGGAACCTGGCGACGCTCTGGGTGGCGCAGCAGGACATGTTCGGCACGAAGACGCTGGACCCCGAGATCTATGCGACGGGGCAGACGCAGACGATGCTGCCGACCATGGCCGCCATCGTCTCCACGCTGCGGCTGACGTTCTAGCGCCCGGCCTTCACCGACGGCCCGAACAAGGAGTGAAGGATGCCGCTCACGCTGCTCCCCGGCGAAGCGCTGCGCGACCTGCGAAAGCTCTATCGCCGCTGGCTGCCCCGCGTCGCGGCGCTCGGTGCGGCGACGCTCTCGCTCGCCGCGTGCGGTGACCTGCTCACCGTGACCTCGCCCGACCAGGTCGTGGCGAGCACGCTGAACGATCCGTTGCTCGCGCCGCAGCTCGTGAACGGCGCGATCGCGGACTTCGAGTGCGCGTACACGAACTACGCGGCGGCGACCGGGGCGTTGACCGACGAGTTCGACGTCTCGACCGCGTTCATCAACTGGACGGTGTGGGACGCGCGCATCCTCCAGCCGAACGACGTCAGCCTCCAGGGGAACGACTGCACCGTCGGCGCGTGGTCGGTCTACGGGCCGCTGCAGACGGCGCGCTTCCAGGCGGAGGGCACGGCGAAGCGGCTCGAGGGGTGGACCGATCAGCAGGTCCCCAACCGCACGAGCCTGCTGGCGACGGCGTACGCCTATGCGGGCTATGCGTACACGCTGCTCGGCGAGGGCTTCTGCGAGATGGCGATCGACGTCGGGCCGCTGCTGCAGCCCGATTCCGTGCTGGCGCTGGCGGAGGCCCGGTTCACGAGCGCGATCACGAACGCGCAGGCGTCGAACAACACGGCGATCCTGAACATGGCCCTCGTCGGCCGAGCGCGGGTCCGACTCGATCGCGGGAAGGGCTCGCTGGCCGCGACCGACGCGGCGCTCGTTCCGGCCGGGTTCCGCCGCGACGCGACGTACTCGAGCGTCAACGAGCGGCGCAAGAACACCGTCTGGACGCGCAACCAGCGCGACCTGTACACGTCCGTCGCGGCGACCTTCCGCAACCTCGCGTTCGATGGCGTCGCGGACCCGCGCGTCCCGGTCACGAACGCCAACCGGCGCGGCAACGACGGGCTCACGCCGCTCTGGTACCAGATGAAGTACAAGGCCGACAACGCGCCGATCCCGCTCGCGACGTACGAGGAGGCGCAGCTCATCATCGCGGAGGTGCAGGGCGGCCAGGCCGCCGTCGATGCGATCAACCGCATCCACGCGGCGAACGGATTGCCCGCGTTCGCCAGCACCGACCCGGCCGCGATCGCGGCGCAGGTGCGCGAGGAGCGCCGCCGGCAGTTCTTCGCCGACGGCCATCGGCTGAACGACATGCTGCGCTTCAAGCTGCCGTTCCCGACGGGGCAGACGCTCGCCGGGATTCCGTACGGCACCGTGACGTGCATCCCGCTGTCGGACGCGGAGCGCAACAACAACCCGAACGTCGGGCGGTGAGCGCCGGCGCGCTTCTCCGGCGAGCCGCGGCGGTCGCCGTGGCGGTGTGGCTCGCGGCGCCGCGGCCCGCCGCCGCGCAGGAGCGCTGGGCGCCGCCGGACTCCGCCCTGCTGCGGCAGGCCCGTGAGCTGCTCGAGTCGGCGCCGCTCATCGACGGGCACAACGACCTGCCGAGCCGCCTGCTGGAGCTCTACGGCGGAGCGGTCGACAGCGTGGACTTCGCGGGCCGCCAGCCGCGCCTCCCGGCGGACTTGCCCCGCCTGCGCGCGGGCCGGGTCGGCGCGCAGTTCTGGGCGGCCAATCCGCGGATCGACCCCGCCCTCGGGGCGGCCGCCCTGCGCAACGGCCTCCAGGGCGTGGACGTCGTGCACCGCCTCGTCGCGCGCTACCCCGATCTCGAGCTGGCGCGGACGGCCGACGACATCGAGCGGATCACCCGGTCCGGCAAGATCGCCTGCCTGATCGCGATGGAGGGCGGCCACGCCATCGCGAGCTCGCTCGCGGCGCTCCGCGCGCTCTACGCGCTGGACGTCCGCTACCTGACGCTCACGCACGATCGTACGACCGACTGGGCGGACGCGAGCACCGACTTCCCGCGCCACCAGGGGCTCACCCCGTTCGGCCGCGAGGTCGTCCTCGAGATGAACCGCCTCGGCATGTTCGTCGATCTCTCGCACACGAGCGACGAGACCGCCGAGGAGGTCCTCCGCATCTCCCGCGCGCCGGTCCTGTTCTCCCACTCGAACGCGCGGTCCGTCAACCCGCACCCCCGCAACCTCCCCGATCGACTGCTCCGCATGGTCGCCGGCAACGGCGGCGTGGTCATGGTGAACTTCGTCGCCGGCTACGTCGCGCCGACGGCGCGGCCGTGGGCGGAGTGGTGCCGCGCGCGGGGCGAGCCCGGCTGCGCGCCGACGGGGCGGGGGATCGACGAGCCGCTCTGGAGCGTGCGCCGGGACTCCGTGGCGCAGGCGGCGCGCCTGGCCGGGCGGTCCGAGAAGGACGCCGTCGCCGAGTGGACGGGCCGCAACCCGGCCCCCCGCGGCACGGTCGCCGACGTCGCCGACCACATCGACCACATCCGCCGCGTCGCCGGCATCGATCACGTCGGCATCGGCTCCGACTTCTTCGATCCCGGCGGGCCGTCCATGGCCGCCGGGCTCGAGGACGCCGGCGCGTTTCCCAACCTCTTCGCCGAGCTGCTGCGGCGGGGCTACTCGAAGGAAGACCTGCGGAAGATCGCCGGCCAGAATCTGCTGCGCGCGATGCGGCAGATGGAGGCCGTCGCGCGCCGGCTCCAGGCGTCGGAGCCGCCGCGCCTCGACGTCGCCGTAACGCCGTAGCCGGAGGGGCTACCGGTCGCGTACGTGGACGTGCCCGCACACCGCCAACCGCCTGGGGGCGCTATGGAACGCAGGACCACACGGTTCTTCGCCGTCGGAGCGGCGGTCCTCCTCGCCGCCGCTCGTCTCGCCGCGCAGCAGGCCGCCGTGCTGGATCACGCAATGACGATCCAGTACAACGTCCGGATCCCGATGCACGACGGCGTGACGCTGTCCGCGGACATCTACCGTCCCGCGGACGACGCGCGGCACCCCACGATCTTCGAGCTGACGCCGTACAACAACAACTCGAACAACTCCATGGAGGGTGCGTGGCGCTGGGTGCGGCGCGGCTACGCGTTCGTGACCGTCGACGTCCGGGGCCGGTTCGACTCGGACGGCGCGTTCACGCCGTACCGGTCGGACGGGCCGGACGGGAGCGACGTCATGGACTGGGTCGCCGGCCAGGGGTGGTCGAACGGCAAGGTCGCCACGATCGGCGGGTCGTACCTGGGCAAGAACCAGTGGGAGATGGCCAAGCAGAACAACCCGCACCACGTCGCGATGGCGCCCTACGTCGCGCCGCAGGACGACTTCTTCGACCTCTCCCGCTACGACGGCGTGCCGAAGCTGGACCTGATGTACACCTGGCTGATGGGGATGGACGGCCGGGTGGCGCAGTCCCCCGCCGGCTGGAAGTGGGGGGCGATCATGCGGCAGCTCCCGCTCGTG
>DASTKT010000168.1:0-11320 GCA_035715725.1 Longimicrobiales bacterium | reverse complement strand
GGCGTCGGCCTCCGTGACGGTGAGGTTGCGCGTCTCGATCGTGAGGCGGCCGCCCCTGGCCATGGCATCGCGGGCGTTGACGGCCAGGTTGAGCACGACCTGCTCGAGCTGGCTCGGGTCGGCCCGTACCCGGGCGACGTCGGGCTCCGCGACGACGACGAGCTCGATGTCCTCGCCGATGACGCGGCGGAGCATGCGGCCCATGTTCCCGACCGTCGCGGCCGGGTCGAGGACCTGCGGCTGGAGGACCTGCTTGCGGCTGAAGGCGAGGAGCTGGCGGGTGAGGGCGGCGGCGCGGTCGGCCGCGCGGATGATCTCTTCGGCGTCGGCGCGGAGCGGCTCGCCGATCCGCAGCTCGGCGGCGATCATCGAGGCGTAGCCGCGGATGCCGGTGAGCAGGTTGTTGAAGTCGTGCGCGACGCCACCGGCGAGGCGGCCGACGGCCTCCATCTTCTGGGCCTGCCGGAGCTCGTCCTCGAGGGCGCGGCGCTGCGTGGCATCCTCGAGCATCGCGATGAGGTAGCGCGGCTCGCCGGCGACGCCGCGGAGGAGCGAGATGCGCGCCTCGCCCCAGATGATCGCGTGGTCGCGGCGGATGTAGCGCTTCTCGCTGCGGACGTCGTCGAGGCGGCCGCCGGCGAGCGGCTCGGCGGGATCGAGGTCGGTCGCCAGGTCATCCGGGTGCGTGAGCTCGGCGAAGAGGCGGCCGCGCAGCTCGTCGGCCGAGTATCCCAGGATCTTCTGCAGCGCCGGGTTCGTCTCGAGGAAGCGGCCATGCAGGTCGCAGAGCGCGATGCCGACGGCCGACTGCTCGAAGACGGTACGGAAGCGGGCCTCGCTCTCGCGGAGCGCCTCCTCGGTCCGCTTGCGATCGGTGATGTCCTCGACGAGCACGCCGAGGCCGATGATCTCGCCGTCGGCGGTGCGGACCGGATAGCCGCCGAGCCACCAGTCGCGGCCGCCGGCGCGGCCGGGGCCGCCGGCTCCGGTCTCCGTCGTGATCCCCACCCCCGTATCGAGTACGCTGCGCATCGCCGCGATGACCTGCGGCGGGGCGTCCGGGAGCACCTCGGTGACGGCGCGGCCGAGGTGGTCGGCCGCGCAGACGCCGTTCATCTCGGCGAGGCGCTCGTTCACGCGCATGTAGCGGAGCGAGTGGTCCAGGAACGCGAAGCCGATGGGCGCCTGCTGGAAGATCATGTCGAGCAGCGCGTCGGAGCGCCGGAGGTCCGTGGCCAGGCGGCGCCGCTCGGTGACATCGTCGAAGAAGACGGAGAGGCCGTCGGCGGAGGGATAGGCGTGGACCTCGAGCCAGGCGTCGGCGGGGGCGAGGATCCCCTCGAATGCGGCCGGCGCGGCCTCGGCGGCCGCGCGGCGGAGCGGGCGCTCGAAGGCGGGGCCGCGGGCGCCCGGGATCTCGTCCCAGAGGACGCGGCCGAGGAGGTCGGAGCGGGGCTTCCCGAACAGCGCCTCGGCATGGCGGTTCACGTACGTGAAGCGCCAGTCCGCGTCGACCGCGAAGAAGCCGCTCTGGATGCTCTCGAGCACGGCGGACAGGCGCTCGCGGCCGCGCCGCTCCTCCTCCAGCAACTGCGACCGGAGCTCGTGGGCGTGCTGCTCGGCGGTGATGTCGGCGGTCTGGACCACCACGAGGTCGGGCGGCACGAACGAGGCGCGGAAGCGGACGATGCGCAGCACGCCCTCGGGCGAGGTGCGGCGGGCGTCGACGCTGAGCGTGCTTCGCCGGGCGAGCGCGCGACGAAGCACGTCGGCCGTGTCGGGGTCGTCGGCGAAGCACTCGGCGGCGCGCGCGCCGACCACGGCCTTGCCGCGGCTGGCCTCGAAGCCGGCGGCGTTGCAGTCGACGAGCGTCAGGTCGTCGCCGTCGGCGCGCCAGGTGAAGGTGGGGATCGGGAAGTCGTGGTACTGCCTGCGGAACCGCTGCTCGCTGGCCTCGAGCTCCGCCTGCGCGGCGCGACCGCGGACGACCTCGCGGCGCGCGAGCACGTAGATGCAGAGGCCCGTGACGGCGACGAAGAGGCTGCCCTTGACGAGCCCGATCAGGACGAACCGTGATCCGGGCGGGACCAGCGCCCCGACGAGCACGTCGGAAATCAGGATCCAGCCTACACCTATGAGGGTGTAGAGCAGGGCCAGACGCGTGGGTGAGAACGCCTTACGGGGCATCAGACGACCGTGCCACCCGGGGGTTCGACGCGCGCACGGCTCCGGCCGAGGCCGGCGGCGCGGCGTCGGCGCATCGGGCGGATTCGCCTCGGGCGCGGCGTGTCGGTTGTCGGAAGATGGGAGTTTCGCCCCGGCTCGCGCTTTGCTCCGCCGCCAGTGTAACTCGGAAACGGGTGTGGCGGAAGGAGGTTAGGTCACGGCGCGGCAGGGTGGCCGGGCAGGACCGGCTGCGGCCGTGGGATCGCGCGCTCGGACGCGGGGTCGAAGAAGTGCAGGCGGGCGGCGTCGACGGCGAGGTCGATCGGCGCGCCGATGGCCGGGAGCGGCTGCGGCTCGACGCGCGCGACGAGCGCCTGGCCGTCCACGCGGGCCTCGAGGAGCGTCTCGTTGCCGAGCGGCTCGACCATCTCGAGCCGGGCGCCGAGGCGGGCGGCGCCGGCCGGGACGTAGGCGCCGCCGGCGACGTAGATCGCCTCGGGGCGCACGCCGAGGACGACGTCGCGGCCGGCGAACGGCTCGAGCGCGGCGGCGCGGGCGCCGGGGATCGGGAGGTCCACGGCGTCGCCGGCGGCGCGGAAGCGGAGCCCGCCGTCGGACACCAGGCGGCCGCGCACGAGGTTCATGGCCGGGCTGCCGATGAAGCCGGCGACGAAGAGGTTCGCCGGTCGCTCGTACAGCTCCATGGGGGTGCCGATCTGCTGGACGTGGCCGGCGTTCATGACGACGATGCGGTCGCCCATGGTCATGGCCTCGGTCTGGTCGTGGGTGACGTAGACCATGGTGGCGCCGAGGCGGCGGTGCAGGCCGGAGATCTCGCGGCGCATCTGGACGCGCAGCTTGGCGTCGAGGTTGGAGAGCGGCTCGTCGAAGAGGAAGACCTGCGGCTCGCGGACGAGCGCGCGGCCGACGGCCACGCGCTGGCGCTGGCCGCCGGAGAGCTGGCTGGGGCGGCGGTCGAGGATCGCGGCGAGCTCGAGCACCTCGGCGGCGCGGCGGACGCGGGCGTCGATCTCGGCCTTCGGCAGCTTGCGAAGCTTCAGGCCGAACGCCAGGTTCTCGCGCACCGACATGTGCGGGTAGAGCGCGTAGTTCTGGAAGACCATGGCGATGTCGCGGTCCTTCGGCGGGACGTCGTTGACGACGCGCTCGCCGATCAGGAGGCGGCCGGCCGAGACGGACTCCAGCCCCGCGATCATCCGCAGCGTCGTGCTCTTGCCGCAGCCGGACGGGCCCACCAGCACGACGAACTCGCCGTCGCCGATCTCGAAGCTGGCGTCGTGGACGGCGACGAAGCCGTTCTCGTAGACCTTCCGGACCCCCTCGAGCCTCACCCGCGCCATGGGACCTCTCCGCTGACATGAGCGAAACGATGACCTTTCCGGACGGCTTCCTGTGGGGCGCGGCGACCTCGGCGTACCAGGTCGAGGGCGAGCCGCTGGCGGACGGCGCGGGGCCCAGCATCTGGCACCGCTTCGCGCACACGCCGGGGCGGACGCACGCGGGCGAGACGGGCGACGTCGCCTGCGACCAGTACCGCCGCTACCCGGACGACATCCGGCTGATGCGGGAGCTGGGGCTGAACGCGTACCGCTTCAGCATCGCCTGGGGTCGCGTGCTGCCGTGGGGCACGGGCGCCGTCAACCCGCCCGGGCTCGCGCACTACGACCGCCTGGTCGACGCGCTGCTCGAGGCCGGGCTCACGCCGAGCGCGACGCTGTACCACTGGGACCTGCCCGCCGCGCTGGACGACCGCGGCGGGTGGTTGAACCCCGACGTCGCCGACTGGTTCGGCGAGTATGCCGCCGTGATGTACCGCGCGCTGGGGGACCGCGTGCCGCTCTGGGCGACGCTGAACGAGCCGTGGGTGGTCATGGACGGCGGCTACATGCACGGCGGGCTCGCGCCGGGGCACCGCAACCTGTTCGAGACGCCCCGCGTCGCCCACAACCTGCTGCGGGCGCACGCGGCGGGGGTCGCGGCGTTCCGGGCGTCCGACGCGACGGGGGAGGTCGGGCTCGTCGTGAACCTCGAGCCGAAGTACCCGGCGACGCAGGAGCCGGCGGACCTCGCCGCCACGGCGCGCGCGGACGCGTACATGAACCGGTACTTCCTCGATCCGGTGTTCCTCGGCCGCTACCCGGAGGAGCTGGCGGAGGTGTTCGGCGAGGCGTGGCCGACGTGGCCGGAGTCGGATCTCGCGGGCATCCGGCTGGCGGTCGACTTCGTCGGCGTGAACTACTACACGCGTGCGGTCGTGCGGGACGAGCCGGCGGACGTGCCGGCGCGGGCCGGACGCGTGAGGCAGCCGCGGCACGCGTACACGGAGATGGGCTGGGAGGTGTACCCGCCCGGACTCGAGGACACGCTGCGGTGGGTGCGGGACCGCTACGGCGCCGTGCCGCTCTACGTGACGGAGAACGGCGCAGCGTTCTACGACCCGCCCACGGCCGAAGGCGATGTCGTGGAGGACCCGCTGCGCGTCGCATACCTGCGCGAGCACCTGCGGGCGGTGCGCCGGGCGCGGGACGCGGGGGTGGACGTGCGCGGGTACTTCGCGTGGAGCCTGCTGGACAACTACGAGTGGAGCCACGGCTACTCGAAGCGATTCGGCATCGTGCACGTCGACTTCGAGACGCAGCGGCGGACGCCGAAGCGGAGCGCGCGGTTCTACGCGGAGGTGATCGGGAGCGGGGGGGCGGTGCTGGGGTAGGGGCGAGGTCGGCGAGGTCGGCGAGGTCGGCGAGGTCGGCGAGGTCGGCGCTCCCCCGTTCACAGGATCGCGGCGCCCGCGGGGCATGGCCATAGCCTGATGCGCCGACCCGCCCCGCATCCTCACCGCTCCCTGTACCGCGAACCGACATCCCCTCCCAGCGCGACCTCCACCCGGTGCACCGCGCCGTCCCTCCGGATCGGGATCGCCACCGCGCCGTCCACGATCGCGAGCCGCTCCCCGTCCAGCGTCGCCTCGGTGCGGCCGGTGGCGCGGCGGATGTCCACCTGGTAGGTGGCCGCGCGGTCCGGCAGCGTGTAGCGGAGCGAGAAGCCCGGCCACGCCGCCGGGATGCACGGCCGCAGCCGCAGCGTCCGCCCCCCGTCGACGGTCAGCCCCAGGACCGACTCGAGCGCCACCCGGTACATCCACCCCGCTGAGCCCGTGTACCACGTCCAGCCGCCGCGGCCGACGTGAGGCGCCACGCCGTAGACGTCGGCGGCGACGACGTACGGCTCGACGCGGTACACCCCAGCCTCCTCGCGGGTCAGGGCGTGGCTGACGGGGCTGAGCATCTCGAGGAGCGGCGCCGCGCGCTCGGCGCGGCCCGCCTCCGCGAGCGCGCGCACGGCCCAGAGCGCGCCGTGCGTGTACTGACCGCCGTTCTCGCGGACGCCGGGGAGGTAGCCCTTGATGTAGCCCGGGTCGTGGGGCGTGCGGTCGAAGGGCGGCGCGAGGAGCCGGACCAGCCCGGCGCGCTCGTCGACGAGGTTCGCCTCGAGCGCGTCGAGCGCGCGGTCGGCACGATCGGGCGGCGCGGCGCCGGAGAGGACGGCCCACGCCTGCGCGATGGCGTCGATGCGGCACTCGTCGCTCCGCTGGGAGCCGAGCGGCGCGCCGTCGTCGTAGAACGCGCGGCGGTACCACTCGCCGTCCCAGCCGGCGTCGTTCAGGGCGTGGCGGAGGCGGTCGCGGTAGGCGCGGTAGCGGCCTTCCCGCTCGCCGTCCCCGCGCTCGGCGCAGAGCGGGATGAAGGCCTCGAGGATCGCGTAGAGGAAGAAGCCGAGCCAGACGCTTTCGCCGCGGCCCTCGCGCCCGACGCGGTTCATGCCGTCGTTCCAGTCGCCGGTGCCGATGAGCGGGAGACCATGCGCGCCGGCGGTGAGCGAGCGGTCGAGCGCGGCGCAGCAGTGCTCGTAGATGCTGGCGGCGGTGCCGGCCGGTGCGGGGAAGACGAACGCCTCGTCCTCGCCCGGCTCGAGCGCGCGGGCGGTGACGAACGGCGCGGGCTCGTCGAGGATGGAGCGGTCGCCCGTCGTCGCCAGGTAGAACGTGGTGACGTAGGGGAGCCAGAGCAGGTCGTCGGAGAAGCGCGTGCGGATCCCCTTGCCGGTGGGCGGGTGCCACCAGTGGAGCACGTCTCCCTCGGGGAACTGGTGGGCCGCGTGCACGAGGATCTGGCGCCGGGTCAGCGTCGGGTCGAGGTAGACGAGCGCGCCGGCGTCCTGGAGCTGGTCGCGGAAGCCGAACGCGCCGCCGCTCTGGTAGAACGCGGAGCGGGCCCAGAGGCGGCAGGCCAGGTTCTGGTAGACGAGCCAGCCGTTGACCATCAGGTCGATGGCGTCGGCGGGGGTGCGGACGCGGATGCGGCCGGTGAGGTCGGACCAGAAGGCGCGCGCCTCGGCGAGGGAGCGGTCGACGGCGGCGGGCTCGCTCATCCGGGCGACGTGGGCTCGCGCGTGCTCCGCCGAGGCCGCCTCGCCGATCACGAACGTGCACTCCCAGCTCTCGCCGTCGCCGAGGTCGAAGCGGCGGCGGAACGCCGCGCACGGCTCGAGGCCGGCGCCGGTCCGCTCGTCCAGCGGAGCATCGGAGCGGAGCGCGGCGGGATCGGCGACGGAGCCGCCGCGGCCGAGGAACGCGACGCGGTCGGCGCTGGCCTCGACCGGCCCGAGGTCGGCCGCGAGCAGCGCGGCGAACGCGACGCGGCCGGCGAACTCGCCGTTCTCGCGGTTCGTGGCGAGGACGGCGCCGGTGGTGGGGTCGCGCTCGGTCACGACGGAGCGCGCGGTCTCGTGCGGCAGCCCGCCCAGCACCCACTGCGCGAACGCGAAGACGGAGAGGCGGCGGTCGCGGCCGGCGCGGTTCGTGAGGCGGAGCCGGACGAGCTTGGCCGGCCCGTGCCGCGGCACGAACGCGACGACGTCGTGCTCGATCCCGAACGCCGTCGTGCGCCAGCGGGCGTAGCCGAAGCCGTAGCGGACCTCGTAGGGCGCGGGCGCGGGGACGGGGCCGGGCTGCGGCGACCAGAAGAGGCCGGTCTCCTCGTCGCGCAGGTAGAGCGCCTCGGCGTGCGGATCGGAGACCGGATCGTTCAGCCAGGGCGTGAGCCGGTTCTCGCGGCTGTTCAGGCTCCAGGTGGACGCGGCGCCGCGCTCCGAGACGATGAAGCCCGTTTCCTCGTTGGCGACGACGTGCGTCCACGGCAGCGGCGGCAGCGCCGGGCCGGCGGGGCCGGGCGGGAGACGCAGCACGTACTCGGTCCCATCGGCGGAGAAGCCGCCGAAGCCGTTGAAGTTGCGGAGCGGCTCGGGGGCGTCGGCGTCCGCGGCCGGGGCGTCGGCGTCCGCGGCGTCCGCGAACGCGGCCGGGCGGAAGCGCGTCGATGCTTCGGCCGGGGCGGCGTCGCCGGCTCCAGCGGGCGCGGGGTCGCCGGACGCGGGGTCGCCGAACGCGGGGCTGGCGCCGGCGGCCAGGCCGCCGACGACCGCGGGGCCCGCGGACGCGGCGTCCGCGAACGCCGTGTCCACGGCCCCGCCGGCGGCGGTGGCGTCGCTCGCGGTCCAGCGGACGGCCAGCTCGAGCGCGGCGGCGCGCTCCGGCGCCGCGGCGAGGACCGCCACGAGCGTGGCCGTGGCGCCCGGCGCCAGCTCGACGACGCGGCGCAGGCTCAGCACGGGATCGAGCACGGCGCCGACCGTGCCGGCGAGCGCGGCGCCGGGATCGAGCGCCGCGGGCGCCGCGGCGGAGCGGCCGCGGCCGAGGAAGCGGGCGCGGTCCGTCTCGTGGCCGGCGCCGTCGGCGGGCGGGGCGCCGCCGGAGAGCGCGTGCGCCAACCAGAGCGGCTCGTCCTCCGGGCTGCGCGGCCGGCGCCGGGCCAGGAGCGCGTCCGACTCCGGCACGTGCTCGGTCTGCACGAACAGCTTGGAGAACGCCGGGTGCGCGGCGTCGGCCGCCGCCGGGGCGAGCACGACCTCCGCGTACGTCGTGACCTCGAGGCGGCGCGGCCGCCCGCTCCGGTTCGCGAGCCGGACGCGGCGCAGCTCGACGTCGTCGCCGGGGGGGACGCACACCTCGAGGAGCGTCTCGATGCCGTCGTCGACGCGCCGGATCGAGACGATGCCGGGCGCGAGGCGTGCCTCGTACGCCTCGGGCTCGCGGCGCGCCGGCCGCCGGCCGGCGGACCAGAGCGCGCCCGAGTCGAGGTCGCGGAGGTAGATCCAGACGCCGTCGGCGTCGGTGACCGTGTCGGGCGTCCAGCGGGTGAGCGCGAGGCCGCGGTAGCTGACGCCGCCGCCGCCGGCGGCGGTCAGCCGCGACGTCAGGCGGCCGTTGGAGAGGCGCTGCGCGGGCGGCGCGGCGCCCCGGTCGGTGCGAGGCTGCTCGGTCATCGATCCTTCATCGGCGCGCCGCCGGCTCGCCATCGAGAGGAGGCGGGTCGCGGCGGCCACGTCGGGTCGCGGTCCCTCAGGGGACCATCACGATTTCGGTCGGGAGGCGGCGGACCACGACGCCGTCGCCGGTCCAGGTTGCCGTGGCGCCATCCACGCTGACCAGCCGCGGGCTGGCGACGGGCGGCCGCACGACGATCCCGCCGCGCGGTACGGCCACGTCCCCCCACACGCGAATACGCACGGCGCCGCCGTCGCGCTTCAGCGTCATGGAGAGTCGGCCGTACTCGGTCCGCAGGTTCTCGACGCGCACGCCGGGGCCGTCGAGCCACGCCGCGGGGATGCCGGCGGCCACGACGAGCGTGGAGTCGCGCTCGTCGCCATAGGCGAACATGTCGAGCGCCGAGCGGATGAAGTCCGAGCCGACCCAGGTGTGCGGCATGTCGCCGATGAATTTGGGCGTGTCGGGATCCTTCCACACGACCTCGGCCCACTCGTTCCATTGCGGCGGCCGGCGGTCGCGCAGGAAGAAGTCGAGGAGCTCGTGCGCCTTCTCGCGCTCGCCGAGGCGGACGAACGTGCCGACCGTGCGCAGCTCGTACGGCGTGTACGCCTCGGATGTCAGGCGCCCGTCCCGCCGCGCCACGAAATTCTCGTAATACTTCTCGAACGTGCGGTGCAGCGCCGGCTCGGGGAGGCGGCCCAGCTCGCCGGCGGGCTCGAGCGCGATCGTCGTCGACGTCGCGTCGAAGTCCCCCAGCTCGGCGGCGCCGGGGATGTAGTCGATCCGGTGCTCGGCCATGGAGCGGCGCATCGAGGCGTAGAGGTCGTCCCGGAACTCGGCCGTCAACGCCGCGAACCGGTCCCGCAGCGAATCCTCGCCCAGCGCGCCGGCGAGGAACGCGGCGTCCTTCAGGCCGCGCAGCGCGAAGAGGTCGTCCCAGTACGAGTGCATCGGCTTGGCCGAGTAGCCCTCGTGGCTGATGGACTGCGGCAGCAGGCCGAAGTAGACGAGCTTGTCCGGCGCGCGGTACTCCGGCGTGCGCCGCTGCCGGCGCAGCGTGTCGATGTAGAACGTGGCGGCGCGGACCTTCGGCCAGAGCGTGCGCACGAACGCGGTGTCGTGCGTGAAGCGGAAGTACTCGGCGACGAGGTAGACGAACTCGCCGTTGCTGTCGTTCTCGGGGACCGGGTCGGCGCCGCGCCGATCGACGCAGCAGGGGACCTTGCCGCTCGGGTAGAGGAAGCCGGCGTACCACTCGGTGAACGCGCGCACCTCCGCCGGGTGGCCGAGGCGGAGCAGCGCCGCGGACGTGAGCGCGCCGTCGCGGATCCACGAGCGCGAGTACGCGCGCGAGCCGGGCTGGATCCCCGGGCCGTCGCGGTTGATCAGGATGTAGGCCAGGTTCGAGCGGATCGTGCGGGCGACGTCGTCGCCCGCCGGCGGCAGCGCGATCGTGACGCGGCCGAGCGCCTCGCTCCACTCGCGGGCGGTGGCGGCGAGGAGCGAATCGGCGGCGGCGGCGCTCGGCGCCACGGCGGAGGCGTCGTGCAGCGGGATGGCGACGACGATGTCCCGCGACGCGTGCGGCCGCAGTTCGAATGGAAAGGCGAGCGCGCCGGAGGCCAGGCCGGTCGAATCGGTCACGCTCGAGGCGGCGGGGAGTCGGCCCGCCCGCAGCGCCTCGGCGATGCCGCCGCCGTCGAAGCTCACGGCGCCGAACGCTTCCGGCTTCGTCAGCGGCACGACGCGACGCGCTCCATCGACCACGACCGCGCGGCCATCGTACGCCAGCCGGTGGATCTCCGCGACGCCGCCGGGCGCGTTCAGGAACTGCGACGGCGGGTTCACCTGGAGCGGCCGCACGGCGAGGAAGAGCGTGACGGCGCCGGGCTCGGGAGACGGGTTCTCGAGGTGGTAGCGGGCGTAGAGCGTGGAGGCGCCGGCGGGGCCCGCGGCGAAGCTCGTGACCGTGAGGGTGACGGGCCCCGCGGCGCGGCGGACGGACGGGATCGGCAGGGAGCCCCGGTCCAGGCTCGGCGCCGCCTCGCCGTCGGCCCAGGTGTAGAGCCGGCCCCCGGAGTAGACGAACGGCTCGATCGAGAACGACCCCTCGAACGGCTCGAGGCGCGCGTCCGTGTCGAAGAGCGCCTCCTCCGTGTCCCCGGACGCGCCGACGATCGTCCAGTACGGCTCGTGCCCCGCCAGGTAGCGGGGCCAGCTCCCGCGCGGCGCGTCGGCGGCGACGGCCGCCAGCAGCCCGTTCTTCGTGGCGCCGAACGCCAACGGCTGGACGCGCAGCTCGCGTAGCTCGTAGCCCGGGCCGGGGCCGGGGCCGGGGTCGGCGCCGGGCGCCGCGAGCTCCGCGGCCTGGCGGGCGCGGCGGAGCACCAGGCGCAGCCAGCGCGACTCCGTCTCCGGCATCGGCACGTAGTCGCGGCCGCCGTCGCCGCCGCGCACGCGGTACGCGCCGGTCCACTCCCGCCCGTCGGTGGACGTCTCGACGTCGTAGTCGGTGGCGAAGTCCGGCCCCCAGTCGAGGACGATGCCGCCGTACTCGCGCGCCTTGCCGAAGTCGACCGTGAGCGTCTGGACGCCCATGCCGCGGCTGCGCCAGGCGGTGGCCGCGTCGCCGTCGAGCGCCCTGGCGGCATCGGCGGCGGGGCGGGCCGAGGACGCCCGCGCGGTCGGTGTCAGGTCGTACGGCGTGACCGGCGGGAGCGGCGTGAACGTGAGGTCGTCGATCCAGAC
>DASTKT010000167.1:0-2086 GCA_035715725.1 Longimicrobiales bacterium | reverse complement strand
CGAGCACGCGCTCCCGCCCCGGCCGCCCGGTCCGGCCGACCCGTTCGTCCTCATGGACCGCATGGACGACGAGGCGATCCTGGCCGAGCTCGAGGGCCTCGTCGCCGACACGCTCGTCTACCACTACCGCGACGGCGGCCGCGACGTCTGGGGGCTCGCCAAGGCCGGCGTCGACGAGGCGTGCGCGCACCTGGCCAACCAGGGCTACGTCATCCGCGAGGAGGCGCTCCGCTACCGCGTCGACGAGCGCCGCCGCGAGGCCTACTTCTGCGTGCAGGCAGCGCGCTACGCCGTCTTCGCCGACGGCCACGAGGTCGCCCTCGACAAGGCCTGGGGCGCCAAGCGCCAGCCGCTCCTCGGCGACGCCGGCCGCCTCAACCCCCACTGGTTCGAGCAGGGCGCCATGAAGGCCGCCCGCAACGCCCGCTCCCGCCTCATCGGCGCCGAGCTGAAGGCCCGCATCATCGAGCTGGCCAGGGAGACCGGGAAGGTCCGCGACGTGGGGGCGGCGCCGGCCGGATCCGCCGGAACGGCGAGCCCGGGCGGGCCCACCCGGTCCGCCCGTCCTGCCGGGCCCCGCGCTTCCGCCGCCGCCGTCGGCTCCACCTTCACGCCGGACGGGGAGACGCCGGCACCCGCCGAGGCGACGCCGGCACCCGCCGCGACCGTCGACCCCACCGACCCCACCGACCCCGCCGCGCCCGCGCCCTCGCCGCGCCAGCTCCAGACGCTGCGCCGGCTCCTGCGCGGCCCCGACGTCCCCGAGACGCTCCGCCGCCGCGTCGCCGCCCGCCTCGATGCCGGCCAGCTCAGCGCCGAGGACGCCCGCCGCGCGATCGGCTTCCTCTCCGGCCGCCGTCGCCTCGATCCGGTCCGGCCCGCCGGCCCGCCGGTCCGTCCCTCGCCGCACACGCCCACCTCCACCCCGCCGCCCCACCCGGCTTCCTGATCGCCCGCCGACGAATTTAACACTCTTGACATTTACGACAGACTGCGATTAGCTTGATGGGACCGGCGGACGGAACGCCGCCGGTGAGACTTCGAGAGCGCGGCCGCACAGGCCCCGTCCCGGCAGAGCGCCGGCGGCGGGGCCTTTCACATCCGGGCGCGAACGGGATCGATGGGCCGGGGCCGATCGCCCGGACCAGGCGAGGTGCCCGGGGCGCGGGGAGCGGCCGCTGGAAGGAGGCACACCATGGTCACGCGGACAACACTCATCCTCGTGCTGGCGCTGGTCGGGCCACCGATCTCCCGCTGTGGCGCGCAGGCGTTGGGCTCGGCGCCGCCCACGACCGCTCCTCGGCTCGTGATGCCCGCTCCGGGAGCACGCGTGGCGGGGCCCGTGCCGGTGCTCGTGTGGCGCCTCCCGGAAGGCACGTCCGCGGTGCGCGTCTGGGCGGACTCGGCGGAGGTCTCGGCGCATGCGGTCGAGGCGCCGGGGAAGCTGATCGTGGTCCTCCCGGAGGACGGCCAGCTCGCTCCCGGGCGTCACCGGCTCATCGCCGAAGCGTGCTCGCCGGTTCGCTGCGACCTCTCCGAGACGGAGCTCGAGGTCGGGGCGGGCGGCTCGGCGGGTCGGGCCGGGACCAGGCGGCTGGATCTCGTACTGCGCGTGCTCGAGGGCGTCGCCCTCTGGTTTCTGGCCCGGTAGTGCGCACGGCGCGCCCGGTGGCCAGCCGGCACGTGCCCGCCAAAGAGAGCGGACAGGGCCGAGGATGCGCCTCGGCCCGGCAACCACACACCAGGAGGTTTCGATGTTTCGTCTGCAGCCCTGGAGGCACCGAGGGAAGTCCCGGTCCCCGTCGGCCGGCGCGGTCGACGACCTGGCGCGGCTCGCGCGCATGCGCCTGTCGGCCAGGGCACGACCGGTGGAAGGCCGCGCCGCCCATCGCGGCGCCACGCCGCCGACCCTGCGCCGGGAGCCGTGAGATGCTGCCCCGCGCGATGGATCCCGGCGTTCCCGATCCGCTGGTCCGGCTCGGCACGGCCTGCCCGCGCTGCGGCGCGCGCCCCGCGTTGCGCGTCACGCTGTCGCTCGTGAGGCTGCTGGGGACGGAGCCGGCCGGCTGGCGGATCGGGACGTACC
>DASTKT010000166.1:0-30071 GCA_035715725.1 Longimicrobiales bacterium | reverse complement strand
GTGGGGCCACCGCATCCCGGTGTGGTACTGCCGGGCGCCGGGGTGTGAGGACGTCGAGATCGTGGGGCGCGAGGACCCGACGACGTGCCCGCGCTGCGGCGGCTCGGCGCTGGAGCAGGATCCGGACGTGCTGGACACGTGGTTCTCGTCGTGGCTGTGGCCGTTCTCGACGCTGGGCTGGCCGGACGAGACGCGTGACCTGCGCGCGTTCTACCCGACGAGCACGCTGGTCTCGGCGTACGACATCCTCTTCTTCTGGGTCTCGCGGATGATCATGGCGGGGCTCGAGTTCATGGGCGAAGTCCCGTTCCGCGAGGTGTACATCACGCGGCTGGTGCGGGACCACCTGGGGCGGAAGATGTCGAAGTCGCTGGGCAACGGCATCGATCCGCTCCGGGTCGTGGAGCTGTTCGGCGCGGATGCGCTGCGTTTCACGCTGGTGGAGGGGACGAGCTGGACGGCGGACCTGCTGCTGAACTACCAGGACCTGGAGCAGGCGTTCGCGCCCGGACGCAACTTCGCGAACAAGCTGTGGAACGCCGGTCGCTTCGCGCTCCTGAACCTGGAGGGCGGAGAGGTCCGGCGCGTGGACGAGGTCCGGGCGGAGCTGGAGGTGGCGGACCGCTGGATCCTCTCCCGGCTGAACCGCGCGGTGATCGACACGACGGCGGCGCTGGAGACGTTCCGCTTCCACGAGGTGGCGGGCACGGTCTACCACTTCTTCTGGGACGAAGTCGCGGACTGGTACATCGAGCTGGTGAAGTCGAGGCTCCGCGGTGAGGCCGGGGAGGGGAGCCGGGCGGCCGCGCAGGCGACGCTGGTCGAGGTGCTGGATGGCGTCTTCCGGCTGCTGCACCCGGTGATGCCGTTCATCAGCGAGGCGCTCTGGCAGCGGCTGCCGGAGCGGCCGGGCGTGGAGCGCGAGCCCTCGCTCGTGGTCGCGCGCTGGCCGGAGCCGGCGCAGGGGCGCGAGGACGCGGAGGCGGAGGCACAGCTCGACGCGCTGATGGAGCTGATCGGCACGGTGCGCGCGCTCCGGTCGGAGTACAACATCCCGGTCGCGGCGAAGGTGGACGTGCGGATCGGCCACGCGCCCGAGGTGCTGCGCGGCGCGCTGGCCGCGGAGACGCGGGCAGTGCAGCGCCTGGCGGGGGTGAAGGACGTGTACCTGGCGGCAGGCGAGCCGCTGGCGGCCCTGGCGGCCGTCGCCGGCGCGGCGGGCGGGGGTGCGGCCGAGCCGGCCCGCGCCGGCGCGGGGGCGCACGCGGTGCTGCGCAGCGGCGCCGAGGTCTTCATCCCGCTGGCGCAGGTGATCGACCTGGACCGCGAGCGCGCGCGCGTGCAGACGGAGCTGGAGCGCGTGCTCGGGCAGCTCCGGGGCACGGAGTCGAAGCTCGCGAACGAGCAGTTCCGCACCAAGGCCCCGGCCGAGGTGGTGGCGAAGGAGGAGGAGAAGGCCGCGAACCTCCGGGAGCAGCATCGGCGGCTGGCGCGAAAGATCGAGGAGTTGTCGTGAAGCTCGACAGGACCAGGCTGCTGGTGGCCATGCTCGCCGCGGCGGCGTGTGCGCGGCCGCTGCCGCCGCCGGGCGGCAAGCAGGACCGGATGGCGCCCCAGCTCGTCTCGACGCAGCCGGAGCAGCTCGCGGTGGTGAAGGGGTGGACGAAGCCGGTGACGTTCAAGTTCGACGAGCGCATCAGCGAGAAGGGGATCACGGATCAGCTCGCGATCGTCTCGCCGGACACCCTGGCGGTGGAAGTCCACCGCAGCGGCGCCGAGATCCAGGTGCGCCCGAAGGACGGGTGGCAGCCGGACCGCATCTACCAGGTCGTGCTGCAGCCGGCGTTCTCCGACCTGTTCGGCAACCAGCGTAAGGAGCCGGCGATGGTCGTCTTCTCGACCGGGCCGGCGATCCCGTCCACCGTGATCGCGGGGCTGGTCCGGGACCGGATCTCCAGCCGGCCGGTGAGCGGCGCTCGCGTCGAGGCGCGCCAGGGCGGCACGACGCCGCTCACGTACGTGACGGTCACCGATTCCGGAGGCTTCTACGCGCTCCGGCACGTGCCGGCCGGCGCGTACACGGTCACGATCTTCCAGGACCAGAACCGGAACGGCAAGCCGGACGGGCGCGAAGCGTGGGGCGAGGTGAACGCGACGCTCAAGTCGGCCGGCGACACCGCCGTGCTCAACGAGCTGTCGATCCTGCCACGGGACACCACGCCCGCCCGGCTGACGCGCGCGGAGGTCCGCGACTCCATGCAGATCCGGCTCACGATCGACGACTACCTCGATCCCCACCGGCCGCTCGAGGCGCAAGCCGTGCTCTGGAAGCTGCCCGACTCGACGCAGATCCCGATCGTCCGGCTCTACTACCCGAAGGACTTCGAGGCGACGCGTCCCCGGCCGGCCGCGACCCGGTCGGACTCCTCGCGCGTGGCCGCCGCGCCGAGCGAGCCGGCGGAGGACACGGCGCGGGTGCCGACGCAGGAGCTCGTGCTCGTGCCGGCCACGCCGCTGCCGCCGAAGTCGCGGATCCGCGTCGAGCTCCGCAACCTCACGAACATCAACGGTCTGCCGGGCGGCGGCGGCAGCGTGGCGACGGAGACGCCGGCGGCATCCACGCCGCCGGCGGCCCGCGCCGCGCCGGCGGGCGGCCGCGACACGACCCGCGCGACGCCGCGTGCGCCGACGGACACGAGCCGGACCGTTCCGCGTGCGCCGACGGACACGAGCCGCGCGGCGCCGCGCCCGGACACGAGCCGGGCGGCGCCACGGCAGGACACCAGCCGTGCGGCGCCACGGCCCGACACGGCCCGGGCGGTGCCGCGCCCGGACACGAGCCGCGCCGCGCCGCGCGGGCGCGGGTAGCCCGGTGGATCCGCGGCGCGCGATCCCGGCCGTGGACCGCCTGCTCTCGAGCGAGGCGTTCGAGCCGCTGCTCGCGGGCGCGCCGCGGCGCCGCGTGCTGGCGGCGCTCCAGGAGGTGCAGGCCGAGCTGCGCAGCGGGCTGGCGGCGCGCGCCGCGCTGCCAGCCGACCTCGCCGAACCCGCGCTCTACGCCCGGCTGGTCGGCGAGCGGCTCCACCGCCGCGAGCGGGCCGGGCTGCGCCACGTCGTGAACGCCACGGGCGTGGTCCTGCACACGAACCTGGGCCGCTCGCCGCTCGCACCCGCGGCGATCGAGGCGATGGTCGAGGCGGCGCGCTCGTACTCGAACCTGGAGTACGACCTGGAGGCGGGCACGCGTGGCAGCCGCTACGACCATTGCGCGCCGCTGCTGCGGGAGCTGACGGGGGCCGAGGACGCCCTGGTCGTGAACAACAACGCCGCGGCGCTCGTACTTGCGCTGAGCACGCTGGCGCGTGGCCGCGACGTCGTCGTGAGCCGCGGGGAGCTGGTCGAGATCGGCGGGGCGTTCCGCGTGCCGGAGATCGTCGAGCGGAGCGGCGCACGCCTCGTCGAGGTCGGCGCGACGAACCGCACGCACCCGGAGGACTACACCTCCGCCGTCTCGGCCGAGACCGGCGCCGTGCTGAAGGTGCACCGCTCCAACTTCCGCGTCGTGGGCTTCACCGCGGACGTGAGCGTAGCGGAGCTGGCGGTCCGGCTCGGCGGACGGCTGCCCATCGTCGAGGACCTCGGCTCCGGGCTGCTGCTGGACCTCACGCGCTTCGGGCTCCCGCACGAGCCGACCGCCGCCGAGGCGCTGCGAGCCGGCGCCGACATCGTCACCCTGAGCGGCGACAAGCTACTCGGCGGCCCGCAGGCCGGAATCGTCCTCGGCCGTCGCGATCTCGTGGAAGCCATGCGGCGCAACCCGCTCTGCCGGGCGCTGCGGGTGGACAAGCTGACGCTCGCCGCGCTCGAGGCCACGCTCGCGCTGTACCTCGAGCCGGACCGGGCGCTCCGCGAGATCCCCACGCTCCGGATGCTCACGGCGGACGCGGGCGAGATCGCCGGCCGCGCGCGGGACCTCGCCGCACGGCTGACGGCCGCGGGCGTCGCGTGCAGTGCCGTGGACGGCGCGAGCGCCGTCGGCGGCGGAGCGTTCCCAGCGGTCGAGCTGCCGACGACGCTGGTCCGCCTCGACACGGGCCTCTCCGCCGCCGAGCTGGACCGGCGCCTCCGCGCCGCCGAGCCGCCGGTCGTGGCGCGCATCGTCGGGGACCATGTCGTGCTGGACGTGCGCACGGTGCAGGCGGGAGAGGAGCCGGAGCTGCTCGCCGGGGTGTGCGGTGCGCTCGCCTGAGCCGGAGTGTACGGGGCGCGTGGCGGCGCCGGAGGGCGCGTCCCGCTCGACGGAGCGAGAGAGTGGACCGCGCTCGGCGGAGCCCGAGGGCGCGCTCGGGGCGATGGCCGGGCGCCGCGCGGACGGAAACGCGCGCGCCCTCCGCCCGGCGGCGTTCCTGGACCGGGACGGCACGCTGATCGAGGAGCGGGAGTACCTGGCGGACCCCGCGGCCGTGGCGCTCCTGCCGGGGGCGGCCGCGGGGCTGCGCGCGCTGCGGGAGCGCGGCTACGCGCTGGTCGTCGTCACGAACCAGTCGGGGATCGCGCGCGGACTGTTCACGGAGGCCGACTTCCTGCGGGTCCAGGCCCGCGTGGAGGCGCTGCTGGCCGCGGAGGGCGTGCGGCTGGACGGCGTCTACTTCTGCCCGCACCACCCGGAGCACGGCGGGCCGTGCGCGTGCCGCAAGCCGGGGCTCGGGCTGTACCGCCGGGCGGCGAGCGAGCTCGGCCTCGACCTGGGCGGCTCGCTCTTCGTGGGCGATCGGGGCTCCGACGTCGAGCCGGCCGGCGCGCTCGGCGGGCGCGGCGTCCTGGTCCGAACCGGGTACGGGACCGCCGAGGCGGCGCGGTTGGACGGCGCGTTTTCCGTCGTCGACGACCTGGCCGGCGTGGCGGCGCTGGTCGGGGATTTCCCTACGCGGGACGGCACCGCGCCGGCTTGACAGGGGTACCCCCTCGGCCTATTCTGGGCGCGAAACCCGGACGGCCCACGCGGGTATTCGAAGACGGAGGCCGGGCCAGGCGTCCGGCGAGACACTTGAGGAGGAACCGATGCAGATCACCGTGACGGCGACGGCGGCGGCCGAGGTGCAGAAGTTCATGCAGGAGCAGGGCGCGGCGGCGGAAGCGGCGGGTCTGCGCGTGGCCGTCCTGCCCGGCGGGTGCTCGGGCTTCCAGTACGGGCTGAACATCGAGGACGAGGCGCAGGACGACGACGACATCCTGGAGTCGAACGGGATCCGGCTGTTCGTGGACCCGTTCAGCGGCCAGTACCTCGATGGCGTCGAGATCGATTACGTGACGACGATGATGGGCTCGGGGTTCACGTTCAAGAACCCGAACGCCACGGGCGGCTGCGGCTGCGGCAGCTCGTTCACGGCTTGACCGACCTCGCTGGTGCCGGCGGTCGGGCCCGCGGGGTACCATCCCCGCGGGCCCGATTTGCGTCCGGCCCCGGCATGCGATGGTGGGGGAGCGGCGGACTCCCGGTCGTGCCCCGCGTTTCTGAGTTGGAGGGTGTGCATGGATCGTGACGAAGTTGTCCGGTCGGACACGGCGGAGGAGCTGTTGCTGGAGACGGGCGAGCGGGTGCAGCTCGTGCTCCGCGAGGATGGCGCGCGGGAGCTGCTGTGGGCGCGGGAGAGCGGGGCGGTGGGGGCGCGGCTGCGCCTGACGGAGGACGAGGCGCGGCGCCTGGCCGCGGCGCTGGCCGGCGGGCATCCGGCCTCGGCGGCGTCGGTGCTCGACCAGCTCTCGATGGAGTGGGTGAGCGCCGGCCCGACGACGCCGCTCCCTGGGCATTCGATCGGCGAGCTCGCGATCCGGAACCGCACGGGCGCGAGCATCCTCGCGATGGTGCGGGACGACGAGGTGCTGCCGAACCCGGGTCCGGACGAGCGGATCCTCGTCGGCGACGTGCTGGTCGTGGTGGGCACACCGGAGCAGGTCGCGCGGTTCCTGGCGCTCTCGGCGGCGACGGAGTAGCGCGTGGCCGGGTGGCCGGCGCGGGGGGCGGACGCTACTTTGCCGCGTCGCCGCCGGACCGCGGCGGGGAGAGGCGACCCGAGCCGGCACCCAGCATGAGCGCACGCCCGATCGAAGTTCGCACGTTCACGTCCGAGGGCTGGGGCGAGAACGCCTACCTGGCGCGGGTCCCGGGAGAGCGTCGCGCGGTCGTCATCGACCCGGGCGGGGACGCGCCGGAGGTCGTGCGGGCGCTCGAGTCCGAGGGGCTCACCCTCGAGGCGATCCTGCTGACCCACGCACACATCGATCACATCGAGGGCGTCGCGCCGGTGGTGCGCGCGACGGGCGCGCCCGTCTACCTGCATCCGGCGGAGCGGCCGTGGTACGAGCGCGCGGCGGAGCAGGCGGCCTACTTCGGCATGTCGATGGAGGCGCCGCCGCCGCCGAGCCACGAGCTGCGGGGCGGCCAGCGCCTCGATCTCGCCGGGCTCGACCTCGAGGTGCGCGACGTGCCCGGCCACGCGCCCGGCCACATCATCCTGTACGTGGCGGACGCCGGCGTCGCGTTCGTGGGCGACGTCGTCTTCCAGGACTCCATCGGCCGAACCGACCTTCCCCAGGGCGACCACAGGCAGCTCATGCGCGGGATCCGGGAGCAGGTGTTGTCGCTGCCGGATGAGACCGTGCTGTACCCCGGGCACGGCCCGGCCACGACGGTCGGCCGGGAGCGCGTCGGCAACCCCTTCCTCGCGCCGCTCTTCGGCGGCGGCGGCTTCGCGTGAGCCTGCGCCTGGCCGTGTTCGTGTCCGGAGGCGGCACGAACCTGCAGGCGCTGCTGGACCGGGTGGATCCTCGGGCCGCGCGCGTCGCGCTCGTGGTGAGCGACCGGCCGGAGGCGGGCGGCCTGGAGCGGGCGCGCCGCGCGGGCGTGCCGACGCGGGTGATCGCCGTGGCGGGGGTGGAGGAGAGCGACGTCGCCGGCGCGACGATCGAGGCGCTCGAGCGGGCCGGCGTCGATCTGGTGGCGCTGGCGGGGTACGTGCGCCGGGTGCCGGAGGCGGTGGTGCGGCGCTGGGCGGGGCGCATGCTGAACATCCACCCGGCGCTGCTCCCGGCGTTCGGCGGTCACGGGATGTACGGCATGCGCGTGCACCGGGCGGTGCTGTCGGCGGGGTGCCGCGTAAGCGGCGCGACGGTGCACCTGGTGGACGAGGAGTACGACCGCGGGCCGATCGTGGCGCAGTGGCCGGTGCCGGTGTGGCCGGGCGACACGCCGGAGGCGCTCGCGGCGCGGGTCCTGGCCGCGGAGCACGCGCTCTACCCGGCCACGGTCGAGGCGGCGGCGCGGGCGCTGGCACGAGGGCTCCGCCTCGAGGACATGGGGGGCGCGGGCGTGGCGGCGTTCGGTGCCGCGGACGCGCCGGACGCGGCGGCGATCCGCCGCTCGCTGGGACTGGAGCCGGAAGAGGAAAGGGCATGGCCAGGGCGATCCTGAGCGTTTCGGACAAGACGGGAATCGTGGACTTCGCCCGGGGGCTGGCGCAGCTCGGGTGGGAGCTGGTGTCGACCGGCGGGACGGCGGCGGCGTTGCGGCAGGCGGGGATCCCGGTGCGCGACGTGAGCGAGGTGACCGGCCACCCGGAGATGATGGAGGGGCGGGTCAAGACGCTGCACCCGGCGGTCCACGCCGGGATCCTCGCCCGGCGCGACGTGCCCGAGGACCTGCGGGCGCTGGCCTCGCACGGCTACCCGCCGTTCGAGCTGGTGGCGGTGAACCTCTACCCATTCACGCGCACGGTCACCGCGGCGACGCCGCTCGCCGCCGCGATGGAGCAGGTGGACATCGGCGGGCCGACGATGCTGCGTGCGGCGGCGAAGAACCACCGGTTCGTGCTCCCGGTAGTGGACCCGGCGGACTATCCCCGGGTGCTGCAGGCGCTCCGCGGCGGCGAGCCGGAGGAGTTCCGCGTGGAGCTGGCGCGCAAGGTCTTCGCGCACACATCGACGTACGATGCCGCGGTGGCGGCGTACCTGGGCGGGCTCGGCGGCGGGGCGGGGGAGGCGGAGTCGCGCTTGCCCGGCGAGATCCTGCTTCGGCTGCACAAGGTGCAGGACCTGCGCTACGGCGAGAACCCGGACCAGGCGGCCGGCTTCTACGCCGAGGAGGGCGCGCCGGACGATGCGCTGCCGTCGCTGCGGCAGCTCCACGGCAAGGAGCTGTCGTTCAACAACCTGCTGGACATCGAGGCGGCGACGTGGGCGGTCGCTGCCTGGCCGCCGGAGCGGGGCGCCGCCTGCGTCATCGTGAAGCACAACACGCCTTGCGGCGTCGCGCTCGCGGGCGCCGCGTCCGACGCGTACACGCGGGCGCTGCAGGCGGACCCGGTGTCGGCGTTCGGCGGCATCGTCGCCTACAACGTGACGGTGGACGGCGGCGCGGTCGAGGCGATGGCGAACACGTTCCTGGAGGTCGTGGTCGCGCCCGGGTTCACGGAGGAGGCGCTCGAGCTGCTGCGGCGGAAGAAGAACCTGCGCCTGATCGAGCTGCCGCTCCAGTTCGGACAGGAAGGCGAGCTGGACTACAAGCGGGTGCGTGGCGGGATGCTGGTGCAGGACCGCATGCGCCTCGTGTTCCGCGAGGACGCCTGGCGCGTGGTCACGAAGCGGGAGCCGAGCGAGCAGGAGTGGCGCGACCTGCGCTTTGCGTGGCGCGTCGTCGCGGCCGTGAAGTCCAACGCCATCGTGCTCGCGCGCGACGAGATGACGCTCGGCATCGGCGCCGGCCAGACGAGCCGGGTCGACTCCGCGCGGGTGGCGGTGATGAAGGCGAACGACCAGGGCCTCGCGCTCGCCGACGCCGCGCTCGCCTCCGATGCGTTCTTCCCGTTCCGCGACGGCGTCGATACCGCCGCGGCGGCGGGCGTCCGCTCCGTGATCCAGCCTGGCGGCTCCGTGCGCGACGAGGAGGTGATCGCCGCGGCCGACGAGCACGGCCTGGCCATGGTGTTCACGGGGCGGCGGGTGTTTCGGCACTGAGGCGCGGCCGGACGCAGACGACTCCCGGCGAGCGGCGCCGGCGCCTGGAACGCGCCGGCGCCGCTCGTCTTCGGACGAGGCGGCGCCGGGGACGACCGCGGGCCGGGTGCGTCGGCGTGCCGCCTAGGTCCGCTGCTTGACCTCCCACGTGGTGCTCTGGATGTCCGACCAGACGTCCAGGCGCAGGCTCGACTGACTCGGCAGCACGACCTTCGGCGTCTCGAACGTGCCGCCGGCCGTGGACTGCACCCGGATCTGGAGCAGGTTCGAGCCGCCGGGGAGCGGATCGGGGAGCGGGATGTCCCGGCTGCGCATGGCGCCCACGTTGCCGATCCAGGTGCTCAGCGCACCGTTCAGCGCGAAGACGCGCAGCACGTTGTCGGAGTGATTCTCGACGTAGATCGTGCGGTCCGCCTTCGGCCGGGCGATGTCCTCGTTCTCGCCGGCCGGGCGGTGCACGCACGCCGCGGCCGCCAGCACGGCGACGGCCACGGCGAGGAGGTGCAGCGGGAGTCGAAGTCTCATGACGGTGTTCCTCCGGTGGGGCGGAGCGGGGCGCGAGGCCGTCGATGCCGGGCGCCGGCGTGGTGGGCGGCGCCTTCACGGCACGGGATTGTACACTTTATGGGCGCGGCCGGTGCCGCAGCCGGCTCCTGCGAATGCCGGGCACCGGCGCCCACGAGCGGCGGTCGGCCACAGGGTACCGGCGGCGGGGCGTCTACGGTAAATTCTGTCACGGGCGCGGCGCGCGCCAGTCGCTTCATTGGGACGGCGCCGCGGCGCATCAGGGAGGGCTAGTCCTAACCGGTAAGGCAGCGGTCTTGAAAACCGCCGGCCGAAAGGCCTTCGGGGTTCGAATCCCCGGCCCTCCGCTCGATCGGATCCAATGGACGCAGGAGAGGCCCCCGACCGCGGACCGCGGCGGGGGCCTTTCATTTCGGGGGCGCCGGCTCCGGCGTCCATCCCGCGCCGGAGTCCGGCGCCGGCGCGTCGCCTTCGGGCCGGCCGGCGCTACGCCGACAGCACCACCTTCAGGCAGTCGTCGGTCTTGTTGAGGAACATGTCATAGCCTCTGGGCGCCTCCTCGAGCGGCAGGCGGTGGGTGATGACGAAGCTGGGGTCGATCTCGCCCTTCTGGATGCGCTCGAGCAGGGGGCGCATGTAGCGCTGGACGTGGCACTGGCCGGTCCGGATCGTGAGGGACCGGTTCATGACGGAGCCCATCGGGAACTTGTCGATGAAGCCGCCGTAGACGCCGATGACGGAGACGGTGCCGCCGTTGCGGCAGGCGAGGATGGCCTCGCGCAGGGCGATGGGGCGGTCGGTCTCGAGCTTCATCGCCTGCTTGGTGCGGTCGTAGGCGTACTCGAGGCCGGGCGCGTGGGCCTCCATGCCGACGGCGTCGATGCAGGCGTCGGGGCCGCGGCCGCCGGTCATCTCCTTGAGCGCCTCGAGGACGTCGACCTGCTCGTAGTTGAGCGTCTCGGCGTTCGCCTTCTCGCGGGCGATGCGGAGGCGGTACTCGAAGCGGTCGATGACGATGACGCGCTCGGCGCCGAGGAGGAAGGCGCTCGCGGCGCCGAACTGGCCGACGGGCCCGGCGCCCCAGACGGCGATGACGTCGCCGGGCTGGATGTTGCACATGTCGGCGCCCATGTAGCCGGTGGGGAAGATGTCGGAGAGGAAGAGGACCTTGTCGTCGGGGAGCTCGTCGGGGACCTTGAGCGGCCCGACATCGGCGAAGGGCACGCGCGCGAACTGCGCCTGGCCGCCGGCGTAGCCGCCGGTGAGGTGCGAGTAGCCGAAGATGCCGGCGGGGGAGAAGCCGAACAGCTTCTCGGCCATCCAGGCGTTGGGGTTGGAGTTCTCGCACAGCGAGTACATCTCGCGCTTGCACTGGGCGCAGTTGCCACAGGCGATGGGGAAGGGGACGACGACGCGGTCGCCCACGCTCAGGTTGTTGACCCCCGGGCCGACCTCGACGACCTCGCCCATGAACTCGTGGCCGAGGACGTCGCCCTTCTTCATGGTCGGGATGAAGCCGTTGTAGAGGTGGAGATCCGAGCCGCAGATCGCCGTGGAGGTGATGCGGACGACGGCGTCGCGGGGGTTGAGGATCTTCGGGTCGGGCACGTCCTGCACCTCGACCGTTCGCTTGTCCATCCAGCAGGTGGCCTTCATTCCTACCCCCTTTCCGGAGCTCGCCGGAGGCCGAGCCGGGACCGCGGCCGGCACGCCGGGCCCGGCGTGAACCGTCAGGACTGCGGTGCCCGCTCGAGCGGCTGGGCGGGGCGCTGCTTCATGAGGTGCCCGCCCCGCGGATTGGCGTCGGAGCGGGCGACCTCTCCGGTCTCCATGACCTGCTTGAACGCGTAGAGGTCGTCCTGGATCTGCTGCCCCGGATCCTCGCCGAAGAGCCTGGCGATGGTGGCGCCGATCACGCCGGCGGGCGGGGTGTAGCTCAGCTCGAGGTGGATCTCCGTGCCGCGATTGCCGGGCGCCGGGGCGAAGCGCACGACGCCGGCGTTCTGGATGTCGGAGCCCTCGAGCGAGCGCCAGGCGATCAGCTCGTTCGGGATGTCCTCGACGAGCTCGGCGTCCCACTCGGCCGAGCGGCCGGCGGGCGCGCGGGTCTTCCAGTGGGAGCGGCGGCCGTCCTCCTCGACCTGGACCGACTCGAGGTGCGTCATCACGCGGGGGAGGTTCCGGAAGTCGCGCCAGAAGCGGTAGACATCCTCCACCGGGCGGCCGACCGTGACGCTGCGCAGCACGTGCATCGGGAACGCCGCGGCCAACTCCCGGTCCGGCTCGCGCTCGCCGATCAGCACGGCGCGCTCGAGCTGCTGCTGCCGTTCGGTGAACTCGCGGCTGGCGCGCAGGTCGAGGAGCGCGACGCCCGCGACCGCCGCAGTCGCCATGGCAGCTTTGCTCCGGTCCGTGTCCTCGGAGCCCATTGCCCGGCTCAGGAGCGTGAGGTCGATCGCGTCGCCGCCGACGCGCGACCACAGCCAGCCGGCCTTGCGTGACTCCGTCAGGATGCCGATCCCGCTCATCACCTCGCGCATGCCGAGACCGCGCAGGACCGAGCGCGTCGTACGCGAGTCGCGTACGCCGATCAGGTCCGCCACGCGGTCCGGCGCCACGATCTCGGCGAGGCCGAGCCCGATGCTGAACCAGCCGAGGCCGCGCGCGAGCCGCTCCGCCTGGTGGTCGGTCGGTACCTCGGCCGGACGGTAGGGCGCCTCCCCCGGCGCCGCCGCCCGGCGGGGGCGGTTCAGCCCCGCACCCTTCCCGCTGCTCCATTTCCCGGTCTCGAGCGTTTCTCTCGTCGCCATGGGGCTCCGTCTCCTTTCCAGGGGTGGGGGCGGGCGCCGCGGTCTCGGATCGGCACGCCCGGCGAGCGGGGCGGAGGCTGCAAGAGCCGATCCCGGGAGCGCGATTTCCGGGCGCGTCCAAAACGCTGGAAGCCGTTGGCGGGTGCGGTCATCGGCGCGGCTCCCGGACCAGTCCGCGCGCGCGCCGCGGGTCTGAACGAGCGGGGCGCGGAGCCCGGCCTCGGGGCCGCCGGCGCGGGTGCCGGCGCGCGCCGGCCGCGGTCCGTGTTTTGCGCGACCGGACGGGCCGTAGATCCGCGGTCCGCGCAGTGCCGCCGGTACCCGCAGCGCCAATCGTTCCGCGATCCAACCGGGAGTCGAGGACGTGCCGATGAGGGGAGCGAGGGCCTGATGTCCGGGACCATCGGTCCAGTTCCGCCGGGTGAGCCGGAGGCGGGACGGCTCCCGGCGCCGGGCCCCGCCGCGGAGGGCCGACCGGAGCCGCTGCCGCTCCTGCCGGTGCAGGGAAGCGACCCGGCGCTGCTCGAATGGCTGCGGGGGTTGCTGCGCCAGGCGCGCACCGCGGCGTACGCGTGCCGGTCGGCCGCGGAGCACGTGTGCGACGACCGGCTCGCGCGCACGCTGCGGGAGCTGTCCGCCGGGCGCGACTCGCAGGCGCGCGTGCTGGTCGCCATCGTGTCGTCGCTGGGCGGCGCGACGTACGAGCTGGACCGGACGACGCGGCTGGCGGTGCGCGAGCGGCTGGCGGGGGCGGTGCCCGGCGGGGACGGCGAGGTGCTGGCGGCGCTGGGGCGTCAGCTCGCGCGGCTGGACGAGGCCTGGCGGGCGGCGGCGCCGGTGCCGGTGCCGCCGCGTGTGGCGCGGCTGCTTGAGGAACTGGCCGCGGCCGCATTGCGCCGCGGCGGCGGAGTGGAGGTGCTGCTCGCGCGGCGGGCGGCCACCGCCCGGCGCGCGGCGGAGCGGCCCGCCTCGTTCGAGCGATGACGGGTCCGGCGCGCGCCGGACCCGTTCCGCATTCAGCGCGCGCCGGGACCGCCCGGCGGGCGGCCGCTCAGCGGGCGGGCCCGACCAGCCGCCAGAGCACGAAGAGCGCGATGGCGCCGGCGATGAACCAGACGGCGTGCCCGGTCACGAACTGCGTGGCGTCGCGGGCAGCGCGGTTGAAGTTCGCGGCGGCACCGGACGAGGTGGCGACGTACTCGGCGGCGGCCTGGAGCAGGATCGTCGATGCGAGGCTCGACATGGTTCGCTCCGTCGGATGAGGGGGCGGGCGGCGGCGTGCGCCCGGCCGAACGTCAGGCCAGCCGCTCGCCCGTGTACTCGTAGCGCGCGAAGCCGTCGAGCGTGTCGGCGCGCACGAGCTTGGGTCCGTCCTGGCTCGCGAGTCCCACCGTGAACCGTTCCTCGCCGGATCGGTCGTCCAGGTACTCCATGAGCGCCCAGCAGGCGACGCCGAGCGCCGTCGTCTGCTCGTCCACGACATAGACGGCGACCCAACCGCTCGAGGGGATCAGCTGGACGATCCGGGTACGCTCCCGCGCTATAGCCATCCGTGTCTGCTTCCGGTACGAGGGTCGGGATTTCCGTCGCGGCCGGCCCCGGGCGCCCGCAGGGGCGGGTCCGGAACGCGGGATCCGGCGACGGCGGGCGGAACGGAGACGCTCGGGCGCAATATCGCCGCGCCGCGGGGAAGAATGAAAGGGGATTCGCGCAAATCGCGTAAGGAGCGCGAAATAGACGGGCCAGTGGTATCATGGAGGCGACGGGGTGGAGCGCCGCGGCGGCATCGGCCGCCACGCGCCGGCGAGGCGGTCCGGGCACCCGGGCCGCGCCGGTCGGGCGCACCCCGGCATGGTGCGTGCGAGCACGGGCCAGCCGATGCGGGATTCGAAGGACACCCCTGGCAGGTCGGATGCACGGGAGCCGCAGCCAGACGACGGCTCCGCGGGCGCGCGCCCGGGAAGCGTGCGACGGGGCGACGGTGCGCGCTCCGCCGGGCACGGACCGGCCGGCTGGCTGAGCCGCGCGAAGCAGTGCCCCAACTGCGGCGAATGGACGCTGCGCCAGCGCACGCCGGTGCTGCTCCGGCCGGTCCGCTGGGTGCTGCGTGGCCGCGCGAGCTACCGCGCCTGCCGCGAGTGCGGCTGGCAGGGGCTCGTCATCCGCTGATCTCCGCGACGAACCCCCGAACAGACGAGGCCGGTGCCGCGGCGCCGGTCAATGCGTGGCGAGCCACGCGGCCAGGCGGCGGGTGAAGCCGGTGAGCCGGGCGCGCACGTGCGCGTCCGCCGCCTGCTTGACGGCCTCTCCGTACGTCGGATAGGGAAAGACGGTCGCGGCCAACTTGCCGAGGCCGAGGCCATGGCGCAGCGCGAGCGTCGGGGCCACGACGACCTCGCCGGCGCGGGGGCCGAGCACGTGGGCGCCGAGGAGACGGCCGCGCCGGTCGGCGACGAGCTTGACCAGGCCGGTCGTGCAGCCGTCGGCCACGGCGCGGTCGAGGTCGTGGAGCGGATGGCGCCAGACGCGGACGGCGTCGCCGTGGCGCTCGCGGGCCTCCTCCTCCGTGAGGCCGACGCGGCCGAGCTCGGGCTCCGTGAACGTGACGCGCGGGACCGCGGCGTAGTCGGCGCGGCCGGATCCCGGGAAGAGCGCGTTCCGGACGACGAGGCGGGCCTGGTAGTCGGCGACGTGGGTGAAGCGGAGGATGCCGGTGGCGTCGCCGGCGGCCCAGACGCGCTCCGCCGTGGTGCGGAGGCGGTCGTCGACCACGATGCCGTCGCGTCCGACGTCGACGCCGCCGGCGGCGGGCTCGAGGTCGGCGTGGTTCGAGCGGCGCCCGGTGGCGACGAGGAGCGCCGTCGCCTCGAGCCGGGCCTCGCCGCGCGGGCCGGCCACGTCGAGCGCGACGCCGGCGGCCGTGCGTGCGGCGGCGCGGACCTCGTGGCCGAGCAGGAGCCGGATCCCCTCCGCCTCGAGCGCGGACTGGAGCAGGCTCGCGATCTCCGCGTCCTCGCGCGGCAGCACGCGCGGCGCGGCCTCGACCACGGTGACGGCCGAGCCGAGGCCGGCGAAGGCCTGGGCCAGCTCGAGTCCGACGGGGCCCGCGCCGAGGACGAGGAGCGAGGCCGGCCGCTCGTCCAGCTCGAAGATGGTCTCGTTGGTCAGGTACGGCACATCCTGGAGGCCGGGGACCTGTGGCGCATCGGGACGCGAGCCGGTGGCGACGACGATGTTGCGGCCCTCGAGGCGCCGGCCATCCACGTCGAGCGTGCGCGGGCCGACGAAGCGGGCGGTGCCGATCACGACGTCCACGCCGAGGCCGCGGAAGCGCTCGGCGCTGTCGTGCGGCTCGATCCGGGCCTGCGCGGCGCGGACGTGGTCGCGAACGCGGCGGAAGTCGATGGCGACGTCGCCCACGTCGATGCCGTAGCTCGCGGCGCGGCGGGCGTCGCGGGCGGCGCGGGCGCAGGCGAGGAGCGCCTTGCTCGGGACGCAGCCGGTCCAGAGGCATTCGCCGCCGAGTCGCGCGCGTTCGACGAGCGCCACGCGGGCGCCGAGCCCCGCGGCGCCCGCGCTGGCGACGAGGCCGGCGGCGCCGCCGCCGACGGCGATGAGGTCGTAGCGTCGCGCTGGCATGGCGTGCTCCCCGGGCGGAGGTCCGAGCGGGAAGCCCGGCCGCGTGTGCGCGGTTCCCGCCGGCGGTATACTATCGGCCGGCGGAGCCCGGCGCTCGCGGGGAACCGCCCGGTCGAGCGGCCGGTTGGAGTGCCGGACGGCGGCGCGACGAGGGGCCCGGACATCGGTCCGGGGCGCGGCGCGGTCCGGTCCCGGGCCGGACGGCGCGCCGCCAGACCGAACGATCCGGCCGGCGGCGAGCCGGCTGGAGCCGCACCAGGAGTCTCGTGACCCGATTCCATCCCGCGCACGCCCGTGCCGAAGGGGCGCCCGCGCTCGTCCGCATCGCGCCGGGGCGGCATGCGCCCGCGGCGGCGCTCGCGGCGCTCGACCAGCTCTGGTTCCAGGTGAGCGGCACCGTGTGCAACCTGCGCTGCCGCCACTGCTTCATCCGCTGCTCCCCCGACAACCACTCGCTCTGGTTCCTCTCGCGCGCGGACGTGCGGGAGGCGTTGGAGCAGTCCGTCGAGCTGGGCGTCAAGGAGTACTACTTCACGGGCGGCGAGCCGTTCATGCACCGGGAGATGGTCGGCATCCTCCGGGACGCGCTCGCCCACGGGCCGGCCACGGTGCTCACGAACGCGACGCTGCTCCCGGCGCGGCGCGTCGCGGCGCTGGCGCGCGCGGCCGAGGCCTCCCCCTATTCGCTGGAAGTTCGCGTCAGCCTCGACGGCGTGACGGCGGAGAGCAACGACGCGATCCGCGGCGCCGGGGCGTTCCGGCGGGCGCTCAACGGGCTCGAGCGGCTCGTGGCCGCCGGCTTCCTCCCGATCGTCACCGCGATGCAGAGCTGGGACGACGCCGAGGGCGAGCGCCTCCTCGCGGCGTTCCGCGAGCTGCTGGCGGGGATCGGCTACCATCGCCCCCGACTCAAGATCCTGCCCGCGCTGCGGATCGGCGCGGAGGCGGAGCGCTCGCGCGGGTATCTGCCGGAGGAGCGCGTGACCCACGAGATGCTGCACGGCTTCGACCTCGACAAGCTGCTCTGCACCCGCGCGCGGCTCGTGACGAGCCGGGGCGTCTATGCCTGCCCGATCCTGCCGGACTATCCGTCGGCGCGCCTGGGCGGCACGCTGGCGGAGGCGGTGGCGCGGCCCGCCACGCTGCGCGAGGCGGCGTGCTTCACCTGTTACCAGAGCGGCGCAATCTGCGCGAACGTGCCCTCCGGCGGAGGCCACGGCCCGTGACGCCGGAGCTGCACTGGCGCCGGATCGCCGTGCTGGGCGGGGTGTACTCGAACCACCGGGCGCTGGCCCGCGTGCTGGACGACGCCCGGGATCGCGGCGCGGAGGCGGTGCTCTGCCTCGGCGACCTCGGAGCGTTCGGCCCTTCCCCCGACAAGGTCTTTCCGCTGCTGCGCGCCGCGGGCGTCCGCACGATCCGGGGCAACTACGACGATTCCATCGCCCGGGGGCTGGACGACTGCCAGTGCGGCTACACGGACCCACGTGACAATCATTACGCCCGGATCTCCTACCGCTACACGTTCGAGCACACCTCGCCCGCCAATCGGGCGTGGCTCGGCGGGCTGCCGCACGAGCTGCGCTTCCGCCTCGGCGACCTGCGCGTCCACGCCTGCCACGGCAGCCCCCGCCAGATGAACGAGTTCCTCTGGGAGTCCACCACGCCCACCCACTTCCTGCAGAAGCTTGCCCGCGATCATGCCTGCGACGTCATCCTCGGCACCCACACCGGTCTCCACTGGCAGCGCCGGCTCGGCGCCGCCTCCTGGTACGTGAACGTCGGCGCGATCGGCCGCCCCGCGAACGACGGCCGCACCGACGTCTGGTACGCGATGCTGGAGGCATCCGGAAAGGCGCTGGACATCGAGTTCATCCCCGTCGCCTACGACCACGAGGCGCTCGCCGACGAGATGCGCGACGAGGGCCTCCCCGCCGAGTTCATCGATACGATCCGGACGGGGTGGTGGACGACGTGCCTGGAGGTGCTGCCGGCGAAGGAGCGAGCGCGCGGTCGGTGGTAGGCCGCGCCGGAGGCGCGGCCGCAAGAGGTCGCGCTGGCGCGCTCCCGCAAGAGGTCGGCTGCGCCTCCCGCGAGAGGCGCCGGCCTGACGGCCGGCGGCCGACCTTCACCAGCGGGACATAGGGCCCCCGTTGGCGCGAGCCTGGTCGACGCCCGCGGAGCATGCCGAGAGGGCCCCGTGCAGCCGGGGGCGCCGTGCGGGAGGCCGTCGGGCCGACGTCTCGCGGGCGCGCGAAGCGCGCCCTCTTGCGGCCGCGCGGCCGTCAGGCCGCGGGCCTCTTGCGGGAGCGCGCAGCGCGACCTCTTGCGGCGCGCGGAGCGCGCCTGAAACCCTTTTTTCCGCAATCGTGTCCTAATCGACAGAAGCCCCACGGACTCACGCTCACGGTGCCCGGGTGGACGAACGGCAGTTGATCGCTCGAGCGGTCACGGGAGACGATCTGGCGCAGCGTGCGCTCTACGACGCGCACGTGGACCGCGTCTATCGCCTGGCGTACCGGATGACCGGGAGCGAGGACATGGCGCAGGACTTCACGCAGGACGCGTTCATCCGGGCGTTCGGGCGGCTGAAGGAGTTCCGCGGGGATTCGGCCTTCTCGACGTGGCTGCACACCGTGGCGGTGTCGGTGATCCTGAACGGGCTGCGGAAGGTGAAGCGGCTGCGCGAGCGGGAGACGGACCTGGACGACGCGGTCGAGGTCGGCGTGGTGCGGTGCGAGGCCGAGCCGGACCTGAAGGAGCGGCTGAAGCGAGCGGTCGACGGGCTCGCGGAGCACTACCGGCTCGTGTTCGTCATGCACGACGTGGAAGGCTTCACGCACGAGGAGATCGGCCGGACGCTGGAGATCCCGGAAGGGACGTCGAAGGCGCGGCTCTTCAGGGCCCGCGCGGCGCTGCGGGAGAAGCTGGCCGACTTTGCGGGAGAATGGGCGAGATGAGCGAGGATCGGTTCGAGGACTTCCTCCAGGGCGCGGCGCGGGAGCTGTACAACCCGCCGCCCGCGACGCCGCGGGACGCGATGTGGGAGCGGATTCGCGCGGCCCGGACGGAGCCGGATCGAGGCGACGGCGGGGCGGCGGCGCCGCCGCTCCGGGTCGAGCCCGGGCCGGCGCGGCCGGCGCGCGGACTCGGCTGGTGGACGCTGCGGGCGCTGCCGCTGGCGGCGATGCTGGCGCTCGGCATCGCGCTCGGCCGGCTCACGCGGCTGCAGCAGCAACCCGCGGCCACGCGCGTCGCCGGCGCTCCCGCCGGCGGGGCCGCACCGGCGGCCGGTCCCGAGGGGCCGGCCGCGGCCGGCCCCGGGCCGACGAGCCCGGCGGCGTCGCCGAGCCTGGCGGTCGCGCCGGGCGAGGAGGCGCCCGCGCCGCCTTCGGAGCGCGAGACCGGGCGCGCGACCCGCCCGGCACCCGGCGGCCCGGTCGAGGGGGCGGCGCCGAATCCGCTGCCGGCGGGCGCCCGCGAGTCCGGCGAAGGCGCGCGGAGCCGGACGCTGTACCGCTTCGCCGCCGTCCAGACGCTGAACCAGGCCGAGCTGCTGCTCACGTCCTTCCGGACGGACGCGGAGCGGCAGCGGGCGGTGGACCCGCAGCTCGCCGCCTGGGCCCGGGATGTACTGTCGAGCACGCGCCTCCTGCTGGACTCGCCGGCCGCCGGCGACCCGAAGATCCGGGGGCTTCTCGAGGACCTCGAGCTGGTCCTCGCCCAGATCGTCCAGCTCCGGCCGGGGGGCGCGCGCTCGGAGGACCTGCAACTGATCGAGCACGCACTGACGCAACGCGACGTCCTGCCGAGGATCCGGACGGTGGTGCCCGCCGGCCCGGTGTCCGCAGGAACCTGAAGGAGACGATCATGCGCACGCATACCCTGGTCATCCTGGCGGCGGCGCTGGGGACCTTCACGATGGGCGCGGCCGGGTGGACGCAGACGCCGGTCGGCGGGGCGGCGCCCATGGCGCGGGCGGCGGCGGCCGCGGGTGCGGACGAGCCGGCGGTCGCCCGCGGGGCGCTGGCCGCGGCGCCGGCGACCCTCGCGGCGCTGGCCGAGGCCGTCCGTGCCGGTGCACCGCTGGCGGAGGCCGTCGCGGCCGCCTCGGCGGCCGAGGCCGTCGCCGCCGAGGCGGCGGTGGCCGGCGAGCCGGAGCTGGCGACGTTCCCGCCGCCCGCGTGGCGGCAGGGCGACCCCGCGGACTCGCTGTACCGCAGCGCTCGGCAGGCGCTCAACGGCGGCGACTACCAGCGGGCGGCGGAGCTGTTCGCGGCGGTGGCGTCGCGCTACCCGCGGTCGGCCTACGCGCCGGACGCGCTCTACTGGCAGGCGTTCGCGCTCTACCGGAGCGGAGGGAGCGGCGAGCTGCGCTCGGCGCTGTCCGCGCTCGAGGTGCAGGGCACGCGCTACCCGAACGCGGGCACCCGCGGCGACGCGGAGACGCTGGCGACGCGCATCAACGGCGAGTTGGCGCGGCGCGGCGACGCGGAGGCCGCCGGGCGGGTCACGCAGAGGGCCGATGACGCGGGGAAGGCGCGGCAAGGGTGCCCCAGCGAGGACGACGAGAGCGACATGCGGATCGCGGCGCTGAACGCGCTCCTGCAGATGAGCGCGGACCAGGCGATGCCGATCCTGCGGCAGGTGCTGGCGCGCCGGGACGCGTGCTCGGCCGCGCTGCGCCGGAAGGCCGTGTTCCTGGTCTCGCAGAAGCGGACGCCGGAGACCGCCGCGATCCTCATGCGGACCGTGCGCGAGGATCCGGACGTGGACGTGCGCGGGCAGGCGGTCTTCTGGCTCTCGCAGGTCTCGGGCGACGAGGCGGTGGATGCGCTGCAGGACGTGCTGCGCTCCACGACGGACCGGGAGGTCCAGGAGAAGGCGCTGTTCGCGCTCTCGCAGCACCACAGCGAGAAGGCGGCCGCGGCGCTGCGCGGCTATGCGCTGTCCGACGCAGCCGCGCCGGAGCTGCGGGCGAAGGCCGTGTTCTGGATCGGGCAGAGCCGCTCGCCGCAGAACGCCCAGTTCCTGCGCGACCTGTTCGCCCGCACCCGGGACGCGGACCTGAAGGAGCGGATCCTGTTCTCGCTCTCGCAGATGGGGCGGGAGATGAACGGGAAGTGGCTGATGGACGTCGCCATGGGGAGCGACCAGCCGGTGGAGATCCGCAAGAAGGCACTCTTCTGGGCGGCGCAGGGCGGCGCACCGGCGGCGGACCTCGTCGCCCTCTATGATCGCAGCACCGACCGGGAGATCAAGGAGCAGCTGATCTTCGCCTACTCGCAGCGCCGGGATCCGGCCTTCATCGACAAGATGATCGACCTCGCCCGGAACGAGAAGGACCCGCAGCTGCGCAAGAAGGCGATCTTCTGGCTGTCGCAGTCGAAGGATCCGCGCGCCGTCCAGGTCCTCCAGGAGATCATCAACCGATGAGCACCCGCATCCCGCGCGCTTCGGCGCTGGCGGCGGCCGCCGTGGTGGCGGCCGCCCTGCCGGCGGCGGCGCAGTCGCTGGCCTCTCGCGTGGCCGCGGCCGCCGACGGCACCGTCCGCATGAGCTTCGCCGCCCACCCGGGCGTCTGCGGCAACGGCGAGAACAGCATCAACCGGCGGCAGGGCCGCTCCTCCGAATGGGAGAGCGACTGCGAGGAGGGGCCGGCCCGCATCGCGCTGGACGTGCGCGATCACCGCGTCGTCGGGATGCGGACCTACGTCGGCGGCCACTGGAAGCCGGACGGCGCCGGCGTGACGGATCTGGGCGCCGTGCGGGCGGCCGACGCGGCCGCCTACCTGCTCTCGCTGGCGCGCTCGGACGACGAAGTCGCGAAGCGGGCCGTCTTCGCCGCGACGCTGGCCGACAGCGCCACGGTCTGGCCCGAGCTGCTGGCGATCGCCCGGGACGGCTCGCGGCCGCAGGCGGTGCGCAAGCAAGCGACGTTCTGGATCGGGCAGGAGGCCGCCGAGGCCGCCACCCGCGGCCTCGACGAGCTGGCCCGCGACGACGATGTCGATGTCGACGTCCGGAAGCAGGCCATCTTCGCGCTGTCGCAGCGGCCCCGGGACGAGGGCGTGCCGGCGCTGATCGCCATCGCCCGGCGCAACGGCGATCCACGGCTCCGCCGGCAGGCGCTCTTCTGGCTTGGACAGAGCGGCGACCCGCGCGCGCTCGCGCTGTTCGAGGAGCTGCTGCTGAAGCGGTAGCGCCCGGGGGCCGCCCGCGGCCGTTCCGACGCCGGCGGCGGGCGGGAGCGCGCGCTCCCGCCCGCCGGTCGCGGCGCGCCCGACGCGGCGCGAGAGCGTGGTGGGGCGCTCAGGCGCCGCTCACCGCTCCCCGAGCGTCAGGTACTCGCCCTTGAAGACGCGGAACAGGAGCCAGAGGGAGGGGAGGAGCAGCACCATGCCGAGCGGCAGCGAGTAGAGCACGAAGAGCAGCGTCGGCGTGGGGGCGGCGGCGGCGCGCAGGGTGAGGTCGGGATAGATCAGGTACGGGTACTGCGCCAGTGCCCAGCCAACGAGCAGGCAGACGACCTGCGCCACCGCGGCCATGCGCGCCACCCGATAGCGCCGCCGCAGCAGCGTCCAGCCGGACGTCAGCGCGGCGGCGATGCCGACGCCGACGACCGGCGCCGCGCGGCCGCCGAGCAGTCCGTTCCAGAGGTGCGGCGCGCCGCTCCGGAGCAGCGGCAGCACGATGACCGAGAACGCGACGACGAACGTCCCCGCCAGCAGCGCCTCCCGCCGGAAATCCTCCCGCAGCGCGCCGTCCGTCTCATTGGCCAGGTAGACGGCGGCGAGATACGCGCAGATCGAGAGCGCGAGCGCGCCGATGCCGATCGAGATCGGGGTGAGCCAGGCCGCCGCCCCGCCGGATACGACGTGGCCGTCGGCGACGCGCAGGCTGCCGGACGAGATCGCGCCGAGGCACATCCCGAGGAGCGGCGGCGTGATCACGCTGGCCATGCCGAAGACGGCGCCCCAGCGGCGGCCGCCCGGCGCGGGCCCGGTCGAGCGGGCGCTCTGCGGCGAGTAGGCGCGGAAGACGAACGAGGCGCCGCGCAGGATGATCCCGAGCAGCACCAGATGGAACGGGATGAAGAGCGCCACGCTGAGCGCGGCGTACGCGAGCGGAAACGCGGTGAAGACCAGCACGATGACGAAGATGAGCCAGACGTGGTTGGCCTCCCAGACCGGCCCCACGGCGTGCGCGATCGCCTCGCGCTGCTGCGCCTTGCGCGGCCCGTGCGCGAAGGCGTCCCAGATGCCGCCGCCGAAGTCGGCGCCACCGAGCACCGCGTAGGCGACGACGCCGAGCACGCCGAGCCCCGCGACCCACCCCTCAAGCGGCATGGACCGCCTCCGTCCCCTCCGGGTGCGCGGCGCTCGTCCCGGCGAGGCGGCGCAGCAGCAGCACCAGCGCGGAGCCGAGGAACAGGTAGAGGAGCGTGAACATCGCGAACGTCAGCCGGACCTGCGGGACGGGGGTCACGGCATCGGCGGTGCGCATGACCTCGTAGATCACCCACGGCTGGCGGCCGACCTCCGTCACGATCCAGCCGGCCTCGAGCGCGAGGAATCCGAAGGGCGAGACGGCGACGAGGAGGCGGAGCAGCCACCGGCGGTCGCCATCGCGGCGTCGCCAGCGCAGGATCCAGTAGAGCGCGCCCGCGCCGAGGAGCAGGAACGCGCTCCCGACCATGGTGTCGAACGCCAGGTGGGTGACGGCCACCGGCGGCCGCAGCTCGGGCGGCACGGCGTCGAGTCCGGGCACGACCGCGCCCGGCGAGCGGGCGACGAGGAGGCTCAGCCCGTAGGGGATGCGGATCGCGCCGCGGACCTCCCCGGTCCGCTCGTCCGGGATCCCGCCGATCAGCAGCGGCGCGCCGGCACTGGTGCGGAAGTGCGCCTCCATGGCGGCGAGCTTCGGCGGCTGGTGCCGCGCGGTCTGGCGGGCGGTGTAGTCGCCGCTGAGCGGCTGGAGCAGCGCGGCCGCCGCGCCGACGGCCAGCGCGATGCCGAGCCCCGAGCGATGGTAGGCGTCGCGCCGGCCCTTGAGCAGGCCGACCGCGTAGACGCCGCCCACGGCGAAGCCCGTCGCGATGTAGCAGGACAGGGACGAGTGCAGCGCCATGTGGAGCCACGCCGGCGTCAGGAACGGCGCCAGCGGGTTGACGGCCGCCAGCGTACCGGCCTCCGCGCGGAAGCCACCGGGCACCTGCATCCAGGCGTTCGCCGCCACCACGAGCACGCCCGACATCAGGCCGCTGAAGGCGACCGGGATCCCCGACAGCCAGTGCTGGAACGGCGAGAGGCGGTCCCACCCGTAGAGGTAGAGGCCGAGGAAGATCGCCTCGATGAAGAAGGCGTATCCCTCGAGCTGGAAGGCCGGCCCGACCACTGCGCCGGAGAACGCCATGAAACGTGGCCAGAGCAGCCCCAGCTCGAACGACAGCGCGGTGCCGGAGACCGCGCCGATCGCGAACGTCAGCGCCGTCGCCTTGGCCCACTTCCGCGCCAGCGCCCGGTAGTGCTCCCGCCCCGTGCGCAGCCCCAGCCCTTCGGCCAGCACCATGAGCAGCGGCAGCCCGATGCCGAGCGCCGCGAAGATCATGTGGAACCCGAGCGAGACCTCCATCTGCGCCCGGGCCGCCGTGAGTCCGTCCATCGGTCGCTCCGCGTGGGTCGGCGCGCCCCGACCGGACGGGTCCTCGCGCCGAGGCGGAGATCTTACGCCGCCGGCTCGCCGCCGGCTGTCGGGCAATGCCCTACACGAGCGCGCCGCCGGCGGAACAGTCGCGCGAGCGGCCCGTCGTCTCGCCCCGCGCGGCGCCCGAGCGCGAGCCTACGGACCCCGGGGGCCGTAGGCGGAACGACGCCAGGGCCCCGCCGTCAGCGCAGCGACGCCAGGTCCGCCGCCGGCGGGCAGGCGTGCAGCGCCAGGCGCGCCGCGCGTCCATCGGTGACGATGAGCTGGCCCGCGATGTTGCGGAAGCGGCTCGGCCCGCCGAGGACGGTGGCGTAGCCGAGCCGGTCCGCGCACCCCGTGGCCTGGAGCGAAGCGGCGATGAGGTCGCGCTCGCGGTCGACCTGCGGGTCGATGCGGTGCGTCGCGCGGAAGGGGAAGGGATGGACGGTCAGGCCGACGTCGTCGCTCGCCGCCGCCGCCCAGACGCCGGGGGCGCCGTCCAGGCGCCAGAGGCGGACGTGGTGGCGGAAGCGCGCGTTCGGGCCCGACAGCTCGTAGGCGCGGTCCTGGCGCCGGCCCTGGAAGTACTGCGTGCTGACCGGTGCGCCGGCCGCCGGGAGCTTGGCCACGGTGGCGACGGCGCCGCGCAGCAGCGTCCGGAGCGACGGCCGCTGCGCCGGCACCCAGCCCGCGCGCCGGAACACGGCGTCGACGAGGGAGTCGTCGCCCGCGAGGAGCAGGTTGACGGGATCGCCGCGGCGGGTGCCTGCGCGGTTGCCGGTGAACGGCACGAAGTCCGGGAGCCACAGCGCGTCCGTCGTTGAGCGCGCGCCGGCCGGAGGCAGGCACCCGCCCGCCGACGCCAGGCGCAGCGGCCGGTCCAGGCGGAGCGCACCGACCTCCCCGGGGAGGATCGTGGCGCGGGGCCCGCGGGCCGCCAGGAAGTACCCGCCCAGGAGCGCCACGGGCACGAGCGGCAGCTCGGCGGCGCCGGCCATGGCGAGCACCGCGGCGCGGGGGAGGAGCGAGTGCGGGCGCGCGCGGATCGTGCGCGGCGCCGCGGCGCGCGGCGGCGCGCCGTACTCCAGCGTGTCGAGCGAGGCCTCGAGCGGCGCCCAGACGCCCGGGCGCACCTCGAGCGAGTCGAACGCCAGCTCGAGGATGCCGCGGGCCCGCGGGCCGCGCCCATCGCGCGAGGCGGTCACGTGGCCGGCCGCGCGCGCGAACGCCGGCACGAGCACGCAGTGCCCGCCGACGAGCGGCTGCATCGTCTGGAGGAGGACCGGCGCGCCGACCGGCGTCCGCCCGCTGGTCAGGCGCTCCAGGAACCGGATCGACAGGACGGTCCCGGGTAGAAGGGTGGCGGCCGGACCTGCGGCGCCGCCGGCGGCCGGGATGGGCACGCCGAGCGGGTGCGGGCCGGCCACCGTGCCGGCGGCGAGCAGGAGCGGGAGCAGCGCGCGGAGCAAATGGGTTTCGGCTCAGGATCCGACGGAAGACGACCAGACGGGTCCCTGCGACCCGGGGTCCGGCGGGTATACCGCGCGCGGCGGCGACGAGATCCCCATTCTCCGGCGGCTTGTCCGGGTCGCGGCCGCGGCGGTGCGCGCCGCGATGCGGCAGGGCGGGTGCCGCCGACGCCGCGCGGTCTCCCCGCGCCCTACACGCGGCGCGTCTTCCAGCGCCCGCGGCGGAAGAGCGCGGCCGCCGCGAGCGCGAAGGCCGAGAACGCCAGCGTGATGGCGACGAAGACGCCGTGCGGCCCCATGCGCAGGTGCACGGCGAGCACGTACGCCACCGGGATCTCGAACGCCCAGAACGCGCCGAAGTTGAGGAGCGTCGGCGTCGTCGTGTCGCCGGCGCCGTTGAACGCCTGTCCGAGCACCATCCCGTAGGCGTAGAACAGGAAGCCGAGCGCGACGATACGCAGCGCGTCCCGCCCGTAGGCGCGCACGGCCGGGTCCGCCGTGAAGAGGCGCACGATCGGCCCGGCGAAGAGGACGAACGCCAGGCCGACCGCGCCGAGGAACGCCATGTTGTAGAGGCCGGTCAGCCAGACGGCCTTCTCGGCGCGCTCGGGCCGGCCGGCGCCGAGCGCCTGCCCGACCATCGTCGCCGCCGCGTTGCTCATCCCCCACGCCGGCAGCAGCGCGAACAGGATGATGCGGATGCCGATCGTGTAGCCGGCCAGCGCGGCGCTGCCGAACGTCGACAGGATGCGGATGAGCCCGATCCAGCTCGCCGTGCCGATCAGCACCTGGAGCGTGGCGGTGCCGGAGAGGCGCACGAGCGCGAGCATCGTCGCGGGCTCGAGGCGGAGGTGGCGCCGCGCGACGCGGATGTGCCCGTTGCCGCGGCCGAGGCGCCAGAGCGCGATCAGCGCGCCGGTGCTGCGGCCGATCGTGGTCGCCACGGCGGCGCCGGTGACGCCGAGGCGTGGAAACGGGCCGAGCCCGAAGATGAGGCAGGGGCCGAGCGCGATGTTGATGCCGTTCGCGATCCAGAGCACGCGCATGGCGACGGCGGCGTCGCCGGCGCCGCGGAAGATCGCGTTCACGAGGAAGAGGAGCAGGATCGAGGCGCTCCCGCCCAGCATGACGCGCGTGTAGCCCGAGCCGATCGCCACGACGTCCGGCGTCGCGCCCATCCCGAGCAGGAGCCGGGGCGCCGCCAGGGAGCCGGCGACGCCGAGCGCGGCGGAGAGCCCGAGCCCGAGCACGACGGCCTGCACGGCGGTGCGCGCCGCGGCGTCCGGGTGCTTCTCGCCGATGCGGCGGGCGACGAGCGCCGTGGCGCCGATGCCGAGGCCGGCGGCGAGCGTGTACACCAGCGCCAGCATCGACTCGGTCAGCCCGACGGTGGCCACGGCGGCGGCGCCCAGCCGGCCGACGAAGAAGACGTCGCACACCGCGAAGACGCTCTCCATGACCATCTCGAGGACCATGGGCACGGCGAGCACGAGTACCGCGCGGCCGATCGGCCCCGCGGTGTAGTCGCGCCGGGACCCGGCGAGGGCCTCGCGGACGGCGGACCAGAAGGGTGGGGAAGCCTCGATGGCGGGCGCGGCGAGCTGCGGATCTGCGGGCGCGGACATCAGGATCTCCGGCGGCCCCGGTGCTGGGTCCCGGGGAGTATGCATCGAAACCCGCGGAGCGGAGGGAGGTTCCGGCGGCGCGGCGGGGGCGCGCGGCGGCGGGGGGCGCCCCGGGCGGATGCTCGCCGCCCGGGGCGCCCGACCGTGGATCCGGCCTACTGCTGCGTGCTCGTCGCGGCCGCGGCCGGCTTCGCGCCGAGCGCCGGGAGGTGCCGCTCGGCGAGCAGCCGGTCGAACGCGGGGACGTCCTTCTCCATCACCGCGCGGAGCCGGCCGAGCGTCTGGTCCAGCTCGGCGGAGAGCTCGTTGAAGACCGTGTAGCTCTGCTGCGTCGGTCGGCCGTCGGCGCTCTCGACGATGCGCTCCAGCGCGGCGAGCCGGTTGTTCAGCTTGATCGGGAAGTTGAGCGGATCCTGGCTGCTGCGGTTCCGCACCTGGTACAGCTCCTCCTCGACGGCCGAGAGCCGGTCGGCGAGCGTCCGGCCGGCGGCCGCGAGCGCCCTGTCGCCGCTGGCGCCGGCCAGCCGCTCCGTGATCTGGTCCTTCAGCGCGCGGATGTCCACGACGCCCTCGTTCGCGGCACTCACGCGGTCGCGGATCTTCGAGGCCAGCTCGAACTGCGCGGCCAGGTCGGCCTCGGTGACGCCCGTGAGGCGCGGGTCCTTGCGGATCTCGAAGCCCTGCGTCTGCGTCACGCCGTTCGCCGAGAGGCGGACCTGGTAGCGCCCGGGCGGCGCCCACGGCCCGTCCCGGTCGGCGCCCCAGAGGACCATCTTCGGGAAGCTCGTCGCCGCCGGGTAGCGCGGCCGCCAGGTGAAGCGGTTCAGCCCGGCGGCGCGGCCGGGCGGCGCAGGCCGCGGCCGCTCGTCGTCGTCCGACGTCGAGTCCCGCTTCACCGTGTCGGCGGCCGTGGCCAGGAAACGCCGCACGAGCGCGCCGTTCGGCCCGAGGATCTCGACGGTCACGGTGTCGGCGGGCTTGCGCAGGTAATAATCGATGGCCACGTCGTCGACGCGCCGCGTCGCCGTGCGCGGCTGGAACAGGTGGACCGGCTCGGCGGCCACCTGCGCCCCGAGCTGGCGCAGCGGGCCCACGTCGTCGAGCACGTACGCCGAGCGGCCGTGCGTGGCGATGACGACGTCGTTCTCCTCCACGACGAGGTCCGACACCTGCACGTCCGGCAGGTTCAGCGAAAGCGACTGCCAGTGGTCGCCGTCGTCGAAGGAGACGTAGATGCCGTGCTCGGTGCCGGCGTAGAGCAAGCCCTTCCGCTTCGGGTCCTCGCGCACGACGTGGGCGAAGTCGGCGGCGCCGATGCCGGTCACGATCTTCGTCCACGTCCGGCCGAAGTCGTGCGTCCGGAAAATGTAGGGCGCCCGGTCGTCGACCTGGTACAGCTTGGCGGCCACGTAGGCCGTGGCCGGGTCGTGACGCGACGCGTCGATCATCGAGATGCGGGCGTACTTCGGCAGGCCGGGCGGCGTGATCTTCGTCCACGTCCTGCCGCCGTCGCGCGTGATCTGGACGAGCCCGTCGTCCGAGCCGGTCCAGATCGTGTTCGCGTCATGGTAGGAGGGCGCGATCGTGAAGATCGTGCCGTAGATCTCCGGCCCGTTCATGTCGTGCGTGATCGGGCCGCCGGAAAAGCCGAGCGTCTTCGGGTCGGCCAGCGTCAGGTCGGGCGAGATCCGCTCCCAGCTCATCCCCTGGTTCGTCGTCTTCCACAGGTGCTGCGACGACGTGTACAGCACGTTCGGGTCGAGCGGCGAGAAGACGATCGGGTACGTCCACTGCCAGCGCTCCTTCAGCGCCGAGGCGGGCTCGCCCGAGAAGAAGCGCGGGTAGACCTGGATGTCGCGCGCCTGGCCGATCGTGCGGTCGTAGCGCGACAGAAGCGCGCCCTGGCTGCCGGCGTAGAAGACGTTCGGGTCCTTCGGGTCCGGCGCGATGTAGCCGCTCTCGCCGCCGCCCACGGCGTAGAAGTAGGCGCCGTCGCCGCCGCTCCCGCGCGCCAGGTAGCGCCCGGCCTCGCGGCTCGGCGCGCACATCGTGCTGTTGTCCTGCTGCGCGCCGCAGACGTGGTACGGGTAGTCCTTCGTCGTGGCGATGTGGTAGAGCTGCGCGGTCGGGTAGTCCTCGTCCGTCCACGTCTCGCCGCCGTTCGTCGAGACCGTGCCGCCGCCGTCGTTCGCCTCGATCATGCGCTGCGGGTCGTTCGAGGCGATCCACAGGTCGTGGTTGTCGCCGTGCGGCGGGCGGAGCTGCTTCGGGAACGTCTTGCCGCCGTCCGTCGACTTCCAGAACTG
>DASTKT010000165.1:0-82908 GCA_035715725.1 Longimicrobiales bacterium | reverse complement strand
GGTCGTTAAGCCTCGCCGCGCGGATGGTACTGCCGGGGCCACCCGGTGGGAGAGTACGTCGCCGCCGGCCTCACCTCACCTACGCCCCCCCGCTCCCCCGAGCGGCGGGGGCGTTCGTGCATCCCACCCCGAACGACACCGCAGACGGTGCCGCCCGCGCACGTCGGTCCTTTTCATCGGCCGCGAGGGCGCGTAAATTCCGCCCATGACGCCAGATCAGGCCGCGCCGGGGGAGGGCGCCGGGACGCGGGCAGGCGACGTCGCACTGGTCGGGCGTCCGAATGTCGGCAAGTCCTCCCTGCTGAACGCGCTCACCGGAGAGGTCCTCAGCATCGTCACGCCCCGGGCACAGACGACTCGGGAGCGGGTCGTGGGGATCTACACGGACGAGACCACGCAAATGGTCTTCGTCGACACACCGGGCCTGCTGGAGCCGTCCTACCTGCTGCAGCGCTCGATGCTCGAGGCGGCGACGACGGCGGCGCGGGAAGCCGACCTGGTGCTCCTCTTGTTGGATGCCCTTCGCCCGGAGGAGCTTCCCCCCGACGCGGCCGTGCGCCTCCTGCAGACACGCGGCGACGCGCTCTTCGTAGCGATCAACAAGGTCGACGCCGCGGGGGCGGCGGGCGTGGATCGGCTGAAGCGCTGGAGCGAGGAGGTGTTGGGGGTTCCAGCGCGGCGCCTTTCCGCGCGCACGGGCGAGGGTGTCGCCGAGCTGCGGGACGCGCTCGCCGCCGCGCTGCCCGAGTCTCCGTTCCTCTACCCGGCGGACGAGGTGGCCGTGCAGTCCGTGCGGTTCTTCGTCGCCGAGTTCGTGCGCGAGGCGATCTTCGAGCTGTTCGAGGAGGAGATCCCGTACTCGACGGTCGTGAAGGTCGAGGAGTTCCGCGAGGCGGCGGACCCGGTCTACATCCGGGCCACCGTGTACGTCGAGCGCGAATCCCAGAAGCCGATCCTGCTCGGCCGCGGCGGTGCGGGGATCAAGCGTCTCGGTCAGGCCGCCCGGGCGAAGATCGAGAGCTTCCTCGGCACACGGGTGTTTCTGGACCTCTGGGTGAAGGTGCTCCCCGGCTGGCGCCGCAGGCGGAGCGCGCTGGAGTACCTCGGGTATTCCGTCCCCGAGGAGTAGGGCCACACGCCCGCGGCGCCGTTCGCCGCCTGGCGGTGGCGTTCGGCGAACCGATCCCGCACGAAACTAGGAGAGCGCGCGATGCTCGACCCGCAGCTGCTGGAGATCCTGGTCTGCCCGAAGTGCAAGGGCGAGCTGGAGTATCGACCGCAGGAGAACGAGCTGGTGTGCCCGCACTGCTGCCTGCGCTACGAGATCCGCGACGACATCCCGATCATGCTGGTGGATGAGGCGAAGCCGCTCTGAGCATCCGGCTCGCCCCGGCGCCGCGGGTACGGGCGGCCGGAGCGCTACGGCCCATCCTTCGATGTCTCGGTCGGCGCCGCCCACGGGGGCGGGGGAGCGCCTGCGGCGCGGCCTCGCGGCGGCGCTGATGGCCCTGGCCGGAGCGCCGGGCGTGGCCAGGGCGCAGGCTCGCATCGTCGCGGATCGCATCCCCCCCGCCGACTCGGCGAAGCCGCGGCCGGCGCCGAGCCCCGTGCTGGTGGCGCTGCTTTCGGCCGGCGCCCCGGGCGCCGGGCAATACGTCCTTCGGCTCGACCGCTGGATCCCGATCGCCGCCGGGGAGCTGTTCGGCTGGTGGGAGGCGTCGCGCCAGAACCGCTCGGCCCGGAACTACGAGCGGCGCTTCCGGGACGTGGCCTGGCAGGTCGCGAGGCGGGTCAGCGTCGGCGCGCGCCGCGACACCGTCTTCGAGTACTACGAGCTGCTGAGCAAGGGCCCGTACAACTCGAGCGGCCCCTTCGACATGGACCCGCGGACGTCCGCGCTCGAGCCCGATACGACGCCCGGCACCTTCAACGCCTACATCTGGAAGCTGGCCAGGGATCTGAACCTGGGCGGCTCGGCGCCGGTCCCCGGCACACGCGGATACGAGAACGCGCTGGCCTACTACCGCGAAAACGCGATCCCGCCGACGTTCGCGTGGGATTGGGGCACCCGCTACCTCGAGCAGCAGGTGTACGTGGATCTCGTCCATCGCGCCGATGCCACGTTCCGGCGGCGCGACCGTACCATCGCGCTGATCCTGGCGAATCACGCGGCCAGCGCGGTGGACGCGTTCGTGGCCGCGCGGCTCCGGACGCTGACCGGTTTTCAGGTCATCGAGGTGCGCACCGGCTTCGAGCCGGACGGTGCGGACGTGCGCTGGCAGGCTGCAGTCCGGGTAGGTTGGCCGCGGGGCCGTATTTGACAACGGCCGTGGCGCGGTTGTAGCTTGGGCGGTACCTCTCCTCGGGATGTCCTGAGTTCCCCCCGAGTCAATGGCTGTGAGATCAAGCCTGGTCTTCTTCTCGCCGAGTGGTCGACCCGTGCCGCCGGCGATCGGCGTCTTTGCGCGCGAGAGCGGACAGTCGGTCCTCACCGTGGACACCGCCGAGCGGGTGGTCGAGGTGGTGAACCGGACCTACCCCTCCGTGCTGGCCTTGACCACGGATGACGGCTTCGACGTGCTCGAGCTCTGCCGCGTGCTCAAGCGCGACGCCTTCACCGGGATCGTGCCGGTCGTCGTGTTCCACGAGTCGGCCCGGGAGGAAGTCGTTTACGCGGCGCTCGAGGCCGGGGCGGACGAGGTGCTGAGCGGCGCGCTGAGCGAGCGGGAGCAGGTCCTCCGCCTCCAGATGGCATGGCGGCGCACGGAGCGCGACGTCAGCGTGCATCCGACCACGCGGCTCCCCGGCACCGCCCGCATCGAGCGCGACATCGCCGAGCGGATCCGGGCCGGAGGGCACTTCGCCGTCTGCTACGCCGACCTCGATCACTTCAAGGAGTTCAACGACCGCTACGGCTACAACGAGGGCGACCGGGTCATCCTGCTGCTCTCGAAGATCCTGCGGGACATCGTCGTGGCGTACACGTCGGACGGCTTCGTCGGCCACATCGGCGGCGACGACTTCATCTTCAACGTGCCGCTCGACGTGATGCGGGTCTGCTGCGAGGAGATCATCGCACTGTTCGACGAGTTGATCCCGTATCAGTACACCGAGGAAGATCGCCGCGCCGGCTATTTCCTCGGGCGGGATCGTCGGGGCAACATCCTCTGGGTCCCGCTCATGACGCTCTCCATCGGCGTGGTGACGAACGCGTCGCGTCGCTTCACGCACACCGCCCGGGTGAGCGAGCTGGCCACCGAGATGAAGAGCTTCGCCAAGAAGCTGCCGGGCTCCATCTACGCGGTGGACCGGCGCTCGGACTCGCTGGACCTCTTCATGGACTGCGCGGCGCACTCGCCGCACCGGATGGACGTGCCGATCGAGCCATGAACATCAACTGCACGGAATGCCAGGCGCTCTACCGCGTCGACCCGAGGCGCGTCCCCGCCGACGGCGTGCGGGTCCGCTGCGCCCGCTGCCAGGGTGTGTTCCTGCTGACGCGCGATGGCGCCGCCCCCGCGCCGGCCCCCGTCGTGGCCGCGGCCCCCGCCCCCGCCGCCCCGGCGGCGCGACCGGTCCGCTCGTTCTTCGGCGCGCAGGACCCGAACGCGCGCGCGCAGCGGATCGCCCGGGCGCTCGTCTCCGACATCGTCGCCTATCACCGCGACCGGCGCGACCGGGCGCTCGCCACCGGCGCGCTGCGGAACGAGTTCCGCGACGAAGTACTGAAGAGCTGGGAGGAGTACGTCGCCCAGGTCGGCGACGAGCTCGCCAAGGGCACGCCGCATTTCCGGCGCGCGCTGAACGAGATCCTGGCGGACGGGAACCGCGTGTTCTGAGGCCGCGGCGGCGGCCTCGGTCGGTTGCCGCGAGCGCCTGATTCCGTTAGATTTCGGTGTTGTTTCGACGACGTCATGAGGCCGTCCGCGGGGACGGCCTCACGTGTTAGAGGACGAGGAGCGACATGGCGACGGAGCTGAAGGAAAAGCTGACCGACCAGCGCGAGCGCGTGCAGGCGCTGGGAGGGTATCTTTGACGTCGAGAACAAGCGGGTAGAGCTCTCGACGCTGGAAGCGCGCATGGCGGAGCCCGGCTTCTGGGAGGACCAGGAGACGGCGCGGGAGGCGATCGCGCGCGTGAAGGAGCTGAAGGGCTGGGTCGAGCCGTACAACGCGCTCTCCCGCAAGGTGGCGGACCTCGCGGAGCTGGGCGCGCTCCTCGAGCTGGAGCAGGACCCGCAGCTCGAGGCCGAATGGAGCCAGGAAGTGGCCACGCTGGACACGGAGCTGGAGCGGCTCGAGCTGCGCACGATGCTCCGCGGCTCCGATGATTTCCGGGATGCGCTGCTCACGATCCACCCTGGCGCCGGCGGCACGGAGTCGCAGGACTGGGCGGAGATGCTCATGCGCATGTACTCGCGCTGGGCGGAGCGGCACGACTACGAGGTCACGGTGCTCGACCTGCTGCCCGGGGAAGAGGCCGGCATCAAGAGCGTCAGCCTGGAGATCAAGGGGGAGTACGCCTACGGCTACCTGAAGGCCGAGAAGGGCGTGCACCGGCTCGTCCGGATCTCGCCGTTCGATGCGCAGAGCCGCCGGCACACCTCGTTCGCCAGCGTTTTCGTCTACCCGCTCGTGGACGACGACATCGAGATCGAGATCGAGGAGAAGGACCTGCGCGTCGACGTCTATCGGGCCTCGGGCGCCGGTGGGCAGCACGTCAACAAGACGAGCTCCGCGGTCCGCATCACGCACGAGCCGACGGGCATCGTCGTCGCCTGCCAGAACGAGCGCAGCCAGTTCCAGAACAAGGCGACGGCGATGAAGATGCTGAAGGCCGCCCTGTACCAGCGCGAGCTGGAGCGTCGCGAGGAGGAGCGGGCGAAGCTGGAGTCGGAGAAGACGGACATCGCGTGGGGGAACCAGATCCGCTCCTACGTGTTCCAGCCCTATACGCAGGTCACCGATCATCGGACGGAGCTGAAGATCGGCGACATCCAGCGGGTCATGAACGGCGACATCGACCCGTTCATCGAGGCGTACCTGAAGGAGTTCGGAGCCCGTGCGACGTGAGGAAGGGGTGGTGAGGCGGAGCCAGGTCGTCGAGGACCGGCTCGGCAAGCTGGAGGAGCTGAGGGCGCGCGGAGTCGCGCCCTTCGCCTATGGGTACGAGGTCACGCACGACGCCGCCGCGGCACGTGACGCCCTGGAGGCGGGCGAGGCCGCCGGTGGGCTGAGCGAGGGCGGGACGGGGCCGAGCGTGCGGGTCGCCGGCCGGCTGGTCGCGCTGCGCAGCCACGGCAAGACGACGTTCGCGCACCTGGCGGACCGGAGCGGGCGGATCCAGCTCTACTTCAAGGTCGCGGAGCTCGGCGAGGAGCGGTACGGCCTGCTCGACCTGCTCGACATCGGCGACTGGATCGGCGGCGAGGGCACACTGATGCGCACGCGCACCGGCGAGCCCACCGTGCTGGTCCGCTCCTTCGAGCTGCTCGCGAAATCACTCCGCCCGCTGCCGCTGGGGAAGGAGGAGCTCGACGAGGAGACGGGGGAGCGCCGCGTGCACAGCGGGTTCGTCGACGTGGAGCAGCGCTACCGCCAACGCTACGCAGACCTGGCGGTGAACCCGGAGGTGCGGGACGTGTTCGTGGCCCGCTCGCGCATCGTGAGCGCGATCCGCCGGTTCCTGGACGAGCGAGGGTTCATCGAGGTGGAGACGCCGGTGCTCCAGCCGCTGTACGGGGGCGCGTCGGCCCGGCCGTTCGTCACGCACCACAACGCGCTGGACATGCGGTTGTACCTTCGCATTGCGGACGAGCTGTACCTGAAGCGGCTGATCGTCGGCGGGCTGGAGCGGGTGTACGAGATCTCGAAGGACTTCCGCAACGAGGGCATCGACCGGACGCACAACCCCGAGTTCACGATGCTCGAGTGGTACCAGGCGTTCGCGGACTACGAGGACATCATGGGCCTCGTGGAGCAGCTCCTGGTCGAGCTCGTGGAGCTCGTGACCGGCGGCGGCCGGCGGCTCCTGCACCAGGGTGTCGAGATCGACTTCACGCCGCCGTTTCGGCGGCTCCCCTACTTCCAGGCGCTGTTGGAGTATGGCGGGCTCGACGTGGAGGCCATGGACGACGGCGCGCTGCATGCCGCGGCGCGCGGCGCCGGGATCGCCGACGCCGACGCGATGAGTCGGCCGAAGCTCATCGACGAGCTGTTCAAGGAGCTGGTGGAGCCACATCTGCAGCAGCCGGTCTTCATCACCGACTACCCGCGCGAGCTCTCGCCGCTGGCGAAGCCGAAGCGCGGCGACCCGCGGCTCGTGGAGCGCTTCGAGCTGATGGTGGCGAGCCGGGAGCTGGCGAACGCGTTCAGCGAGCTGAACGACCCCATCGACCAGCGCGACCGCTTCCTGGCGCAGGTCCGGCTGCGGGAGGCCGGCGACGAGGAAGCGCAGACGCTGGACGAGGACTACATCCGTGCACTGGAGTACGGCATGCCGCCGACGGGCGGCGTCGGCATCGGCGTCGACCGGCTGGTGATGCTGCTCACCGACCAGGCCTCGATCCGTGACGTGATCCTGTTCCCCACGATGCGACCGGAGCGGGAGGGGCAGGAGTGAAGCGCCTCGATTGGTACATCGCGCGGCGCTACCTTGCATCCCGGCGGCGCGGGCGGTTCCTCTCGCTCATCACGGTCATCGCCGTGGGCGGCGTCCTGCTCGGCGTCATGGCGCTGATCACCGTGATCGCGGTGATGACCGGCCTCCAGCGCGACCTGCAGGAGAAGATCCTCGGCACGAACCCTCACATCTTCGTGTTCGAGCAGGGGCAGGGCTTCCGCATGGGGCAGTGGCCGGCGGTCTTCGGGCGCGTGAAGGGGCTGCCGGGCGTGGTGGCGGCCGAGCCGTTCATCATGACGCAGGTGGGTGTGACCGCGGGCTCCGACTACGCGCAGCCGGGCACGCTCTACGGCATCGACGCCACGGCCAGCCGGGTGCCGATGACCACGATCGAAGCGCAGCTCCGGTCGGGGAAGCTCTCGCTGCGGTCGACCCACAGCGGCCTACCGGGCGTGCTGGTGGGCCGGAAGCTAGCCGACAAGCTCGGGCTCCTCGCCGGCGACACGGTCACCATGGCCTCGTTCGAGAGCATCAAGCGCGGCCCGCTCGGCGACATCGTTCCCCGCCTGCGGCAGTTCGAGGTCACGGGGCTGTTCACGACCGGGATGTACGAGTACGATACTCAGAACCTGTACGCCTCGATCCCGGCGGTGCAGGACCTGCTGGGCATCGGGCCGGACACGGTGAGCGGGATCGCCGTGAACGTGCGCGATCCGTGGCACGCCAGCGTCGTCGGGGACACCATCAGCCGACACCTCGGCTTCCCGTACTGGACGACGGACTGGATGACCCTCAACCAGTCCCTCTTCTCGGCGCTCAAGCTGGAGAAGCTGGCCATGGGCGTCATCCTCTTCCTGATCGTCCTCGTCGCCGCCTTCAACATCATCACCCAGCTGATCATGGTGGTGACGGACAAGACGCGCGAGATCGGCATCCTGAAGTCGATGGGCATGACCGACGCGACGGTGCTCCGGATCTTCATGCTGCAGGGGCTGGCGATCGGCGTGATCGGCACGCTGCTGGGCGCCGTCGGCGGCCTGGGCCTCGTCTGGCTCCTCGGGAAGTACCACTTCATCTCGCTCCCCGGCGACGTCTACTTCATCGACACGCTCCCGGTGGCGCTGGAGCCGCTGGACGTGCTCTCCATCGTGGGGCTGAGCATCCTGGTCGCCTTCGCGGCCACCATCTACCCGGCGCGGCAGGCGTCCCGCCTGCTCCCGGTGGAGGCGATCCGGCATGAGTGATCCCGGGGCGAGCGCACGGGAGGCGGAGAGCGCCGCCGCGGCGGCGCTGGCCGCGGATGCCGCGGTCGCGCCGGCGGCCGCGCCGGCGGCCATCGAGGGGCGGGGGCTGCGGAAGACCTACACCGAGGAGGATGGGAGCGAACTCACCGTCCTGGACGGGGTAGAGGTCCGCGTCGCTCCCGGGGAAGCGGTCGCGGTGATCGGCGCGAGCGGCGCCGGGAAATCCACGCTGCTGCACCTGCTGGGCGGCCTCGATCGGCCGAGCGCGGGCGCCGTCCTGCTGGACGGGCAGGACCTGGCCATGCTCCCCGAGAGGGAGCTGGCCGCGGTGCGGAACCGCCGTATCGGCTTCGTCTTCCAGTTCCACCACCTCCTGCGGGAGTTCTCGGCGCTGGAGAACGTGATGATCCCGCAGCTCATCGCCGGCGCCGAGCCAGCGGCGGCGGCGGAGCGGGCTCGGGAGCTGCTCGACGCGGTGGGGCTGGGGAGGCGGCTGACGCACCGGCCCTCGGAGCTGTCCGGCGGCGAGCAGCAGCGTGTCGCGGTGGCGCGCGCGCTGGCGAACCGGCCCGTGGTCCTGCTGGCGGACGAGCCCAGCGGCAACCTGGACTCGCACACCAGCGAGCAGCTGCACGACCTGTTTTTCCGGTTGCGTGCCGATCACGGCGTCGCCATGGTTCTGGCGACGCACAACCGCGAGCTGGCGGATCGGGCGGACCGCATCCTCCTCGTCAAGGATTGCCAGCTGCGGAGCTTCTACCCGGCGTGACCCATGATGCTGTGCGACCATTGCGGCGAGAACGAGGCGATCATCCACCTCACGCAGATCGTGAACAACCAGATGAGCACGTTTCATCTGTGTGAGGCGTGCGCCGCGGCAAAGGGCCTCGAGCCCGGGGTCAGCGTCGGGAACCTCCCGCTCGCCGACTTTCTTGCACAGATGGGGAAGAGCGGGGCGATGGAAGCGACGATCGGCGGCCCGTGCGTGTTCTGCGGGCTCAAGCTGGAAGACTTCAAGAAGACCGGGCGCCTGGGCTGCTCGCACTGCTACGTCACGTTCGAGCCACACCTGCGGGGGCTGCTGCGACGGCTCCACGGCGGGACGCAACACCTGGGGAAGGTCTACCTGCCGCCGGACCCGACGCGGGCGCAGCGGCAGGAGCGGTTGGCGGGGCTCCGGCGCAAGCTGGACCGGGCGGTCTCGAGCGAGGACTTCGAGCGCGCGGCGAAGCTGCGGGACATGATTCGCGAACTCGAGGCGGCGCAGTAGCGATGCAGGACCTCAGCGGGCTCCAGGACTTCGGCCTCGGCTGGTTGGAGAGCCGCGGGCCGCACGCGGACGTGGTGCTCTCCACGCGCGTGCGGTTGGCGCGAAACCTCCAGGGGCATACGTTCGGGCCGCGCCTGCGGGAGCGGGAGCGGGAGCAGATCTTCGAGCGGGTGCGTCAGGCCGCGGAGATCAGCACCGGCCTGCGCGGCGGCATGGCCGTGGACCTGTCGGAGCTGACGCCGCTCTCGCGGCAGGTTCTGCTGGAGCGGCACCTGATCTCGCGCGAGCTGGCGGGGGAGGGGACGGAAGGTCCACCGCGAGGCTCGGGGTTGATCGTGAGCGCCCGGGAGAACGTCGGCCTGATGGTCAACGAGGAGGACCACCTCCGGCTGCAGTGCCTGATGTCCGGGCTCTGCCTGGAGGAAGCGTTCCAGATGGTCGACGGCGTGGACGAGGAGCTGGGCGGCGAGCTCCCGCTGGCGTACCACCATGAGTTCGGGTATCTCACGAGCTGCCCGACGAACGTCGGGACCGGGCTGCGGGCCTCCCTCCTGATCCACCTCCCGGGGCTCGTGCTGACGAAGGAGATCGGCAAGGTCCTGCAGGGGCTGGGACAGATGGGGCTGACGTTCCGGGGGCTGTACGGCGAGGGCTCGGAGGTGGTCGGCAACTTCTTCCAGATCTCGAACCAGACGACGCTGGGCAAGAGCGAGGAGGACCTGATCGACCACCTGCGGAAGGTGGCGATGACGGTCATCGAGAAGGAGCTCCAGGCGCGGGACGTGCTCATGCGGGACGCCCGTTCGGTGATGGAGGACAAGATTTGGAGGGCGTACGGCCTGCTGCGCTACGCGCGCGCCGTCTCCTTCGACGAGGTGATGAACCTGCTGAGCGGCGTGCGGCTGGGCGTGAGCATGAACTTGCTCGCAGGGCTTCGTGTATACACCCTGAACAAGATCATGATCTACAGCCAGGCCGCGCACCTGGAGCAGGCGGCAGGACGCGGGCTCACCGAGACGGAGAGCGATTTGCATCGGGCATCGTACGTCCGGCGCATTCTCGGTACGGAAGGGCAGGTGTCCGCCGACCAGGACGCTCGCGGGCGACGTCCGGGCGCGTGAGGCGGGCTGAAGCGTAGGGTGAGTCTCCGGCGACGAGGACTTCCATGAATTACAACTTCACAGATCGGGTCCGCAAAGTCCTCGCGATGGCGCGCGAAGAAGCGATCCGGCTACAGCACGACTACGTCGGCACGGAGCACATCCTCCTCGGCCTGATCCGCGAGGGTGAGGGGATGGCGGCGACGGTGCTGACGAACCTGAACGTGGACCTGGAGCAGGTGCACGAGCGGATCGAGGAGTCGGTCCGCAAGGGAAAGGCGACCATTGCCCTCGGCGAGCTGCCGTATACCTCGCGTGCCAAGAAGGTGCTCGAGTACGCGATGGCCGAGGCGCGCGAGCTGAACCACTCCTACGTCGGGACGGAGCACCTGCTGCTCGGCCTGCTGCGTGAGGAGAAGGGGATCGCCGCGCAGGTGCTGAACTCGCTCGGCGTCACGCTGGAGGAGGCGCGGGCGGAGACGTTGAAGCTGCTGGGCAGCGACGTGAACCCGTCGCAGCCCTCACCGACCGGGGGGAGCAGCATGGCGGCGCCGAAGGGCGAGAAGAAGTCGAAGACGCCGGCGCTCGACCACTTCTGCCGGGATCTGACCGAGCTGGCGCGGGAGAACAAGCTGGATCCGACCATCGGCCGCGCGAAGGAGATCGAGCGGGTCATGGAGGTCCTGTCCCGGCGCAAGAAGAACAACCCGGTGCTGATCGGCGAGCCGGGCGTCGGCAAGACGGCGATCGTGGAGGGGCTGGCCCAGCTGATCGCGAAGGGCGAGTGCCCGGAATCGCTGCGCGACCACCGCGTGCTGGCGCTGGACATGGCGGCCGTCATCGCGGGGACGAAGTACCGCGGCCAGTTCGAGGAACGGCTCAAGGCGATCATGAACGAGATCGCCCAGAACAAGAACATCATCCTGTTCATCGACGAGCTGCACACGCTGGTGGGCGCCGGCGCCGCGGAGGGCGCGATCGACGCCTCCAACATGCTGAAGCCGGCGCTGGCGCGCGGCGAGCTGCAGTGCGTGGGCGCCTCGACGCTGAACGAGTACCGCAAGTACATCGAGAAGGACGGCGCGCTCGAGCGGCGGTTCCAGCCGATCATCATCGATCCGCCGACGGTGGACGAGACGGTCGAGATCCTCAAGGGGCTGCGCAAGCACTACGAGGACCACCACAAGGTCGAGATCCCGGACGAGACGCTGGCGGCCGCGGCGAAGCTGTCGGAGCGCTACATCACCGACCGGTTCCTGCCGGACAAGGCGATCGACGTGATCGACGAGGCCGGCGCACGGGCCCGGCTGGCCACGCAGGTGCCGCCGCCGGAGGTCGCGTCGCTGAAGGAGGAGCTGGAGGCGCTGGGCTCGCGCAAGGACGAGGCGATCCGCGACCAGGACTTCGAGCGCGCGGCGGAGCTGCGCGACGAGGAGCGCGAGCTGCAGGGGCAGATCCGGCACAAGCAGGACGAGTGGGAGCAGGAGCGCCGCAGCCACCGGCCGGTCATCACGGACGAGGAGATCTCGTTCATCGTGAGCCGCTGGACGGGGATCCCGGTGACGCGGCTGCAGGAGGCGGAGACCGAGCGTCTCGTCCGGATGGAAGACGAGATGCACAAGCGGGTGGTCGGGCAGGACGAGGCGATCCGGGCGATCAGCCGGGCGATCCGGCGGAGCCGCGCGGGCCTCAAGAACCCGAACCGGCCGATCGGCTCGTTCATCTTCAGCGGCCCGACGGGCGTCGGGAAGACGGAGCTGGCGCGCGCGCTGGCCGAGTTCCTGTTCGCCGACAAGGACGCGCTCATCCGCGTCGACATGTCGGAGTACATGGAGAAGTTCTCGGTCTCGCGGCTGATCGGCGCGCCTCCCGGGTACGTCGGCTACGAGGACTCGGGAACGCTGACGAAGGCCGTGCGCCGCCGGCCCTACTCGGTCATCCTGCTCGACGAGATCGAGAAGGCGCACCCGGATGTGTTCAACATCCTGCTGCAGGTCCTCGACGAGGGCCGGCTGACGGACAACTACGGCCGGGTGATCGACTTCAAGAACACCGTGCTCATCATGACGTCGAACCTGGGGGCGCGGGACATCACGAAGAACAAGTCCCTGGGCTTCCACCAGCGGGACGAGCACACGGCCTACGAGAACATGCGGAACCGGGTGAAGGACGAGATCGAGCGCGCCTTCAACCCGGAGTTCCTGAACCGCGTGGACGACATCATCATCTTCCACCCGCTCACGCGGGAACAGATTGGCGAGATCGTCCATATCATGCTCAAGGACGTGCGCGACCGGCTGGGCGAGGACGGGATCCGGCTGCGGCTGACGGATGCGGCGGTCTCGTTCCTGGTCGACCACGGGTACGACGAGAAGTTCGGTGCGCGTCCGCTGCGCCGTGCGATCCAGCGCTACCTCGAGGACCCGCTCTCGGAGAAGATCCTGACGAGCGAGATGTCGGGGGGCGACGAGATCGAGGCCGACGTCGCCGCCGACGGCGAGGGCTTCGAGTTCCGTGTACTCTCTTCGACGAAGACATGAACGCAGGTAGCCCGCTAGATCAGAATCGCCTGGGCCTGAGGGCCGCCGCCGGTGCGGCGGCCCTCGTGGCGTTGGCACTCGTGGGACCGGCGGCGCGGCCGCTGGGTGCGCAGCAACCACAGCAGCCGACGCCCGGCGCGGAGGTCGCGCGAGTCCCGATCATCGGGGTCGAGGTGCAGGGCGCGGCGCGCCAGAAGCCGGAGGACGTGCGCGCCACGCTCGGGATCCAGGCCGGTGACACGATCACGTACCGGGCGATCGAGCGGGGGGTGCGCCGGCTCTACGCCACCGGGAACTACGACGATGTCCGCGTGCTGGCGCAGGGGGCCGACCCCACGGCACCGAACGCACCGATCACGCTCGTCGTGGAGGTGAAGGAGCGGCCGTTCATCTCGGAGATCCGGTTCCGCGGCCTGGAGCACGTGAGCCCGGGCGCGATCACCGATACGCTGCACCTGCGGGCGGGGATGCCGTTGCAGCCGGAGAAGGTGGCGCAGGCGGAGGCGCGGGCCCGGAAGCTTTTGGCCGACAAGGGCTTCGCGGCACGGAAGGTGGAGCACCACCTGGAGGAGGTCCCCGGGAGGACGGGAACGTACCGGCTGATCTTCGACGTGGACGAGGGACACCGCGTCGCCGTCGCGGATGTCGGCTTCGAGGGGAACAAGGTGTTCCAGGAGTCGTCGCTCAAGGGCGCGATGCAGACGAAGCCGGAGGGCTTCCTCTGGTTCCGGCAGGGGACGTACGACGAGGAGCGGGTGCGGAAGGACGTGCGGGAGAACATCCCGGCGTTCTACGCGGCGCGGGGCTACATCGACGCGAGCGTGACCGGCGACTCGCTGGCGGTGGACCCCAACACCGGCAAGGCGAAGCTCGTCATCAAGGTGGACGAGGGGGAGCGCTACCGGCTGTCGGACTTCGACATCCGGGGGAACCACCACTTCCCGTCGGAGGAGCTGAAGAAGTACTTCGAGCAGGACCGTGGCGGGCTGCTGGCGGGGTTGGGGTTGGCCGGGCGGGACACGAGCTCCCAGCCGGTGTTCGACGCGGGCGCGTTCGAGAAGGCGACGGACCGGGTCCGGCAGCTCTACAGCAACCAGGGGTACCTGTACGCGCGGGTCGAGCCGGTGATCGTGCGCGACACCTCGGCAAAGGGCGAGCCGACGGTGAACGTCGCCTGGGAGATCCAGGAGGGACAGCCGGCGTACGTGAACCGGGTCACGATCAACGGCAACACGTTCACGCACGAGCGGGTGATCCGCGAGCAGATCCTGCTGCTGCCGGGCGACGTGTACAGCGAGGAGCTGCTCATCCAGAGCTACCGCAACATCATGGCGCTGGGCTTCTTCGAGAGCCCGTTGCCGATGCCGAAGATCGACCCGAACGACAAGGGCGACGTCGACCTCACGTTCGACGTGAAGGAGAAGCAGACGGGCTCGGTGAACTTCGGGACCGCGATCGGCGGCTACGCCGGCCTGTCGGGCTTCCTGGGGTACGACCAGCCGAACCTGTTCGGCCAGGCGAAGGCGGGCCACCTGCGCTGGGAGTTCGGGCAGTACGCGAACAACCTGGAGGCCAGCTACACCGACCCGGCCATCTTCGGCTCGCTGATCAGCGGGTCGGCCTCGGTCTTCAGCTCCTACGACCGCTTCTTCCCGTTCGCATCCGAGGGGCGGCGGCGCCGCACCGGCGGCTCGTTCCGCTTCGGCTTCCCGCTCCCCGGGGACCGTTCGGGGCGCACCCGGGTATTCCTCGGCTATTCGCTCGCCCGGACGACCTACAAGGCGTTCGACGAGGCGGCCGGCTCCTCTATCTTCGGACTGCCGCCGGGGTACCAGAGCACGGTGACGCTGAATCTGGTGCGCAACACGCTGGACAGCCCGGTATTCCCGACGGTCGGGACGAAGCAGGAGCTCGAGGTCGACGTCAACGGCGGCCCGTTCGGCGGCGACGCGAACTTCCAGAAGTACACGCTGAACGGCGCGTGGTACGTCCCGGTGGCGAGCCTGGGTGGTGGTCGGCCGGGTGCCCGGCCGGTGCGCTTCACGCTGGGGATGTCGGCCGAGGCCGGCGCGATCACCGGGAACGCAAGCAACTTCCCGTTCGAGCGGTTCTGGATGGGCGGCGTGCAGTTCGGTCGTCCGCTGCGCGGCTACGATGAATCGACGATCACGCCGCTCGGCTACGTCCCGAAGTGCAGCGATACGGCCTCCGACTGTCCGCCGCTGCAGGACCGGCTGGGCGACGCGTACATTCGCCTGAGCTCCGAGTTCGCGGCGCGGATCAACGACAACCTGTCGCTTTCGCTCTTCTACGACGCCGGCAACCTGTGGCGCTCGCCGGGCGAGATCAACCCGACCCGGCTGCTGCGTGGCGCCGGCTTCGGTGCGACGATCGTGACGCCGTTCGGGCCCCTGGGTCTCGACTACGCCTACGGGTTCGACAAGGATCGGCCGGGCTGGCAGCTCCACTTCAAGTTCGGGCCCGGCTTCTAACCCTCAACGAGTGAGTGCTGGACGAATGCGCAAAGTTTGGAGCATGCTCGCCGCCGTGGTCGGCGTCGCCCTGCTGGGTGGTGCCGCATCGGCCCAGAGCACCGGGAAGATCGCCTACGTCGACTCTCGGAAGCTGATCGCCGAGGCGCCGGGCGCCAAGGAAGCCCAGAGCACCTTCGAGAAGGAAATGCAGGGCTACCAGGCCCAGATGAAGGTGATGGAGGACTCGCTGAAGGCGATGATGGACGAGTACCAGCAGAAGAGCGTCATGCTCTCGCCCGACGCCAAGAAGCAGCGCGAGGAGGCGATCCGGGCGAAGCAGGAGGCCTACCAGCAGAAGGCCTCCTCGCTCGAGGAGCAGGCCGGCAAGCGCCAGAGCGAGCTCGTCCAGCCGGTGATGGACCGCATCAAGAACGTCCTCAGCGACATCCGCAAGGAGGGCGGCTACGCCGTGATCTTCGACGTCGCCGGGAACGCCGGCCTCGTCGCGGCGGACCCCGCGCTCGACATCACGGACCAGGTGCTGACCCGCCTGAAGCAGATGGCGTCGACGGCGCCCGCCCCGGCGGCGGCGAAGCCGGCGGCCGCGAAGCCGGCGGCCCCGGCCCCCGCGGTGAAGAAGCCGTAAGGCGGCGCGTCGGGACCGACGAACGACAACGACCTGTGAGGGCTTCAGAGATTGCGGCGCTCGTAGGGGGTAAATTCGAGGGGGGCCACGACCCGGAGATCCGGGGCGTGGCCCCCCTCGATCGTGCGGGGGAAACGGAACTGACGTTTCTTGCGAGCCCCCGGTACCTCCCGTATCTTGAGCGCGCTCACGCCGCAGCATTGCTGGTGGCGGAGACCTTGGAGGAGAGGGGGCGCACGGGGATGCCTCGCATCGTCGTGCGCGACGTGTATTCGGCCCTGGCGGCGGTGCTGCCGCGGCTGTACCCGGAGCGGCGGCCGGAGCCGGGCGTGCACCCGACGGCGGTGATCGGGGCGGGGGCGCGGCTGGGCCGGGAGGTGGTGGTCGACGCGTACGCCGTGATCGGCGCGGGGGCGGTGATCGGGGAGCGGGCACGGATCGGCGCGCACGCGGTCGTCGGCGAGGAGTGCGTGGTCGGGGAGGACGCGGTCCTGCACCCGCACGTGACGCTCTACCCCCGGGTGGCTGTGGGCGCGCGGACGATCCTGCACTCGGGGGTGCGGGCGGGGGTGGACGGGTTCGGGTACGTGTGGGCGGAGGGCGCGCACCGGAAGGTGCCGCAGGTAGGGCGCTGCCTGATCGGCGCGGACGTGGAGATCGGGGCGAACACGACGATCGACCGGGGCTCGATCGGCGACACGGAGATCGGGGACGGGGTGAAGATCGACAACCTCGTGCACCTCGGGCACAACGTGCGGGTGGGCGAGCACTCGATCATCGTGGCGCAGGTGGGGGTCTCGGGGAGCACGAAGCTGGGGCGCGGGGTGACGCTGGGCGGCCAGGCGGGGCTGGCGGGGCACATCGAGGTCGGGGACGGGGCAACGATCGCCGCGCAGGCGGGGGTCTTCGGGTCGGTGGAGCCGGGTGCCGTGGTGAGCGGCTACCCGGCCCGGCCGCACAAGGACGCGCTGCGCGCGCAGGCCGCGCTGTTCCGCCTGCCGCGACTGATGAAGCGACTTCGCGCGCTGGAGCGCGCGGTATTCGGTGGAGAGGCGCCGGAGGAATGACGAGTCCGCAGCAGCAGACGGTAGCGCAGGAAACCACGCTGGAGGGGACGGGACTGCACACCGGGGAGCCGGCGTTGGTGCGGTTTCTTCCGGCCGAGGCGGGGTGCGGCGTGCGATTCCGGCGGGTTGACCTGGCGGGGTCGCCGGAGATTCCGGCGCGGCTCGAGTCGGTGTACTCGACGGACCGGGGCACCTCGCTGGCGGCGGGAGAGGCACGGGTGCACACGGTCGAGCATCTCCTCGGAGCGGTGGCAGCGCTCGAGCTGGACAACCTGACGATCGAGGTCGCGGGCCCGGAGCTGCCGATCCTGGACGGGAGCTTCCGGCCGTTCTTCGAGGCGCTGCAGGCGGCGGGGACTCGGGCGCAGGGGGCGCCGGCGCGAGTGCTCAAGATCCCGCGGGCGCTCGAGGTCGCGGCGAAGGGCGCGAGCTACGTGGCGGCGCCGGCGGCGGCGCTACGGATCTCCGCGACGATCGAGTTCCCGCATCCGCTCGTGGGGCGGCAGTATGCGTCCTTCGAGATCGGGCCGGAGGCGTTCGGCCGGGACGTGGCGGGGGCGCGGACGTTCGGCTTCCTGCGGGAGGCGGAGGAGCTGCGGGCCCGCGGGCTCGCGCTGGGCGCGACCGCGGAGAACGCCGTGGTGCTCGACGAGGAGGGGATCGTCGGCGGCGGCGCGCTACGCTACCGGGACGAGTTCGTGCGCCACAAGATCGGCGACGTTGTGGGGGACCTGGCGCTCACGGGCGCGCGGATCCAGGGTCACATCGTGGCGGAGCGGCCGAGCCACGCGGGGAACGTGGAGCTGGCGGCGGAGGTGGTGCGGGCGGGCGGCCTCGAGGGCCAGCGACCGATCGTCGACATCCAGAAGATCATGCAGTACCTGCCGCACCGGTACCCGATGCTGCTGGTGGACCGGGTGGTGGAGTTCGAGCCGGGGAAGCGGATCGTCGGGATCAAGAACGTGACGATCAACGAGCCGTTCTTCCAGGGCCACTACCCGGGGCATCCGGTGATGCCGGGTGTCCTGATCATCGAGGCGATGGCGCAGGTCGGCGGGCTGCTGCTGATGGAGGCGCTGGACGACGCGGAGGACAAGGTCGTCTACTTCATGTCGCTGGACAACGTGAAGTGGCGGCGCCCGGTGACGCCCGGTGACCAGATCCGCTTCGAGCTGGAGATGCTGCAACTGCGACGGAGCGTGTGCCGGATGAAGGGAGCGGGATACGTCGATGGCCAGCTCGTGGCCGAGGCCGAAATGATGGCTGGAATCGTAGACCGCTGAAGGAGGCGGTTGAATGCTAGAAGCGAAGGTTTGGCCGTTGAGCGACGTTCATCCGACCGCGGTGGTGGACCCGACCGCGGAGCTGGGGCCGGACGTCGTGATCGGGCCCTACAGCGTGATCGGCCCGAACGTCACGATCGGCGCGGGGTGCCGGCTGGGCTCCCACGTCGTGCTGGAGCGGGACACGACGCTGGGGACGGGATGCGAGGTGCGGTCGGGCGCCGTCCTGGGCGGCGACCCGCAGGACCTGAAGTACCGGGGCGAGCCGACGCAGCTCATCGTGGGCGACCGGACCGTGATCCGGGAGTTCGTGACGCTGAACCGCGGAACGGCAGCGCACGGCCGGACGGAGATCGGGCACGACTGCCTGATCATGGCGTACGCGCACGTGGCCCACGACTGCATCATCGGCGACCACGTGATCCTGTCGAACGCGGTCAACATGGGCGGCCACGTCGAGATCGACGACTGGGCGAGTGTGGGCGGGCTGACGGCGATCCACCAGTTCGCGCGCATCGGCACGCACGCCTTCGTGGGAGGCGCGTCGCAGGTGCGGAAGGACGTCCCACCCTACTGCAAGGCCTCCGGCTCGTCGCTCCGGCTGTTCGGCCTGAACAGCGTGGGACTGCAGCGCCGCGGCTTCCCGGTGGAGGTGCGCCGCGAGCTGAAGCGGGCGTACCGGCTCTTCTTCCAATCGGAGCTGAACGTCTCGCAGGCGCTCTCGCGGGCGCGGGAGGAGCTGGTCCTCCTGCCGGAGGTCGAGCGCTTCCTCGCCTTCGTCGAGTCGAGCCCGCGCGGCATCACGGTCTGAGGCCCGCGTGTCTACGCTGCGCGTCGGGGTGGTGGGGGTCGGCAGTCTCGGCTTCCATCACGCCCGCATCCTCTCGAGCCTCTCCGACGCCGACCTCGTCGGCATCCACGACATCGACCCCGCACGGCTGGCGGACGTCGGCGACCGGCTCGACGCTCGCACGTTCCGGGAGCTCGACGAGCTGGCGCGGCTCGTCGACGCCGCCGTCGTCGCCGTGCCGACCTCCGGGCACGAGGCGGTGGCGTGCGCGCTGCTCCGGCGGGGCGTGCACGTCCTGATCGAGAAGCCGATCGCCCCGTCGCTGGACGCGGCGGACCGGATCCTCGAGGCCGCCGCGGCCTCGGGAGCCACGGTGCAGATCGGTCACGTCGAGCGCTTCAACGGGGCGCTGCGGGCGGCGGAGCAGTACCTCGAGGAGCCGCTGTTCGTGGAGTGCCACCGTTTAGCGCCGTTCGCGCCTCGCGGGACCGATGTAGCGGTCGTGCTTGATCTTATGATCCATGACCTCGACCTGGTTCTCAGCCTCATGAAGCGGCCGGTGACGGCGATGGCGGCGGTGGGCGTGGGCGTGCTGACGCCGACCCCGGACATCGCGAACGCACGGCTGGAGTTCGAGGGTGGCGGCGTCGCGAACCTGACGGCCAGCCGGGTGTCGCTCGAGCGGACGCGAAAGATCCGATTCTTCCAGCGGTCCGGGTACCTGAGCCTCGACCTGGCCAACGGGCGGGGCGAGTTCCTGCGGCTGCGCCCTGGCGCACAGCTCGCGCAGGCAGTGGCGGGCATCGGCGGCGGGGTCGGGGCGCCGAGCCCGGCGGCGGCGGGGTCCGCCGGGGTGCCCGGAGATTCCGGCGGGCATCCGGCGGCGGGCGCGCTCGCGGGCCTTGCCGGGCTGGCGGAGCTGGTGGAGCGGATCCCGCTCGAGAGCGACGGCGCGGAGCCGCTACGCTGCGAGCTGGAGAGCTTCGTGGCGGCGGCGCTGGGCCACGCGCCGGTGGCGGTGACGGGGGAGGAGGGGCGCCGGGCGCTCGCCGTGGCGCTGGAGATCATCGGCCGGATCGAGCGGAATGTCGAAGCCGCCTCCACCCCGTAGTCCCTACCCGCGGCATCACGGCCCGATGCGCCCGATGTCCCCCTGGGCGCTGCTGGTCCTCCTGGCCGTGATCGTCTTCCTGATCTGGTATCTGGTCGGGCAGTCGCAACCGTGAGCGAGCCGACGATCCTGGTGGCGGCGGGGGAGCCGTCGGGAGACCTGCACGGCGCCGCGGTGGCGGAAGCGCTGCGCCGGCGCTGGCCGCAGGCGCGCCTGTTCGGGCTGGGCGGGCCGCGGATGGCCGCGGCCGGCGTGGAGCTGATGGCGGACTTCGGCGAGCTCGCGGTGATGGGGTTCGCGGAGGTGGCGTCGCGACTGCCGTTCTTCGTTCGGCTGATGCGCCGGCTCACGGCGGAGATGCGGCGCCGGGGCGTCGACCTGGTGCTCCCGATCGATTACCCGGGCTTCAACCTGCGGCTGGCAGGGCGGGCGCGTAACGCGGGGGTGCCGGTGCTGTACTACATCGCACCGCAGGTCTGGGCGTGGCACCGGAGCCGGATCGGGAAGCTGGCGCACCTGGCGGACCGGCTCGCCGTGATTCTCCCCTTCGAGGAAGCGATCTTCCGGGAGGCCGGCGCCCGGGTGAGCTTCGTGGGACACCCGCTGCTCGACTCCGGCGAGGCGGGTCCGTCGGCGACGGAGCTCCGGGCCGGCCTCGGGGTCGAGGCGGGCCCCCTCCTGGCATTGTTCCCCGGCTCGCGGCCGCAGGAGGTGGAGAAGCACCTGGCGCTGTTCCTCGAGGCCGCCGAGCGGCTGCGGACGGCGCACCCGGATCTCCAGCCGGTCGTGGCGCGCTCGCCGGCGGTGCGGGCGGAGGCGTACGCGGGCGTGCCGTACCCGACGACGGCGGACTCGCGGACGCTGCTCCGGCACGCGCGGGGCGCGCTGGTGAAATCCGGGACCACGACGCTGGAGGCGGCGCTGGCGGGCACGCCCATGGTGATCGCCTACCGGACGAGCCGGTCGACGTACGCGCTGGCGCGGCGCCTCGTGCGCGTGGAGCACATTGGGCTCGTGAACCTCGTGGCCGGGCGGCGGCTGATGCCGGAGCTGGTGCAGGACGCCGCCACGCCCGCCGCGCTGGCGGCGGCGCTCTCGCCGCTCCTGGCGGAGGGGTCGCCGGAGCGCGCGAACGCGCTCGCGGGGCTGGCGTGCGTGCGGGCGGCGCTCGCGAGCCCGGACGCGGCGGGGCGGAGCGCGGCCGAGCGGGTGGCCGCGCTGGCGGCCGAGCTGATCCCGGAGGCGCGCTAGATGGACCGCTACGGCCTGGCGGCGACGGCCGCGGGGCTGCTGCTGGACGGCCTCCTGGCGACGGTGCGCTACGAGGTTCGCGGCTTCGAGCGGCACCGGGCGCTGCTCGATGAGGGCCGAGCCGTCGTCTACGTGATGTGGCACGGCCGGCTGCTCCCGCTGGCTCACAACCGGCGAGACGAGGGGAACGTCTGCCTCGTGAGCCGGTCGCGGGACGGCGAATACCTGACGCGGCTGCTGCGGCACTGGGGCTTCGGCGCGGTGCGCGGCTCGAGCTCGCGGGGCGGGAGCGCCGCGCTCCGGGAGATGGTGCGGATGGCGCGGCGGGGCCGCTCGCTGTGCGTGACGCCGGACGGTCCGCGTGGCCCGCGGGAAAAGATCAAGCCGGGCGCACTCCTGGCGGCGCAGGTGGCGGGGCTGCCCGTTGTCCCCTGCGCGTCGGGGACGCGGCGGGCGTGGTGGATCGAGGGGTGGGACCGCTTCCTGGTGCCGAAACCTTTCGCACGGGTCCGGATCGCGTACGGCGAGCCGGTGACGATCCCGCGCAGCGCGGGGCGGGCGGAGCTGGACGCGATCGCCGCGCAGGTCGAGAGGGAGCTGGGCCGCCTGATGGCCTGGGTCGACGGCGAGGATTGAGATGGGGCGCGGCGCGGCGTTCGTCCATCGGTGGTGGCGCGGGGAGGCGGGGTGGCCCGGCCGAGCGCTGGACCTGGCGCTGGCGCCGGCGGAGCTGCTGTTCCGGGGCGGAGAGGCGGCGTATCACGCGGCGTATTCCGGTGGCCTCCTCGGCGCCGAGCGCGTCGCGGCGCCAGTCGTGAGCGTGGGCAACCTGACCGTGGGCGGCGCCGGAAAGACACCCGTCACCCGCTGGCTGGTCGACGAGCTGCTGCGCCGGGGCGCGCGGCCGGCGGTGCTGCATGGCGGCTATGCGGCGGACGAGCCGGCGCTGCACGCGCGCTGGCACCCGGGCGTACCGGTCGTGGCCGAGCGGGACCGGCGGACAGGTGCGCGGCGGGCGCTGGACGCCGGCGCGACGGTGCTCGTGCTGGACGACGGGTTCCAGCACCGGCGGCTGGCGCGGGACCTCGACATCGTCCTGGTCGCGGCGGAGCGCTGGAGCGCGCGGCCGCGGCTGCTGCCGCGCGGCCCGTGGCGCGAAGCCCCGGCGGCGCTGGTCCGCGCGGACGTCGTCGTGGTGACGCGGAGGACGGCCACGCCGGAAGCCGCGGCGGCGGTCGCGGCCGAGGTACGCCGGTTCGCGCCGGGCGCCGTACCGGCGGTCGTGGCGCTGCGCGCGGCGGGGTGGCTGCGGTGGCGGGGCGGGGCACCGGCCGGGCCCGGGCCGGGCAGGGTCGAGCCGGACCCGAGGCGCCGGCCCGCGCCGGACGGCGCGGAGGCCGGAGCTCCGGCGGCGGCGGTTGGGGCGCCGCGCGGGGTCGCGGTGTCGGGGATCGCCGAGCCGGGCGCGTTCCTCGCGCAGGCCCGGGCGAGCGGGGCGGTGCTGACCGCCTCGCTGGAGTTCCGGGATCACCACGAGTACACCGCGCGGGACGCCGAGCGGATCGTGGCGGCGGCGGCGGGGGCGGCGGTGCTCACCACGGCGAAGGACGCGGTGAAGCTCGAGCCGCTCCTGCCAGGGGTGGAGCTGTGGGTCCTCGAGCAGGAGGTCGTAGTGGAGGCCGGCGCGGCGGATCTGGCCTCGGCGCTGGCGGATCTGGTGGCGGGGATGGGGGGTGGGCTGGCGTAGGATGTCGCCGGCCCCTACGATTGACGGGCTGGATGGTGTCCGGGCAGCGTCGCCCGCCGTGGCCGGCCCGAACGCCGAATGGAGGCAGCCTTCACCGCGCCGCCCGGGAGCGGCGTGAGACCTGGCAGGAGACGACCGCTTCATGCATGCACCGACCCAGGACGCGCCGTCGACGCTGGAGATCGCCGACGATGAGAATCCATTCGAAGCGATGATGCAGCGCTTCGACCGAGCCGCCGAACTGCTCCGCCTCGATCCCAACCTCTACCGGATCCTCCGGCACCCCGAAAAACAGATCACCGTGTCGATCCCCGTGATGATGGACAACGGGGAGGTGGAGGTGTTCACCGGGCACCGCGTGCTGTACAACACGTCGCGCGGCCCGGCGAAGGGGGGCATCCGCTACGACATGCAGGTGACGCTGGACGAGGTGACGGCGCTGGCGGCGTGGATGACGTGGAAGTGCGCAGTGGTGGACATCCCGTTCGGCGGCGCGAAGGGCGGCGTCGTCTGCGATCCGTTCAAGATGTCGAAGGGGGAGCTGGAGCGGCTGACGCGGCGCTACACCGCGAGCATCATCGAGACGCTGGGGCCGGAATCGGACGTGCCGGCGCCCGACGTGAACACGAACGAGCAGGTAATGGCGTGGATCATGGACACGTACTCCATGCATCACCGCCACACCACGACGGCGGTGGTGACGGGGAAGCCGATCGCGATCGGCGGCTCGCGCGGGCGGCGGGAGGCGACGGGGCGCGGCGTGATGATCTCGGTGCGCGAGGCGCTCCGGGAATTGGGCATGCCGTTGCACGGAACCCGTGTCGCGGTGCAAGGGTTCGGCAACGTCGGTAGCGTGGCGGCCCGGCTGCTGGAGCGGGAGGGGCTGACCGTCGTCGCCATCGGCGACAAGACGGGCGGGGTCTACAATCCGCACGGGATCTACATCGACGAGGCCCTGGCGTGGGTGGCGGAGCATCGCTTCCTAGAGGGCTTCCCGGGCGGCGAGCCGATCAGCAACGAGGAGCTGCTCGAGCTGGACGTCGACGTGCTGGTGCCGGCGGCGATGGAGAACGTGATCACGCGGAAGAACGCGGCGAACATCAAGGCGAAGGTGATCGCGGAGGGGGCGAACGGGCCCACGACGGCCGGGGCGGACGCGATCCTGGAGGAGAAGCGGGTCTTCGTGGTCCCGGACATCCTGGCGAACGCCGGCGGCGTGACGGTGAGCTACTTCGAGTGGGTGCAGAACCGCGAGGGGTATTACTGGACCGAGGACGTGGTGAACCAGCGCCTGCACGACGTGATGATCCGGTCGTTCTCGGACGTGCTGCAGTACTCGAAGACGCACGGCGTGAACATGCGCACGGCGTCGTACATGCTCTCGATCGACCGCGTCGCAGCGGTGCACCGTCTGCGCGGGGTCTACGCGTAGGGACGGGCCTTGCGGCTCTGGGTCGGAGCGGTGGGCCGGCCGGGCACGGTCTTCGGCGGCGCGATCGCGGAATACGAGCGCCGGGCCGGACGCTACTGGGGGCTGGACGTGGTGGAGGTCCGGGAAACGAAGGCGCACAAGGGGTTGCCCGTCGCGGAGGTGCGCGCGGCGGAGTCGCGGCGGTTGCTGGAGCGGGTGCCGGCGGGGTACGAGATCGTGGCGACGACGCGGGAGGGAGAGACGTGGAGCTCCAGCACTCTCGCGAAATACCTGGAGCAGATCGCGGTGCGGGGCGGTGCGGGAGTGGCGTTCCTGATCGGCGGTGCGTACGGGCTCGACGAGGCGGCGCTGCGTCGGGCCCGTCACCTTTTGTCCTTGTCCTCTTTCACGCTCCCCCACGAGCTGGCACGGCTGGTCCTGGCGGAGCAGCTCTACCGCGCCGGCACGATCGTGCGGGGCGAACCCTACCACAAGGCGGCCGAATGAGGCCGCCTTTCGTTCACGGCCTCCGCGGAGGTGGCTCCTGAATCTCGAGATCCTGACGGCGCCGCTGCGCGGCCCCCGTCTGGTGCAGGACTATTATGCCGGCGCGCCGGAGCTGGCGCCGTTCTTCAGCGGCTCGCCGTGGGACGCGGAAGCGTACCGGCGCAAGGCGCGGGAGGTGGCGGCGCGCTTCGACGCGGCGGCGCGGCGGCGGGCGGCGGCGGGGATGCGGCCGACGAGCGCCGGGGCGGCGGCCAAGCTGGAGGCGGTGGTGCGCGAGGGCGGCTACTTCGTGACGACGGGGCAGCAGACCGGGCTGCTCACGGGGCCGCTCTACACGGTGTACAAGGCGCTCTCGGCGGTGCGGCTGGCGCGGGCGCTGGAGCCGATCCTGGAGCGGCCGGTCGCCCCGCTGTTCTGGGTGGCGTCGACGGACCACGACTGGAGCGAGGTCAACCACGTCCAGCTCCTGGACCCGGAGAACCGGCTGCACCGCCCGGAGCTGGCCGAGGCGCCCGGCGTCCCGCCGGTCTCGATGGCGCGGCACCCGGTGGGACCAGGGATCGAGGACGTGCTGCGCCAGCTCGCGGAGCTGCTGCCGCCGAGCGAGTTCGTGGCGCCCTTGCTGGCGCGGATCCGGGAGGCGTACCGCCCGGAGCGGACCATGGCGGAGGCGTTCACGGACCTGATCGGTGAGCTGCTGGGTCCGTTCGACGTGCTGCTCGTGGATCCATCGCACCCCGAGGTGGCGGCGCTCGCCGCGCCGCTCCTGCGGGCGGAGATCCAGAACGCGGCGGAGCACGAGCGACGGCTCGAGCGCCAGACGCAGCGCCTCGTGGAGGCCGGCTACCACGGGCAGGTGTGGGTGGGCGGCGGGGCGGTCAACGTGGCATACGAGGACGCCGAGGGGCGGGAGCGGCTGGTCCGCGAAGATGGCTCGTTCCAGCTGCGGCGGACGAAACGGCGCCTGACGGAGGACGAGCTGCTCGGGCTGCTGGAGACGGAGCCGGAGCGGTTCTCGGCGACCGTCCTGCTCCGACCGGTCGTGGAAAGCTCGCTGTTCCCGACGGTAGCCTACGTGGGCGGGCCGGCCGAACTCAGCTACTTCGCGCAGACGGGCTGCCTGTTCAAGGCGCACGGCATCGAGATGCCGCTGGTCTTCCCGCGCTTCAGCGTGACGCTCGTCGAGCGGAAGGTCCGCAAGGTGATGGACAAGTTCGCCCTGACGGTGGACGACTTCTCGCAGCCGGTGCGGGAGCTGTCCGCCCGGATCGTGCGGGAAGGCTTGCCGCCGGACGTGGACGCGGCCGTGAGCGCGCTGCGGCGACAGCTCGACGAGGGGTACGAGGCGCTGCTCGGCGCGACGAAGGCGATCGATCCGACGCTGAAGGGCCCGCTCACGGCGGCGAAGAACACGAGCCACATCGCCTTGCGGGAGGCGGAGAAGAAGATCCTCTCGCACCTGAAGGAGCAGCAGGCGACGACGCTGGAGCAGCTCGAGAAGGCGGCGGCGAACCTCTCGCCGGGCGGCGCCGCGCAGGAGCGGGTGCTGAACCCCGTGCAGTATCTGGCGAGGTACGGCCCGGAACTGCTGTCGGCGGTCGCGGAGGCGCTCACGGTGGATCTGACCGCGGCCGCACCGACGTGGCGCGGTGTGGAGTGCGGCATCTAGCGCGCGCCGGAGGCGGCACCTGTTCCACGGCCCGGCGCCTGCGTAACTTCGACGCATGTCGATGCTCTTCCTGATCATCCTCGTGGCGCTGATGATCCCGCTGATCGCGGTGATCCTCGACTCGCAGCTCGGGCGGGCCCTGGCGGGGCGGCTCGAGCGCGGCGCACTGCGCGGCGAGCGCGAGGATGACTCGCTCTCGCCGCGGGTCGCGGCGCTGGAGGCGGAGCTCGACCGCCTGACGCAGCAGGTGCAGCGGCTGGAGGAGGAGAGCGAGTTCCTGCACCGGTTGCTGGCGGCCAAGGAGTCGCCGCAGGCGCTGCCGCCGGGCGAGCAGACCGGTTGAGCGCGCGCCGTACGACGTCGGAGCCCGCAGAGCCGCCGGCGGTGAACGCCCCCCCACCCGACCCGAACACTCCCCCGGAGCCGCCGCCGGATCCCTCGGCCCCGCCGCCGCGCGCGGGGGCCGGCCGCTTCGCGCGCCTCGTCGCGGCAGGGATCTTCCTGAGCCGAGTCTCCGGGCTGCTGCGAGAGGCGTTCTTCGCGCACTACTTCGGCAACACCCTCTTCTCGGACGCGTTCCGCGCGGCGCTGCGCATCCCGAACATCCTGCAGAACCTGCTCGGGGAGGGGACGCTGAGCGCGTCCTTCATCCCGGTGTACGCGGAGCTGCTGGAGCAGGGGAAGCGCGAGGAGGCCGGGCGCGTGGCGGCGGCGGTGTTCGCGCTGCTGGCGATGCTGGCGGGCGCCATCAGCCTGCTCGGGATCTTCTTCGCCCCGGCGCTGGTGGACGTCGTCGCCTTCGGCTTCGAGGGGGAACGACGCCAGATCGCGGTGCAGGCCACCCGGATCATCTTCCCGATGACCGGGATCCTGGTGCTGTCGGCGTGGGCGCTCGGGATCCTGAACAGCCACCGTCGCTTCTTCCTGGCGTACGTGGCGCCCGTGCTGTGGAACGCCGCGATGATCGCGACCATGGTGCTGTTCGGGCGGCGGCTGTCGCTGGCGAACCTGGTGATGGCCGTGTCCTGGGGGGCGCTGGTCGGCGGGGCGCTGCAGTTCCTGGTGCAGCTCCCGCGGGTGCTTCGGCTCGAGCCGAACCTGCACCTCTCGTGGGCGACGCTGCGCGGGCCGCTGGTGGCGACGATCGTCGCCAACGCGCTGCCGGTGCTGCTCGGGCGGGGCGTGGTGCAGCTCAGCGCGTACGTGGACGTGATGCTGGCCTCAAAGCTGAGCGTGGGCGCGCTCTCGGCCCTGACGTACGCCATGACGCTCTACCTGCTGCCGATCAGCCTGTTCGGGATGAGCGTGGCGGCCGCGGAGCTGCCGGAACTGTCGCGGCAGCGCGGCCAGGCGGCGGAGGTGCTGCGGACGCGGGTGAACGCGGGGCTGCGCCAGATCGCGGTGTTCGTGGTGCCGTCGACGGTCGGCTACCTGGCGCTGGGCGACGTCGTCATCTCCACGGTGCTGCAGACGGGGAAGTTCAGCGCCGGCGACACGATCTGGGTCTGGATCGTGCTCGGCGGCTTCACGCTGGGCCTCATGGCGTCCACCGGGACCCGGCTGTTTTCGTCCACGTACTACGCGCTGCACGACACGAAGACGCCGGCGTGGATCGCGTTCCTGCGCGTGATCCTGACGGGCGCCCTGGGCTACGCGCTCATGATCCCGTTCGAGCGGCACCTCAGGGTGGCGGGGCACCCGATGGGCGCGCTCGGGCTCACGCTCGGGGCGGGCATCGCGGCGTGGGTGGAATGGTCGCTGCTGCGCCGCGGGCTCCGCAGCCGGATCGGCAAGGTCGGCGCGGGGCTCGGCACGCTGGGCCGGATGTTCGCGGCAGCGCTGATCGCGGCGGCGGTGGCGCGGGCCATCGCCTGGCTGGTCCCGCCGCCGGAGCAGCTCTTCTCGGGGATCGGGCTGGGCGGCTCGGCGGCGGTGCGGCTGCTCTTCCGGCTGGCGCGGGGCGCGATCGTGCTCGGGCCGTTCGGCGCGATCTACTTCCTCCTCGCCCGGGCGTTCGGCGTGCCGGAGGCGGAGGCCGTGGTGGGACGGGTGGTGCGACGGCTCCGCCGGTGACGCTTCGTAGAACCGTGTAACTCCGCGCGGGTACTACTCTTTTCGGGCGGCTCAGGCGCCCGGCGATCGGGCACGAGTCGGATGCGGGGACGCGCGTGAGTCCGGAAACCCTCCAGAAAAAGCTGCAGCACCTCCCTTCGCGCCCGGGCGTCTACCTGTTCAGGGACGCCGAGGGCGAGATCCTCTACATCGGCAAGGCGAAGTCGCTCCGCGACCGCGTGCGGAGCTATTTCCGCGCGTCCGAGGACCACTCCATCAAGACGCGGGAGTTGGTGCGGCGGATCGTGGACCTGGAGACGATCGTGGTCGGCTCGGAGGCCGAGGCGCTGCTGCTGGAGGCGAACCTCATCAAGGCGCACATGCCGAGGTTCAACATCCAGTTCCGGGACGACAAGCGCTACCCGTACATCAAGGTCACGGTCCAGGAGCCGTTCCCGCGGGTCTACGTCACCCGCATGCTGGAGAACGACGGCGCGCGCTACTTCGGGCCCTACACGGACGTTGGGCCGATGCGGCAGGCGCTGGAGCTGGTGAAGCGGCTGTATACGGTGCGGAGCTGCCGCTACGACCTGCCGGGGGAGGCGCCGAGCCGGCCGTGCCTGGACTACCACATCGGCCGCTGCCTGGCGCCGTGCGTGGGGCTGCAGACGGGCGACGAGTACCGGCTCATGATCGACGAGATCCTGGAGGTGCTGAACGGCCGGACGGAGCCCGTGCGGAAGCGGGTGGCGGAGGAGATGGCGCAGGCCGCCGGCGCGATGGACTTCGAGCGGGCGGCGACGCTGCGGGACGCGCTGACCGGGCTGGAGAACATCGAGCGGCGGGCCCGGGTGATGTCGGTGAAGGGGACCGAGCAGGACGTGATCGGCCTGGCCCGCGACGGAGGCCGCGCGTGCGCGGTGCAGCTCAAGATCCGGGGCGGCAAGCTGTTGGGCCGGGAGGTCGAGTTCTTCGGGAAGCTGGACGAGGAGGTGGACGAGGCGCTGCTCGGCGCGGCCGCGGCGCGATTCTACCTCGGGCGCGGCGAGCGCGGCACCGCGGACCTGCCCCGGGAGATCCTCTTCCCGGCGGAGTTCGAGGACCGTGCCGTCCTCGAGGAGCTGCTCTCCGAGGCCGCGGGGCACCGGGTGCGCACCGCCGTGCCGCAGAAGGGGGAGAAGGCGGCGCTGCTCGAGCTGGCCAGCCAGAACGCGCGCCACCTGCTGGAGGAGCGGGCGGTGCTGCGCTCGGACGTCCGCGAGCGGGCGGACGACGCGCTCTACGAGCTGCAGGAGGCGCTGGAGCTCAAGGTGGTGCCGCGCCTCGTCGTCTGCTTCGATATCTCGCACACGCAGGGCTCGGAGGTGGTGGGGAGCTGCGTCGCTTTCTCGAACGGCGTGGCCGACAAGGGCGAGTACCGGCGCTTCAAGGTGCGCGGCGAGTGGGGGAACGACGATTTCCGCTCCATGGCGGAGGTGGTGGCGCGCTACTTCAACCGCCGCATCGAGGAGGGCGCAATGCTCCCGGACCTCGTGGTGATCGACGGAGGCAAGGGGCAGCTCGGCGCCGCGGTGGCGGCGGCGCGGGAGGTCGGAGCGGCGGGGGTGGCGTTCTGCTCGCTGGCCAAGCGCGAGGAGGAGGTGTTCCTCCCCGGGCGCGCCGAGCCGCTGCGGCTGGCGCGGACCTCCCAGCCGCTCCGGCTGCTGCAGCGGATCCGCGACGAGGCGCACCGCTTCGCGATCACGTACAACCGGAAGCTGCGGACGCGGCGGACGCTGACGAGCGAGCTGGCGGACGTGCCGGGGATCGGGCCGGCGCGGCAGCGGGCGCTGCTCGAGCGGTTCGGGAGCGTACGCGCGCTCAAGGCGGCGGCGCCGGAGGAGATCGCGCGGGTGCCGGGATTCTCGGAGACGCTGGCCAGGCGGGTGATCGAGCACCTCGGCGCGCGGTGAGCGTGGCGCGGGCGCGCGGTGAGCGTGGCGCGGGCGCGCGCTGGCGGATGCCGGCGTGAAGCCGGGCGGCGCCGGGCAGGCGTGAGGCGGGCGGGCGCCTCGGGGCGCGCGTCCGGCCGGTTTGACGCTCCACGGGGCCGCTCCTAGTTTGTGGCGCTCGACACGGCGACGGAGTGGAGCTACTTGCGCGGACTCATCTTCGATCCCTTCGCGGGGATCAGCGGCGACATGGTGCTGGGCGCCCTGGTGGACGTGGGGCTCGAGACGGAGTGGCTGGAGGCGTTCGTCGCGTCGCTCGGGCTGAAGGGCGTCGGCGTGGCGGTGGAGCGGGTGAACCGGCGGGGAATCTCCTGCGCGCGGGTGCGCTTCGAGCTGCCGCACGAACACGCGCACCGGCATCTCCGCCATGTGCTGGAGATCGTGGAGTCGACGGCCGCCCCCGCCCCGGTCCGGGCCCGGGCGGCCGAGGCGTTCCGGCGGCTGGCCACCGCCGAGGCGGAGGTGCACGGCACGAGCATCGAGAAGGTGCACTTCCACGAGGTCGGCGCGCTGGACGCCATCCTGGACGTGCTGTGCTCGATGGCGGGCGTCGCGGAGCTGGGCGTCGAGGCGTGCTTCACGCGGCCGGTGGCGCTGGGGAGCGGGTGGGTCGACATCGAGCACGGACGCTATCCGTTGCCCGCACCGGCGACGCTGAAGCTGCTGGACGGCGTGCCATCCCGGGACTCCGGCCTCGCGGGCGAGACGGTCACGCCGACGGGTGCGACGATCCTGGCCACGCTGACGGGCGGCCGCTGCCCGCCCGCGGAGTTCGTCGTCCGGCGGAGCGGGTTCGGGGCCGGGACGCGCGATCCGGAGGACCACCCGAACGCGCTCCGGATCGTGCTGTGCGACATCGAGCCCACGACCGCGAGCCTGCTGATGCTCCAGGCGGACGTCGACGACATGCCGTCGGAGTACCTGCCACCGGCGCAGGAGGCGCTCCTCGCCGCGGGAGCGGTCGATGCCACCGTCGCCTCGGTGGGGATGAAGAAGGGGCGCCCGGGCCACCGGATCGAGGCGCTCGTCCCGGAGCCGGCGCTGGAGCGGGTGCTCTCGGCGCTGTTCCGCGCGACGACGACGATCGGCGCACGCTACTGGCCGGTTTCGCGGCCGGCGCTGCCGCGGGAGGAAGAGGTGGTGGCGTGGCGCGGGCAGCAGATCCGACGCAAGCGAGTGCGGCTGCCGGACGGAACGGAGCGCGCGAAGCCCGAGTACGACGATATCGTGCGGGCGGCGGAGGCGACTGGACTCGCTCCATACCAGGCCCGCCTCGCGCTCGAGGCGGAAACGAACGCAACAAAGAGTGACGGGAATGGGTAACTCCATGTTCGGTAATGGTTCCTTCCACCGGAGGCTCTGGAGAATGACCAAGTGGTCGGCCGGGCTGGCCCTGGCCCTTCTCGTAGCGCTCCCGCTCGGAGTGCGCGCGCAGGGTACGAAGCCGTCGCAGAACATGTTCACCCGGAGCGCGGCCCTCTACCTGGACCAGGCCAAGAAGGCGACGCACCCGGAGGACAAGCCGAAGATCTACCAGAAGGCGCTGGATCAGGCGCTCCAGTCGATCGACAAGGATGCCGGCAACCCGGCGGGCTACTTCTACGCGGGACAGGCATACCTCGGGCTCGGCGACGTCTCGAAGGCCGATTCGATGCTGGACAAGGCCGAGCAGATGTGGCCGGAGTACACGAAGGAGACGGAGTCGGCGCGGGAGAAGGCGTGGGTGGAGGCCTACAACAAGAGCGTCGGGCTGATCCAGGCGGGGAAGGAAGACGAGGCGATTCCGCTGCTGGAGCAGGCCGACGCGATCTACCAGGGTCGGCCGACCGCCCGCGCGACGCTGGCCTCGCTCTACCAGAACAAGGGGCAGGCGGACAAGGCGATCACGGAGTACCGGGCCGCGCTGGAGATCTACAACAAGGGGATGCCCGGCACGCTGGCGCCGGAGGCGCAAAAGCAGTGGCAGGAGGGCCAGGAGCGCTCGATCTCGAACCTGGCGCAGCTGCTGCTCTTCCAGAAGAAGTACGGCGAGGCGGCGGACGTCTACAAGGACTACCTGGCCAAGCACCCCGACGACGTGCAGGCCAAGGTGAATCTCGCGATGGCCTACTCGCGGAGCGAGAACAAGGCGGAAGCCAGCAAGCTCTTCGCGGAGCTGGCGGGCCAGGCGAACCTGAACGACGCGCAATACTTCGACATCGGCGTCGGACTGTTCCAGGCGGAGCAGTTCGACCAGGCGGCGGACGCGTTCCGCAAGGCGGTGCAGGCGAACGCGTACAATCGTGATGCGGCGTTCAACCTGTCGCAGGCGCTGCTGGCGCGGGCGCAGAAGCTCGAGGAGCAGCGCCAGAAGGCGACGCCCGCGGAAGCGAAGAAGCTCGCCGACCAGCTCAACCCGATCTACGACGAACTGCTGGCGACGACGCAGAAGGTGCTGACGCTGGATCCGGCGAACGGCACGGCGTTGCGGCTGGCCGCCGCGACGGCGCGCGGGAAGGGCGAGCTCGCGACGGGGCCGAAGGCCGAGGAGTGGAAGAAGAAGACGCTCGACTACCTGACGCAGCAGCAGGCGCTGACGGCGGAGGTGATGGATGTCCGCGTGCAGTCGACCGGCGACGGCTCGAAGGTGACGGGCGCGGTGCTGAACGACAAGCTGGCTCCCGGGACGCCCGTGAAGATCAAGCTGACGCTCCTGGACAAGAGCGGCGCGCCGCTCGACACGCAGGAAATCACGGTCACGGCGCCCGCGAAGGACACGAAGGAGGCGTTCTCGGCCACGTCGAAGGCGAAGGACGTGGCGGGGTGGAAGTACGAGGTCGCCAAGTAGCGAAGGCGCCGCGATCGGCGGAAAAGGGGGGCGCGTCCGGGCGGGCGCGCCCCCCTTCTCCATTTCGGCGCGCGCCGCGGCGGTGCGGCGCATGGAACTTGCGGGCCGCGCAGGCGTCTCGACACACGAACCCGAAGCGCAGGGGAGTCCATGGCGAGGTGTCCGGAGTGCGGAACGGAAGCGCCGGCGGGGACGGCCGAGTGTCCGGTCTGCGGGGCGGCGGTGCAGGAGACGGTGGAGTGCCCGAACTGCCACGAGTCGATCCCCGCGGACGAGGAAGCGTGTCCGGCGTGCGGCTTCCTCCGGGTCCAGATGCCCTGTGCGGTGCACCCGGAGCGGCTCGCGGTCGGCGTGTGCGTGGTCTGCGGCAAGCCGCTGTGCGAGGTATGCAACCACGGCGAGAAGCCGTACTTCAAGTGCGAAGCGCACGCGGGCGTGGAGATCGTGGAGGGGTGGGCGCAAGTCTACACGACGGGGGACGACGTCGAGGCGGAACTGATCCGCGACAACCTGCAGGCGGAAGGGATCGACGCGCAGGTGCTCTCGCAGAAGGACCACTACACGTTCACGATGGAGATCGGCGATCTGGCGCAGGTGCGGGTGCTCGTGCCGGCGTACGCGTACGAGGACGCGCGCCTGCTGATCCTGACGCACGAGGCCCCCGATGGCGAAGTGGTCTTTGCGTGTCCCGTGTGCGGCGAGCCGTACGACGAGGGGGACACCGTCTGCGCGAACTGCGGCGCGCCGCTTCCGCCGGTCACGTCCGCGGGTTGAAGAAAGAGCGCGATTTCGTTAGATTTTCGCGGTTGTCGAGTCTATCGGGGCGGCCTGAGTGGCCGCCCCTTCGCGCAAAGAGGGGAATGGTTAGGATCGCCGAGGTCGTGCCGGGCTCGATCGCCGAGGAGCTGGAGCTCGCGGTGGGGAGCCGCATCGTGCGCATCAACGGCGCGCCGGTGCGCGACGCCATCGACTTCCGCTTCCTGGAGGCGGAGCCGGTGCTGGAGCTGGAGGTGGCTCCGGCGGCCGGCGGCGCCTCCGTCGTCTACGAGATCGAGAAGGAGCCGGAGGATGCGCTGGGCATCGTGCCGGCGCCGGATCCGGTGCGGCAGTGCGCGAACAAGTGCGTGTTCTGCTTCGTGGACGGGAATCCGGACGGCGCGCGGCAGACGCTGCACCTGAAGGACGACGATTTCCGCCTTTCCTTCACGTACGGCAGCTACGTCACGCTGACGAACCTGGGCCCGAGGGGGTTCGAGCGGCTGATCGAGCAGCGGCTCTCGCCGCTGTACGTGAGCGTGCACGCGACGGAGCCGGCCGTGCGCGAGCGCCTGCTCGGCGTGGCGTACGGCGGGGACATCGTGGAGCGCCTGCGCGAGCTGCTGGCGGCCGGGATCGAGGTGCACACGCAGGTGGTGCTGTGCCCGGAGTGGAATGACGGCGCGCACCTCGACCGCACGATCGCCGACCTGCGGGCGCTGGGCGCGGGCGTCCTCTCGCTCTCGGTGGTCCCGGTAGGCCTGACGAAGTACAACCTCGGCCGGCCGGTGCGGCTGCTGACGCCGGAGGAGGCGCGGACGGCGATCCGCCAGGTGGAGGCGGCGCGCGCGCGGGCGCTGGCGGAGCGGGGCACCGGGTGGGCATACGCGGCGGACGACCTCTTCTACATCGCCGGCGAGCCGCTGCCGGAGGACGCGTACTACGACGACTGGCCGCTGATGGAGAACGGGGTGGGATCGGTGCGCCGCTTCCTGGACGAGTTCGACGCGGGGCTGGCCGACGTGCCGCGCCTCGCGGGGGAGCGGGTGGCGATCGTGACCGGGCTCCGCATGGGGCCGATCATCGAGCCGCTCGTGCCGCGTCTCGAGGAGCGGACGGGGGCGGCGTTCGACGTGCTCGCGGTGACGAACCGGATGTTCGGCGAGACGGTGACGACCGCGGGGCTGCTCCCCGGGCGGGACATCCTGGCGACCCTCCTGCTCGGCGGACCGTACGATCGCGTGCTCATCCCCGCCGAGGCGTTGAACGACGACGGGGCGTTCGTGGACGACCTGCGGCTGGACGAGCTGGAGGCGCGGCTGGAGGGATCGATCGTCATGCCGGGGTACGAGCTCACCGCCACGCTGCTGCACGCATGAAGAAGCACGCGCTTCCCGCTGTAGCCGTGGTGGGGCGGCCGAACGTCGGCAAATCGACGTTCTTCAACCGGCTCGTGGGCCGGCAGGTCGCCATCGTGGAGGACGTGCCCGGGGTCACGCGGGACCGGAACTTCGCGCGCGCGGAGTGGGCGGGCCACCACTTCTGGGTCATCGACACGGGCGGCCTCGAGACGGAGAGCGAGGAGCCGATGACGGCCGCGATCCGGCAGCAGGTGCTCGCGGCGATGGCGGAGTCGGAGCTCGTCGTCTTCGTGGTGGACGGGAAGGCGGGGCCGCAGCCGATGGATCACCGCATCGCGGAGCTGCTGCGGAAGTCCGGGCGGCCGGTGATGCTGGTCGTGAACAAGGTGGACCGGCTGCCGGACGACCTGACGTACCACGACTTCTGGGAGCTGGGACTGGGCGAGCCGATCCCGGTCAGCGCCATCTCGGGGAAGGGCAGCGGCGACCTGCTGGACCGCGTCGTCGCCCACTTCCCGGAGCCGACGGGGGAGGAGGCGGACGAGGCGCTCCGCATCGCGGTGATCGGTAAGCCGAACGTGGGGAAGTCGAGCTTCATCAACCGGCTGCTGGGGGAAGAGCGCCTGGTGGTGAGCGACGTCGCCGGGACGACGCGCGATGCGATCGACACGCCGACGCGCTACCACGGCCGCGAGCTCATCTTCGTGGACACGGCGGGGCTGCGGCGGCAGGCGCGGATCGAGCCGGGGCTGGAGTACTTCAGCGCGCTGCGGACGGAGCGGGCGATCGAGCGCTCGGACGTGGCCGTGCTCCTCATCGACGGGAGCGAGGAGGTCCACGTCCAGGACCTGCGGATCGCGCAGCGGGCGTGGGAGGCCGGGCGCGGGCTCGTCATCGTCGTGAACAAGTGGGACCTGGTGGAGAAGGAGACGAACACCGCCAGGGAGTACGAGAGGCAGATCCGCGAGCGCGCGCCGCAGCTCCGCTGGGTACCGATGCTCTTCACATCGGCGCTGAGCGGGCAGCGCGTGCACAAGATCATGGATCTCGTGCTGCAGGTCGCGGAGGAGCGCGAGCGGCGCATCCCGACGAGCGAGGTCAACGAGGTGCTCCGCGAACTGGCGCAGCGCCAGCCGCCCCCACATTATCGGGGCATGCAAGTCAAGCTGATGTACGCGACGCAGGCGGATACGGCCCCCCCGACGTTCGTGATCTTCACGAATTATCCGAAGGCGGTGCCGGAGAATTACATCCGCTACATCCAGAACTCGTTCCGGGAACGGTGGGGCTTCGTCGGCACGCCGCTCCGGCTGCGGCTCAAGGGGCGGCGGGAGGAGGCCGCGTCTTGACCTGGGCGCTGCTCGCCGTCAGCTACTTCGTCGGCGCGTTCCCGACGAGCTACGTGGTAGGGCGGCTGGCGCGGGGAATCGACCTGCGGCAGCATGGCAGCGGAAACCTCGGCGCCACGAACGCTTTCCGTGTCCTCGGCTGGCGGGCGGCGCTCCCGATCTTCCTCGTCGATATCTTCAAGGGGTTCGCCCCCACCTTCTTCTTCCCGCGCTGGGACGGCTCGCCGCACTGGGAATGGGCGCTGGCGTATGGCGCGGCGGCGATCCTCGGGCACGTCTACTCGGCGTACGTGGGGTTCCGGGGCGGGAAGGGCGTGGCCACCAGCGCGGGCGTGTTCCTGGCGCTGGCGCCGGTCGCGGTGGGCGTGGGCCTCGTCGTCTGGGCGCTCCTGGTGTGGACGACGCGCATCGTGTCCGTGGCCTCGATCGCGGCCGCGGTGGCGGTGCCGCTCGCGGTGCTGCTGACGACGGGGGTCGGGCCCGTGCTCTGGCTCTCGCTGGCGCTGGGCGCGTTCATCATCTACGCGCACCGCCAGAACATCCGCCGGCTGCTGCGCGGCGAGGAGCACCGCTTCGGGCGCAAGGCGCCGGAGGCGCGCTGATGGAGCAGGTCGCGGTGGTGGGCGCGGGGAGCTGGGGCACCACGCTCGCGAACCTGCTGGCGAAGAAGGGCTACCCCGTCCGGCTGTGGGCGCACGACCCCGCGGTGGCGCAGCAGATCCGGGCGGCGCGGGAGAACACCACCTACCTGCCGGGGATCCCGCTCGATCCGAAGCTGGAGGCGACGACGTCGCTCGAGGACGCCGTGCGCGGCGCGAGCGTCGTCGTCTCGGTGAGCCCGGCGCAGTTCGTTCGCGGCGTGATGACGGAAGCGGCGCCGGCGATCGCGCCGGACGCGCTGGTCGTCAGCGCGTCGAAGGGGATCGAGAAGGAGACGCTGTGCACGATGGACGCGACGCTCCGCGAGGTGCTGCCGGGGCGGCTCGGCGCGGAGGCGGCGTTCCTGTCGGGGCCGAGCTTCGCGCTGGAGGTGGCACGGGAGCGGCCGACGGCGGTGACCGTGGCCAGTCGCAGCGAGCGGGCGGCGCTGCGCACCCAGGAGCTGTTCCAGACGCCGTATTTCCGGGTATACACGACCCACGACGTGGCCGGGGTCGAGCTGGGCGGCGCGCTCAAGAACGTGATCGCGCTCGCGGCGGGGATGGCGGCGGGGCTCGGCCTCGGGCACAATGCGACGGCGGCGCTGATCACGCGCGGGCTGGCGGAAATCTCGCGGCTGGGCGTGGCGCTCGGGGCGAGCCCGCTGACGTTCGCCGGCCTCGCGGGGATGGGCGACCTCATCCTGACGTGCACCGGGGAGCTGAGCCGGAACCGGAGCGTGGGGTACGCGCTGGGGCAGGGGAAGCGCCTGCCGGAGATCCTGGCCGGAATGCACATGGTGGCCGAGGGCGTCGACACGACGCGGGCCGCGTACGCGCTGGCGCGGAAGGTCGGCGCGGAGATGCCGATCGTCGAGGAGGTGCACGCGGTGCTGTTCGAGGGGCGGCACCCGCGGGAGGCGGTCGAGAACCTGATGCTGCGCGAGCCGAAGGCGGAGATCTGGACGTGACGGAGCGCGACGCGGAGCTCTGGCGAGAGATCGAGACCGGCCCCGACGCGGCCGGGAGCGACGCGACCGACGCGGAGCGGGAGGCGCCGCCCCGGGGGCGCGGCGGCGCGGCCGCGCGCCGGAGCGGCGAGGCCGGCACGGGCGGCGGGCAGCGGCCGATCGCGCACAAGGAGTACTACTCGATCAGCGAGGTGTGCGACCTGGTCGGGCTGAAGCCGCACGTGCTGCGGTACTGGGAGAGCCAGTTCCCGGTGCTGAACCCGTCGAAGAACCGGTCCGGCAACCGCGTCTACCAGCGCAAGGAGATCAAGCTGATCCTGCTGGTGCAGCACCTCCTGTACGAGGAAAAATACACGATCGAGGGGGCGAAGCAGCGCCTGGAGCAGCTGCGGCGGGGCGGGGAGCTGCCGGCGGCGACGGCGCGGGCGCTGGACCGGGAGATGCTCGGCCTGCTGCGCGCCGAGCTGCACCAGGCGCTGGAGATCCTCTCGCCGGGCACGGACTCGTAAGATGCGCGTGCTCGTGACGAACGACGACGGCTACCTCGCGCCGGGGCTCCGCACCCTGGCGGCCGCGGCGGCCCGCCTCGGCACGGTGCACGTGGTCGCGCCGGACCGGGAGCAGAGCGCGACGAGCCACTCGCTGACGCTGCACCACCCGCTCCGCGTGCGCGCGGCGGAGGGCGGCCAGGTGGTCGACGGCACGCCGACGGACTGCGTCGTCCTGGCCATCGGCGAGCTGCTGGCGGAGCGGCCGGACATCGTGCTGTCGGGCGTGAACCACGGCGCCAACCTGGGCGACGACGTGCTCTATTCCGGGACCGTCGCCGCGGCGATGGAGGCGACGATCCTCGGGCTGCCGGCGGTGGCGATCTCGCTCGTCGGGCGAAACGCGCCGGAGGTCGTGCCGGACTGGGAGGAACCGGTGGGTCGCCTGCTGGAGCAGCTCGTCGGGCAGCGGGACTTCCCGAGCGAGACCCTCTTCAACGTGAACCTGCCGCCGGTGCCGCCGGCGCAGGTGAAGGGGGTCCGGGTGACGACGTTGGGGCGGCGTGCGTACGCGGGGTCGCTGACGCGCGCGTTCGATCCGAACGGGCAGGAATACTTCTGGATCGGCGGTGGCGAGAGCCGGTGGTGGGGCCGGCCGGACTCGGACTTCCGGGCGGTGAACGAAGGGTACATCTCGGTGACGCCACTGCACCTGGACCTGACGAACCACCGGCTGCTCGAGGAGATCTCCGGGTGGGACCTGACGCTCTGAGCGACCGGCGCTGGGAGCGCGCGCGGCGGGAGCTGATCGAGACGATCCGGGAGCGGGGGATCGACGACCTGGAGATCCTGCGGGTCTTCGACCTGGTGCCGCGCCACCTGTTCCTGCCCCCGGCCGTGCACCACCGGGCGTACGAGGATGCGCCGGTGCCGATCGGCTTCGGGCAGACGGCGTCGCAGCCGTCGCTCCAGGCGCTCTACCTCCGGACGCTGCGGATCGGGCCCCGGGACCGGGTGCTCGAGGTCGGGACCGGGAGCGGCTACCAGACGGCGCTGCTCGCGCACCTGGCGTCCCACGTCTACTCGATCGAGCGCGTCCGCGAGCTGTCGGTGCGGGCCCGCGCCACACTCGACCAGCTCCGCTTTCCGAACATCGCGCTGCTCGTGGGAGACGGGACCGTCGGCTGGTCGCGCTACGCGCCCTACGACGCCATCCTGGTAGCCGCGGCGGCGCCGCAGGTCCCCTCGGCGCTCCTGGCGCAGCTCGCCCCCGGAGGCCGGATGCTGATCCCGGTCGGCGGCCGCGACGAGCAGCGCCTGCTGCTCTACCGCCGGACCGAGGATGGGTTCGAGCACGAGGAGGTCACGCGCTGCGCGTTCGTCCCGCTCCTCGGCCGCTTCGGCTGGGCGGAGTGAGGCGAGGCCGGCCCCTACCGAGACACCATGGTCGAAGCGATTCTGGGCGCGCTCGCCGCCTTCGTCATCCATACGATCCAGTCCCTGGGCTACACGGGCGTCGCGCTGCTGATGGCGATCGAGAGCGCATGCATCCCGCTCCCCTCGGAAGTGATCATGCCGTTCTCCGGCTACCTCGTGTCCACGGGCGAGATGAACCTGTGGCTCGTGGCGCTGGCCGGCGCGATCGGCTGCGTCCTGGGCTCCATCGTGGCCTACTACGTCGGCGCGTGGGGCGGCCGGCCGTTCGTGGAGAAGTACGGCCGCTACGTTCTCATCTCCCGGCGCGACATCGAGATGGCCGACCGCTGGTTCGAGCGGCGCGGCGAGGTCGCCGTCTTCGTCGGCCGCCTGCTCCCCGTGATCCGAACCTTCATCGCGTTCCCGGCGGGCGTCGCGCGCATGAAGATGACGCCATTCGTCGTCTATACGTTCGTCGGCTCCTATATCTGGAGCCTCGGCCTGGCGTGGATCGGGATGAAGCTCGGCCAGAACTGGGATACGCTCGGCGTCTACTTCCACCGGTTCGATGCGGTGATCGGCGCAGTCATCGTGGCCGCGGCGGCCTGGTGGATCTGGCGGCACGTGCGGCACGAGCGTACCGTCCGCGAGCGAAGCTGAGCCGCCCGTGCGGCCGCGGCTGCGAGCCGGCGTGACTGTAGTAAACGCCGCCGCCGACCGATACTACGAAGCGGCACCCGGACGGCGCGCCCGGCGCGGCACGTCCGTCCCGGTGGGGGAACTGGAGCGCTAACAGCGCATCGATACGCCGTTTGCGTGGGCCGGCGCCCTGTCGCAGACTGGCGCGTTCGTGTATCTTAGCGGACCATCACCACCTCCACCTCACCCAGCCCTCCGCAGACAGGAGCACGGAATGCCAGGCGACGCCCTGCACCGGTCGGATGACCGGCCGCTGCCGCCCGCGTTCACCCAGCGCAGCTCGCGGGGCCCCGAGCCCGCCACCGGCGAGCAGCCGCTCATGCCCCCCTACTACAACGGCGACCGTGGCTCCTACACGGCGTCCACCTCCTCGCCGGCGCCCGCCTCCGCGCGGGCGGCGGTGGCCGGCGGTGCGGCGACCGAGGATTGGGGCGACGAGCCGTGGGCGTCGACACCTGACTACGAGGACGCGCCGCCGCCGGCCGCGAAGCAGCCGGAACCGGCCCCGATCACCGATTTCCTCGTCGTCGAGGAGCCGGAGCCGCAGCCCGTGGAGGCCTTCCTGGAGGAGGTCGTCGACCCGGTGCAGGCGCTGGTCCAGGGCGTGACGCTGCTGGACGAGCCGGAGGCGCCTGCCGAGCCGATCGACGCCGATACGCTCGCGTACGTCGAGGCCGTGGCGCTGGGCGAGGCGGCTTCGACGACGTACGCTCCGGCGGACGCGGAGGCGGACGTGCCCGCGCTCGATATGAGCCTGGACGCGCCGGCCTCGGAGGCGGCGTGGGCGGCGCCGCTCGAGCCGGGCCACGACATGGGCGAGCCGGGTGCCACGGAGTCGATGCCCGCCGCGCTGGACATCGCGGCCGAGGCCGCGGAGGCGGCGTCCGCCGCATCCGCATGGCCGGCGGAGGTGCTGGCGGCGATCGGCGCGCCCGGCGCCGAGCGGCCCGTCACGCCGGCGCCGGTCGACGCGCGCCCGGCGCGGCCGGCCGAGCTCGAGCCGCCGATCGAGCTGCAGCCGGTCGGCTTCGAGGCACTGGCGTCCGAGATCCTCGCCGGCGCACCGGCGACGCCTGTCCAGGACGTGCCCACGACCGAGCCGGCGGCCGCCGCTCCCGCGAGCGAGCCCGAGGCCCGGGTGGCCCACACGCCCCCGCCGGCGGAGCCGGCGCCGAGCGCCGGCTTCGACGCCGGGCCGCCGTCGATGGCGGTGACACAAGCGGCCGCGCCGGGCGCCGTGCTCGATCCCGCCGCGCTCGAGCTGGTGGAGCGCCTCGAGGCAGCCGCGCAACGCCTGCGCGAGCATGGCGCGGCCGGGCTGGCCGTCGACCTGCTGAACGGTGACCGGTTCGACGCGATGCTCGCCGGCGTGCTGACCGGCTTCCTGGCCGCGCGCCGTGGCTAGCGCCGAGCCGACCCTCTCCACGCGGATCCGGGAGCGCATTCGCGACATCCCGGACTTTCCGCGCCCGGGGATCAACTTCAAGGACATCACGCCGTTGCTGGCCGATGGCGAGCTGTTCCGGGAGGTGATCCACGCGATGGCCGCCGTGACGGGGCGCGACGTCGACCGGGTGGTCGGCGTCGAGTCCCGCGGCTTCATCTTCGGCGCCGCGCTGGCCCACCACCTCGGCTGTGGCTTCGTGCCCGTGCGCAAGCCCGGGAAGCTCCCGTTCCGCACGCACCGGGTCGCCTACGAGCTCGAGTACGGCACGGATGCGCTGGAGGCGCACGAGGACGCGATCGCCCCCGGGATGCGGGTCGTGCTCGTGGACGACGTGCTGGCTACGGGCGGGACGGCCGCGGCGACGGCGCAGCTCGTCACGCGGCTCGGCGGGGAGCTGGTCGTGGCGCTCTTCCTCCTGGAGCTGGGGTTCCTCGGCGGCCGGGAACGGCTGGGAGCGGGCGTGCCGACGCACGCGCTGATCCGCTACGACTGACGGCGCGGCCCTCCGCGCCCGCAGGAGACGCCCGGTGGCCTCGCGCCACCGGGCGTCTTTCGTTCGGGGCCGCGTCGCGTGCGCCCCAGGGACCGGGTCGTGTGCGCGCGGTGCGCGGGTGGTGATGGCCGCGGCGGCGTCGCACTCCCGGGCCCGGCGCCGGGACTCCGGGCCCCGGGGCGGCGCGCAAGAGAGCCGGCGTTCACGGCGTGAACCGCGGCCGCGGCCGCGCCGGGCCTCGGCGCGCGGTCCCCGTGCGGGCGCGCGGACCGAAGGTCCAATGCCGCGGCCATCCTGCCCGGGGCAGCTTTCCACGATGGATCTCGGAGCGCCTCATGTCCCCTCGCGCGCGGGCCGCCGCACGCCGGGGGATGCGCCGTCTCCGGAGGCAAGCGTGAACACCGCACGGCAGGCGAACGACGAGCGCGGCGAGGCGTGCTGCGGCGCGTATCACGCGGACGGCCTGCGCATCGAGCCGGCGGCGGCGGCGTCGTTGCCGGTCCTCGAACGCGCCGCCCCGGCGCCAGCGGAGCCCGCGGCTCCGCGCGCGACGACCGCCGAGCTCGTGCGCCTGGACGGCGGCGCGTTCCTCATGGGGTCGGGCGACGGGAGTGGCTTTCCGGCCGACGGCGAGGGCCCCGTGCGGGAGGTGACACTACGGCCGTTTCGGATCGACCGGCAGGCCGTGAGCAACGGTCGATTCGCCGAGTTCGTGACCGCGACCGGGTACGTGACGGATGCCGAGCGCTTCGGCTGGTCGTTCGTCTTCGCCGGGTTCCTCCCCGCGGAGTTCCCGCCCACGCGCGCCGTGGCGCAGGCGCCATGGTGGCGCCAGGTGTTCGGCGCGGATTGGCGGCATCCGGAGGGCCCGCATTCGTCGGTGACGGAGCGCCTGGACCACCCGGTGGTCCACACCTCCTGGAACGATGCGCAGGCGTACTGCCGGTGGGCGGGCCTTCGTCTGCCCACCGAAGCCGAGTGGGAGTACGCGGCGCGGGGCGGCCTCGTGCAGAAGCGCTTCCCCTGGGGAAACGAGCTGCGGCCCCGCGGCCGGCACATGTGCAACATCTGGCAGGGGACGTTCCCGACCGTGAATTCGGGCGAAGACGGCTTCCTGGGCACGGCGCCGGTCGACGCCTACGACCCGAACGGATATGGCCTGTACAACGTGGCCGGCAACGTCTGGGAGTGGTGCAACGACTGGTTCAGCCCGACGTGGCACCTGACGGCCGCCAGGCTCGATCCGCAGGGTCCGCCCACAGGCTCGGCGCGGGTGATCCGCGGCGGGTCGTACCTCTGCCACGCGTCCTACTGCAACCGCTACCGCGTCGCGGCCCGGAGCTCGAACACGCCCGACAGCTCCACCGGCCACACCGGCTTCCGGGTCGCGGCCGACGCGTAGCCGCAACATCAACGGGAGTGCGTCGCGCATCGGGGCGGGCGGAGCCGGCGGCCCGGCGCGCCGCGCCGCCGCCGCGCGCGCCGAGGAGGAGAGCCATGCGTGTCGGACCGGTCCAGCTCATCGCCCTCGCGTTCGACGAGAGCGCCACCAACCGGGTGCGCGAGAGCCTCGAGGCCGTCCACGGCCGAGGCGTCGTCCGGCTGCTGGACGTCCTCTACGTGCGGCGGAACGCCGCCGGACGCCTGACCGTCCAGCCCGCGGGGGATGCGCCCGCCGGCGACGCGCCGCCCTACGGCGCGGCCGTGCGCCGGCTCGTGGGGCTGGATGTGCCCCACCCCGCCGCCGGCGCCCCCTCGGCCCGAGCGCGGGACGAGGCCGGCGCCGTCGGGATCCCCGCCGCCGAGGTGCGAGCCGTCATCGATTCGGTTCCTCGCGGCTCGGCCGCCGCGCTCCTCCTGGTGGAACACGCCTGGGCGGGCCGCCTGGCGGGCACCGTGCGCGAGCTCGGCGGACGCATCCTGGCCCAGGGGCTCCTGACGCGCGACGCGGTCGACCTCGCCGCCCCCGAGCTGGAGGCGGCGGCCGCCGCGGAGCATTCCGCGTTGCAGGCGAGCGCGCGGCGCAGCGCCAGCGTGCTCGATGCGCTCGCCCTCGAGCGCCAGCTCGACGATGGCGCGCCGAACGCTGGCGCCGTGACGTTCCGCGCGCCGTCGGCGGTGGCCGCGGAGGCGCTGCGGGCGCTGATCCGCGCCGAGCTCCTGGACGAGGCGGACGCGGAGCGGGCGCTCGCCGCCCTGGCGGACGCCGGCGTGCTCGACGGCGCGAGCCTCGACGAGGCGCTCGAGGCCGCAGCCGCGCGACACACCCGCCTCGACGCCCGCGCCGAGGCCCGGCGAGGCCGCGCCGCGGAGCCCGAGCTTGGAGCCGACGTGCCGGACCCGACCGCGCCGCCGCTGGCCACCGAGCAGCCCGCGATCGAGCTGCCGCCGCCAGGCATGCTCGGCGATCCGCGGCGACGGCCCGAGGACTGAGAACCCCGGCGCGGGGAGCGGAAACGGGGAGGACGCGGACGGAACGGAGTCTCGGACGAACGAAAGGGGCGCGGCATCCGCCGCGCCCCGTGTAGCTCTGTGGCGGGTGCCGCGCCCCACGGACCTCAGCGCCGGCCGGCCCGCTCCCGCGGCGCGCCCGGGCGACCGAACGTGTACGCCACGTCGAGCTTGTAGATCGACTGCCGCACACGCGTTGGCTCGTCGATGGTGAAGCCGGTCCGCGGGCGGAACGAGTCGCCCCCGGTGAACGGATTGCCCAGCGAGTGACCCGTCGCCTCCAGGCGCACCGCGAGATCCCGCGTCACGTGATATTGCAGGCCCAATGCGGCGATCGCGCCGGTACGGAATTCCGTCCCGTTGTCGACGAGCACGCCGTTCACACCTTCGTTGCTCAGGTTCCACCAGGTCACCGCGTACCCCACCGTCGCGTACGGCGTGAGCCGGACCTTCTCCGGGAAGATGTAGCGCGTCGCCTCCAACGACAGGACCGTGCTCCCCAGCGTGCCGATGCCGTGCAGATCGAGCAGGTCCGAGTTGTCGCCCGTATTGTCGTTGAACTCCAGGTCCGCCGACGTGTGGCTCACACCCAGCCGGACGGCGGTGCGCGGAAACAGGTTGGCGCCGACGGCGCCGCCGAACGCGAATCCCGTATTTCCGCGCAGCTCACGCTGCTCGATGGTCCCCGGCGCAGCCTGCAGCAGCAGCCGCCCATACGAGCCCAGGCCGGCGAACGCTTCCACCGTGTAGCTCGGGTACCCGGCCGGCCAACGGATTCCCAGAAATCCCTGCGACGACGCCGCCGCCGGCGCGAGGGTAAAGCCAAGGCCGAGGGCCGCGGCGCGCAACGCGTGGCGCTTCCACATCTACCGTCCTCCTTTCGCCGGCGGTCCCGGCGCGCGGCACACTGCCGGCGCCGCCCCCGCACGCTCGAAGGCTATCGACCAGGCGACAGGACGCCAATTGGACGAAAGTCCAGAGGCTCCAAGAGGTTACGGCGTAACGGGAGCGGGGTGGTCGTGGGCCGGGGAGCGGCGCAGCGCGCCGCCGACGAGCGCCGCAGCGCGCCGCCGACGAGCGGCGCAGCGCGCCGCCGACGAGCGCCGCAGCATGAGCCCGCGCGACCGCGCGCGAGGCGGCCCGAGCGCGGGATGGCGCCGCGTGGGGACGGCGTCGGTGCGGCGGGGGCCGACGTCCGCCGACGGCCGGCGGCCGCCCCACGCGACGCTCCGACCGGGCCGGGCGCCCGCCGGGGGAGACCTCGGCCGGCCGCCAGACCCGGCGGGCGGTCCGTCACCCGTATCTTCGAGGCCTCGCGCCCTGGCCGGCACTGGACCTTCGGGCAGTAGCCGCAGCGCGCCACCCTCCCCGCAGCCGCCAGGTCCGTCGGGCCCGCCGGCGACAACGCCGGGGCGAGGTCACGCCGCGCTCCCGGGGAGCGCGGCCGGATCCTCGACGCGGGCAGCCAACGCCTCGAGGAAGACCGCCTCCGCGAGCACCAGGCGCTCGATCTCCCCCGGGTCCACGCTCTCGTCCAGCGCGTGGCACCGCGCGTCGGCGCGATCGGCCGCACCCCAGATCACGAAGCCGGCCTTCGGTGCGATGTCGCGCAGTGGCGCAAGGATCGGCAGCGGCCCCGCCAGTCCTGCCTCCGCGGCCGGGTGGCCGAACGCCCACTCGAGCGCCTCCCGCGCCGCCACCATCACCGGCGAGTCCGCGGGAAGGCGGACCGACGGCGTCAGGCGCACGCGCTGCACGTCCACGGACACGCCCCATGGCGCCGCCCGGCGCAGATGCCGCGCGAGCTGCTCCAGCTCGCGGCGCGGGTCCGCCCCGGGCGCCGTGGCCAGCCTGAGCCGTGCCCGGGCGCGGGACGAGATCTCCCTCCCGGGCTGCACCGCCGGACGCGCATCCACCCCCGTAACGGTGATCGCCGGACGCGACCAGAGGCGCGACGCCAGCGATCCCGTGCCCGCCAGGCGCACCCCCTCGAGCAGCCCCGCGGCACGTCGCAGCTCCGCCTCCGCGGGCTCGGCACCCGGCCAGTCGAACCCCGACAGGCCGTCCACCGCCACGTCCCCCGCCTCGTCATGCAGCGTCGCCAGCAACCGGCCCAGCGCAAGCAGCGCATCCGGCGCCGCGCCCGCGTAGCACGCGGCGTCCACGGACCGCCGGAGCGTCCGCACCTCCACCAGGCACTCCGCTTCGCCTCGCGCCGACACGACCAGCGTCGGCTCGCCCACCCGCACGTTGCCCCCGTCCGCCACCACGTAGACGTCGCTGCGGAACACCCCGGCGTGCGCCCGGATGAACGACTCCAGGAGCCCGCCCGGCTCCTCCGCCCCGGCGATCAGGACCTTCAGCCCCACCGGCGGCCGCCCCTCCAGCGCCCGTACCGACCCCGCATGGACCAGGATCCCGGACTTGTCGTCCGCCACGCCGCGGCCCACGATCCGCCGCCCGCGCCGGACCGGGACCCACGGATCACCCTCCCACCCCTCCTCCCGAGCCGCCGGGTGCACATCGTAGTGTGCGTACAGCAGCACCGTCGGAGCGTCGGGTGGGCCGGCGACCTCCCCATAGACCAGCGGGAACGCGTTCGGCACCTCCAGCAGTCCCACCCGCTCGAAGCCGTATCGCGACAGCAGCGCCACCGTCTCGCCCGCCATCCGCAACACCGGCTCGCGTGGGTACCCCGCCGCCCCCACCGAGGGGATCTCCGCCAGCCGTACGAGATCGTCCACGACCCCCGGCATCATCCCCGCCACACGGGCGCGGAGCGCCTCCCGGTCCATAACCGCCTCCTCTTCGCCTCCCGGAGCCGTGGCGACCCGCCCGGCCCGCAAACAAGCTCCCCGGCCGCCCACTCGCGCGGGATCGGACCTTGGGCCCAAACGCCGCGGCACCGCGGCGCTGTCATGCCTGTTACGATCAGCAGAGTTGTTGTCGGCGTCGCCGTCGTTGCTGATGTCCTTTCCGTCGCGAAAGTGATGATTGTTACTGTCGTCACCGCCGTTGCGGGCGTTGCGGTTGTTGCGGGTGTGGCGGATGTGGCGGCCGTGACCCCGGCGGCGCTGTGGCGGCCGGCTCGCGGCCGCACGCGGCGTCGCGGGTGTCCGACAGGGGCCGTGGCGGGGCGCGCCGGAGCCCGAGGTTGGACGAGGAGCCGCGACGGAGTTCGCTGCGGGGCGGGAGCCCGCCGCCGGGGGTGCGGGCTCCGCGCGACGGGTGACGTCGCGGCTCCTCGTCGAGGAGGGCGGTGCCGCCGGCGGGGGACGCGCCGCCGCCGGCGGCAGCCCGCACGCGCGGGCGGCCATGCCGCGGCCGCCGCCCTGGGAGTAGCCGGCGGGGGCGCGGCAGCCCCGCGCCGGTGCCGGTGCGGAGCCCGGTGGGCGGGCAGCCGCGAGGAGGCCGGCACCGGCCACGGCGGGAGCGAGCGGTGTGGGGACCCCGGCATCCGGGGGTCAGGGACGGATCGGCTTCGCCAGCCTGGTTGCGCGGTCGCGCAGCGCGTCCCGGCCGTGGGAGGTCAGCACGTCGACGGCCTTCTGCGTGAGCCCGACGCGGCCCGGCTTGCGCGGCCAGGCGCCGGGCACGCCACGCTCGGTCCAGACGAGTCCGGCCGTCTCGAGCATCGCGAGGGTGCTGGCCACGCGGGGGATACCGCCGTGGCGGTGTCCGTTTTGCCAGAGGACGGCGTGCAGTCGGCCGAGCTCGAGTTCGTACCCGTCGGTCTCCGCATCAGCCAGCGTGTCGACGACATCGAAAGTCAGCCTGAAGCTGCGAGCTGCCATGGTACACCCCCTACACGCGCTGCGTCCGCACCGGCTCGAGGATCTGCTTGGCGCAACTGCCTTTCCGTGCGTGAATGTCCTTTCGCGGTATCTAGCGGCGCGACTGCCGAGCGGACATTGGACGAAGGTCCATCCAGGCGCGGACAGGGGGTAAGGCATGGCGCCGCGGCGACTTCGAGCCGTCGGCGGTCCGTTTGGCGGGTCGATGGCCCTGTGCGTAGGGATAGGGAGGCGGCGCGGAAGGCGCGCCGGCGGCCCGGGGCGGCCTCGCGGCGGCGTCCGAGCGGGGAAGGGAGCCGGCGCTCAGAACTCCGCGTGGCGCGGTGTGCCGTTGGCCTCTCTAGGGAGCGTCAACGGGCTGCGCGGCCAGCGGCCGGGCGCCGACGGGGTGGGGGCTTCGCGGAGCGCCAGCTCCGGCGAGGCCGACGGTTCACTGTCGAGGTCGAGCCGAACGGCGAGCTGCACGAGCTGCGCGACGCGGCGCACGCCCATCTTCTCCATGACGCGGGCCCGATGCACCTTGACCGTCTTCTCTGCGACGCCGAGCTCTCGCGCGACCTGTTTGTTCAGCCGGCCCGCGACCACCAGCCGGAACACCTCGCGCTCGCGCGGCGTGAGCCCCTCGAAGCGGCGGCGGACGTCTTCCTGCCCCGAGCGCGCGTGTCGGGCGCGCCCATCGGCCTCGAGCGCCGCGCCGATCGCCTGAAGCAGCGCGTCGTCGGCCACGGGCTTGGGCAGGAAGTCCACGGCGCCCGCCTTCATGGCGCGGACGCTCGTGGGGATGTCTCCGAAGCCGGTCATGAAGACCACGGGCATGACGGAGCCGGCGTTGCGCAGGATGTCGAGGAGCTCGAGGCCGTCGAGGTCGGGCATGCGCAGGTCGAGGACGAGGCAGCCGGCCTCCAGGTGGCGTTGCTTGTCGAGAAATTCGCGGGCCGAGCCGAAAGTCTCCACCGTGTGACCGGCGGCACCGATCAACCGGGCCAGCGCCATGCGGACAGACGGGTCATCGTCGACGACGAAGACTCGTGGTGGCGACGCGGTCATGAGCCATCTCCAAGCGGGGATCCGAGATCTGCGGCGTCAGCGCCTCCGGCGGCGATTGCCGGAAGCGACGGGCGTGGCCCTGAACGGAGCGCGCGCCCCGACGCCGAGCTGCCCGGCAAGGTGGGCCGCAGCGGGAAGGACCGGCAATCCGTAAACATACGCATTCGCGCCGCCGTTACCGGAGCACGGCCCGGATGGCCTGGAAGAGGTCGGTCGGCAGGCAGGGCTTCGGCAGCATCAGCGTGCAGCCGGCGGCGGCGATCCGGATCTCCTCCTCCGGGAGGAGCCAGGAGGTGACGACGAGGATCGGGATCGCCGCAGTGGTCGGGTGCCCGCGCAGCCGGGCGACCAGCGTCTGGCCGCGGAGCAGTGGGAGCGCCAGCTCGCACACCACCACGTCGGGACGGCCCTGGACGGCCAGGCGCAGAGCGGTGAAGACGTTCCCGGTCTGCACGGTGCGGATCCCGTTGTGCTCGAGGAACGTCGAGTAGATGATCCGCGCGTCGTCGTCGTGGTCGACGATCAGGACGGTCGCGGATCCGCCGGTCCGATGGCGCCTGCGCGGTCCGGCTCTGCGATCGCGCTGTGGCCCGGATGGCGATGGGCTCGGTCGCCAGGGTAGGCTGATCATGCCGGGCTCCCCGTGGGTTGAGGTCGGGGTGAGGCATCGGCGTCGCGGCCGCACGCGGCCCTCTGTTCGGAAGGTAGAAGCCGCTGCCGCCGCAGCCATTAGACCATGGTCCTACCGGCGCGGTCCGACGCCCCGGCCGGCCGCCCCGGCGAGGCGGCGCCCGTAGGGCGCCCCCGTCGCGACCACCGCGCGCTCGCGGCCGATCCGAGCCCCCACTGGATCGCTGGCCCGCGGTGCGTTACCGCCGTGACCCCCGAGGAAGTCACGATCTCGCCGACCTGGCTCGGCGTCCCGCGGGTACCCGGGGTCGCGGCCGCGACGCCGGCGCCGGGGCGCATCGGCCCGTTCCGCTCGCCGGCGCCGCCTCGTCGGCCCGCCCGCGTCCGCCAGTTGCGTCAATGCCGGGGGCCTGCCGCTCCGCGGGTGGCGCGACCGCACCCGCCGCCGACGCACGCCCGCGGCGTAGGCCCTTGGTCCAATGCCGCCGCCCGTTGCAGCGGTTTATCTGTTCCACCGAGGCCGCTGGCGTCGCGCCGGCGGCCGCCGATCACGGCAATGACGTCGGGGTCGGGCCACCCTCCCCCCCTGCACGGCAGCAGTATCGCCGTGGAGGGTCGGCCCACCCCGGCGTCACCCGGGCCCTCCGGGGCGTACGGTCCCGGAGCCCTCGCAAGGCGATCACGCGCCCTTCGGCGCCCGAAATCACGTGCGACTCATGAGCCCGGCCCGCGCGCTGAGTCCCCAGCGACCCTCCAATCCCTCCTGTCTTTCCGCTTCGGCCCAATGGGAGCGGTCGCCGGCGCGCGGGCCCCTCTTCCCCTCGACTTCCGCATCGCGCCACGGCTTGCCGGCCGAGCGTCGACAGGCGCTGCGCCGCCTGCTCGAAGTCGCGCGTTCGCGGACGCCGGGCCCGACCGGCCCGCGAGGTGGAAGCGGGGCGACACCCCTGCGCCCCGGCCCTGCGCCGCGGCTCGGGAGTGTGCGGCGTCATGCCCCTCCCGGTTCGACCGCGGCAGCAACCCCATAGACGGGCAAGGGTCCCCCCCCGCTGCCGGCTTTGCAGCGTCGCACCGCGACGCCCGGTCGTTCCGAGAGCGCCCCGCCTCCACCCGCTGCCGGAGCCCGGAGAAACCCCACGACCGGATGGCAACAGCGGCCCGCCAGCTCTCCTGGCGGGCCGCTTGTCGTTCCGACCCCCTCCACCTCGCTCGACCGGGAACGTCGGCGGCGACCATACCCCCGCCGCCGGCGCTCGTCCCGCCGGGCTCGTCCACCTTCCGCTAGACCTTGGTCCAATTCTGAAGTCTTTTATTCATAGCTAGATAGGCGATGTGAACGCCGCTCCGCCGTCCGGCCTCATCGAGGCTGGACGCCGAGGCGCAGGCACCGGGAGTTCCCCTCATGGACGCGACCGCTTCGGCTGGGTGGTGGGTCTGGCTCGTGCGCGGGATCATCGGGATCCTCGTCGGGGTCCTGATTCTGACCTACCCCGCGCCGTCCCTCGTCATCCTGCTCCTCGCGTACGGCGCCTTCGCGCTGGTGGACGGCTTCCTCGCGCTCGCCGTGGCGATCGCCGGACGCGGCGCGAAGCGCGATGCCTTGCCGCTCATCGGCATCGGCATTCTCGGCCTCGCGATCGGCTTCGTCACGTTCTTCTGGCCGGGCCTCACGGCGCTGGCGCTGCTCGTGCTCGTCGCGGCCTGGTGCATCGGCACGGGCCTGCTCGAGATCGTGTACGCGGTCCGCTTCCGCGGCGTGGTGCGGCGCTCGTGGGCCTATGCGGTCGCGGGTCTCCTGCTGATCCTCGTGGGCGGATTCCTCGTCGCCAGGCCGTACGTGGGACTGCTGGCGCTCGTGTGGATCCTCGGGCTCGGCGCGATCTTCATCGGCATGACGCGGATCGCGACCGCGTTTCGGATGCGCGCGGAGCACCGCGCGACGGCGGCGGTATGACGCCCGGCCCCGGCGATGGGCCCGACCCCTGCGCGCCCGGGCGAGGCAGGGGACCGGACGCCGGCCACGCCGGGAGCCACGGCGCCGCTCGGCGCGGCGCCGGCGGCCCGATCCTGGTGCTGGACGATCTCGAGGAGGACCGCGTGCTCGCGGGGCTGATCCTCGAGTACCGCGGGTACGAAGTGGCCCTGGCCGCGAGCGTGGATGAGGCCCTCGCCATGCTGCCCCGCGTCCGGCCGCGCGCCGTGGTCACCGACCTGCACATGCCACGGCGCAGCGGGTTCGAGCTGATCGACGCGCTGCGATCGCGGCCGGAGACGGCGGCGGTGCCCGTGCTCGTCTACAGCGCGTTCGACGATCTCCACACCCATCGCTTGCGCGAGCTGAACGTGTGCGTCCTGCGCAAGCCCATCCCGGTGAGCGAGTTCCTGCGGATCGTGGAGTCGGCGGTCGGGGCGCCGTCGCTCGACGCCTGATCGGCCGTCCGCGCGGCCGCATGCGCCGCTATCGGGCCCGGCCGCCCGCGCAGGGCTTGCCGAGCCCCGCGGCCCTCGCGCCTGCGGGGAGCGGCGCGTCGGACTCCGGGCGCGGAGTGGGTCTCAGACCGTCCTGTGCAGCTCCGACGCGCCGCGCGCCGCCGGCCCGGGCGGTGGAGGTGGGATCAACCCGAGGCGAATCGCGTAGTGCACCAGCTCCGCCGTCGAGCGCACGCCCAGCGTCCGCATGAGCTGGTACTTGTGGGACTCGGCCGTGCGGCGCGAGATCCGCAGCGCCGCGGCGACCTGCTTCATGCTGCGGCCCTCCGCCGCGAGCTGGAGGATCTGGCGCTGCCGGGGCGTGAGCTTCCCCTCGGGTGCCGGCGCCTTCGCGTCCGAGGTGATCAGCTGCGACACCAGATCCTTCGGGATGAGCCCCGTGATGTAGACGCCGCCCCGGTGCACCTCCTGGATCGCCTCCACCAGCTCCTCGCCGGCCGAGTGCTTGAGCACGTAGCCGGCCGCGCCGGCGTGGAACGCCTCCGCGGCCAGGAAGGCGTCGGCGTGCATCGTCAGCACCACCACGCGGGTGTCGACGCCTCGCCGCCGCATCTCGCGGATCGCATCCAACCCGTTCAGGCGCGGCATCGTGATGTCCGTGATGACGACGTCGGGTCGCAGCCGTTGCGTCGCGTCCACCAGCGCCTCGCCGTCGGTGACGATCCCGAGGATGTCGCATTTCCCCTCGAGCAGGCTGCGCAAGCCTTCGGCGACGAGCGTGTGGTCGTCCGCCAGCAGGATGCGGATGTTGCGCCTCACGACGGCCTCCTTTCGGGAACCCGCACGGTCACCTCCGTCCCCGCCCCGCGAGTCGAGCGGACGCGCACGTCGCCGCCGAGCACCCGTACCCGCTCGTGGATGCTCAGGAGGCCCAGTCCGTGTCGCCCTGAGCTGAGCGTCGGCTCGAAGCCCACGCCGTGGTCTCGGACCGTGAGCACGAGCATGTCGCCGACCCGGCCGAGGAACACCTCGGCCGCGCCGGTGCCCGCGTGCTTGACCACGTTCCGGAGCGCCTCCTGCGCAATGCGGTACAGCACCAGCGCCACGTCCCCCGCGACCGGCTCCTCGAGCTCGCCGAAGGCGAGGTCCACGTCCAGCTCGCCTCGGCTCGCCAGGTCCTGCGCCAGCGAGCGCAGCGCAAGCACCAGACCGGCGTGCTCCAGGACCCCCGGGTGCATCTGGTGGGAAAGCTGCCGCACGCTCGCGACGAGCTGCGCCAGCTGCTCTCCGGCCCGGTCCAACTGGTGCCGCACACCGCCGGGCGCATCCAGCGAGCGCTGTTTCACGTCGGCGATCGTGATGGCGACGCCGGCCAGCCGCTGGTTCAGGTCGTCGTGGAGCTCCCGCGCCAGCCGCCGCCGCTCCTCCTCCTGCGCCACGATCAGCCGCCCGGCCAGGTCACGGATCTCGTCCCGGCCCCGCCGCAGCGCCTCCTCCGCCTCACACCGGCTCGTGATGTCCGTGACCGTGCCGAGCACCCGCATCGGTGTGCCGGCGGCGTCGCGCAGCACCGTTCCGCGGATCAGTACCCAGCGCGGCGTGCCGTCGCGGTGCAGGATCCGATATTCGGCATCCGGGATCGGCGTGTTGCCGTCCGCATCGCGTGGCGCGTCCGCCGAAAGGATCCTCGCCTCCTGCGCGACGGCTCGCGGCCGATCTTCCCGCGCGATCCGCTCCAGCCAGTCGCTCCGCGTCCGCAGCTCGGAGGGCTCGAAGCCGACCAGGCGGTGCAGCGCCTCGTCCGCGTGCAGCTCTCCGGTCGCGAGCGCCACATCGAAGACCGCGACGCCCCCGGATGCCGTCGCCATCTCGTAGCGGCGCTGGACTTCCATCAGGCCGGTCACGTCGTGCGCGCACACGAGCACGCTCTCGAGCGCGCGGTCCGCGGGGAAGCGCACCGTGACCACGACGTGCCGCTCCTGCCCGGAGCGGCCGGGGAGCTTGACCTGCGACTCCGACGTCGCGGCTCCGCGCGCGAACGCCAGGATGTGGTCGCGGAACGCCGCGAGCGCCGCCTCCGGCGGATCGTCTGGACGCCACGCCAGCAGATCGTCTCGCGACCCGGCGGCGAGCAGCTTCACCGCTGCCGGATTGGCGTCCTGCACCGACAGCGTCCCCCACGCCCGCCGCAGCGCCCCGGCATCGGCATCCAGATAGGCCCGCAGGTCGCGCAAGCCCAGCGCCCCCGCCTCCGCGAGCAGGCCGAGCAGCCCCGAGCAATCGACCTCGAAGATGGCGACGCCGGCGGCCTCGAAGATGTCCGCGTACTTCCGCTGCTGGCGCTCGAGCGCGAGGCGCGCCTCCCGCTGCGCCGTGATGTCGGTGTCCAGCCCGACCATCCGAACCGCATGCCCGCTCGCGTCGCGCAGGACGCACCCCCGGCACAGGAACCAGCGGACCCGGCCATCCTTCGCCACCACCCGGTGCGTGACGTCGAAGATCCGCGTCTCGCCAGCCAGCGCGCGCCGCACCTCCACGGCGACCGAAGCCTGATCCTCCGGGTGGATCAGCCGCATCCAGTCGTCGATCCGATTCGGGATCTCGCTGTCGTTGAAGCCGAGCAGCGCCTTCAGCGAGGGGTCGATGAACATCGCCCCGGACGCGACGTCCCAATCCCACAGGCCGACGCCGCCGGCGAGCGTGGCGAGCGCGTACCGCTCGTAGCTCGCCGCCACCCGCCGCTCCGCGACCTTCCGCGCCGTGACATCGAAATGAAAGATCACCACGCCGCTCTGCGGCGCGATGGGATCGACCCGCATGAGGAACCAGCGTTCCGCCCCCGGAGCGGGGCAGGGGTATTCCAGCGCGAAGTGGTCCGCCCGCCCGTCCAGCACGGAGAGCAAACCATCCAGCGCCTCGCGCGCGAGCGGCGAGCGCGCCTCCGCCGCCTGCCCGATCACCTCCAGGTAGTTCACGCCCGCGCCGACGGCGAGCGGCGTCCCGCCGTTCGCCACGGCGAACTCGTGCCAGCTCCGGTTCGCGAACAGAATCTCCCCGTCCCGTGCCAGCACCACCACCTCGATCGGGAGGGATTGGAGTACCGACTCGAGGAGCATCCCCGTCTCGGGCATGACCCGTGGGGTCCGCCAGGTCTTCCGGGCTTCCATGGAGGGCATCCGTGCAGGGCGGGACGAGATGGGTGCGCGTGCAACAATGCGTGCTCGCGCGCTGTCGCCTCAATCCGTAAGACTACTGAAGCGTCGTTGGCTCCCCGCGCCGTGGCGCCGTCCATCCCGCCGCTGGCCCGTGCTCCGCAGGGGTGCACGGCGCCGCCGCCCGGCGTTATATTTGACGCGCGGAAAGCCTCTCGTGGCGCCACGGGCTCGCTCGGCGTCGATAACGACGGGGGCCCGCCACCGCGCCCGTAGCTCAGGCGGATAGAGCAACAGTTTCCTAAACTGTGGGCCGCAGGTTCGAGTCCTGCCGGGCGCACCTTCAGAGCGGCCACCTGCTCCGGCGAGGGTGGCCGCTCGTGCATCCAGCGCCGGCCTGCGCAACCCGGTGTCGCAACGGCGTGCGTTCCCCCCGGCCGACGGACCGTCCGACCTTGGTCCAATACACCCGGCTCGCCCGCATGGCTAGACTCGGCAAGGCAGAGACGAGTCGCGCTGGGTGGTTCCGCGGTAGAGCCTCGGGAACGCGGTCGCGTTCCGACGATGGTTGGGCTGGAAGGCGTCCCTGTCGCGGAGGACGCTGGGTGCGGTGGACGAGGCTCTATCGCGGACCGCCTCCCCGCTCGCGCGGTTCACGCCGTGAACGGCGGGTCGATAGCAGTTGGACGGCAGTCGGTCTTCGTTCTGGCGCCGCGGCCCTCCCCACGCCGCACTTCCAATTCCGGTCCCCCTCCTCTTCATGCGCGTCGCCCTCGCGTCAGAGGCCGGCACGGCGCCGACGCGCGGCGTCGTGCCGCATCCGCGTCGGGCGGCGGGCCCGACCCGCCTCTCGTACCCCCAAAAAGAGAAATCCCGGCGCCGGAGCGCCGGGATTTCCAGGACCGACGGTCGAGGAGAAGCGGTAAACCGCGGCCCTGACCTCCTCGCCTCGGGTCCGACCGGCAAGGTCCGGGCGTCGTCGGTCGGTCGAGGCTCGCGCCGGACAGTACGTGCAGGTTGACGGCCACGGCCGCGGGGCTGCGCGGGTCAGTCGCGGTCACGCGGGGCCTACGCTGGCCGCGACCGCCGCCGGGTGCCTCGCCCCCGCGCCACAGCCTGGACGGCCGCCGGGCGCCGCGGCTCCCGACGGCCCCTCGGCCGCCCCCGGGATCCGCTCCCGCGGTCCGCTCCCGGGATCCGCCCCCCGTGATCCGCTCCCTGCGTCTCGAGCGCCGCATGCCGAGCCCCGCGCGCCGAGCCCCGCGCCACTCCGCCGCGCGCCGCCTCACGCGCCGGGCCGGACAAGCAACGCCGCCCGTTGGACTTAGGCGCACACCTTGCAACCCCGAGCCGCCGCCGAAGTCAAGACACCCTAACACACCCGGCACGTCCGGCCCAACGCCTTGCAGGAGGCCGATATGTCGTCACTCCCCGTGTCGCCGTGCTCCGACCATCGAGGCGACCCCGCGTCCGAAGCGACGACCCGGCTCGCCGCGCTCGTGCTCGATCTCCTCCTGGCCCGCCGCGAGCAGGGACACGAGATCGCCGTTCGGGACCTGCGCGCGGCGCTGTACGAGCGTTCGCGCTATCCGGGGGGCCAACGCTTCACGGCCGCCACCGCGCTTCTCGTCAGGAGCGGATTGATCTACCGCATGCCGTCGCCCACGGGCGGGTACGGGCGCGGCGGCGCCGTCGTCGGTCTGACGCAGCGGGCGGTGGAGCTGATCCGCCGGGACGGGCTCGCCGCGGTCATCGTCGATTGCCTCGAGCGGCGCGGCATCCGCCGCTCCGTCACCGAGGCGGCCCGACGCCGCCGGCAGCGGCGGCGGCTCGAGCGTCCCACGCACGCCCCGACCGGCGCGGCCACGCCCCCCGAGGCGGCGTTCGCCGCCGAGCCGCCGCCCTGATCGGCGGCCCGCGGCCCGCCGCGCCCCCGCCAGGGAAGCGGGCCGCCGACGCGCCCTCCGGCACCTCCCCATCCTCGCTGCTTCCGCGACCCTCAAGTCCGCGACTCACGATCCGAGACTAACCGGTGTAGCCGTCGATCGAGCCGGCCGACCGGCGTGGCTCGCCCGATTCGCCCCCTCGCACTTCGACAGACGCGATGCAGCTCTCGAGGTTGGTCCCTCCGCTCCTCGCGGCGCTCGTCCTGGGCGCGTGCTTCCCGGAGAACATCCAGCGCTACGCCGGCGGCTCCGATCCGTTCGGCGCCACCGACCCGTCTCCGGACACCCGCCCGCTGGTCCAGGTCGTCAACGATTATCGCGTGGCCAAGGGGCTGCCGGCCATCCCCGTCTCCCGGTCGCTGACGATCATCGCCCAGAAGCACGTCGACGATCTCGAGCGCAACGCGCCGGCGAACGGCGTCTGCATCCTCCACAGCTGGTCCAACAAGGGCCCCTGGACCCCCTGCTGCTACACGGAGGACAACGCCCAGGCCGGTTGCATGTGGAACAAGCCGCGGGAGATCACGAACGACGTGTACGACTCGAACGGCTACGAGATCGCGATGGGCATGCGAGGCGGCCGCGCCACGACCCAGGGCGCCCTCGACGCCTGGCGGGGAAGCCCCGCTCACCTCGCGGTCGTGTTGAACCAGGGTCCGTGGGCCAACCTCGAGTGGAAATCGGTCGGCGCGGCGATCTCCGACCACTATGCCGTCGTCTGGTTCGGCGAGGAGGCGGATCCGGCCGGCTCGCCCTGATCGGGCCCCGGGCGGCATGGCGGGGAAGCGGCGGACTCGACCGGTCGAGTCCGCCGCTTCGTCGTTCCGGGCACCTCCCGACGGCGCAACGAGATGCGACGTCGCAACCCACGGTTGCCTGATCGACCTCTCGTCCGTAGAATACGGACCATTCCGGGAATGCCACCCCGTCCCGGCGACGTCGCCCGTGCAGCGACCGACCGGTCCCTCTGGCCGGCTGACGGGCCCGCGCATACCTTCGACCCCGCTCCGGCATCGCGGATCCTCTACGGAAAAAGGGATTTCGTGAAACTACTCACGGTGGCAGGCGCCAAGGGCGGCTGCGGCAAGAGCACCAGCGCCATCAACCTTGCGGCCGAGCTGGCGAACCTCGGGTATCGCGTTTCCCTCGTCGACCTCGATCCGCAGGCGTCCGGGAGCCTGGCCCTCGGCCAGATGCCCGCGCCCGACCCGTGGAAGGACCCGCCGGTGCCGATCGAGCTGAGCGGGGCGAAGGGCGAGCTGTGGCTGCGGCGCGGCGGCCGCGGGCTCCTCGGCGCCGGCGCCGCCGACGTCCCGCCGCTGCTCGCCGACGCGGAGGCCGACGTCGTCGTCGCCGACACGCCGCCCAGCCTCGGGCCACTCAGCCTCGCCGCGCTGGATCAGGCCCACCTCACCCTCGTTCCGCTCCAGCCGACGCCGCTCGATCTGCCGGCGCTCCGCGACATCGCGGAGGTGCTCAACGGCTCCGTCGAGCGGGGCGTGCACAAGCTGCGCGCGATCCTCGTGCGGGTGCAGCCGCGCCGCCTGCTGACGCGGGATGTCGAGGAGCACCTCCTCGAGAACTACCCGGACGCGCTCTACGGTGTGCAGATCCCCGAGGACGTCCGCGCCGCCGAGAGCAGCGGGTACGGCCGGCCGCTCCTCGCCTACGCGCCCACGTCGCGCGCCGCGATCGCCTACCGCAACCTCGCCCGGGACGTCGTCCGCGACCTCGATCTCGGCCGCGGGAGGGGCAGGTGAGCGCCGCACCCCGCGTTCGCGTCGGAGGCCGCCCGTGAAGCGCCGGGGCGGCCTCGGGACCGGCCTCCTCGGCCAGGGCCACGGCAGCAACGTCCGGGACGTCCTGGACCGCCTGATCGTCTCGCCCGAAGCGGGCGAGATGCTCCGCGAGATCCCCGTCGACCGGATCGACCCGAGCCCCTTCCAGGCGCGCGTCGACTTCGACGAGGTCAAGCTCGACGAGCTCGCCGCCTCCATTCGCGCGAGCGGCATCATTCAGCCGATCGCCGTCCGCGAGCGCGCCGGCGGCCGCTACGAGCTCCTCGGCGGCGAGCGCCGCTGGCGCGCTGCCCGCCGCGCCGGCCTCGGCACCGTCTCCGCCCGCGTTCGCAACGTCGACGACCTCGCCGCCGCGATCATCGTCGCCGTCGAGAACGCCCAGCGCGAGCAGCAGACCGCGCTCGAGGAGGCCCACTCCGTCGACAAGGTCCGCGCCGCGCTCCGCCAGGCCCACCAGCCCGCCGGCGTGCGCGACATCGGCAAGGTCATGGGCTGGAGCGCCGGCAAGGTCTCCGAGCGCCTCACCATCGCGGATGCCGTCACCACCGGCTTCCTCGCGGCCTCCGGCCTCGATGTTCACGCCGTGAACACGCTGCCGAAATCCGCGCTGTTGCGCGCCGCTCACGTCGCCGACGCCACGCGGCGCGCCCTCGTCCTCCGCCGCGAGATCGGCCGCGTTAACGGCGCCGGGCCCGCCGGGCCCGCCCCCCACGCGCCACCCCGCTGGAAGCGCGCCTTCGGCCTCGTCCGCCGCGGCGACACCACCATCTTCCGCCTCCGCCGCCGCCCCGAGGACCTCGACGCCAGCGAGGCCCGCGACGCCCTCGCGAAGCTCGAGCCGCTCGTCGACGCGCTCCGCTCCCGCGCCGGCACCGACGCCGCCCGGGCCTGATGGATCACGCTCCGCCGCCGACGGCCGGCCCCACTCCGCTCGCCCGCTCGGCGCTCGATGCGCCCCGACTGTCGCTGGACGACCTCGCCGCGGTCGCCCGCCGCAGCCGCGGCGCGCTCGACAAGTACCGCGCCGGCAAGCGTGAAATGCCCCTCGACGTCCGGCACCGCCTCGCCGATTTCCTCGCGGGTCACGCCGACCGCCTCCGCCGCATCGCCGAGGAGCTCCGCCGCGCCGGCTGAGCCCGTCCGCCGCGCCGCCGTGTTCACGGCGTGAACAACCCCACCAGCCCGCAACAAAATCCGGCAGCACCGCGTACGGAAGACATGACGTATGCGATGCGCCGCCTCCGCCCTCCCGCCCCGGGTGTCCGCGGCCCGCGCGCCACCGACCCCGGTTTCGGCCGGGAATCGTGCGCGGGAGCCCCGCCGCGCGCCCACCGCGAACGGGCCGACCCCACCCCACCGGCGCGCACCGGCCGAGCCGGCGGCGCCGGCGGCCCGCTCACCGCCGTGCGCCGCCCGGCGCGGACGTGGTTGCGCCCGGGGCGCGCGTCCGTACATTCCGGGCCGCGGCCCACTCCTGACCCGGACGGCACGTTGAAGCGCTCCTTCACGTTCGCCTGCATCCTCCTTCTCGGCCTGGTCGCCCCGCTCTCGGCCCAGCTTCAGCTTCCGAGGCCCGTCGGCTACGTCAACGACTTCGCGGGGGTGATCCCGCAGCCGCAGCGCGATTCGATCGAGCGCATCGTGCAGGAGGTCCGCGCCAGGTCCGGCGGCGAGATCGTCGTCGTCACGCTGCCGTCGCTCAAGGGCCGGACGCCGGACGAGGTGGCCCTGCAGCTCGGCCGGCAGTGGGGCGTCGGCAAGAAGGGCAATCCGGGCGAGCCGGACCGCAACACCGGCGTCGTCGTGCTGGTCGTGCCGAAGGAGACCTCCGAGGACGGCCGCGGGCATCTCAAGATCGAGACGGGCACCGGCACGACGACGTTCATCACCGCCGCCCAGGCCGGGCGGATCGCCGACCAGTACATGGTGCCGTGGTTCCAGCGGCGGGACTACGGCACGGGGGTGGTGCAGGGCGTCCGTGCGATCGCCCAGCGGTACGCGGAGCGCTTCGGCTTCCAGCTCACGGGCGCTCCCCCGGCACAGCCTCGCCCACCCCCGGGCGGTCGCGGTATCTCGTTGGGCGATATCATCTTCTGGGGCATCATCATCGTCATCATCCTGTCGATGTTCGGGCGCGGCGGGCGGGGCGGACGCGGTGGACGGCGGCGGCGAGGCCTCTTCTTCCCGATCTTCTTCCCGATCGGCGGCGGGCACCGCGGAGGCTGGGGAGGCTTCGGGGGCGGGTGGGGCGGGTTTGGCGGCGGGGGAGGTGGTGGCGGCTTCGGCGGCTTCGGCGGTGGCGGTGGTTTCGGCGGCGGCGGCGCGGGACGGAGCTGGTAGGAGGCGGAATGGTGGATTCCAGGGAGAACGCGGCATCCCTCGCGCGCGAGCTGCAGGCCATCCTCGGCCCGCGGCTGCGCAGCGTGCTCCTTCACGGCTCGGTGGCGCGCGGCGAGGCGATCGCGGGCGTGAGCGACGTGAACGTCCTGGTCTTGCTGGACCGCGTAGATCCTTCGGCCCTGCGGCTGATCTCGCCGCTCGCGCGGCGCTGGGCCAAGGCCGGCAATACGCCGCCGATGGTCCTGTCGTGGACGGAGTGGCAGGAGGCGTCCGACGCGTTCGCGATCGAGGTCGCCGACATGTGCGACGCGCGCGTCGTGCTCGCCGGGGACGACCCGGTCGCGAACCTGGGCGACGATCTTCCGGCGATGCGCCTCCAGGCCGAGCGCGAGCTGCGGGGCAAGCTCGTCCAGTTGCGAACGGGTCTGCTGCTCGCCGCCGAGCGCCCGGAGGAGATCGGGACGTTGCTGCTCACCGCGCTGCCGTCCTTCACGACCTACTTCCGAGCCCTCCTGCGCCTCTCGGGCCGGGACGTGCCGTCGTCGACGGAGGCGACGATCACGGACGCGGCTGGCACGGCCCGCTTCGACGGCGAGCCGTTCCGCCGGGTCTGGCGCGCCCGCGTGGAGCGCACCGCGCTCAAGGTGCCCATCGACGATCCACTGACCACCGGCTTCGTCGCCGGCGTCGCTCGCGCGACCGACTACGTCGACACTCTCACGGAGGGAAGGGGCGCATGAGACGGAATGCGCGTTGGATCCCGCTTCTGCTCGTCGTCGTCGCCGGCTGCGGCTACAACCGGATCCAGGCGCTCGACGAGCGCGTCAAGCAGACCCGCGGCAACATCGATACGGAGCTGCTGCGCCGGAACGACCTGATTCCGAACCTCGTGGCCACGGTGCAGGGCGCCGCCGAGTTCGAGAAGCAGACCTACACGCAGGTCGCGCAGGCGCGGGCCGGCCTGGCGAGCGCCGCGAACCGCATCGCGAACGCGGTGAAGTCCGGCGCCGCCGCGGACGAGCTCAGCCAGGCCAATTCGGCGCTCACGGACCAGCTCCGCAACTTCATCAACGTCTCGGTCGAGGCGTACCCGCAGCTCCGCGCCAACCAGAACTTCGTGGGGCTCCAGGACGAGCTGACGGAAACGGAGAACCGGATCGCCGTCAGCCGCCAGGACTACAACGAGTCGGTGGCCCAGTACAACACCTACATCCGCCAGTTCCCTCAAGTCCTCACCGCCAAGGTCACGGGCGCGCAGCCGGCCAAGCCGTTCACGGCGCCCGCCGCGGCCGCGACCCCGCCGCGCGTCCAGTTTCCGGGTACGCCCCCCGCGACGACGACGCCCTGAGCGCCCGTTTCGCCTCCCCGCGCCGCGGCTATATTCCCGCCCGGACCGCGGACCCAAGGCGCGCGGGCGCGGTATCAAGTCGGGAAGCCCGACACGTTCCTCACGGCGATTCACGGAGCCGGCATGTTCCCAACGTTGTTCAAGATCGGCGGCTTCACCGTCACGAGCTTCGGACTCATGATGTTCCTCGCGTTCGTGGCGGGGGGCTGGGTCCTAAGCAAGCAGCTCGAGCGCCGTGGCCAGAATCCCGGCATCGCCTGGGACGTGCTGGCCTGGCTCGCGCTCGGCGGCATCCTCGGCGCGCGGCTCTACTACATCGCGCTGCACGTCGACGACTTCGTCGCCAATCCGATGCACGAGCTCCTGAGCCGTGGCGGGCTCGTCTGGTACGGCGGGTTCATCGGCGGCGTGCTCGCGTACTACTGGCAGGTGCGAAAGCACAAGCTGCCGCTCGCCACGATGTTCGACGCCTCGGCGCCGGCCCTCGCGCTCGCCTACGCCGTCGGCCGCGTCGGCTGCTTCCTCGTCGGCGACGACTACGGTCTCCCGACCCGGAGCTGGGTCGGCATCAAGTTCCCCGAGGGCTCGCCGCCGAGCACGGCGGGCTACCTCCGCACGGTCGGTGGCCAGATCCCGGCGAACGTCCCCGACGGCACCGTACTGGCCGTGCACCCCACCCAGCTTTACGAGGTCGGCGCCGGGCTGCTCATGTTCGCGATCCTCTGGCGGCTCTCGTCCAGTCGGAAGCTGCGGCCCGGCCGGCTCTTCGCCGTCTGGCTCGTCCTCTACGGCATCGAGCGCTTCCTCATCGAGTTCGTGCGCGCCAAGGGCGACCGGGTCCTCCTCGGACTGTCCACGTCGCAGCTCGCGAGCGCGCTGCTCCTCGTTCTCGCCGCCGCGATCTGGCTCCGCGCCCGCGGCGAGCCCGCCCCGGCGATCGCCGGCGGCCGGGCCAAGCCCCACTCCACCACCCCGACCGGGGTCCGCGCCTAGCGCGCCCGGCCGTGGTGCCCACGGAGCCCCGCCGGACCTCGGTCCGGCGGGGCTCCGTCGTTTTACCACACCCGTGCGCGCTCACGCGGGTGGCGGCCCCACGTCCGCGCGCCGCCGGCGGGCGCGCACCGGCGTAGGCGCGACTCGCCGGGCCGCGAGGTCGGCCGCGAGCCGGATCGCCGCGCCGGGCGTCACGCCACGCGCATGTACGCCAGCGACCCACCCGGCGTCACGAAGATGTCGCGCCCCTCGGCCGCCAGCTCCCGCAGCCAGCGGGACACGCCGTTCACGCCCATCCGTCCGAAGTCGTGCCACGCCACGAGGCTCCCCGGATGGCAGCACTCGAGTGCGCGAAGCGTGTCGTTGCGGACGTACTCGTACGAGTGGGAGCCGTCGATGAAGAAGAGGTCGACCCGGCCGCGGAACGGGGAGAAATCGAACGTCGCGCTGTCGCCGGCGAGCGTCACGACCTTGCGCTCCACCGGCGAGCCGGTGAACGCGTACCGGTGCGCGCCGAGCGCTCCGCGGATGTGCGCATCGTCCAGCAGCGTCGTCTGGAGCCGCGTGCCCCGCGGGGCGCCTTTCGGCAAGTCGAGCGTGTAGACCTGGGCGTGGTCCGGCGAGTTGAGCGCCAGGTGCAGCGCCGTGTGCCCGAGGAACGTGCCGATCTCGAAGACCACGGCGGGCTCGGCGTGGCGGCACAGGATGCATAGGCTCACGAGGTCGACGAGGAAGACGGGTGCGCTCCAGCACCAGGCGTCCGCGGCCGGCCCCAGGCGCACGTCCACGGGTTCGGTCGCGCCCAGGAACTCGAGCACCTGCCGCTCCGGCAGCGGCCGGCGCCGCTCCATGGCCCGGTATTGGAACAGGTTCTCCGACGCGTACTGGATCAGCCGGGTAGGGCGGAGCACCAGCGGCAGCGCCATGAGGTTCCCGCCGAGCAGCACGTTCCGGGTGGCGATCGCCGCCGCCCGGAGGGTCTTCAGGTCAGGCATCGCGCGCCTTTCGAGATCGCCGCCCTCTGGCGGCGCGACCGGGATCGGTGGTCGGAGGCCGGACCCGCGAGCCCGGCCGAGCCCCCGCCAGAAGCGGCCGGAGCCGCGCAAAGTCCTCCTCCATCTTCGGCAGCAGCTCCTCCTGGTTCCGCAGGATCGCCGCCGGGTGGTAGAGCGGCAGCAGCGGGAGCGTTCGCCCGTTGCGCTCCACCTCCTGCGGCCGGCCGCGGACCTCGGTCACCTTCGCCTTCGGGAGGAAGTACGTCAACGCGCTGCGGCCCAGCGTCACCAGCACGTCCGGGTCGACGAGCCGCAACTGTTCCTCCAGCCAGGGCGAGTGCGCCCGGACCTCCCGCGGCCGCGGCGTCCGGTTCCCCGGCGGCCGGCACGCCACCACGTTCGTGATGAACACCTCGGCCCGCGTGAAGCCGTTCCTCTCGAGCAGCCGGTTGAAGAGCCGCCCGGCCGCGCCCACGAACGGCTCCCCGCGCCTGTCCTCCTCCGCGCCGGGCGCCTCCCCGATGAACATCACCCGGGCCTTCGGGTCGCCCACGCCCACCACCACCTGCGTCCGGCCCGGCGCCAGCTCGCAGCGCGTACAGCACGCCATCGCGCGGAACAGCGCCGCGAGCGACGGCGCGCGCGGAACCTGCTCCGGCACGCCCGGCACGAACGGCGCCGAATCCCCCTTTCCCCGCCAGCACCCCGGCTTCTCCGCCATTCTCCCTCCCCCTCGATCGTGAACGCGCCGACCCGCGCACGGACCACGCCACGCACCCACGTGGCACGCGGGGTGCGACGGCCGCCCGGCGGCAGTGAATCCCTTCCCCGGAGGCTCGCAGATGGACGCCGAGGTCGTCGTCATCACCGGTGCGTCGGCGGGGCTCGGTCGCGCGATCGCACGCCGGTTCGCGCGACCAGGCGTCTCCATTGGCCTCCTCGCCCGCGAGCCCGCCCGCCTCGAGGCCGCGCGGCGCGAGGCGGAGGAGATGGGGGCTCGCGCCGTCGCCGTCGCCGCCGACGTCGCCGACGCCGATGCCGTCGAGCGCGCCGCCGCGGAAATCGAGGCCCGCCTCGGCCCGATCGACATCTGGATCAACAACGCCATGGTCTCCGTCTTCTCCCCGGCGCTCGAGATGGAGCCGGCGGAGTACCGGCGGGTGACGGAGGTCAGCTACCTCGGCTACGTGTACGGCACGCTCTCCGCGCTGCGCCGCATGGTGCCCCGCGACCGCGGCACCGTCGTCCAGGTCGGCTCGGCGCTGGCCTACCGCGGAATCCCGCTCCAGTCCGCCTACTGCGGCGCGAAGCACGCCATCCAGGGCTTCACCGAGTCCGTGCGCTGCGAGCTGCTCCACGACGGCAGCTCCGTCTGGATCACCATGGTGCAGATGCCCGCCATGAACACGCCCCAGTTCGACTGGGTGAAGAGCCGCCTCCCGCGCCGCGCCCGGCCCGTGCCGCCCATCTTCCAGCCCGAGGTCGGCGCGGACGCCGTGCACTGGGCGGCGCACAACCGCCGGCGCGAAATGTTCGTCGGCATGCCGACCGTGAAGGCAATCTACGGCAACGCGATCGCACCGCGGTACGCCGACCGCAAGCTGGCCGAGATCGGCTACGACGCCCAGCAGACCGACGAGCCCGAGGATCCGGCCCGCCCGGACAACCTCTGGAGCCCCGTCCCCGGCGACTGGGCCGCGCACGGGCGCTTCGACGCCTGCGCGAAGCGCTCGAGCGCCGAGGTCTGGGCCTCCATGCACCGGTCGGTCCTCGGCGCGGCCGGAGCCGGCGTCGCCGCGCTCGCCCTCGCCGCCTTCCTCCGCATCCGATGACCGCGCTCGTTCGCTATCCGCCGATCTCCGGCTACGCCCTGATCGGGAACTGCCGCACCGGCGCCCTCGTCTCGGACCACGGCTCGATCGATTGGCTCTGCCTGCCGCGCTTCGACAGCCCCAGCATCTTCGGCGCGCTCCTCGACGCCGCGCGCGGTGGGCGCTTCCAGATCTGCCCGGCCGGTCCCTTCTGCGCGTCGCGGCGCTACATCGGCGAATCCGCCGTGCTCGAGACCACGTTCCGCACCGGCAGCGGCGTGCTCCGCCTCGTCGACTTCATGCCGGCGGAATCAGAGCCGGAGAAGCGCCGGGAGCTACGTCCGGACCACCTCCTCGTCCGGCTGGTCGAGTGCGTCCAGGGCGAGGTCGATGTCGAGGTCTGCTGCGCGCCGCGCCCGGACTACGCTCGCGAGATGCCGCATCTCATGGATCGCGGCCCGCTCGGGCTCGTCTACTCGCACGGGCGCCAGGTGCTCGTCCTCCAGGGCGACGTGCCTCTCTCCGTCGATGCCGCCGAGGCGGTGGCCGCCGCCCGCGTCCACCTCTCGGCCGGCGACCGCCGCGCGATCTCTCTCGCCTACTCGGACGGCCTCCCTGCCGTCCTCGCCCCGCCCCCGCCCGTGCTCTGGCAGCTCGCCGACCGTTCCGTCGCCTGGTGGGAGCACTGGATCGCCGACTGCGCCTACGACGGCCCATTCCTCGAGGCGGTGCGCCGCAGCGCGCTGACGCTCAAGCTGCTGACGTTCGCGCCGTCCGGCGCCATCGTCGCCGCGCCCACGACGTCGCTCCCGGAGAAGCGCGGCGGCGTGCGCAACTGGGACTACCGCTACTGCTGGCTCCGCGACGCGTCGCTCACCGTCCGCGCGCTCCTCGGCCTCGGCTACACGATCGAGGCCGGCGGCTTCCTCGCCTGGCTCCTTCACGCCACGCGCCTCACGTGGCCCGAGCTGCGCGTCCTCTACGACGTCTACGGCGGCACGGACCTCCGCGAGCGCACGCTCCCCGAGCTCGACGGCTACGCCGGCAGTCGCCCGGTCCGCATCGGCAACCTCGCCCAGCGCCAGGTTCAGCTCGACGTCTACGGTGAGGTCGCCGACGCCGCGCTGCGCTTCGTGATGCACGGCGGCAAGCTCGACCGCCGCACCGGCCGCGTTCTCGTCGGCCTCGGCGAGACCGCCTGCATCCTCTGGCGCGAGCCCGACCACGGGATCTGGGAGGCCCGCGCACGCCCCCGCCATCACACGTTCTCGAAGGTCATGTGCTGGATCGCGCTCGACCGCCTCGCCCAGCTCCACGACCGCGGTCACATCAAGGTCCCCGTCGAGCGCTTCCGCCGCGAGGCCGACGCCATCCGCCGCGCCGTCGAGGAGCACGGCTTCAACGAGCGGCTCGGCAGCTACGTCACCACGTTCGAAGGCGACGACGTCGACGCCAGCCTGCTGCAGCTCGCGAACTTCCAGTACGCCGACGCCGCCTCGCCGCGGATGATCGGGACGTACCGGCGCGTCCGTGGCGCGCTGGGCGAGGGCCCGCTGCTGTACCGCTATCTCGCCGCCGACGGGCTCCCACCGGGCGAGGGGGCGTTCGGCATCTGCACGTTCTGGGCGATCGAGTGCCGGGCGCGCGCCGGCGACGTCGACGGCGCCATGGCCGAGCTCGAGCAGCTCCTCGGCTACGCCAACGACGTCGGCCTGTTCGCCGAGGAGATCGACCCCGTCAGCGGTGCCGCCCTCGGCAACTTCCCCCAGGCGTTCACCCACATCGGCCTGATCAACGCCGCCATCACGATCGCGCGGAAGATCGGCGCGCAGCCGTCGCGTGCGCTGGCCGCCGCCGCGCCCCGGGAGCGGAGGCGCGTGTGAACGTGCCGGCCGCGCTCCTCTGGGGCTTCGCCGCCACGACCGTGCTGACCACGCTCATGGCCGGCTCCCAGGTCGTCGGCCTCTCGCGTATGAGCATCCCATTCCTGCTCGGCACGATGGTGACCCCCGACCGCGACCGGGCCATGCTCGCCGGCATCGGCATCCACTTCCTGAACGGCTGGATCTTCGCGCTGGTCTACGTGATGGCCTTCGAGACGCTCGGTCGGGCCACCTGGTGGCTCGGCGCGCTCGCCGGCCTGCTGCACGGCCTCTTCGTGCTGGTGGTCGTGCTGCCGCTCCTCCCCGCGGTCCACCCGCGCATGGCCAGCGAGCGGCAGGGCCCCACGCCGACCCGCCTCCTGCAGCCGCCCGGCTTCCTGGCCATCCACTACGGGCGCCGCACGCCGCTCATCGCGCTGCTCGCCCACGTCGCCTACGGCGCGCTCCTCGGCGGCCTCTACGTGGTCTGAGGAGTCCCGGCGACTCGCCGCCAGCGGGCTCCGGGGCCGTCGCGCCGCCTCAGTGCCGCGCCGCGATCCGGATGTGGCGCTCCGAGCGGGCCGACCCGCCGCCCACCGCGTCCGTCACCGTCACCGTCAGCCCGTACAGCCCGGGCGAGACACGCGGCAGCTCCAGGTTCGTGGTGAGGACCACGGGCTGCAGCGTCGCCGGTGCCTCGCCGCTCCACGCGAGCCGGACCTGGCGTGTCCCACCCTTCGCGAGCCCGAGCGCCCGCGCGAGCCACGAGACCGCGCGCGCCGGGGCCGGCGGCGCCTCGAGCGGCACCAGCTCGAGCTGCACGCGGTAGCGCCGGATGTCGCCGGGCGCCGCGGCCAGCCCGCTCACCTCCGCGTACAGCCCGACCGTCTCGCCCACGTCGATCGCCAGGTTGCCGCGTCCGCGCAGCGCCGCGTCGTCGCGCCCCTTCGGCGCCGCGCCGGCGGGGAAGGGGAACGCCACCAGAATGTCGGACAGCGCCGGCCGCCCCGCCCGCGCGAGGAGCACGACCGAGTGCCGGGCCACGCCCGCCAGCCGCGAGCGCGGCTCCAGCGCCTCCGCCGAGTACACGTAGCTCCCCGGCGGCAGCGTCGCCTGCATCGTGACCGCGAGCGCGTGGCCGGAATCGACGGCGCTGGCCCTTGCCCGCACCTCGCTCACCTCCGCGGTGTCCCCGCGGAGCAGCGCGGCCGGGCCCGGCAGCACGAACATCCCCGCCGGCGCCGTGGCCGCGCCTTCGGCGAGCGAGTCCAGCGGCAGGGAAGCGTCGACGCGCACGACCACGGAATCCCCCGCCGGGAAGCGTGAGAGCTGGTGCGCCAGGTGCACGACCTTCCGCGCCGCGGACGGCGCGTACCCGGTCCGCGAGCGCAGCGCCTCGGCCTCCCATGGCGCGCCCGGGTCGGGCGGGCCGCGCACCCCGGCCAGCAGCAGCGACTCCGGCACGAACGCCAGCGAGGCCGGGTCGTAGCGCTCCACCAGCCGGTCCGGCTCGAAGCCCATCCCGAAGCTCGGCGTCCGCTCCCGCCCCCGCGGCACGCCGTACCGCAGCGTCAGCTCCTCCAGGTCGTCGCCCCACGACAGCATTCCGGTCACGACCGGCGCCTCCTCCAGCATGCGCGACCACACGTAGCGCGCGACGTGCTCCACCCACCGCTCGTTCCCCGGCGTGAGGTAGAGCGGATCCGAGAGCCGCCAGAGCGCCGCCTCGTACGACGCCCGCGCCGTCCCCTCCAGCCGCCGCACCCGCGCCCGCTCGTCCGGCGAGAGCAGCGCGTCGATGCGCAACCGCTTGCGCTCCCGCTCCGGGAGCCGCGGCACCGCCGCCGCGAACTCCCGCTCCGCCGCCGTGTCCTCCTCCACCGCGTGCAGCGCGAAGCCCAGCAGCAGCCGGCCCCACAGCGTGTCCGCCGTGGCCCAGGCGAAGCGCCGCGCGGCCTGCAGCGCCTCCGCCGGCCGCCCGTCCTCCACCAGGTCGCGCACCAGGCTCCGCGCGACCCGCGCCTCCATCGGCGACCGCTCGGCCGCCCGCGTGAGCGCTACCACCGCCTCCTTCCGCGCCCGCGTCGCTGGCAGCGGCTCCGGTGGGAGCGGCGTGTCCCGCTCGTTCGAGTCGAAGAACAGGCAGAAGCGCCCGACCACTTCGTCGCACGGCTGGCGCCCGCTCGGCGCCATCCGGATCGGCGCCCGACTCCGCGCCAGGTACTCGTATTGCGCCTGCGCCCGCTTCGCCGCTTTGACCAGGGCCGCCGAGTCCTGCGGCGGCGCCTGCAACAGCAGCGGGATCAGAAGGACGAGCGTCACGAGGTCTGCTCCGATCCAGATTGGAACCCTTCTTGCGGCCCTGGATTTCCGCCCACCCTGTCTTCCCAGCCGGAGGCATTATGGCAAGAGAGCAAGTCGCCGGTGCGATCATCCTGGACCGCCTGCGGGAACGCATGGTGTCCGGGAGGTTCCTCGGCCACTGGCGTCCGGGCGACCGACTCCCCAGCATCCGCGAGATCGCCGAGGCCGAGAGCGTCGATCGCAAGACCGCAGCCGCCGCCTATCGCCGCCTCGAGGAGGAGGGACTGGTCCGCGTGCGCGCCCGGTCCGGGGTCTATCTCAGCCCGCCGGGCGGCGCACAGCCCGTCGGCCCGCTCGAGCGCCTCTACCGGCGCTGGCTCGAGAACACCTACGACGGCGCCGCCGCCCTCGGCCTCGACACCCGCAGCATCCTCCGGCTGGTGACGGCCATGGCGGAGGTCGAGCGCATGCGGCTCCCCGTGGTCGAGTGCGACTGGCCGCAGGCGGAGGCCGTGGCCGTCGAGCTCCGCGAGCGCCTCGGCGTCCGCGCCACGCCCTGCGTCCTCGAGGAGCTCCACCCCTCCGATCCGCTCCTCCTCGAGGCGCCGCTCCTCGTCACCACGCCGTACCACGCCGCCGAGCTCGCACTGCTGAGCCCCAACCGGCTGATCGTCGAGACCACGCTGGCGCCGGACCTCGTGCGCCAGCTCGCACGGCGCGCCGCCCAGGGGCCCGTTACCATCCTCGCGCCGCACGGCAACGTCGTCGCCAAGATCCGGCGCGCGCTCCTCCACTGCGGCATCGAGGCCGACGACAGCCGCGTCCGCATCTTCGGCGTCGCCGATCGGAGCGACGTCGCCGAGGCCACCCGCTTCGCCCGCTCCCTGTTCCTCTGGCCGGGCACGCCACGCTGGGTCGAGGAGGCGCTGCCGCCCTCCGCGGAACCGTTCCGTCCGAAGCAGGCGGTCAGCCAGGAGTCCGTCACCCGGCTCCGCGCCGCGCTGCTCGACGCCGCCATCCTCCGCGCCAAGGACGTCCCCGTGAGCGACGAGGTGGCCCCCGCGCCACCGCCGCTCAGTACGTCCATCGCCGACGCAGTTCGACGCTGAGCTGAGCTTTCGTGGGCGGGGCCGGCAGGAACGCGCCGTACGCCGGCCCCCGCGTAACGGGACCCCGACTGAACGTCGCGGTCCACTGCGGCGTCGCGCGCCACACCAGGCTCACGGTCGGGCCCAGCGAGCGGGTCGGGCCTTCGGTCCCGAACAGCACGCCCACGGCGTACTCCACCGTCAGGAACACGTCCCGCGTGACCTCGCGCCCGACCACCACCGTCGGCGCGACGACGCCGCCCTGGAAGCCGGGCCGGATCTCGAAGATGTCCAGCGGCAGGCCCGCCGAGAGCAGCTCGGACTCGAGCTGCATGCTCGCCAGCTCGGCCAGTCCGCCGAACAGCGTCTGCTGCAACAGCGCGCTCCGCTGCTCGGCCGGGAGCAGTGCCGACCCCGTGGTGTTCCGCGTCCCGAAGACCAGCAGGCTGAGCAGCTCGGATTCCGGGAGCTGCACGCCCTCCGCCGTCGCCAGCGCGAGCCGCGGCCGCTGCAGCGTGCCGGTCACCCGCACCTCGACGTCGAACGGCCGCTGCTGCGCGTCCAGCACCGTCTGCGTGGCGACGACGTCGACCCCGGGGTTCAGCTCCTCCCCGCCGAAGAAACGGATCTCCGCCCGCGCGATGTCGAGCCGCCGCACCAGGAGCGGGCCGGCCGTGAGTGTGAACGTGCCTCGCTGCCCCGTGAGCGTCCCCACCACCGCCACGGGCCCGTCCGGCGCCCTATTCACCGTCAGCTCGCCGGAGAGCTGGAGCCGCGCCTCCTCCGTCTCGAACCACAGGTCGTTGCCGCACGTCACCCGCAGGCCGGACACCCGGACGTTCCCGCCGAACGGCGCCACCGCGACCGCCTGCGTCGCCTGACCCATCACTGGCGCCGGCTCCGCCTCCGCCAGGCTCGTGGTGAGGATGTCCTGGCCCGTCGACGCCGGGAGCACGATCGTCCCGTCATCCAGGCGTAGCGCGCCCGTCACGGTCAGCGACCGCATCGGCCCTCGCGCGTCCAGCTCGCCCCAGACCGCCGCGCCCTGCCGGCCTTTCGCGGCCATCGGTCGGAACCGCGCGAACCGCAGCCCCAGATCCGCCGTCGGGTTGTTCAGCTCCGGGAAGTCCACGGCCCCCGACGCCACCAGCCAGCCGTCGCTCTGCGCGCGGACGCTGTCCACCTCGATCCGCCGGTCCCGGAGCGTGAGCCGCCCGGCGATGTTCGTGTAGCGCTGCCCGGTCGCCGGCACCCGCACGGAGCCGCCGGCCAGGACGGCCGAGCCGGCCAGCACCGGCCGGTCCGCGCTCCCGCTGAGCGTCATCCGCGCGTTGAGCTGGCCGGTCACGTCCTCGACCTGCGGCGCCAGCGGCTCCAGGATCGCCAGCGGCAGCGACTCGGCCTCCAGCGAGCCCTGCGCCGGACCCCGGCCCAGCACCCGGATGTCCGGCCGCAGTCCCAGCGTCAACGACGCCGGCAACGCCGCGTCGAGCCGCAGCCTTCCGCCCTCGGCCAGGGTCGCCTGCGCGCTCGCGGTGAGGCGGCCGGCCTGGAAGAGCAGTTCGCCCTGCAGCGCCGAGACGTCGAAGCGTTGAATCTTCCCCTGCTCCACGTGGAATTGGGCGCGCACCAGCGGCGTCGGCCCCGGACCATGGACCTCGGCGTCGGCAAAGAGCAGCCCGCTCGCCGGCGTCCGCACCTCGGCGAGCCGCAGCAGATCGCCGATCGGCAACGCCTCCGCCCTCAGGCGGTAGCTCGTCACCTCCGCCGGTGCCAGCGTGCCGTTCAGCGACACCAGCCCGGAGCCGCGCGTATTCCGCACCTCCAGGTTGCGGACGTCCACGCGTCCGCCCGGGACCCACGCGACCTCTGCCGGCGCCTGGAGCTGCCAGCGGCCGCCCCCCAGGTCCGCCACGAACTGGGTCAGCTGCACGCGGCGCTCCCCGGTCGGCGGGATCGACCCCGTCGCCGCGACCTGGATCACGCCGCCTCCCTCGCGGTCCCCTCGGAGCGTCACCGCCAACCGCGGCTCTGCCAGCGCCACCGACGCCTCGACCGCCCGGAGATCCACCGTCGTCGGCGTCTCCACGCCCGTCGCTCGTCCCTCGACCAGGACGTTCGGCGTGGAGTCGCCCAGCACCACCGCGAAGCGGCCGCCCGCGCCGGCCACGGCCCATTGGCCCGCCCGCACGCCGTTCAGCGCGAAGTCGCCTCGCACGTCCGGCCGCTGGAGCGTCCCGCCCAGTGTCCCCGCCGCCGCCAGCGCGCCCTTGGCCTCGACGCCCGCGCCGACCGGGAGATACTGCGCGAACGGATTCAGGTCCGTCACCGCGACGGCGTAACGGATCGACCCGCTCCCTGCCGCGGAGAACGGCCACCGGCCCGCCGCCGTCGCCCGGGCACTGGCCAGCCCCGCCGTCAGCGTGTCCAGCGTCAACGTCCCGCCCGCGATGCCTCCCCGGAGCAGGAGCACGTCGTCCGGGTCCGTCCTCCACCCGCTGAACCGCCCGGCCGCCCGGAACGTGGCCGCGGCCGTGGCCGGCTCGAAGCCACGCCCTTTCACCTGGAATCCCGCCGTCAGGCTCGCCGGCGGGAGGCGCGGCTGGACCAGGCGCGAGAGATCGATCCCCAGCACCCGCCCGCTCAGGTCGTACGCGGCCACGGGGCCGGTCAGATCCAGCGTCCCCCGCACGATCGCGACGCCGCCCGCCGCCGACAGCCGCACGTCCAGCGTCAGCGGCGCCCGCGTCGGCGGGCCCGTGATCGCGATCTCCCCGCTCACCGCCCCCTGAACCGGCAGCGACGGCGCGATCGCCCGGAGCGCCGCGAGCGGCGCCTCGCGCAGCTCCGCCGTCGCCTGGCGCAGCACCGGTCCCGCCGGGCCGAACAACGCCTCCCCGGTCAGCCCGACGCGGAACGGCTCGGTCACGCTCGCGGTCGTGAGCCACGCCTCCAGCTCGAAGGAGAGGTCGCCGCCCCGTCCGCTCACGCGCCCGGTAATGCGTCCGCCATACGGCAGGCGACGTCCCGTCAGCCGCTCCACCAGCGCGAGCTCGAGCGGCTCCAGCCTCAGCCCCGCGGCCTCGAGCGCCGGCTTCGCCGTGCCCAGCACCGTCGCCGTGAGCGAGCCCGTCACCCGCGAGCCGCCCGACACCAGCGCGAGGTCGCGCACGCTCACGCGAAGCCCTGCGCTCGGCGTGGGCTGCACCGCGAACGTCAGGGTGCCGCCGCCCTCCGCCTCGATCTGTGGCGAGAACGCCTTCAGGTCGGCGAGGCGGATCGGGTCCGCCCGCCCCTCGGCGGTGATCCCGAGCCCCGGGGCCCGCGGATCGTATGCCCCGCGCACGCCGACGAGCCGCGATTCGCCCCACGCCACCTCGCCGACCTCGAACGGCGTCTCGTTCTCCGGGAAGCGGAACACCGCCTCCGCAACCCGGAACGGCAGCCGCACGTTCGACGCGGGCACGACCAGCGTCGCGCTCCCGCCCGCCACGCGCACGAGCGGCTCGGGGAGCGCCGGACCCGACAGCCGCACCTCGGGCAGGCGTCCCTCGACTCCCTCGAACTCGAATGCCCGCTCCGCGAGCCGAACCGCGGCGTAGCCATGCTCGATCGTGAGGCCCAGCACGGCGACGCGCGACTTCGGCGGCGGCGGCAGCCCGGCCCGCGAGGCCGCCAGCTCCGCCTCGCTCGGAGCCAGCAGCCGGGCCAGCACGCGCTCGTAATTCCACGCCGTGTCGCCCGCCGCCCGCGAGAGGTAGACCTCCGGATCGCGCGCCGTGACGTTCCGCGCCACGACGTGGCGGTACAGCGCCGCGGAGAGATCGAGACCGCCCGCGACCTCGCGCGCCCGGAAGAATCGGCTCCCGTTCGACTCCAGCCAGTCGATCCCCGTCACCCGCACGCGCGCCGGCTCCGGCATCGGCCGGTCCGACAGCCGGTCCCGGGCCAGCACCCGGGCAATGCGCACGTCGAACTCGCCGATCTCGCCCCTCGCCGCGGGCACCGGCAGCGGCGCGCGCGCCGCGGCGGCGGGGGAGGGAGCGGCCTCTTCCCGGCGGGCGGCGGGCCCAGGCACGCTCCGCTCCCGCGCGGCCCACCACACCGCCAGAAGGACCGCGACCCCGGCGGCCAGCACCACCCCGAGCACCGCGAGGGCGGCCGGCGGACGCGTCCGTCGCCGACTCATCTCAGAACGCCTGCCCGACGGCGAGGTGGAGGCGGAAATGGCTCAGGAACCCGCCTCCCGGCGGCTCGAACCCGTCCGCGACGCGGACGAGATCGCCGTTCAGCGTGCCGTACAGCGGCCCGCGCGTCGGACCGTAGGGGTTGTAGGCGACGTCCAGGCGAAGCGGGCCCACCGGCGTGCCGATCCGCGCGCCGCCTCCCGGCGTGACCCGCCACACGTCCTTCGCCAGGTCGCCGACCGTCCCGAGGCTCACCGAGCCCGCGTCCACGAACAGCGCCAGCCGCATCCGTTCGGGGAACACCGGGGAGGGAAGGCGCAGCTCCAGGTTCGCGATCCCGAACGCCGTCCCCCCGAGCGGGACGAAGCTCGCGTCGACGCTGTCCGGCGGCAGCGCCCTGAGCCGCTCCGGCACGGTATCCGACACGTAGACGCCGGGCCCGAGCCCGTTCTGCCCGAATCCCCGGACGCTGTAAGCGCCGCCGGCGTAAAACCGCTCCTCCGGCGCCAGGAAATTGCGCCGCGGGTCGTCGCCCACGACCCTGAACGTGCTCCCCAGCCGCAGGCTCGCCGCCACCACCCACCCCGGCCGCAGCGCATGGTAGCGCTCGCCGTCGCCGGTCCACCGGACGAAGCTCGCCGTCGAGCCCAGCCAACGCGCGGACCAGTCCAGCCCCGTCCCCACCCGGTACCCGCGGCTCGGGTCCACGGCCGCGTTCGCGCGATCCAGCGCGTACCGGACCCCAAGCCGGTTGCTCCACCGCTCCCGCTGGAGCTGCTCCACGTCCTCCGGCGTGCACACGAGCAGGAAGTTGCAGAAGAACGCAGGACTCGCCCGCGTGAGCCCCCGCCCGACGCTGACCGCCGCCGTCAACACCTCCTGTGGCGACAGTGTGCGCCCGACCGAGAGCTGCCCCGACTGCCCGATCCGCTGGTACGTGTTCGGCTCCGACTGACGCTCCGCCGTCCCGCTCAGCGAGAGGGTGTTGCGGGGGCTCAGGAAGTACGGCTGCGTCAGCGTCCCGCCGATCCGATAGTCCACCGCCCGCTCCGCCGGGTCGCCCTGGTACGCCTGGCAGATGCCGTTTCGCAGCCCCGTGTTGACGCCCAGCTTGCTCGCCGAGACACGCAGCTCCAGCCGCCGCCCGCCGCTGCCGAGGAAGCTCCGGTCCACCCAGCTCCCCTCCCCCCGGAAGCACTCCACGGTGCCGAACCCGACCGCGGCCTCCACCTGGTGCTCCGGCGCCTCGACCACCTGCACCAGCACCGCCGAGTGCGTGCTGTCCGCCGGGTTCGGCTGCAGCGAGTCGGGCGCCGGCGCCACGCTCGCCACCTGCACGAGATCCAGGTTGTAGAGGTTCCGCTGGCTCCGCGTGAGCCGCGATGTCACCAGCAGGTCCCCCCGCCGGAACTCCAGTTGCCGCAGCACCGTCGCACGCGAGAGGTTCTCCGTCCCCACGACGAGGATCGAATCCACGCGGACCTGCGGCCCGGGGATCGCCTCCAGCTCCGCCACCGCGCGCCGCCCCGCGACGGTGTAGTTCCGCAGCACCTGCGCGTTCGTGTGGCCGTGCTGCGTCAGCCGCCGCAGGAGCGTGTCCGACGACGCCTGGAACGCCCCCAGGTTGAACAGCTCACCGGGTTTCAGCGGCAGCAGCTTCACCGCCGAGTCCGGCGGCAGGATCGTGTCCGTCCCCACCACGCGCAGCGAGTCCACGAACACCGAGTCGCCCGGCGCCAGCACGAACGTGACGACCACGCCCTTGCGGTCCGGCGCCGGCTGCACGTCCGTCGCCGCGCGCGTCCCGAAGAACCCGCCGATGCGGTAGAACAGCTCGAGCCGCTGCACGTCCCGCGTCACCGTCCCGGGGTCCAGCGCGTGGCGTTCCCGTCCGATACTCGTGAAAGGAATGCAGATGGGGAGGCCCAACAGGTTGCAGCGCGTTGGTTTGGTCTGCACTACCGTACGCAGCGTGTCCGCCGTGTACGGCCCCGTATTGCGGAACGCCACCGCGCCGATATTCTCCCCGGCGTGGCGCTCGAGCTGGGAGGTCGCGCCGGCGCCCGGCGAGCGCAGCGCGCAGCCCCAGCCTGGCAGGGCCGCGAGCACGGCCAGGAGCAGGCACACCCGCCCCCTCCGCGTCTCGACGGTCGTCCTCATCTCCGAGCCGCTCCATCTGCCGGCCGTTTGGCAGCGGTCGCTGCTCGCGCGCGTCCATGCAAGCCATACGCCAGCCGTGGGTTCCGTGGGCCGCTACGCCGCAAGGTGGCCTCCGTCTTGCAAAATCGCCCCGCCGGCCCGCCTAGCGACGGGCCGCGTCGGCGCTCGCACCGGATCCGACGACCATGATGCCTCGCATGCTCCGCCACTTCGTCCTCACCTTCCTCGCGCTCCTCGTCGTCGCCGCGTGCAACCGGGACAAGGAAAGCGCGGGCGGCGGCGTGCTCCGCCGCGTCGCCGGAACCCAGCCCGTCGCGATCCGCCCCGACTTCGCCCTCGCCACCGATACGCTCCTGCGCTCCACTCCCGCCGCCGCGAGCTGGCCGACGTACGGCGGGAGCTACAACAACCAGCGCTTCTCCAGCCTCGATCAGGTCAACCGCCAGAACGTCGGTGACCTGCAGCTCGCCTGGCTCTACCAGACCGGAATCTCCGAATCCTTCGAGACCACGCCGCTCGTCGTCGGTACGGTCATGTACCTCACGACCCCGGAGAGCCACGTCGTGGCGCTCAACGCCGCCACCGGCGAGAAGCTCTGGGAGTACGTCCCGAAGCTCCGGCCCGTCCCCCTCTGCTGCGGCCCCAACAACCGCGGCGTCGCCGCCTGGGGCGACAAGCTCTACGTCGGCACGCTCGACGCCCGCCTCGTCGCCCTGAACAACCGCAACGGCGCCGTCGTCTGGACGGCCCCCCTCGTCGACAGCCTCTCCGACGAGCCCGCCAGCATCACCATGGCGCCGCTCGCCTACGCCGGGAAGGTCTTCGTCGGCCTGAGCGGCGGCGAGTTCGGCGTCCGCGGCCGCGTCGCGGCCTTCGACGCCGAGACCGGCAACCGCCTCTGGCTCTGGAATACCATCCCCGCCCCCGACGAGGCGCCCAACGGCTGGTGGGGCAGCTTCAAGGAGACCGACCCCTTCGGCACCCCGCTCAACCGCAACGTCGCGCACGAGCGCGAGAACCAGTGGCAGTTCGCCAGCGCCTGGCTCCACGGCGGCGGCCCGGTCTGGATGACCCCCGCCTACGACCCCGCCACCAACACCCTCTTCTTCGCCGTCGGCAACCCCTCGCCCGACCTCAACGGCGAGCCGCGCCCCGGCGACAACCTCTACACCGGCTCCATCGTCGCCCTCGACGGGCAGTCCGGGAAGCTGAAGTGGTACTTCCAGTACCTCCCCCACGATGTCTGGGACCTGAGCCCCGGAAGCCCTCCCTTCCTCTTCACCCGACAGGGAAGGGCCTACGTCGGGCACGCCGGCAAGACCGGATGGGTCTACGTCGTCGATGCCGCCAACGGACGCCCGGTCCTCAGGTCCGACAACTTCGTCCCGCAGGAGAACCTCTTCGCGCCGCCCACCGACTCCGGCGTTCGCATGCTCCCCGGTGCCAACGGCGGCGTCGGCTGGTCCCCGGTCGCCTACTCGCCGACGCGCAACCTGGTCTACCTGCTCGCCCTCAATCAGCCCATGGTCGCGGTCCGCGCGCCTCAGCCACTCGAGACTGGCCGCATGTGGCTCGGCGGAAGCATCCGCTACCTCCCCGGCTCCGAACAGTTCGGCATCGTCTCCGCCGTCGACATGACCACCGGCCAGATCCGCTGGCAGCGTCAGACGCCTCGCCCCAACCTCGCCGGCGTCCTCGCCACCGCCGGCGACCTCGTCTTCGTCGGCCAGGCCGACGGCGCCTTCGATGCATTCGACGCCGAAAACGGCAACCTCCTCTGGCAGTACCCCACCGGCGCCGGCGTCAGCGGCGGGCCCATCACCTACGCGATCAACGGTGTCCAGTACGTAGCCGTAGCATCCGGTGGGAACCACCAACTCGATACGCCACGCGGAGATAACCTCTACGTCTTCACGTTGCGTGACAACCTCCCGCAGCGCGCCATGCCGGCGTATCCGGAGCCCCGCTTCGCCCGCGCCGGCGCCACCCGGCCCGGCAGCGGCCCGCGCGTTCCGCCACCTCCAACCACCGCCCCCAGCTCCACCGCCGTCGCCACCCCCGGGCAGCCCGGCGCCCCGCCTGCCGGCCCTGGCGCCCCGACCGCGCCCGGCGCCCCCGGGCAGCCCGCCGCCGCGCAGCCCACACCGGCTCAGCCCACCCCCGCTCAGCCGACTCCGGCTCGACCCACGCCGGCCGCGCCCGTTCCCGGCGGCCGCCGCGCCGTCACACCGGAGCCCGCCCCCGCGCGGCCCGCGCAGCCGACTCCGACGCCGCGGCCGGCGCAGCCACCGCCGCTCCTCGGCCGCCCGGTCTCGCCGCCGACGCCTACGCCCCCGCGGCCCGACACCTCCGGCGCCGCGCACGGTTGACGGAGCCGCTAAGATCAGATATTTTGTAAGTTTGCAGGTTTCCACCACCGCCCGTGCCGAGGCGCCCGAGCGGCGGTGTTCCGGCCTCACAACCGTTCGCGAGTCATGGCCCGACACACCACGATCCGGTCCCACGCACCGTCCGTCGACGAGGACAAATTCGTCGCCGGGATCCTCGAGGCATCCACGTGGGCCCGCCGCAACGCGCGTCTCCTCGTCATCGCCGCCTCCGTCCTCGTCGTGGCCGCGCTGGTGACCCTCTATTACCGCAGCTACCGGGGGCGCCTCGAGGACCAGGCGAACACCGAGCTGGACCGGATCCGCCAGGTCGCGGCCAGCGGGAACCCCGCGCTGGCGAACCGGGATCTCGGCACCTTCGTCGCGAAGTACGGCGGCACGAAGGCCGAGTCCGAGGCGCGGCTCCTCCTCGCCCGCACCGCCCTCGAGCAGGGCAGGGCGCAGGACGCCGCGAACGCGGCTCGCCCCCTGGCCGAGGACCTGGAGAGCCCCCTGGGCGCGACCGGGGCGTTCCTCCTCGCGGCGTCGTACGAGGCCCAGAACGACCTCAAGCAGTCGGAGGGCACCTATCTCCGCATCGCCGAGAAGGCGCCGTTCGATTACCAGCGCCGTCAGGCCCTGGACGCCGCCGCCATGCTCCGGCTGCAGCACGGCGACGCGGCCGGCGCCGCCACGCTCTATCAGAAGCTCCTGGCCATGACGCCGGACACCGTCCCCGAGCACCAGGTCGTCGAGATGCGGCTCGCGGAGGCGCAGGCGGCCGCGCAGCGCGCGGCGGGGAAGTAGGTCGCTCGGGCCCGCCGGAACAATGCGCAGCGGGGCGGCTCGGGCGCGAACCGAGCCGCCCCGCTGCGCATCCGCGAGCCATTTCCGTGACGCCGACCGCGTCGCTCCGGGCGTGCTCCTGGAAACAAATGTGGTGGCGCGCACACGACCACGCCGGCAGGGAAGTGCCCGCCCGAGCG
>DASTKT010000164.1:0-39713 GCA_035715725.1 Longimicrobiales bacterium | reverse complement strand
CCGGCCGGCGGGGACTGAGGAGAGGCGCGGGGGCGGTGACTCACCCCGTCGGTTTCGATCGGGGCGTGCCTCGGACCGTGAGCGGGGGCCCACTCATCCGGCGCTGCCGCTCGCGCGGCCCTTCGCCAGGCCCTTCGCGCGGCCCTTCGCGCGACCCCGCGCCAGCGCGGAGCCGCGCGAAGGGCCGGGCGCTGGCCAGCTACGCTGCGTGCGTCTCGCCCGATACCGCCCGGCCGAGCAGCGCGTTGTAGATGGTCGCCGCAAGCGCGACCAGCAGGCCGATGACCAGGCTGAAGGCGATGATGCCGACGATGAAGCTGTCCCACGTCACCCGCCGAGCCAGGCCCGTGAGATCGATGTGCAGGACATAGCTGAACGCGTCGGCGACGGCACGCGGAGCGATGGCGACGGCCAGGGCACAGATCGCGTAGGACACTGCCGCAGCGACCGCGGCGGCGAGGCCGAGGAGTCTGCTTTCGAGCCGCATCTGTCACCTCCGGTGGGGTCGGTGGACGACCAGGAGGCTCCATTCCCGACGGCGGGGCCTGAGAATGCCGCACCTCAGCCCGTCGTGAAGCCGAACACCATGCCGTAGGTCCCGTTAGGGTGCTGCCAGCCGGGACCCATCATGGACCCCGTCCCGCCCATCATCCCGCCGCCGCTCATCATCCCGCGGGTGGCCCACTCTCCGCCCATGTGCCGGCCGGGGTCCATGTCGACCGTGCGGCCGCTCGCATCCCTCATGCCGCCGCCGATATGGATCGTGTACCTCGTCTTCGCCTCGAGCGGCGACGACGGAGTGAAGGTGAGCACCGTGTGCTCGGCCGACCACGCCCAGGTTCCGGCGACGACGGGTCCGGCCACGTCGCCTTCGTGCAGCGCGGCGTAAATCTCCGTTCCCGCCATCATCGCATGCGAGAACGTGACCGTGACGGGCCCCGCGGTGTTCACGTCGATCGTGCCGCCGGCCGGGGTGACGGCGGCGAGCGCGGTGAGGTCGGCGGGGGCCGCGGGGTCGTTACCGCCACAGCTGCCCAGAGCCATGGCACTCGCCACGAGGGCGATCACACCGGCAAATCGCCGTGACATCACAGTCTCCTTTGCGGTAACGTGAAGAACCTCACCAGCCTCGAAGAGAAGGCACCCGACCCGGACAGGGCTGCCCAGCCGATCCGGTAAAGCAGGGCCTCCCACCGGAGCGACCCTGAGGCCGGCTCACGTTCCGGAGGACGGGGAGCAGCACGTGGCAGATCACGGCTACCGGCGTGCGTACGGCGTCGTGCGGCCGCTCCGGTCGAACGCGACCACGTCGTACGGCTCCTTCCTTCCGCCCTGCTCCATCCCGGGAGCGCCCACGGGCATTCCCGGCGCCGCGATCCCGGCGACGTTCGGCCGCTCGCGCAGGAGCTTCCGAATCAGGTCCGCGGGCACGTGCCCCTCGACCACGTAGCCGCCGACCCGAGCGGTGTGGCACGAGACGACGGAACCCGGGACGCCGTACTTCTGCTTGACCGGCATCACGTCGTCTACGTCGACGACGGTCACCGCGAAGCCGCTCTTCTTCAGGTGCTCGACCCACTGACCGCAGCAGCCGCAGCTCGGGCTCTTGTAGACCGTGATCGCGACCGGCGGACCGGTCCGGGCGTCCTCGGCGCGGGCGCCGCGCGGCGCCGGCGAGAGACGGAGCGCCAGAAGCCCGACGCCGCCGAGCGCCAGCGCCAGGACCAGCCACGTGCGGGAGCGCATGCTTTCCTCCGGGATCCGATTTGCACGACGTGCGTCCGTGAGACCGGGAGCCCCACGGCCGGCCACCCGGCGTCGGATCCGGCCTCCGGACCCGCAGCGCGGGGAGGACCGTGAACGCTAGCACGGACAATGGGCCGGTGCTGTCGGGCAAACCCCGTCCCGATGTCCGCGATTCGCGCCGCGGCGACCCGTTACCGTGAAGTGGCCCCGCTCCCGTCGATGGTTGGCTCGGCGCCACGACATGGCCCGGCGCCCGCCGCGGCCCGGCTATTGCCCGGCCGGCACGCTCGGTGCATGCATGGAGACCCGCGGGGCCACCTGAAATCGTAGGTGCGACGCCGACACCGCCATCGCATGATCACCGCACTCAGCCTCGTTCCCGTTGGCTATCTCGACGTGAGCCAGCCCACGCAGGCACCGTGGTGGTGCCCGATGTGCGGGCCGGGCGGAATGTGGGGGTGGGGTATGATGTTCGGCTGGCTGTTGTGGCTGGTGGTTCTCGCCTTCCTCGTCTGGCTGGCCGTCCGCTACCTCCCGGGACGCGCCGGGCCGCCCGGCCGTGGAGCCGACGCCGAGGCGATCCTGAAGGAGCGCTACGCTCGCGGCGAGATCGACCGGGACACGTACCTGCGAATGCTCGAGGACCTCCGGCGCCAGCCGCCGGTCTGAGGGCGACGGCGGCGCCTCCCGGCCGCCGGGTGGCACGTTTGCGCAGCCAACCCGCGGCACGCCGAATCTATGTCTGGCCTTGCCGGCCCGGCCGGCGCTCTCCCCGGCTCATCCGCCCCTTGCCGTCAGCTCGACCTCCAGGACCGCACCCGGGTCGATCCGATGCCACTCCTCGCGGACGGCCACCGGAACGGGCTCGGGCCGGTCGCGGTCCACCGTGACGCGCAGGCGCTCGGTCGTGAGGTCGACGTCGAGCCAGCGGCCCCGCCAGTGGACGCGGAAGCGGAGGTGCCGGAGCCGGGAGGGCATCTCGGGCGAGAGCATCACCCCGCCGTCCACGAGCCGCACCCCCGCGTAGCGGTGGAGCACGATCGCGACCGTTCCGGCCATCGCGCCGAGGTGGATTCCCTCGGGCGTCGTGCCCCGCTGGAGGTCGTCGACGTCGGCGCGGAGCGCTTCCAGGAAGAGGCGGCAGCCCTCGTCGCAGTCCAGCTCGTGGACGACCGAGGCGAAGACCATCTGGCTGAGCGTCGAGCCGTGGGAGGTCCGCTCGACGTAGTAGGCGATGTTGCGCGGGAGGACCTCGTCGTCGAACGCGTAGCCCAGCCGGTCGAACAGGCTGCGCAGCTCGTCCGCCCCGAGCAGGTAGAAGAGCATGTTCACGTCGGCCTGCTTGGAGACCTTGTAGCGATCGGGCGTGCCGCCCTCGGCCTTGAGGATCCGGTCCAGCCGCGCGACATCGCCGTAGCGCGCGCGGTAGGCTGGCCAGTCGAAATCCTCGAGGCGCTCGTAGCCCTCGAACTGGCTGATGATCCGGTCGTCGTGGAAGGGGATGGTCATCCGGCGGCTGATGTCGTCCCAGCGCTTCATCTCGTCCGCGTCGATGTGGAGGCGTGCGACGAGCTCGGCGCGGCGGGACTGGCCGACGTCCTCGAGCACGTCGAGCGCGCGCAGCAGGCACCAGACCGCCATCACGTTCGTGTAGGCGTTGTTGCGCAGCCCGCCCGCCTCCGCGTCCGGGTACTTCTCGTGATACTCGTCGGGCCCCATCACGCCGGTGATCTCGTAGCGGCCGGTGCGCTCGTTCCACCGGGCGGTGCTCGACCAGAAGCGCGCGATCTCGAGCACCATCTCCGCGCCGTAGTGGATGAGGAAGGCGCGGTCGCCCGTCGCCTCGTAGTAGCGCCAGAGGTTGTAGACGACGGCGGCGTCGATGTGGCGCTGGAGCCGGCTCCAGTCCGGGTCCCAGCGGCCGGAGAGCGGGTTCAGGTGGAGCTGCTGGGTCGCTTCGCGGCCGTCGCTGCTGCTCTGCCACGGGTACATGGCGCCGGCATACCCGGCACCGCGCGCGTTCTCCCGGGCCGCGTCGAGGCGGTAGAAGCGGTAGAGGAGGAGCGAGCGCGTGATGGCGGGCGTGCGGAAGTTGTAGAACGGGAAGATGAAGAGCTCGTCCCAGAAGACGTGCCCCCGGTACGCTTCGCCGTGCAGCCCGCGCGCCGGCGCGCCGACGTCGAGGCCGACCGTGTGCGTCGAGACGGTCTGCAGGAGCTGGAAGATGTGGAGGCGGAGGATGAGCTGCTCGCGCGCGAGGTCGTCGTCCGGGCCTCCCATCCCGATCTCGACGTCGTAGCGGCGCCAGAGCGCCTGCCACGCGAGGCGGTGGTCGGCGAGAAGCTCCTCGAAGCCGGGTGCGCGGCCGATGGCGGCGCGCGCCTCGGTTCCGGGCTCGCCGATGCCGCGGTCGCGCGAAGAGTAGAGCGCGACGACCTTCTCGGCCCGCACGGTCTCGCCCTGTGCGGCTGCCAGACGGAGCTCCTCGCCGATCCGCGCCGGCCGGTCGCCGAGGATCCGCCGCTCGGGCTCGATCCTCCCCTCGCTCCCGTAGAGCCGCGTCCGGGCGGCTTCGGCCACCTGGATGCGTGACTGGCTCGTCTCGACCAGGAGATGGACCCCTTCCGGCGCGACCGCGGCCGCGCCGAGCACCCGGAGGTGACGCCCCGCGAGCTGGCGGTAGCGCGCGACTCCGCTGTTCGTGACCGACCCGTCGAGCTCGGAGCGGATGCGCAGCTCGCCGCTCCAGTTCTCGGGCGTGATGCGGTAGTCGATGGCGGCGAGATGGGGCGATCCCATGCTCACCAGGCGCCGGCTCTCGATCGTGGTCACGCGATCCCGCCCGTCGCGGACGCGGAGCCGACGTACGAGCACGCAGTCGCGGAGATGGAGCTCCTGGCGGTAGGCGAGGACCTCGACGGCGCCGGGGCGGAACCAGTCGCCGTCCTCCGGCCGGAACGTGAGACGGAGCCAGTTCGGAAAGTTGACCAGGTCCTCGTTGACGACCATCTGGCCGGCCACATCGCTCGCCAGGCGGTTGTAGCCGCCGGCGACGTAGGTGCCGGGATAGTGGACGCCATCGGCCTCGGCCTCCTCGGCGGCGCCGCGCGTGACGAAGAGGCCGTTGCCGAGTGCGCAGAGCGCCTCGCGCAGCCCCTCCTGCCCGGGGTCGAAGCCGTCGTAGCCGAGGATCCACGGGTCGACGAGCGGCGGCACGGCGGGCGGGGCAGGGACAGGCTCCGATCGCGTCATGCCGGGCTCGTCGCTTTCAAGCTGGCCAGGCGCTCGAGGAGCTCGCGGACTTCCACCACGTCCTGCAGCGAGTAGCGCGCGGCGGTGGGCTGCGGGGTGTCGGTCACGAGAATGCCGATCCCGCGCTCCTGGAGCGCGCGGAACGCGTCCTCGTCGGTCGCGTCGTCGCCGACGTAGATCGGGACGATGTCGGGCCGCTTCAGGCCGAGCGCGTCGAGGAGCCACCGCACGGCCCGCCCCTTGTCCCATTCGATCGCGGGTCGCAGCTCGAAGACCTTCTTCCCGAGCGTCTTCTTCAGCTCCGGCCGGCCGCCGAGCACGCCGTCGACGATCCGCTCGACCTCCGGCACGCGCTCCGCGGCGACGAGCCGGTAGTGGACGGCCGCGGCAAACCGCTTGTCCTCCACGATGACGCCGGGGATGGCGGCCGTCCGCCTGCGCAGTTCCTCGGCGGCGCGGGCCACCGCGGGCGCCAGCCCGGGCTCGACCTCGAGGCGTGGCCCGGAGACGTCCGGGCCCGCGATGTCGAAGCCGTGCGCTCCGGCGTAGTCGAGCGCGTCGATGCCGACCAGGGCGGCCACATCGTCGCGGGCGCGCCCGCTCACGACGGCCGTCGGCCAGACGGCGGCGAGCCTCCGGAGCGTCTGGCGCATCTCCGCGGAGAGGACCGCCAAATCGGGGCGGTCGACGATCGGCGTCAGCGTGCCGTCGTAGTCGAGGAAGACCGCGGGGCGACGCCCGCGTAGCTCGGCGGCGACGTCGCCCCAGGCGGCGATGGCGTTCGGGCGCGTATGGGGCCGATTCGCGAGATAGACCTCGATCCGCTCGGCGGACACGTCCCGGAAGTCGCGGACGATCCAGTCGGCGCCGTGCTCGCGCAGGGCGATGGCACGCCCGCCACGGTCGACGCCGAGCACCAGCCCGAAGCCGCCGGCGCGCCCCGCCTCGACGCCGGCCTCGGCGTCCTCGACGACCATGGCACGGCGGGGATCGGGCGTGCCCAGCCGCCGGAGGCACTCCAGGAAGGAGTCCGGCGCGGGCTTGCCGCGGAGATGCAGCCGTTCGCTCACGATGCCGTCGACCCGCGCGTCGAAGAGACCCTCGAGCCTCGCCATTTCGAGGATCGGCCCCGTGTTCTTGCTCGAGGATGCCACGCCGACACGGATCCCGCGCGCCCGCAGCTCGCGGACGAGCCGGACCGCCTCGGCGTCCACCTCGACTCCCATCTCCCGGAGCCGGGCGTGGAAGAGCGCGTTCTTGCGGTTGCCGAGACCGGCGATCGTTTCGGCCTCGGGCGGGTCATCGGGACGACCTTCGGGGAGCGTGATCCCGCGGGAGGCGAGGAACGTGCGCACGCCGTCGGAGCGAGGGCGGCCATCGACGTGGGTGCGGTAGTCCGCCTCGGTGAACGGGCGGAACGGCTCGGCGTGCGTCCGCTCGCGGGAGCGGAGGTAGGTGTCGAAGAGCTCCTTCCAAGCCGCCGCGTGGACGCGCGCCGTGAAGGTGACCACGCCATCCAGATCGAAGATCGCGGCCTCGAAGCGCGCGGGCATGTTACCGTGAGCGCTGTTCGGGCGTCGGCTCCGCCTGCGCACGGCTCGTAGGCGCCCTTGCAGCCCTGCTCCAGGAGCCTGCTCCAGGAGTCCCGCAGTTTCTGGTCCATCCGGCCGCGCGAAACGGCGGCGGAGCGCTGACGCTGGCACCAGGGTTTTACCCGGCATGGAGGGTGCGCACCCCGACGGCGGATGGGAGTCACTCAGGGAGCCAGTGGGACGGGAGGCGTTCGGTGCGGACGGTTCTGATCGCGACAATGGTGAGCGTCGTCGCGTCTTCGACGACTCGGGCGCAGCAGCCCCCGCACGGCGGCGGCGCGCCACGCGCCGGCGGCGCGCACCCCGCCGCCCACGAGATGATGACGGGTCCGCTCGGCGTGCCGGAGACGCGGGACGGCTCCGGCACCGCGTGGCTCCCGGACGCGACGCCGATGTACGCGTTCCACGTCCCCGCGGGGGCATGGCGCCTCATGCTGCACGGCAACGCGTTCCTCCAGTACATCGACGAGGGGAGCGACCGGGGCGACCGCCAGCTCGGCAGCGTGAACTGGTTCATGGCCATGGGGCACCGGAATCTGGCCGGCGGCGCCCTCGCGCTGCGCGCCATGCTCAGCGCGGAGCCGCTCACGGTGGGGAAGTGCGGCTACCCCGACCTGCTCGCGACCGGCGAGCTCTGCCACGGCGAGCGGCTGCACGACCGCCAGCACCCGCACGACCTGTTCATGGAGCTCTCGGCGCGCTACGACCGTGCGCTCGGACGCGACGTCGCCCTCGAGCTCTACGGGGCGCCGGCCGGCGAGCCGGCGCTCGGGCCCGTCGCCTACCCGCACCGCATCTCGGCGATGGCCGGGCCGCTCGCGCCGATCGGCCATCACTGGCAGGACGCCACGCACATCTCGTTCGGCGTCGCGACCGCGGGGGTGTACGGGCGGAAGTGGAAGCTGGAGGGCTCCATCTTCAACGCCCGCGAGCCGGACGAGGACCGCTACGACATCGACCTGGCCGCGCTCGACTCGTACGCCGGGCGCCTCTGGCTGCTCCCGAGCGAGAACGTCGCGGTCCAGCTCTCGACCGGCTTCCTGAACGACGCCGAGGAAGCCCACGAGCCCGGCGGGCGTGCCGACGTGCACCGCTCGACCGCATCGCTGACGTACCACCGCCCGCGGGCCGGCCTGAGCCCGTGGGCGACCACGCTCGTCTGGGGGCAGGACCGGGCCCACGGCCTCACGACGAACTCGGCGCTCCTCGAGAGCAGCGCCGGGCTGAGCGGGCGCGACGTCGTCTTCGGCCGCGCCGAGTGGGTGCAGAAGTCCGGCGACGACCTCGCGCTCCCGGAGGACCGCGGCCTCGGCGGACGTATTTTCCCCGTCGGGAAGGTGTTCGTCGGCTACGTGCGCCAGTTCCCGGGGCGCGGGCTGCTCCCGGGCATCGGCGCGCAGGTCGACCTGGACTTCGTGTCCTCCGACCTGGCGCCGTTCTACGGCTCGACCACGTCGGCCGGCTTCGCGGTCTTCGCCAGCCTGCGCCCGGCGCCCATGGCCATGGAGCACGCCGCCGCGGCGCGGCCGATGCCGGCGCCGCCGCCCACGGAGCACGAGCACGGGATGCACCACGACGGAGGCGAGGCCGGCGGCTACGGGCCCGGCACGCCTCCGCGTACGCAGGAGCAGCCATGAGCCGCCACGACCACGGGCATCCGGCCGGTTCCGGCGCTTCCCCCGATCCCCCGGAGGTCCACGCGCACGATGCGCCGCCGCAGGGCGGGCATCCCGCCCACGGCGGGCATCCCGCCGGCGGCGAAGTCCCGGAGGAGCCCGGCTATCCCCTGCACCCGGAGCTCGCCCCCGAGGCGGAGCCCGGCGGGACTCACCCCCACGCGGGCGCGGCGCCCGCCGCCCACGAGCATGCGCCCGCCGCCCACGAGCACGCCGCGGGCGCCCACGACCGCCACGCCGGCCATTCCGCCGCCATGTTCCGGCGGAAGTTCTGGGTCTCCGCGCTGCTCAGCCTCCCGGTGCTCGCCTACTCCCCGGACCTCCAGCGCTGGCTCCACTTCACCGCGCCGCGCTTCCCGGGGTCGAGCCTGGTGCCGTTCGTCCTCGGCATCGTCATCTACGCCTACGGCGGCCTCGTCTTCCTGAAGGGTGCGGTCCCCGAGCTCCGCGAGCGCCGGCCCGGGATGATGACGCTCATCTCGCTCGCGATCACCGTCGCGTTCGTCTACAGCATCGCCGCCACCTTCGGGCTCGTCGGCACGCCGCTCTGGATCGAGCTGGTCACGCTGATCGACGTCATGCTGCTCGGCCACTGGATGGAGATGCGCTCCATCGGCCGGGCGCAGGGCGCGCTGCAGGAGCTGGCGAAGCTGCTCCCGGACATGGCCGAGCTCGTGACGCCCACCGGAACGGTGCAGGTCCCCGTCGCCCGGCTCCGCCCGGGCGACGTCGTCCTCGTCCGCCCCGGCGCCAGCGTCCCGGCCGACGGCGTGGTCGTCGAGGGCCGCTCCACGGTCGACGAATCGTTGATCACCGGCGAGTCGCGCCCGGTCCCGAAAGAGGAAGGCGACGACGTCATCGGCGGCACCGTCAACGGCTCCGGCGCGCTCCGCGTCCGCATCACCCGCGTCGGCGCGGAGAGCGCGCTCGGCGGGATCATGCGCCTGGTCGAGCAGGCGCAGACGTCCCGCTCCCGCGCCCAGGACCTGGCGGACCGCGCCGCGTTCTGGCTGACCCTCGTCGCCATCGGCGCCGGCACCATCACCGTGATCGCGTGGCTCCTCGCGGGCGCCGGCCTTCCGTTCGCCATCGAGCGGCTCGTGACCGTGCTCGTCATCGCCTGCCCGCACGCGCTCGGCCTGGCCATCCCCCTCGTCATCGCGATCTCGACCACGCTCGCCGCGCGCGCCGGCCTCCTCGTCCGGAAGCGCTCCGCGCTCGAGCGCGCCCGCGAGCTCGACGTCGTCGCCTTCGACAAGACCGGCACGCTCACGCATGGCGACTACGGCGTCGCCGGCATCGCCACCGTCGCCGGCATGGGCGAGGACGACGCGCTCCGCCTGGCCGCGTCGGCCGAAGCCGACTCCGAGCACGTCGTGGCCCGCGCCATCGTCGCCGAGGCCGCAAGGCGCGGCCTCGCGCTCCCCCGCGCCGAGGCGTTCGAGGCCATCCCCGGCGTCGGCGTCCGCGCCCGCGTCCAGGGACGGCACGTCCTGGTCGGCCGGCCGGCGCTCCTCGACGAGGCGGGCGAGGCCGCGCCGCCGGAGCTGCTCCGCGCCGCCGAGCAGGCCGCCGCGAGAGGCGAGACGATCGTCGTCCTCGTCCTCGACGGCCGCCCCGCGGCCGCGTTCACCCTCGCCGACACCGTCCGCCCCGAATCGCACGAGGCCGTCGAGCGGTTGAAGCAGCTCGGGATCCGCGTCGCCATGATCACCGGCGACTCCGAGGCCGTCGCCCGCGCCGTCGCCGAGGAGCTCGGCATCGACTACGTCTTCGCGCGCGTCCTCCCCGGCGAGAAGGCTCGCAAGATCGAGGAGCTGAAGGCCGGCGGCGACCGCGTCGCCATGGTCGGCGACGGCGTCAACGACGCCCCCGCGCTCCTCACCGCCGACATCGGCATCGCCATCGGCGCCGGCACCGACGTCGCCATCGAGTCCGGCGACATCGTGCTCGTCAGGAACGATCCCCGCGACGTCGTCCAGGTCATCGACCTCAGCCGCGCCAGCTACCGCAAGATGGTGCAGAACCTGGCCTGGGCCACCGGCTACAACGTCCTCGCCATCCCGCTCGCGGCCGGCGCGTTCGCCTGGGCCGGCCTCGTCCTGCCGCCCGCCGTCGGCGCGCTCCTCATGTCCACCAGCACGGTCATCGTCGCGGTCAACGCGCAGCTCCTGCGGCGGCGCCGCCCGTAGCCCACGCGTCCGAGGGACGCTTTCTCCATGACTTCTTGACCTAAGTGCGACCGCGGGTTAGCGTGGACCCCCGCGCCGAGAAACCGGCGCCGGGAGCCGTCGCCGCCCGCCACGGGCGGTGGCCGCCCCGACGCCGCCAGCGCGAAGGCGGAGCCGCAATCCCTGCGGCTCCGCCTCGTTTTTTTCCGCGAGCCGGAGGTGTGACATGCGTCGAGCAACGCTGGCCGCCGTCGCCGTCTCCGCCGTCGTTCTCCTGCCGGGGTGCGAGAAGCCGCTTCCCTCGGCGCCCGCGCCGGCCATCGACCTGACCGGGATCGGTCCGAGCTTCTCCACCGTGCGCGGGCGCGCGATCCGGCTCGACGACCAGTGCGAGCCGGTCAGCTTCAACGCCACGGTCGGGCCGGGCACCTGCTCCCGGGCCAACGGCGGCGTCACGTTCGAGGTGTTCGCCCGCCTGCTGACGCAGACCGGCAAGGCCGGCGCGTGGCACATCACGCCCACGATGCTGGACGTGGAGGAGGGCGAGACGGTGCCGGTCGTGAACATCGGCGGCGAGATGCACACGTACACGGAGGTCGAGGAGTTCGGCGGCGGCTTCGTGCCGGAGATCAACGCGCTGGCCGGCTTCACGGAGGTGGCGCCGGAGTGCGCGGCGATGGAGGGCGACTTCGTGGCGCCGGGCGCTCAGGTCCCGCACCTCTTCGACGAGGAGGGGACGGAGAAGTACCAGTGCTGCATCCACCCGTGGATGCGGCAGGTCGTGCGGGTCAGGGCGAACGACTGAAGCGACGATCGGGGGTGAGGCGCGCGTCTCGGCGAGGGCGGGCGCCTTGCCCCGCCGCGTCCTCACCCCTCCGCCGCCTCCTCCCGGTGCCGCGTCTCCCCGCGGTGCGCGTCGCCCGGCCGCCGCTCCAGCCGGGTGTCCTCCCAGGAGAGCGGGTCCTCGATCGGCTCGAGGTGCGTGAACACCGTGGTGTTCGGCATCACGGCGCGGATCTTCTCCTCGATGCGCTCCAGCAGGTCGTGGCCGCGCTGCACGCTCCAATCCCCGGGGACCAGGATGTGGAACGAGACGAAGCGGCGGGCGCCGGCCTGGCGCGTGCGCAGCGCGTGGAACTGGACGCCGGCGCGTCGCTCGGCCTCGAGGATGTCGGTGATCGCCCGCCGCTCGATGGCCGGGAGCCCGGTGTCGAGCAGCCCCAGCGCGGAGCGGCGCAGCAGCTCGAAGCCGATGCGGATGATGTTGGCCGCCACGGCCAGCGCGATGATCGGGTCGAGCCAGTGCCAGCCGGTGAGCGCCGCCGTGCCCACCCCGACGATCACGCCGAGCGACGTCCACACGTCCGTCATCAGGTGCTGGGCGTCCGCCTCCAGCGCGATGGAGTCGAAGCGGCGGCCCGCGCGGAACAGGATGCGCGCCACGACGAGGTTGACCGCGGATGCCACGGCGGAGACCGGCAGGCCGAGGGCGACGTCGACCAGCGGCTGCGGGTGCAGCAGGCGGCGCACCGACGTGTACGCGATGCTGGCGGCGGCGATCAGCACGAGCGCGCCCTCGAAGCCGCTGGAGAGGTACTCGGCCTTCGTGTGGCCGTACGCGTGCTCCTCGTCCGCCGGCTGCGCGGCCAGCCAGAGCGCGCCGAGCGCGGCCACGGCGGCCAGCAGGTTGACCAGCGACTCCAGCGCGTCCGAGAGGAGCCCCACCGAGCCGGTCACGTAGTAGGCGCCGCCCTTCAGCGCGATCGTGACCACGGCCGCGGCGATGGAGGCCACCGCGTACCGACTCAGCCCGGGCCGCTCGCCCGCCTCTCTCTCCCCGTGCGCCATCGCCGCTCCGTTCGCGTCACTCCCGCCCCCTCGCCGGGCGGCACGCCGCCACGGCCGCGGGAAGCTGGCTCGTCCGGCCTTCCGATACAAGACGGCTGCCAGCGCGGCGGCAAGGGGGCGTTTGCGCGGGAACGTGCCCCGGCGGCCGCGCTACGCCGGCACCGCCTCGGCGTGCTCGATCCGCGTCCCGAGCAGCTCCAGGAACCGGGCCAGCCACTCGGGGTGCGCCGGCCACGCCGGCGCCGTCACGATGTGGCCGTCCACGGTCGCGCCGTCGATCGCGACGTCCGCCCACTCGGCACCCGCCGCGCGCACGTCCGGCCCGCACGCCGGGTACGCCGTGCACCGCCGCCCCTTCACCACCCCCGCCGCCGCCAGCACCTGCGGACCGTGGCATACCGCGGCGATCGGCTTCCGTTCCCGGTCGAAGTGCCGCACGATCTCGAGCACCCGCTCGTTCAGCCGGATGTACTCCGGGGCGCGGCCGCCCGGGATGACGAGCGCGTCGTACGCCTCGGGACGCACCTCCGCGAACGTCGCGTTCAGCGTGAAGTTGTGCCCCGGCTTCTCGCTGTACGTCTGCGCGCCCTCGAAGTCGTGCACCGCCGTCTTCACCTGATCTCCCCGCCGCTTGTCCGGACACACCGCGTCGACCGTGTGCCCCACCATCTGGAGCGCCTGGAAGGGGACCATCACCTCGTAGTCCTCCACGTAGTCGCCCACCAGCATCAGGATCTTCCGGGCCATCGGGACCTCCTCGCGACGATGTGCGCTCATGAGGACCGGCACGACGCCCGGACGCGGCGGCCCGGACCGTCCCCCACGCCGGGCCTCCCGTGGGAGTTAGGCGGGCGCTCCGCCGGGGTCAAGGGCGGCAGGCGACGCCGGGTCTCCGCCGTCGCGGGCGGCCCGGGATCCCGGGCGTTTCCCCACCGCGGGTCCAGTCTTCCCCGACCGCCGCGCCGCGGCGGAACCGCCATCCTCCACCGGGGGCGGCCCGTCCGGTCTCGCCCCGCGCACCCACAGCGGAGGATGCTCGTGTCCGAGTCCGGAGCCCGACCGGTCATCGTCATCGCCCACGAGGGCGACCTGAGATTCTCGGCCGACATCCGTGGCCATCGCCTCGTCGTGGACCAGCCGAGCCCGAAGGGCGGGGACACCGGCCCCATGCCCGTCGAGCTCCTCGGCGCCGCCCTCGGCACCTGCGTGGCGCTCTACGTCCAGCAGTTCTGCCAGGCGCGCGAGCTGCCCTTCGAGGGGATGCGCGTCGAGGTCGAGCAGTTCCGCGCCTCCAACCCCAGCCGCACCGGCCGCTTCCGCGTCCGCGTCGGCCTGCCGGCGGCCCTGCCGCCGCAGTACGGCGAGCTGCTCGAGCGCGTCGCCCGGAGCTGCCCCGTCCACAACACGCTCGCCCACGGCGCCGAGGTCGACGTCGAGATCGACGCGCCGGCCGTCGATCGCGAGCCCCAGCTCACGCGCAACGGCTGAGCGCCGCCGCGGCGGCGCGCCCCGCCGGGAAAGGCACCGCACCGCGAGCGTGGCGCTCCGCGCCGCCCGCGCGGACAGCGGTGCCGATCTCGAGCGCGATCTCGATCTCGTGTCCCGGCGGTTCGAGCCCGAGCCCAGCGCCGCCGGCGCGGAGCCCGAGCCCGAGCCCGTCCTCACGTCCGCGGGCGGCCCCCAGCTCCAGAAGTCTCACGCGGAGACGCGGAGGGGGACCGCACCATTCCGGCAACACCCCGAGCCGCCGGCGTACGCCGGAGATGACATCAAAAGAAGGTGAGCTCCCCGGCGGCTCTCCAGTGCCCGGCGACTCTCCCCGCCCTCCGTGTGCTCCCTGTGAAAAATGTCCGTTCCCGACCGCAGCGGCGCCCGCGAACGCGGACGAAGGCGGGCGCCCGGCCCCGCGACCGTCCGCCGTGTAGGGCATCCCCCGACCCCCTCCACCCCCGCCCCACGCCGACGCGACCGCGGACTCCGCCCTCATCGCCCGGGACCCGCATCCTTCATCGGCGGCGTCCGGCATCCCCGCACGACCGGGCGTACTCGCGCCCCTCACCGAAGATCCTCCGCTCCCCGACAACTGCGCCGCTGGCCTTCCGATAATCTCTATTGCGGAACTCGTGCGGCACGCCCCGGAGCGGGGAACCCCGGGTTCCGGGGCGGCCGCGGGTGCGCCCGGATGGGCGGGAGGTGGCCGTATGTTGACGATCAGGCCCAAGAACCGGCTTCCCGAGCTCCTCAAGGAGAACGGGGACGTTTTCGACACGCTGTTCCGCAACTTCATGACGTGGCCGACGGTGGCGCCGTACCTCACCGAGACGGTCGGCTGGACGCCGGTGGTCGACCTGATGGATGCGGGGGAGGAGTACCTCCTGACGGCGGAGATCCCCGGCGTGAAGCCCGAGGACGTCGAGCTGGAGTTCGTCGACGGCGTGCTCACGCTGCGCGGCACCAAGAAGGCCGAGTACGAGGTGAAGGAGAAGAAGTATCACCTCTTCGAGCGGGGCTACGGCGTCTTCGAGCGGGCGTTCCGGCTGCCGCCATCGATCGAGGCGGAGGCGATCAAGGCGGAGTTCAAGGACGGGATCGTGACGATCAAGATCCCGAAGGCCGAGGCGGCGCTCGCGAAGAAGATCGAGATCGCCATTCCGAAGTAGCGCGCCCGGTGAGGTGAGGTCCCGGCGGCCCGGGCCGTCCTGACCCGGGCCGCCGGCGGGGACTCGAAAGGAGGTGCGTCGCAGACCCCGACACGATGGGTCGGTCCGGCCGCTCGGGGGCATCCGACGGTCGGGAGCTGTCGGCCAGCCATCTTGCCCCCAGGGGAATGGGTGGCGCATCGTAGCCCGCGAGATCGGGCGGCATGTCGCGCAGCTCCACCGGTACGATGCCCTCGAGCGACCGAACCGAAACCGGATCCCCCGCCACGCCGCGCGGCCCGCCCCGACGGGGCGGCGCCGACGACGTGGCGGGGCCGTTCTGGAGCCTGCCGGAGTCCGAGCTCGGCCGGCAACTCGGCGGCACGGGCGCGGGCCTCACGTCGGCCGAGGCCGAGCGGCGCCTGCGCCGCGCCGGGCCGAACACGCTGGATGTCCGTCCCACCCCGTCCACGATCCGGCTCCTCGTCGCCCAGTTCCAGAGCCCGATCACGCTCCTGCTCCTCGCCGCGGCCGCCACCGCCTTCGCGCTCGGCGACCGCACCGACACCGTCATCATCGCCATCATCGTGCTGGCCAGCGGCCTGCTCGGCTTCTGGCAGGAGCACGCCGCCGGCGACGCCGTGCGCCGCCTCCTCGCCCTCGTGCGCATCCACGCCACGGTGCTGCGCGACGGCGTCGCCCGCGAGATCCCCGCCGAGCAGGTCGTCCCGGGCGATGTCGTGCTGCTCGCCGCCGGCGCCGGCATCCCCGGCGACGGCCGCCTCCTCGAGGCGCACGGCCTGTTCGTCGACGAGGCCGCGCTCACCGGCGAGAGCTTCCCCGCCGAGAAGGCGCCCGCCACGCTCGCGGAGGAAACGCCGCTGGCCGCGCGCGCCTGCGCCGTCTTCGCGGGCACGCACGTCACCAGCGGCAGCGGCCGCGCCCTCGTCGTGCGAACCGGCCGGGCGACGGAGTTCGGCCGTGTCGCCGGCCGGCTCCGCGCGCATCCGCCCGAGACCGCCTTCGAGCACGGCGTGCGCCGCTTCGGCTACCTCCTCCTGGAGGTCACGCTCCTCCTCACGATCGGCATCTTCGCCGTCAACGTCTACTTCCACCGCCCGGTGCTCGAGGCGCTGCTCTTCGCGCTCGCGCTCGCCGTCGGGCTCACGCCGCAGCTCCTCCCCGCCATCGTCAGCGTGAACCTGGCTCGCGGCGCCCGCCGCATGGCCGAGCGCCAGGTCGTCGTCAAGCGGCTCGCCGCCATCGAGGACTTCGGCAGCATGGACGTCCTCTGCTCCGACAAGACCGGCACGCTCACGGAGGGCCGCGTCCGGCTCGAGGCGGCGCTCGACGTGACCGGCGCCGCGAGCGACCGCGTGCTCCGCCTCGCCGCCGTCAACGCCACCTTCGAGTCCGGCTACGCGAACCCGATGGACGAGGCGATCCGCGCCCGCGCGCCGGACCTCTCCGGCTGGGAGAAGCTCGACGAGGTGCCCTACGACTTCGGGCGCCGCCGCCTCAGCGTCCTCGCCCGCGGCGAGGGCGAGCGGCTGCTCGTCTCCAAGGGCGCGGTCGCCGGGATCCTCGGCATCTGCCAGTCGGCGGAGCTCCCCGACGGCCGCATCGTCCCGGTCGCCACGGTGGCGGAATCCATCCAGGGCCGCTGCGACGCGCTCGGCCGCCGCGGGCTGCGCACGCTCGGCGTCGCCTACCGCACGTTCGACGAGGAGCGGCCCGTCGGCCCGCGCGACGAGGCGGGCATGACGTTCGTCGGCCTCCTCACCTTCCTCGACCCGCCCAAGCCCGGCGCCGCCGAGGCCGTCCAGGCGCTGCGCCGCCTCGGCGTCTCGCTCAAGCTCGTCACCGGCGACAACCACCTCGTCGCCACGACCATCGCCGAGGGCGTCGGGCTCTCCGCCGCCGGACTCGTGACCGGCACCGAGCTGCGCCGCCTGAGCGACGTCGCGCTCGTGCGCCGCGCCGCCACCGCCGACGTCTTCGCCGAGATCGAGCCGGACCAGAAGGAGCGCGTGGTACGCGCGCTGCGCCGCGGCGGCAGCGTCGTCGGCTACATCGGCGACGGCATCAACGACGCCGCCGCGCTGCACGCCGCCGACGTCGGCATCTCGGTCAACGGCGCGGTGGACGTGGCCAAGGAAGCGGCCGCGATCGTGCTGCTGGAAACGGACCTGGGGGTGCTCGGGGAGGGGGTGCGCGAGGGGCGGCGCACGTTCGCGAACACGCTCAAGTACGTGTTCATGGCCACGAGCGCGAACTTCGGCAACATGGCCAGCATGGCGGGAGCATCCCTCTTCCTCCCCTTCCTGCCGCTGCTGCCGACGCAGATCCTGCTCATGAACCTGCTGACCGACCTGCCGGAGATGACGATCGCGACCGACGCCGTGGACCCGGAGCTGCTCGAGGCGCCCCGGCGCTGGGATGTCCCCTTCATCCGCCGCTTCATGCTGACGTTCGGTGCGCTCAGCTCGATCTTCGACTTCCTCACGTTCGGCGCGCTGCTGCTGGTCCGGGCCGCCGTCCCGGAATTCCGCACCGGCTGGTTCGTCGAGTCCGTCGTCTCGGCCTCGACCATCGTCCTCGTGATGCGGACGCGCCGCCCCGCCTTCCGCAGCCGCCCCAGCCGCCCGCTCCTGGCGGCCACCGTCGCCGTCGTCGCGCTGACCGCGCTGCTCCCCTTCACGCCGCTCGCCCGGCTGTTCGGCTTCGTCCCGCTCCCGCGCGAGCTGCTGCTGATGGTCGCGGCGATCGTCTTCGTCTACGTCCTCGCCGCGGAGGTCGCCAAGTGGCTCTTCTACCGCCGGCCGGCCCGCGCCCCGGCGGAGGCGCACCGTGTCCGCTGACCCCGGCCCCGCCGGCCGCCCCGCCCCGCGAGGCTGGAAGGCCCGCCTGAAGCGCATCGAGCCGATCCTCGACCTGCTCCTCTTCGGCGTCGCGCTCGCCGTGCTCGACCGGATCCTCAGCGAGTACAGCTGGCCCGCCGTGCTCCACGAGCTGCGCGCCATCCCGCCCGGCTGGCTGCTCCTCGCGCTCCTCCTCACCGCGCTCGGCTACCTCGCCCTCGTCGGCTACGACTTCGTCGCGTTCCGCTTCATCGGCCGACCGCTGCCGTTCCGGCGCGTCTTCGTCCCCTCCTTCGTCAGCTACGCCGTCGCGAACAGCGCCCCGGTCTCCGTGCTCACCGGCGGCGGCGTGCGCTACAAGATGTACTCGGGCCTCGGCCTGACCGCGGCCGAGACCGCGGCCGTCGCCGCCTTCGACGTCGTCACCTACACGCTCGGGCTCCTCACCGTCGCGGGCGTCACGTTCGTGCTCTCGCCGATCCCCACGCCCGCGTTCCTGCACGTGCCCGTGACCACCGTGCGGCCGCTCGGCGCGTTCTGCCTCCTCGTCGTCGCCGCCTACCTCACGGTCTGCCTGCTCCATCTCCCGGCGATCGAGATCCGCGGGCACCGCTTCCGACTGCCGGGCCCGGGCATCGCCGTCGGCCAGCTCGGCGTCTCCGGCCTCGACTGGATGCTCTCCGCCACCGCGCTCTACGTGCTGCTCCAGGTCGTCGGCAACATCCCGTACGGCCCGTTCCTCGCCTCGTTCCTGCTCGCCCAGATCGTCAGCCTCGTCTTCCCGCTCCCCGGCGGCATCGGCGTCTTCGAGACGATCGTGCTGCTGCTCCGCCCGGCCGGCGCGTCCGCGCCCGCCATGCTCGGCGCGCTCCTCGCCTACCGCTTCGTCTACTACCTGCTCCCCCTCGGCGTCGCCGGCGTCCTCCTCGTCCTCGACGTGCGACGTCGCCGCGCCGAGGGCGCCGCCGGCCTCGCCGAGACCGTCGCCTCGCTCGCGCCCACGCTCCTCGCGCTCCTCGTCTTCCTCGCCGGCGCCGTCCTGCTCGTGACTGGCACGTTCCCCGCCGGCGAGCAACGCCTGCGCTGGCTCGGCACGGTCCTCCCGCTCGGCGTGGTCCGCGCCTCCGCCTTCCTCGGCAGCGTCCTCGGCGGCGCGCTCCTGCTCCTGGCCTGGGGGCTCCAGCAGCGCCTCGACGCCGCCTACCAGGTCACCCGCGTCCTCGTCGTGCTCGGCGTCCTCTCCTCCCTGCTCCGCGGCTTCGACTTCCGCGCCGCCGCAGTCATGACCATCGTCCTCGCCATCCTGCTCCCCGCCCGCCGGGAGTTCGACCGGGAGAGCGCCATCATCTGGCGCCCGTTGACCATGGGCTGGCTCGCCGCCGTCGCCGCCGTCCTCCTCGCCGTCGTCTGGCTCGACGTCTTCGTCCGCCGCCACGTCGGCTACGCCGCCGTCCCCTGGTGGAAGCTCGCCCTCTCCGCCACCGTCCCCGCCACGCTCCGCCTCGCCGTCGGCTTCGTCGTCGTCGTCCTCATGGCCGCGCTGATCCGCCTCTTCCGGCCGGCGCGGAAGCGGTGAGGCACGGGAACGGATCAACGGCGTTTTCACCGCAGAGGCGCAGAGGCGCAGAGGACGCAGAGAACGGCAACGGCGAGCCGGGCGGCGGGGATGCCTCGGCGTCGGCCCGCAAACGAATATTTTCACAGGGAGCTCGGGAGCTTGGGAGAACGATCCAAGCCGGCGGGGGGCAACGTCCGCGGTAGTCTCATCCACTCTTGAAGTTGGATCCGGGGTACGCCACCGCCGGCGCCGACTCCAGAAAACGTATGGGGTTGAACCGGTGACCCTCGTTCCACCGGCACAACCCCCAAAGAATGCTTCCGCTACGACGAACCCGGCGCCGCCAGGTTCAGACCGTTCTCCCGAGCTCCCGAGCTCCCTGTGAAAATGTAGTCCGTTCGGACGCCCACGAGGCTTCGCCGCCCGGCTTTCCGTTGCCGCTCGCTGCGCCCTCTGCGCCTCCGCGGTGAAAACGCCGTTGATCCGTTCCTCACCCCGCCCACTCGTTCCGCTCCACCACCGGCATCTGCAGCGCCCGCTCCCGGTCCAGGTCCAGCGTCCCGACGTGCAGCGCCAGCGGCGACTGCACCCACTTGAAGATCGACCGGCTGAACATCGCCGCGAAGCGCTCCGCCCACCCCCGCAGCCGCTCCGGGTCCTGGTCGGGGAACACCGCCGAGAGCGCCTGCGCGACCTCCGCCGGCGCCAGCTTCTCGCTGGCGTACAGGAACAGGCACGCGTCCAGCACCGCGAACGGCATCAGCTCCGACTCCGCCGTCTGCGCCGTGGCCAGCTCCGGTCCCGGCTCCGTCGCCAGGCACTGGCGGATCCCCTCGAAGCCGTGCCGCGCGTACAGGTGCTCCAGCAGCGCGACGACCACCGTCTTCGGCACGTTCGCGATGACCGACAGCGCCCCCTCCAGGTCCCCGCCCACCGTCGTGTAGCCGACGGCCTTCTCGCTCATGTCGCCGGTCTGCAGGAAGAGCGCGCCCGCCGTGTTCGCCCAGTTCCACATCCGCGCCGCGCGGATCCGCGCCTGGATGTTCTGCAGCGTGAGCCCGTTCGGCTCCGCGCCCGCCAGCATCTCCCGCGTCGCCTCGGTCTCCCGCTCGAATGCGTCCTCGATCGGCACCACCCGCAGCGGTACGCCCAGCTCCCGGCAGATCGTGTGCGCCGCGCCCCGCGTCTCCTCCGCCGAGTAGCGCGTCGGCATGTAGAACGCCGTCAGCACCCTGGCGACGTCCGTTCCGCCCGCCACCCGCTGCGCCGCCTGCCACGCGACGAGCAGCGTCAGCATCGAGTCCCGGCCGCCCGAGAGCGCGATCCCGAAGCCGCGGAACGCCGCCGTCTTCCGGAAGTAGTCGACGACGCCGAGGGTCAGCGCCTCGAGCAGGTCGTCCAGCACCTCCTCCCGCGGCGAGCCCGGTCGCGCGTCCGGCGGCAGGAAGAACGACTCGCCCGCGGCGGCGGGGTAGGGAAGCGCGCTCCGGTCCGCCGTCGGTGCGTCGCTCCGCCGCACCGGCACCGGCCGGGCGCTCCGCTGGAAGCCGTCCCAGTCCGAGCGCCACGTCGTGTTCTCGACCCGCAGGCGACGCGTCCGGTCCAGGTCCACCACGCAGCTCGCGAAGCCTTCCCGGAAGCGCGGCGCCTCCAGCAGGCGCCGCCCATTCTGGAAGACATAGCCGCCGCCGTCGAAGACCAGCCCGTCCTGCCCGCCGACCCGGTTCGTGTACACGAGCGTCGCCTGGTTGTCCGCCGACCGCGTCGCCAGCATCTCGCGCCGCGTCGCCACCACGCCCACCCGGAACGGCGACGCCGACAGGTTCACCACCAGCTCGGCGCCGCAGAAGCAGCGCCGCCGCATCGGCCCGTCCGGCGACCACGCATCCTCGCACACCTCCGCCGCCAGCACGCCGAAATCGAACTCGAAGAGCTGATCCCCCAGCGGCACGCCCGCCGCGTCCAGCGCCAGGTACGGCACGCCCCGCGAGAACGTCCGCGCCTCGTAGAACACGTTGTACGTCGGCAGCTTCTCCTTCGGCGCGAACCCCAGGATCCGGCCGCCGTGCACCACCGCCGCCACGTTGAACAGGTTGCCGTCCACCCCGACCGTCACGCCCACCACGAACACCGTCCCGTAGGGCGACGTCGCCGCCGCGAACCGCTCCAGCTCGGCCCGCTGCGCCTCCACGAACGCCCGCCACTGCACCAGGTCTTCCGGCGGATACCCCCCGACGCTCTGCTCCGGGAAGCACCCCACCGTCACGTCCTCCGCCGCCATCGCGTCGGCCAGCCCGATCAGCGCGTCGGTGTTCGAGCGCACCGCCCCCACCGTCGGGTTCGTGCTGGCGACGCCGAGCTTCACGAGCCGCATCCGTCTCTCCCTCCATCGCGAACGAACGGGGTGTCCCCGCCCCTCACCGGGCCACCGCAGCTTCTATATCGCCCGCCTCGTCTCGCCCGGCAACCGCCGCCACCCCGGAACGGCGACGGCCCGGGTCCCGACCTCGTGCCGGGACCCGGGCCGCCTTGCGCCCCGTCCGCCCACCGCTCCCCCACGCGCGTCCGCCGCGTCCGCCGCGTCCGCCGCGTCCGCCGCGTCCGCCCCGTCCGCCCCGTCCGCTCGTCGGACCGCCGTCCCCGCTCCCCCACCCCGCACCCTCACCCGAAATCCCCCACTCACCGCTTCTTCTCGTACATCCCCACCAGTTCCGCCTGCTCGAGCACATGCCCGGCCATCGCCTGCTCGAGCTCCGCCTTCGTCGGCCGCTCCAGGTCGTCCAGCGTCGTGTCCAGCGCGTACAGCTTGAAGAAGTAGCGGTGCCGGCCGACCGGTGGGCAGGGCCCGCCCCACCCCGGACGCCCCCAGTCGTTCAGCCCGTCCCGCCCCACTCGCGCCGCGCCTCCGCTCCCCGCCCCCTCCGGCACCGCCCTGACCGTCGGCGCGATGTCGAAGACCACCCAGTGCACCCAGGTCCGCTGTGGCGCCCGCGGATCCGGCGCGTCCGGGTCGTCCACGATCAGCGCCAGTGACGCCGTCCCGTCCGGCACGCCGCTCCACTCCAGCGGCGCCGAGACATCCTCCCCCTCGCAGGTGTAGCGCGCGGGGATGTCCCCCCTGTCCTCGAAGGCCGGCGACCTGATCCGCAACGCCATTGCGCCCTCCTCTCACCTGGATCCGTCCGTCCCCCGCCGATCGCCCCGCTCACCCCCGCACCCCGCGCGCCATCGTCCACCGGCACCCGCACGAAACGGCCCGACCCCCGGCCATTCGCCGGGGATCGGGCCGCCCGCCGCGACGGTGATCGCGCGGTCGCTACCGGACCACGAAGTGGATCGGTAGCGCCACCCACACCTTGACCGCGAGCTCGCGGTTGTAGCCCGGGCTGAAGCGCATCAGCTCCGCCACCTTCAGCGCCGCCTCGTCCAGCGCCTCGAACTCGCTCTTCTCCTTCACCAGCGTCTTCATCACGCCGCCCTTCTCGTCCACCAGCACCCACACCAGCACGGTGCCGCCCAGTCCGGCATCCTTCAGGAACGCCGGGTAGTAGCGCTGCAGCGCCGCGACGACCTCCTCCGCGTTCTTCAGCTCCGGCGCCACCGTGTGCGGCGTGAACACCGGCGCCGCCTCCACCCGCTCCGCCGTCACCACCACGGCGTTCTCCGGCGGCGGCGTCTTCACGTCCGAGCGACCCCACGACCGGCCGCCCTCGATCCCCTCGCCCGTGAAATCCGCCTCGTTCGTGACCGACGTCGACGGCGCCGGGATCTCCACCGGCGTGACCGTCGGCATCGCCAACACCTGGAACCCCTTCGGCATCTCCGCCGCGCTGATCTGCGGGCCCGTCGGCCCCTGCCCCTTGCCGGAGCCCAGCGCCTCCGGCGGCGGTGGAGGAGGCGGCGCAGGCGACGTCGCCTTCGAGATGGCCTCCGTCATCAGTTGCAGGGGAATGACCGTCTCGTCGGGCGCCGCCCGACGGGTGCGCGGAAGCACCACGCTCAGCCAGACCACCGTGGACAGCACCACGGCATGGAAGAACAGCGAGGACATCGCGGCTCCGGCCACGGCGCCTCGCTGGGTCAGCGGATGGCTGAAATACAGGTGGGTCAGCAGGGGCGGATCCACCGCGGGCTGGACGACGAACCGTGTCGTCATTCGTCCCTCCCCCGGGGGCACCCGCTCCGAGCGCGCCCGCCTTCGGACGCCCTCGGAGGGCGCCACGTCGGTGCGTCTCGAAAGGTGCGCCGGTCCCCCGCCCGTTCTCTCCCCCCATGGGTTCGCGCGGCCGGGACCGGCACGGAGCGCTCGCGCCCCGGCGCGGTCGGACGAGGGACCGGCCTGGGACTTCTCTTCGGCCGCGGACCCACGCCCAACCTAAAACCGCCGCGCCCCGCCGTCTGTCGGGAAAGCGTGGAACTTCACGTTGTCGGGAGCCGCCTGCGCCGGCGTCGGGCCGCTCCCGACGTCCGGCCTACCCCTCCGCCGCCCGCAGCCGCGGCTCGTGCGCCGACAGCAGGTCGCTCCGCGACACGATCCCCACCATCCGCCCCGTCTCCCGGTCGATCACCGGCAGCCGCCCGACTCCCTCCCGCACCATGTGGTCCGCCGCCTCGCGCAGCGTGTTGTCCGGGAACGCCACCGCCGGCGGCCGCTTCACCAGCTCCGCCACCCGCTCCGCCCCCGGCTCCGCCGCCAGCAGGTCGCGCCGCGTCAGCACGCCGACCACGGTCCCCTCCGCGGAGACGACCGGGAAACCCTGATGCGTCGCGCCCTTCGTCCGCGAAGCCAGCCACGCCCGCGCCCGCTCCACTTCCTCGTCGGCCGACAGGCTCACCACGTCCGTCGTCATGGCATCCCGCACCAGCACCTGCGTCAGGAAGTCCAGCGCGTACTCCGGGCGCACCCGCGCCCCCCGCCGCGCCAGCTTCTCCGTCATGATCGACGTCTCCATCATCAGCGTCGAGATCAGGTACGCCGCGCTGCACCCCGCCAGCAGCGGCAGCAGCCCCAGCGGCTGCCGCGTCGCCTCGAACGCGAACACGATCGACGCCAGCAGCGCGTGCGACGCCCCCGCGAAGATCGCCGCCATCCCCACCAGCGCCGCCACCGGCACGCTGATCCCCAGCCCCGGCGCGATGTGCGCCGCCCCCGACCCCAGCGCCGCCCCCAGCCCGCCGCCGATGATGAACAACGGCGCCAGCGTGCCCCCCGACGTCCCGCTCCCCAGATAGATCGACCACGCCACCAGCTTCAGCACCACCAGCGCCACCAGCGTCCATCCCACCAGGTTCCCCGAGAGGATCCGGTCGATGTGCTGGTAGCCGACGCCCAGCACCCGCGGGTCGATGTACCCGATCACCCCCACCGCCACCGCGCCCAGCGCCGGCCACCACATCCAGTGCACCGGCAGCCGCTCGAACCAGTCCTCCACCGCGTAGACCAGCCGCGTCACGTACACCGACGCCACCCCGACCACCGCCCCCAACACCACGTACGACACCAGCGCCGTCCAGCGCGGCTCCCCGATCACCCCCATCGGGAACACCGGCCCCGTCCCCATCAGCAGCATCCGAACGCCCGTCGCCGCCGACGCCGCCAGCGCCACCGGGATGATCGACCGCGCCCGGTACTCGAACAGCAGCAGCTCGATCGACAGCAGCACCGCCGACACCGGCGTCCCGAACGTCGCCGCCATCCCCGCCGCCGCCCCCGCCGCCAGCAGCGTCTTCCGCTCGTCCGACGTTGTCCGCAGGATCTGCCCCACCACCGAGCCCAGCGCCCCGCCCGTCGCGATGATCGGCCCCTCCGCGCCGAACGGCCCGCCCGTCCCGATCGCCAGCGCCGCCGACAGCGGCTTCAGGAACATCAGCCGCGCCGGGATCCGGCTCTGCCCGTACAGCACCTTCTCCATCACTTCCGGGATCCCGTGCCCCCGGATCGCTGCCGAGCCGTACCGCGCCATCAGCCCGATCACCAGCGCACCCGCCACCGGGATCACCAGCACCCACGCCCCCACCACCGCCGTCGTCGGCGGCACCAGCGCCGTCGACACCCGCTCGTAGAACACCAGGTTCGTGATCAGCCCGATCAGCGCGATCAGCACCTTCGCCACCACCCCGCCCGCGATCCCGATCCCGACCGCCAGCGCCGCGATCGTCACCAGCCGCCGGCTCACCACGACCTGCTCCCGTGGCACCACCTGCACCGACGCCAGTGCCGGCTCCAGCGACGGCGCCACCGGCAGCCCGCCCCCGCCTCCCAAGATCTCGCTCGCCCGCTTCACGTCCGCTCCGTTCTCCGCTCCACGCACCGCCGCCTCCCCCGGCTCCTCCGGGTTTACAGCTGCCGGCGCTCCGTCCATCTTGCCCCCGCGCCCCGCCTCGCCGGCCGGGCCGTGTATGGGAACCAATATATGTACCCCGCCCACTGCGCGGCGACCCGGGGCGACCGACGCGCCGCGCGCCGGCCAGCGCGGCGGGGCGCCGCGCGCCGCGGCGCAAATCTTCCCGGGTGCGCGCGGCCGGGCGATCCCGCGCGCCGGCGACCGTTCGGGGCGCCGGCTCCGGCTCATGACGAGGAGGTGGAGGATGCGGAGACTCGGAGTGCACTTCACGGTGGCCGCGGCGCTGGCGCTCGCGGCGTGCAGCACCGCCCCGTCGCTGCCCGTGCCGCCGGGCGCGGCGCGGGCGAGCTTCGTGGACACGGCCGGCAAGCCGCTGGGGATGGCGGTGCTCGTGCCGCAATCGGAGGGCGTCATGGTCCGCATGGATCTGGCCCACCTCCCGCCGGGCACGCACGGCTTCCACATTCACACGACCGGCCGGTGCGATCCGCCGCAGTTCCAGACGGCGGGCGGGCACTTCAACCCGACCGGCAAGCAGCACGGCTCGATGAACCCGCAAGGAAAGCACCTTGGCGACCTGCCGAACCTGGATGTGCCGGCGAACGGCCGCGTGAAGCTGGCGGTGCTGGCCCCGGGGGTCACGCTGGAGGGGGGTGAGGCGGCGCTGCTGGATGCGGACGGCTCGGCGCTGGTGATCCACGCGAGCGCCGACGACTACAAGACCGATCCGTCGGGCAACTCGGGCGCGAGGATCGCCTGCGCGGTGGTCCGGAAGTAGCCTCCGGGCTCACTCCTCCTCCGCCGCCCAGGCGTGGCCCTCCTCGAAGAAGCGGTGCAGCGCGCCGGCGTCCCGCTCCGCCAGTGCGTGGCGCAGCTCGCGCAGCCGCTCCTCGAGCGCCCGCGTCGCCTCCTCGAGCGGCGCGGCGTTCTCGAGCGCGATCCCGGTCCAGACGGTCGCGGAGCTGGCCGCGAGCCGGGTCGCATCCCGACCGCCGGGCCCCAGCCGCCCGCGGGGGATCGCCTGCGAGCGGAGCGCGTGCGCCAGCGCCGTGGCCGCCACCTGCGGCAGGTGGCTCGTCCAGGCGAGGAGCCGGTCGTGGTCGGCCGCGGTCATGACGTCCGGCCGCGCGCCCAGCGTGCGCCAGAACGCCACCGCCCGCTGGAGGATCGCGGCGTCCTGGCCGGCCGGCGGGCACAGGTAGACCGGCGCCCCGTCGAACAGCCCGCGGCGGGAGCTGGCCCAGCCGGACCGGTGGTCGCCCGCCAGCGGGTGCGCGCCGACGAACGTGCGCACCCCCAGCGCCTCCGCCGCGGCGACGATGCCCTGCTTCGTGCTCCCGGCGTCCGTGACCAGTCGCGCCCGCTCCGCCCAGGCCGCCGCGCGCGCCAGCGCGCGCGGCGCCGCTTCCACCGGCACCGCGAGCACGAGCACGTCCAGCGCCTCGTCCGCGCGGGCCTCGCCGAGCCGCTCCGCCACCACCCCCGCGCGCACGGCCGCGTCCAGCGTCGCCTCGTCCGCGTCGTGCGCCAGCACGCGCACCCCCCGCGCCGCCAGCTCCCGCGCGATCGATCCGCCGATCAGCCCCAGCCCGACGACGCCGGCGCGCGTCACGGCCCCTCCGTCTGCGCCCGCCGTGACAGTCCGATCAGGTGCCAGAAGATTCCGCGCACCGCCTCCGGCTCCAGCCCGTGCTCCCGCGCCAGGGCGCTCGCGCGCCGCACCACCGCCGCCTCCCGCGCCGGATCCAGCGTGGGCAGCCCCGCGGCCCGCTTCGCTCCGCCCACCCGCCGTGCCAGCCGGACCCGCTCCGCCAGCAGCTCGACCAGGCGACGGTCGAGGTCCGCGATCGCGCTCCGCAGCGCCTGCAGCTCGGGCGGCGCACCGCGCTCGGCCTCGCCGTCCGCCGCGCGCTCACCCTGGCGCCACCCGCCCTCCGGCGCGGTCATGCGGCCTCCAGCGCGGGCGCCCGCAGCGTGCGGCCGGCGGCCTCGGCGAAGGGCGCCAGGCGGCGCATCAGCTCGGCGAAGCCCTCGGGCGCCAGCGACTGGTCCCCGTCCGAGAGCGCCCGCTCCGGGTCCGGGTGCACCTCCACGATCAGCCCGTCCGCGCCTGCCGCCACCGCCGCGAACGCCAGCGGCGCGACCAGCTCGGCCCGCCCCCCGGCATGGCTCGGGTCCACGATCACCGGCAGGTGCGTCTCCGCCTTCAGCACCGGGATCGCCGCCACGTCCAGCGTGTTCCGCGTCGCCGTCTCGTACGTGCGGATCCCCCGCTCGCACAGGATCACGTCCCGGTTCCCCTGCACCATGATGTATTCCGCCGCCATGAGCAGCTCCTTCACCGTCGCCGCCAGCCCCCGCTTCAGCAGCACCGGCCGCTGCACCCGCCCGACCTCCGAGAGGAGCGCGAAGTTCTGCATGTTGCGGGCGCCGACCTGGAGCACGTCCGCGTACTCCGCCACGAGCTCGACCTGGCGCGTATCCATGACCTCGGTGACGACGGGGAGCCCGGTCTCGGCGCGGATCTCGGCCAGCAGCTCGAGCGCCGCCTTGCCGAGTCCCTGGAACGCGTAGGGCGAAGTGCGCGGCTTGAACGCGCCGCCACGCAGCAGCCCGGCGCCGGCGCGCCGCACCGCCCAGGCGCTAGCTCGCAGCATCTCCGCGCCCTCCACCGAGCACGGCCCCGCGATCACCGCCAGCTCCCGCCCGCCGAACAGCGCCGCCGCCCCGTCGCCCGCCCGCACGATGGTCCGGTCCACCGCGAACTCCCGCGCCACCAGCTTGAACGGCTTCGTCACCGGCAGCACGCTCTCGACGCCCGGCAGCCGCAGCAGCGCCACCTCCTGCAGCCGCTCCTCCTCGCCGATGCACCCGACGATCGTGCGCTGCTCCCCCCGCGACACGTGCGTCCTCATGCCGAGCGCCTCCACCCGCTCGCGGATGTGGTCCAGCTCCGCGTCGCTGATCCCCGGACGTGTGACGATGATCATGGCTCTGCTTCTCCTCGCTGGAGCCGCCGCTCCCGGCGGCCGGACACAAAAAAAGAGCGGCCCGTGGCGATCTCCACGGGCCGCTCCGTTCGGTCGATGACGCCGCCTCAGCCTCGCGCGCGCCTCCAACCACGGCCCGTGGTCCGGGTCGCGTAGTAGTAATAAAAGGCGTACGTAAAGCGAGGCGTTGTCATGGAGCCATGCTAACCACGGCCCACCGGCCGCGTCAAGGGCCGGCTGGAGCTCCGACGCGCGCCGCGCGCCCCGACGGCCGCATCGCGCATGGCGCCGCCCGGGGTCACAGCACTGATTCCACCCCACGATCCGAACCGGCGAGCGCGTCCATGTGCCCGTTCCCGTGCCCCTGCCCCTGCCCGTGCCCGTAAACGTGCCTCATTGCCTTCGACCCCTGCCCGTACAGGTGACCCCTGCCCCTGCCCCGTGACCCCTGACGAGAGGAGCCCGAGACGATGCCCACCTTCGACCACGACCGCATGGAGGTCTACCAGCTCGCCCGCGCCTTCAACGTACGCGCGAACGCCATCACGACCGCGGTCTCCAAGGGTCACAGCGATCTCCTCGACCAGCTCCGCCGCGCGGGAGCATCCGTCGCACTCAATATCGCGGAAGGGTCCGGCGAGTACCTGCCCAAGGAGAAGGCCCGGTTCTATCGCATCGCGCGGCGATCCGCCACCGAGTCCGCGGCGGTGCTCGATCTGCTCGTGGATTTGGAGCTTGTGCCGGCGAAGGAGGCGGCGTCGGCGAAGGAGGTGCTTGCCAGGGTGGTGGGAATGCTGGTCCGCCTGATCAAGGGGATCCACGGGGCTGACTGATGGAGGCAGGGGCAGGGGTCGCGTGTACGGGCAGGGGTCGAAGGCAATGAGGCACGTTGACGGGCACGGGCAGGGGCGAAAAACCAGCGCCCCCGGGCGGCCTCCGCCGCCCGGGGGCGCGTACCCCACCGATCGAGCCGGCTAGTTCCCGCTCGCCGGCCCGTACAGAATCCCGTTGAACAGGAACCTGAACGTCCCGTGCGGCTGGCCGCGGAACGTGACCTCCGGCGCGAACAGGTACAGCTCTCCCTTCCCGACCTTCGCCTCCGCCACCTCCACCGCGCCCTTCAGCTTCTCCTGCCCCCACGCCCAGCCGCTCACCAGCGGCGTGTCCGTGTCGAACCAGGCGATCGACTTCACGCCCTGCTTCGCGGCGTCGTCGCCCAGCTTGAACGCCGGTGAGTTGTCGTAGAACACGTTCACCGGGTCGGTCATCCCCGCCGCCAGCGGGCTCGCGAGGTCCAGCCGCGCCTGGAGGATCGAGCCGGGGATGTAGAACTTCGAGCTCGGCAGATGACGCTCCTTGCCGTCCACCGCCTCGCTCAGCGCATCCCCGACCGGCAGCCCCAGGTGCCGCGCGAGCGCCGTCGAGCTCCCCTCCGTGATCACCGTGCCGCCCTTCTCCAGGAACGCCTTGAGCTGCGGCACCGTCGTCTCCGCCGTCACCCGCCCGAGCCGGCTCTTCAGCGAGTCCGGGATGTTCAGCTTCTCCAGGTTCTCGTTGAACCCGCCGCGGCGGCCGTTCCCCGGCCCGCCGGGGATCCCGCCGGTCACGAACACCAGCACGTCGTACTTCGAGTTCAGGTTCCCGGCATCCAGCTCCTTCGGGTACACCACCCGGTACGGGAACTCGTACTGCTCGAACAGCCAGCGCGTCCACCCCGACGGCATCGAGCCGCCGTACTGGTCCCACAGCCCGATCCGCACCGGCTTCAGCTTCACCGCGTCACCCTTCGGCTTCGCGGCCACGCCCTGGAAGCTCACGCCCTTCTCGGCCGCGACCTTCTCCAGGATCGACTGCACCCCCGCCGCCGCCGGCACGTAGAACGTCCCCGCCGCCCACGTCTTCTCGCCGACCGTCTGCGGCTCCTTCAGCCAGTAGACCTCCCGCTTCGCCGCCAGCAGCCGGTTCACGGCGACGAACGCGTCGTTCATCTCGTGGCTGAACAGGTACCCCTTCGGCGACGACGCCGCGACGACCTTCCCCGCCGGCGCCTTGATGTCCACGCCCTGGATCGGCTCGAACGGCCCGTCGAACGCGTCCAGCACCCGGTCGAACTTCACCCCCATCTGCACCGCGAGCGTGTACCCCGCGTTGTCGTACGGCGGCTTCGGCGCCGCGCCCGGGTACGGGATGTCGTTCGGGTGGTCCTGCGGCTCGAACATGTCCAGCACGTGCGGCCGGAACGCCTGCGCCGTCTTGATCACGTACGAGCCCGCCGGGTAGTGCTTCCCGGCGACGTCGAACGCCGCCGTCGCCCGCTGCACCTCGATGCCGTTGTCCAGGAACGCGTTCACGAACTTCGTCGCCGTAGCGAAGTCCGGCTGGTCCGCCGGCAGGATGTACCCCTTCGGGTCACGGTCCTCCGGCCGACGCAGCACGCTCGCGAACTGGTTGAACGCCGCGGTGTCCGGGTTCCGGTCGAAGTAGTCCGGGTTGTCGCTCGGCGCCGCCTTCATCCCCAGCGCCGCCTCCGCCGCCGCGATCTTCTTCGGCGACGCCGTCCACGAATCCTCGCTCCCCCGCTCGATCGACCGCTTCCCCATCAGGTAGATGTTGTACAGGAACTTCGAGCGGTACCGCGAGGCCAGGTCCAGGATCGCGTAGTTCCCCGCGATCGCGTACTTCAGCGACTGCGCGAAATGCCACACCTGCTGCGGCTCGATCGGCGCCGGCAGGTCCCCCGTCGGCAACTGCTTCTTCGGGATGAACGGAATGTTGATCGGCGTCGGGTTGCCGATCGTCTCCGTCAGGATCCCGATCATGTTGTGGAAGTACGCCTCCGTCCGCAGCCCGCCGTTCCACCACGTCGAGTAGCTCGACCCCGACCGCATCGTGAACCCCGGCAGCCCCTCTTCCAGGTAGCGCGTGTGCATCGCCGCGCCCACCATGTCGATCCCCTCCACCACCATCGGATCGATGTTGAAGTTGAACGGGTCGCGGAACGGCGGCGAGAAGATCACCGTCCCCAGCGGCCCCGTCTGGTGGTGGTTGTAGACGATCTGCGGGTACCACGTCCGGTACATCAGCCGGTTCATGTTCTTCGTTTCCGGCTGCGCCGACATGTAGAAATCCCGGTTGTTGTCGTGCCCGATGTACTTCTGGTACAGCCGCGGCACCCCCGCCGTCGACCGCTTCTCCAGCACCGGCTCTCGGTTGTACCAGTCCGCCACCAGCTGCAGCCCATCCGGGTTCGCCGGCACCGCCACGATGATCACGTCGCTCAGGATCCGCATCGTCTCCGGATCCGTCCGGCTCACCAGCTCGTACACCGTCTCGATCAGCTGCTGCGACCCCAGCACCTCCGTCGCGTGCAGGCCGCCGTCGATCCACACCACCGCCTTCCCGTCCTCCGCCAGCTTCCGCGCCTCCTCGTCCGTCAGCCCCGTCGCCAGCGCCAGCTTCTCCGCCGTCTGCCGGTATTGCTCCAGCTTCTTCTGGTTCTCCGGCGACGTGATGATCGCCGCCCACTGCGTCCGCCCCTCCGCCGTCTTCCCCATCTCCCGCAACACCATCCGGTCCGACTGCGACGCCAGCTTCTTCCAGTACGCCTCGAGCTGGGTGTAATTCACCAGATGGTAGTCGTCCCCGATGTTGAACCCGAACTCCTCCTTCGGGCTCGTGACCGCTCGCTGGGCCTCCGCCTGCGCCGCCGTGACGGTCGCCAGCGTCAGCGCCAGCGCCAGTCCCCGCCAGGGGGGCATCCTGCGTGGCTGCATCTACGCGTCTCCGGGTTTGAGGGTTGCCCGGCTCCGGCCGGGCGGGGCGTGCCACTCCCCGGGATGCGCATGCGCATACCGCCCCGCATGCACAGCCCGGTACAACGCTCGCGATCGATGCGTCATGCCGCCCGCCACGACCGGAGCCGGCCGCCGTCGGGCAGCGCCCCGGTCCGCGCTCTGGCGGACTCGCGAAAGTATCTGGATATCGGCATCCGACCCGGACCGATGCGGCCCGATCGTGGCCGTCCGGCGTCGCCTTGGGAGAGGGATGAATGCCGGAATGTAGCCCGGTCTCACGCGTTACGAAAGAGCGCCCCCCGCCATCCTCCTTGTCCTCCTCCGCGCCCGGGCCGCAGATTCTCCCGACCCTCCCACGGAGACCACCGCGATGACCCTCGCCCGGACCCTGCTCCTGCGCGCCTCCGAGAGTCCCGCCCTGCGCCGCCAGATCCAGGATCGCCGTTTCGCGCGCCGCGCCGTGAAGCGTTTCATGCCGGGCGAGGCGCTGGAGGACGCATTGACCGCCGCGGCGGAGCTCCAGCGCGCCGGCCTGGCCACGACGCTCACCCGCCTGGGCGAGAACCTCCGCGATGGTGCCGCGATGGAGGCGGTGGCCGGGCACTACGTGGAGATGGTGCGGAGCGTGGCGGAGCGGGGGCTGGACGCCGAGGTCTCGGTGAAGCTCACGCACCTCGGCCTGGACGACGGCACGGACGAGCCGCGCCGCCGGGTCGGCGCCATCGCCGAGGCGGCGGCGGCGCACGGCTCCCGCGTCTGGGTCGACATGGAGGGGAGCGCCTACCTGGAGCGCACGCTGCGCGTCTACCGCGAGCTCCTCGCCGCCCACCGCAACGTCGGCCTCTGTCTCCAGGCGTACCTGCGGCGGACCCCCGAGGACCTCGAGGCCATGCTCGCCCTCGGCGCGGCGGTCCGCCTGGTCAAGGGCGCCTACCAGGAGAGCGCCGCCATCGCGTTCACGCGCAAGCGCGACGTGGACGACGCCTACTTCCGGCTCGCTACCCGCCTCCTGCGGGACACCGCGGGCGGGGGCAGCCGCCACGTCGTCGCCACGCACGACCTCCGCCTCGTCCGCCTGGTCCGCGCGGCCGCCGGCGCCATCGAGCTTCCGCTGGGGTCGGTGGAGTTCGCCATGCTGTACGGCATCCAGTCCGCGGCCCAGCGGCAGCTCGCCGCCGAGGGCTGCCGCCTGCGCGTGCTGATCAGCTATGGCGACGGCTGGTATCCCTGGTTCATGCGCCGTCTGGCGGAGCGCCCGGCGAACGTCCTGTTCGTGCTCCGCAACCTGGTCGGCTGAGCGCCCGCGGCGTCGCTCGCATCTCGTTACTCCCCCGTATCTTGCCTCGTCATTGTCGGTGGCGGCGGCCGGACCTTTCCCGCGCCCGGCCGGGTAGTCTCCCGCTCGAGTGTCTATTGGTGGAACGGCTGGAATCCTCCGACGCCCGGACCGAATGCCCCGACGCTTCCGCGCCCTCGCCGTCGCCGTGACCCTGCTCGCCATGGAGCGCGGCTACGCCGCTGCCCAGGAGATGCACGACCACCGGTCGGCGGAGCCGGCCCCGCCCGTGCGCTTCGGCGGCTCGGCCCAGGGCGTCTTCGTGCTGACCCACGCCGCGCCCGCCGTCGCGGGCGCGGACGCCACGGAGGGCTACCTCACGCAGCCGAACCTGATGGCGCACGGGGACGCGTTCGGCGGCCTGCTCACGTTCGCGGGAACGCTGAACCTGGAGGGGCTGACGCTGCGGCGGGGCGAGCTGAACGCGGGCGGCTGGGGCGAAGGGTACGTCGACCGGCGCCACCCGCACACCTACCTGCACGAGGCCGTACTGAGCGCGAACCTCCGGCGGGACGCCGCGGCCGCGTCGCTCTCGGTCGGGAAGGGCTTCGTCCCCTTCGGCACGGACGACCCCATGATGCGGCCGTTCGTGAAGTATCCCTCGAACCACCACCTCTCGCAGATCCTGGAGCGGGCCGTCGTGATCGGGGCGGTGCGCTACGGGCCGCTCATGCTCGAGGGCGCGCTTTTCAATGGCGACGAGCCGACGGGCCCCACCGACTGGCCGAACCTGGACCACCACCGCTTCGGGGACTCTCGCGCCGCGCGCCTCACGCTCACCCCCGCGGACGGCCTCGAGCTTCAGGCGAGCCGGGCGTACGTGACGTCCCCCGAGCACGAGACCGGTGGCGGCCTGGACCAGTCGAAGTGGAGCGCTTCCGTCCGCCTCGATCGGCCCGACCTGTCCTGGAGCCCGTACGCGCAGGTCGAGTGGGCGCTCACGCGGGATGGCCACGCCGGAGAGTGGGGCTACACGTTCCACAGCGTGCTCGCCGAGGGCGCCGTGCGCCGCGGGCGCATCGCGCTCGCCGCCCGCCTCGAGAGCAGCGAGCGGCCCGAGGAGGAGCGGTTGCTCCGGGGCTATCCGTTCCGCTCGCCCCGCCCGGCGCCGGACTTCAGCATTCTGGCCCGAAGCCGGTGGCAGATCGCCACGGCCAACGTCACGCTCGAGCCCGGCTGGACGTTCCCTGTCCGCGTCGCGCCCTTCGCCGAGATCTCTCTCGGCCGCGTGCGTAACCTCACCCCCGGCGCGCTCTTCGACGCGCGGGAGGTCTACGGCTCCGACCGCCTCTGGAGCCTCTCCGTCGGCGCCCGGCTCGCGGCCGGGCCGGCGCACGGCCGCATGGGGCGCTACGGCCTCGCCGCCGGTCCCGTCACGATGATCATGCCCTGAGTCCACCACGCGGGCCGGTCTCCGGCCCGCCGTCACCCTGGAGCGTATGCGACCGACCACGCCCCGAGCCGTCCTCCTCCTCGGCCTCCTCGGCGCCCTCGCCTGCGGCGACGGCTCCCCGACGACGCCCTCGGACCAGAAGCCGCCGACCGACTCGACGCCGACCAGCTCCGCCCCGAAGACGCTCGCCCTCGTCGGCAGCGGCGCCGTGCCCGAGCGCTACACCGCCGAGGTCGCCGAGCTCGGCGGCTGGGCCTACACCAGCACCTGGGGCGGCTTCCCCCGCGGCGCCACCTTCGGCGACGTCGTCAAGATCTGGGACGTCCGCTCCGGCGCGCCCTCGCTCGTCGACTCGCTCAAGGTCCCGGGCGCCCAGACGCTCGACGACCTCCAGATCTCCGACGACGGCAAGCTCCTCGTCGTCGCCACCGAGTACAACGGCGGCTCCATCATCATCTACGACCGGAGCAACCCCGCGCGGCCCGTCCAGCTCTCCACCTTCACCTCCGCGAACACCGCCCCGGGCGTGCATACGGTGAAGCTCGGCCGCTGGAACAACCGCCACCTCGCCTTCCTCTCCGTCGACCCCGGCGGCGGCCGGCGCGCCGCCCTCGTCATCGTCGACATCACCGATCCGCGCGCCCCGCAGGAGCTGCTCGCCCGGACCATGGGCAACCCGTTCGTGCACGACGTCTTCGTCCGCGACGGCATCCTCTTCACCGCGAACTGGAACGACGGCCTCGTCATCTGGGACATCGGCGGCGCCGGCAAGGGCGGCACCGTCGCCAACCCCGTCCAGCTCGGCAGCGTGCACACCGCCAGCTACAACAACCAGCCGTCCGTCCACAACGTCTGGTGGTTCCACGACCCCGCCTCCGGCTCCAAGCGCTACGCCTTCGTCGGCGAGGAGAACTCGCCCGGCCAGGTCGGCGTCTCCGCCACCGGCGACATCCACGTCGTCGACGTCAGCGACTTCTCCCAGCCGAAGGAGGTCGCGTTCTACCACGTCGACGGCGCCGGCACCCACAACTTCCACATGGACGAGAAGAGCGGCATCCTCTACGCCGCCTACTACAACGCCGGCGTCCGCGCCCTCGACGTGCGCGGCAACCTCTCGAGCTGCACCGCCGCCCAGAAGTCGGACGATGGCCGCTGCGACCTCGCCCTCATGGGCCGCGACGCCGGCCACGCCCTCGCCGACGTCCCCCAGATCTACGCCTGGGGCGTCCACTTCGAGAACGGCAAGCTCTTCGCGTCCGACATGGTCCACGGCCTCTACGTCATCGACGCCTCGCCGCTCGTGAGATAGCGCATCGGTAAGGACGGGAACGGATGAACGGCGTTTTCACCGCAGAGGCGCAGAGGGCGCAGAGAACGGCGTCGATCGGGGGGCGCATCGGCATCGGCCTGCGAACGGCTTTTTCACAGGGAGGTGGGGAGCTAGGGAGATTACCCTGAGCCGCCGCGAAGCAGCGCTCGCGGCGAACACATGCATCCATTTTGAAGTTGGAACCGGGCTACGCCGCCTCCGACGCCAGAAAACGAATCGGGGTTGCACCGGTGACGCTCGTTTCACCGGTCCAACCCCAAAAAGGATGCTTCCGATACGACGACCCCCGCGCCGCCCCCAGCGGGTCTCCCCAGCTCCCCTGCTCCCTGTGAATGAAAAATTCGTTCGGTTGCCGACGAAGCTTCGCCGCCCGGCTTTCCGTTGCCGTTCTCTGCGCCCTCTGCGCCTCCGCGGTGAAATGCAGTTCGCAGGCCGAGGCCGATGCGCCGGCCTGCGCGGGCTGTTCTCCGGCTACTTTCTCCTCCCCCCGAACGGCCGCTTCTCGTAGACGTGGTCGACCCGCTCGCCGTTCCAGCGGTAGGTGAGCGTGCGAACCTCGCGGCAGCGCTGGACGAGCCGGGGACGGTACGCGACGGCGCACTGTCCGCCCTCGCGCCGGACGCTGTCCCAGGCGACGCCGTCGCCGCCGCTCCCGTGCAGCGCGCGGCCGAACGCCTGCGAGGCGGTGTAGTCGTCCGGGTCGTAGAGGGCCGGGTGGCGCTCCCGCAGGCCGCGGAGATCGGCGACGCGGGCGTCGAGGTCGGCCTCGAGCACGCGCATGTCGATCTCGATCGGCGCCTCGCGGGTGGCCGCCAGGAAGCGCTCGCGGTGGTAGCGCGTCTCGGCCACGGCGGTCTCCAGCTCGCGCGCCGTGTAGTAGCCGCCGAACTCCGCGGTGGTGAAGCGGCCGCCTTCCGGGGCGAGGTGCGTGAACGGCGCCATCACGTAGCTGGCGCCCGGCCCGATGACGCGGTCGGCGACCGGCACGAGCGAGAGCTGCCCCACCTCGTCGAGGAGACGGGCGTTCGTCAGCGACTCCAGCTCGATCAGCGACTCCCAGTCCGCGGGCGACGCGATGCGCTCGAAGATGTCGACCGGCGGGAAGCGCGTCGGGACGAGGCGGACGCTCCGCCGCCAGCGGAGGTCCGTCCCGGGAACCTCCGCCGGCAGGGCGACGACGTCGCTCACGCCCAGCCGCCGCGCGCCGCGTCCAGGTACTGCCGCACGGCGTAGAGGTCGCCGACGTTGCCGGAGAGCATCCGCTCCAGCGCCGAGCGGCCGCCGAACGGCGCGGCGCCGTTCGGGCGGCGGATCCAGCCGTCGGCCGCATCCGACCGCGGGAGCAGGATCTCCAGCGCCTTGAAGATCCCCAGCACGTAGGAGATCCGCTCCAACACGTCCCGCGGCAGCGCGTGCACGTCCCCCTTCTTCCACTTGAAGAACGTGGAGCGCGGCGGCGCGCCGAGCAGCGTGCGCTGCTCCTCGGCCGACAGCTTCCATAGCTCGGCGATGCGGAAGAACGCGCGCAGCCCCGCCTGCGCCGTGGCGGCGGGGCTCGGACGACTGCGCTTGGGGATCGCCATGGGTGGGGCTCCCGTCTCGTGGTGGACTACATCGCCAATGTAGTCCACGATTGGACGGGGAGTCAAGCCGCGGGGCGCGGGCGGCGCCGGGGCTCAGAGGCCGCTCAGGACGCCTTCGATCTCGCCGACCTCGATCTCGGCGCCGACGCCCTGGGCGAGGGAGAGGCCGCGGCGCAGGAGCGCGCGCGCGGCTTCGGCGTCGCCCTGGCGCTCGTGGATCTGGCCGAGGAGGCGGTAGCACTCGGCCTGGCGGCGCACGTTGCAGCCGTTGGTGAAGTGGCCCAGCACCTCGACGGTGGCCGCGAGCGCGGCCTCGAGGTCGCCGCGGCCGATCTGCGCCTGGGCGATGTTGATGGCGGCCTCGGCGTAGAGGTCCCAGTCCTCCTCGGCCGAGGCTTCGTTCCGGGCCTGCACGAGGGCGGCGAGCGCGGCGTCGGGCTCTCCCTGCTCGATCAGGACCCAGCCGGCGTTGATCTGCGCCATGACGATGCCGCGCAGGTAGCCGGCCGCCCGGAATGCCTCCAGCGACACGGCGAAGGATTCCGTGGCCTGCGGGTAGTCGTGCCGCAGCGCGGCGAGGGTGCCCAGGTTCTGATGCAGGATGCCGCGCACACGCGTGGACGGGCCGCAGGCGAGGGCGGCGGTGTAGCGTGCCTGCGCCTCCTCCAGGCGCCCCTGCGCGTGGTAGATCGCGGCCTCGGCGTTCCTGGCCTCGGCGCAGAGGTCCGTGTCGCCGGTCTGCTCGGCGGCCGCGATGGCGGCGGCGGCGAACTCGAGGCCTTCCGCCCATCGGCTCTGGCCGCGCCGGGCATCCGCGCAGTGGCGCAGCGCCAGGCTGCGCTCGCCCGGGGTGAGGGCGCCCGGCACCGCGAGCAGCGCCTGGAGGCGCCGGAGCGCCTCCTCGTACGCCCCGGCGCGGCAGAAGCGGACCGCGTCGTCCAGGAGCACGCTCACGGGCTCCGGCGATCCATCCATGGCAAATGCGGTGCGGTGCATCGGGCGTCCCCGGCCATGGCCGGCGCTAGTTGGCGATGACGAACCCGGAGAAGTGGTCGGTCCAGAACGTGACGGTCTCCGCCAGCAGGTTCGTGCGACTGGGCATCGGCTGGAGCAGCGCCCCGGTCGTCGGATCCCAGTACCACGCGACCAGCAGGCCGAGCGGGGGGAGGAGGCAGCGCTCGTAGGAGGCCGTCACCGTGACGGGGAGGCGGAACTGCAGGTGATCCGCGCCGTTCGCGCTGAACTGCACCTGCACGGCGTCCCCGGGGGGGACGTGCATGGTGATCTGGGTCGGCTCGCTGACCGCGTGCGGCGGAACCTGCAGCTTCCACTTCCGGATCTGGAGCGTGCCCCCCGAATCCGGCGAGACGAGCCCGGTCACCGCGAGGTCCTCCGAGGTCGGGCAGCTCAGGAGATGGATCGGCAGGCCGAGCAGGGCACGGGGCTCCGTGGGCGAGGCGGGGCGCTCCCGGTCGGAGGGCTGACAGGCCAGCGCGGCGAGCGTCAGGACTGCGAGCGTGGCGGCCCGACGGCGGCGTCGCGAGAGATCCGGCATGGGGGTCACCGTGGTTCGAGGGTGGGAACCCCGGGGGAGGGCGAT
>DASTKT010000163.1:0-18153 GCA_035715725.1 Longimicrobiales bacterium | reverse complement strand
CGCGCTCATGCGCGAGCGCTACGGCAAGAAGCCGAAGCTCCTCGACGCGAACGCGCGCGCCGTGCAGATGGGCGCCGACTGGGTGCGCGCGCACTTCGACTGTCCGCTGCCGTTCCGTCTGCAACGGATGGATGCGACCCGCGGCCACGTCCTCATCGACGGCAACACCGCCGCGGGGCTCGGCTGCGTCTTCGCCGGCGCGACCGTGGGCGCGTGGTACCCGATCACGCCGTCGACGTCGCTCATGGACGCGTTCCGCGGGCTGTGCTCGCGGTACCGGCGAGATCCGGACACGGGGAAGAACCGCTTCCTCGTGCTGCAGGCGGAGGACGAGCTGGCGGCCGCGGGGATGGTGCTGGGCGCGAACTGGGCGGGCGCGCGCGCGTTCACGCCGACGAGCGGCCCGGGGATCTCGCTGATGAGCGAGTTCATCGGGCTCGGCTACTACGCCGAGGTGCCGGGCGTCTTCTTCGACGTGCAGCGCACGGGTCCATCCACGGGGATGCCGACGCGGACGCAGCAGGGCGACCTGCTGCTGACGGCGTACGCGTCGCATGGCGACACGAAGCACATCGTGCTCTATCCGGCGGACCCGGGCGAGTGCTTCACCATGGCGGCGGAGGCGTTCGACCTGGCGGAGCGCTTCCAGACGCCGGTGTTCGTGCTGTCCGACCTGGACATCGGCATGAACGACTGGCAGTGCCGCCGCTTCCGCTGGGACGACGCGTACCGCCCGGACCGGGGCAAGGTTCTCGGCCCCGAGCAGCTCGAGAAGATGCAGGCGTTCTACCGTTACCTGGACGCGGACGGCGACGGCGTCGCCGCGCGGACGCTGCCGGGCGTGCACCCGAAGGGCGCGTACTTCACGCGCGGCTCCGGGCACACGAAGCTGGGCGCGTACACGGAGGACGCCGACGAGTACCTGGAGGTGATGGAGCGGCTCGCGCGGAAGATCGACAGCGCGGCGACCGCGGTGCCGGCGCCGGTCGTCCTGACCCGGCCCGGCGCCTCGCTCGGCATCGTCTCGATCGGCAGCTGCGACGGCGCGGTACGCGAGGCGGTGGACGTGCTGGCGGAGCGGGGGATCGCCGCGGACTACCTGCGCGTGCGCGGCTTCCCGTTCCATCCGTCGATCGAGGAGTTCCTCCTCGAGCACGAGGCGGTCTTCGTCGTCGAGATGAACCGCGACGCGCAGCTCCGCTCGCTGCTGGCGCTGGAGACGGATGTGCCGAAGAAGCGAATGCGCTCGATCCGCTCGTACGGCGGCGCGCCGCTGAGCGCGGACGTGGTGGTGGAAGGCATCCTGGAGAGCCTCGTCGAGGTCCACGCATGACGACATCGATCCCGAAGCCCAAGGTCCGCCATCCGGGCCTGCAGAAGAACGCGATCGGACTGACGCGCCGCGACTACGAGGGCACGGTCTCGACGCTGTGCGCCGGCTGCGGCCACGACTCGATCACGGCGGCGATCATCCGCTCGTTCTGGGAGCTGAGCATCCCGCCGCACACGGTGGGGAAGCTCTCCGGCATCGGCTGCTCGTCGAAGACGCCGGCGTACTTCCTGAAGGAGGCGCACGGCTTCAACGCGGTGCACGGCCGGATGCCCTCGATCGCGGCGGGCGCGTCCGCGGCGAACCGCGCGCTCACGCTGCTCGGCGTCTCCGGCGACGGCGACTCTCTCTCCATCGGCCTGGGCCAGTTCTGCCACGCGATCCGGCGCAACGTGCGCGTCGTCTACATCCTGGAGAACAACGGGGTGTACGGGCTGACGAAGGGGCAGTTCTCGGCCTCGGCGGACGTCGGCTCGAAGGCGAAGCGGGGCGAGCCGAACCGCAACCCGCCGATCGACCCGGTGCTCCTGGCGCTGACGCTGGGCGCGACGTTCGTGGCGCGCTCCTTCTCGGGCGACAAGGAGCAGCTCGTGCCGATCATCAAGGCGGCGCTGTCGCACCGGGGCTTTGCGTTCATCGACGTCGTCTCGCCGTGCGTGACGTTCAACGACCACGAGGGCTCGACGAAGAGCTATCGCTTCACGCGGGAGCACGCGAAGGAAGTCGTGCAGGCGGACCTCGTCCCGCTGCGCGCGGAGATCACCGCGTCGTACGCCGAGGGCGCGACGACGGACGTGCGCATGCACGACGGCTCCGTCGTGCGGCTGCGCAAGGTCGCACCGGACTACGATCCGACGGACCGCGACCAGGCCTACACCTACATCCGCGAGCGGCAGCAGTCGGGCGAGACGCCGACCGGGCTGCTCTACCTCTCGCCCGACACGACCGACATGCACGAGATCGAGAAGACGGTGGACGCGCCGCTGATGAGCCTGTCGCACGAGGAGCTGTGCCCGGGGAGCGCGGCGCTGGATTCGTTGATGGAGGAGTTCAAGTAGCGGTGTGCGGCGCCGCGGTTACGGCGCCGCCTTCTGCCCCGGCCGCGGCCCCACCTCGATCCGCGGCGACGGATTGCTGTCCTGCCAGTAGCGCACCGCTCTTCCATCCGCGCCGAGCTCGAAGCGGATCGCCTCGCCGAGCGTGCCGTCGCTGCGGATGCGGCGGAACGTGTGCGGCTCGCCGGCGACGCGCCGGAACTTCGTCAGCGCCTTCATCGGATCGGTCGTCGGGAGCCCGAGCAGCGCGAGGCCGTCGTCCCAGACGAGGACGGCGGTCTCGCCGCCCCAGGGGGCGTCGGAGTAGCTGCCAACGTACTTCCGGAGCGCGGTGTCCGGCGCCGTCGTCGCTTTCCCGGAGTCGGCGAGGGCGGCGGTGACGGCGGGTCCGACGATGTCGTACATGCGCTGGGTGAAGAGCCCGGAGTTCACGCCGGAGGCGTTGGCCATGAAGACGGCGGCGATCTTCGAGCGGGGGTGGAGCATGAGCTGGGTGCGGTAGCCGGGGCAGCTCCCGCCGTGGCCGACGAACGTCTTGTCGCCGTCGTGCCAGACGGAGAAGCCGAGCCCCCAGGTGGTCTGCCAGTCCGGGTCGATGAAGTGGACGCGCTGCATCTCGCGCAGCGTATTCGCCCGGAGCACCTCCTCGCCGCCCTTCGCGAGCAGCCGGAACTGCCACTGGGCGAAGCGGGCGAGGTCGTCGGCGGTGGAGGCGTAGCCGGCGGCGGGCGCGATGCCGTTCGCCTGGAAGAAGGGCACGGGCTGGCGCGTGCCGTCGCGGCGGAGCGCGGTGTAGCCGACGGCGAGGCGCGTGCCGCGCAGCGCGGCCGGCATCTCGGGCGTCGTGCTGGTGAGGCCGAGCGGCTGGAGCACGGTGCGCCGCACATATTCGGCGTACGGCTGGCCGGCCTCGGCGGCGACGATCTCCCCGGCGAGCGTGAGCCCGAGGTTCGAGTACTGGAAGTAGGTCTCGGGCGGGTAGAGCGTCGCCTGCTCCTTCAGCCTGGCCACGATCTGCTCGTGGGTCGGGAAGCGGAAGTCGGGCCCGGACCAGTAGGGGTAGTCCGACTCGCGCGGCAGCCCGGACGCGTGCGTCAGCAGCCCCTCGACGGTGATGTCCGGCGCATCCGGGTACGTCTGCTTGATGGCGAACCACGACAGGTGCTTCGCGACGGGGTCGTCGAGCCGGAGCTTCCCCTCGTCGCGCAGGCGCATGAGCGCGACGCTCGTGAACAGCTTGGAGATCGAGCAGATGCTGTAGACGGTCGAGGCCGTGGCGGGTGTGCGGCGCGCGGGGTCGGCGTAGCCGAAGCCGCCGCTCCAGAGCGTCTGCTGGTCGTGGACGATGGCGGCGGAGACGCCGGGGATCTGCTCGTAGGCGCTCTCCCCCTCGAGCCACGTCTGCACGAGGGCGAGTGCCTGGCGGACCTTCGGGTGGTCGGTGAGCTGCTGGGAGCGGACGGGCGCGGAGGGGACGACGAGCAGGCCGGCGAGCGCGAGCGCGGTTCGGCGAAGCGGCATGGGCGTTTCCCTTTCGCTATCGCGCCTCGATCGGCACCTCGATCGGGCCGAACAGCCAGTTCCCCGGCTCCGCGGGGTCCGCGCTGAGGAAGTACTGCGGGAGCATCTCGCGCATCTCGGCGGCGGAGACGTGGCCGTCGCCGTCGAGGTCGAGGAGCGGGAAGATCATCCGGGAGAGCGATTCCGGCACGCCGTGCGCCTGCTGGAAGCGGCTCAGCTCGTCCTGGGTGATGCGGCCGTCGCCGTCCGCGTCGAGGAGCGAGAAGACGAAGTCGGCGAGCGAGCGCATCCGGCTCTCGAACGCCGCCGGCATGCTCACGAGCTGCTCGTGGTAGCGCAGGTAGTCCTCGCGTCCCACGCGCCCGCGCCGGTCGAAGAACGGCCGCGCCTCGTCCCAGGACGCCAGGTAGCGCCAGCGGATCGCCTCGAACTCCGGGCTCGTGGGGCGCAGCCCGACCGCGGTCGCGACGGCGCCGGCCAGCCGTACCAGGTCGGACGGCTCGATGTAGCCGTTGGCGTCGGTGTCGAGGATCTCGAACATGCGTTCGATCTTGCGCTGCTGCAGGTCGGAGAGCACGGCGAACCTCCGGGGGGCACGGGTGAGCCGAGGTGAGCGCGTCGCTGGTCGCTACTGCACTACGCAGGGGATGCGGATGCAGCCGGTCGGCTCGTCGTCTTCGGCGAAGACGGGCGGCTTGAGATCGCCCGGGTGGTACTTCGAGACCGCGCCGTCGGCGCCGACTGCGTACTGGACGCGCTGACCCTGCGCCGGCACGATCTTGCTGTACACCTGCGTGCCCGGCGCGCGTCCGGGCCGCTCGCGGAGGTAGACGCCCTTCCTCGACGAATCCGGCGGCGAGTACAGCACCCACCCGACGTAGCCGTAGATCTCCGCCCCGGCGAACGGCGTCCTCTGGAGCGCGCGGGCGAAGCGCTCCGCGAAGCTCGCCCCGCCCCGGCGCACGGCGGACAGGCAGCCGAAGATCTTGATCTTCCTGACCTCGGCATGGCGCCCGGCGAACCGGGCCGCGAAGGCGTTCGCGAGCTGCTCCGGGTCGTAGCTGTTCGGCCCCCACTCGGTCGCGAGGTCGTAGCCCAACCGCCGACCGTCGCAGTGGCCGTAGATGTAGACCTGGCCGACGTCGAGCCCGTGCGGCAGGTCGTCGTCGAGGACCGCGACGTGGTTGGGGCGGCGCGCGCTGAGCGTCGGGTGACCGAGCAGGTCTCCGGCGAGGGTAATGTAGAAGGCGTCGGACTTGACCGACGTCGCGTCCGAGACGCCGGCCAGCCAGAAGCACTTGGGCTGCGCCATCGAGAGGGCCTGGTCAGGGGTTTGGGCCGCCGGCATCATGTCCGCGCGGCGGCCGCGCGGTCAAGGTTCACGTGCCCGGCTCGATGATCGCCTTCACGACGTTCCCCGCCGCCACGTCGTCCAGCGCCGCGTCCGCCTGCGCCAGCCCGTACCCCGCCAGCGGGATGCGCAGCCACGCCGCGGCGCGCTCGGGGTCGCGCAGCAGCGCGGCGGCGCGGTGGAAGTGGGAGAAGTCCGAGCCCCAGCAGCCGCGCACGTCCAGGTGCTTGCGGTTCAGGTCGAGATGCGGGTTGAAGGCGACGTCGCCATGGTCCGTGTACTGCCCGAGCACGATCACGCGGCCGGCGTCCCGGGCGAAGCGCATCGCCTGGACGACGGCGGCGGGCACCCCCGTCGCCTCGATGACGACGTCGGCGCCGCGGCCGCCGGTGCGCTCGCGCACCCACTCGAGGCGGGCGTCCTCGTCCGCGGCGCCGATGTCGAGCGTGGCCGCGGCGCCGACCTCGCGCGCGGCGTGGAGCCGGGCCTCGGGCGCGCCGATGCAGAGCACGGTGCCGGCGCCGGCCATGCGCGCCAGGATCACGGCCGAGAGGCCGACCGGGCCGCTGCCGAGGACGAGCACGCTCTCGCCGAGGCGCAACTCGGCGCGGTCGAGGCCGTGCAGCGCCGTCGGCAGCGAGCAGCCGCCCGCCATGAACGCCTCCGGCGAGACGCCGTCCAGCGGGAGGATCCGCGTGCCCGGCCGGAGGTAGACGCGCTGCGCCCACCCGCCGGCGAGCCCGTCCGCCGCGCCGTACGTGATGCCGTAGACGCGGCGGTGCGGGCAGCGCGTCGTCGCCTTAGCGACGAGGCAGTACCAGCACGCGTTGCAGGTGCGGTGCACGTCGAGGAACGTGACCGCGTCCCCCTCGCGCAGCGGCCGGCCTTCGACGTCGACGACGCGGCCGCGCACGCGCTCGAGCCGCCCGACGCAGACGTGGCCGGGGATGAGCGGGTACGGCACGCCGGTCAGGCGGCCCGCGCGGAGATGGACGTCGGTCCCGCACACCTCGCTCAGCTCGACGGCGAGGAGAGCGGAATCCGGCTCGAGGGCGGGGACGGGAAGCTCGCGCACCTCGGCGGCGTGGCCGGGCGCGGGGATGACGGCGGCGAGACAGGTCTCGGGCACTGAGCAGGTCCGGCTGGGGTTCGGGCCGCGGCGCTCGGGCTCGCGGCGCGGCCGGGCGCCAGAATGCGGGTCCATCACTCCCGGCGCCAGGGAGGTCTGGGACGGGAACGGATCCACAGCGTTTTCACCATAGAGGACACAGAGGATTGCCGGGCGGCGGAGGCTCGCCGGGGTGACACATCATGTTTGATGTCATCTCCGGCGTACGCCGGTGGCCGGCGTGATGCCGCTGTCCCTCTGTGCCCTCCGTGGTGAAAACGCTGTTACTGGGCCTGCGGCCGCCCCCGAGGGCAGAGTTGCGCCCGGGTTGCTACCTCCCTTCCGGCAAGGGGTATGCGTCTGCCTGAACGCCACCGTCGCCACGGCCGGAAGGGAATCCCGCCCATGCTCCTGCGCCTCACCGACCGCGGCCTGTACTGCGAGGCCGGCGACTTCCACATCGACCCCTGGCGGCCCGTCGATCGCGCCGTGATCACGCACGCCCACGGCGACCACGCGCGCTGGGGCTCGCACGCCTACCTCGGCTCCGCGGAGGGGGAGCGCGTGCTGCGGACGCGCCTCGGCGCCGGCGCGCGCATTCGCACGCTCCCGTTCGGGGAGGCGATCGACGTGCGCGGCGTGCGCGTCTCGCTCCACCCCGCGGGCCACATCCTCGGCTCCGCGCAGGTGCGCGTCGAGCACGCGGGCGAGGTCTGGGTGGTGTCGGGCGATTACAAGACCGAGCCGGATCCGACCTGCACGCCATTCGAGCCCGTCCGCTGCCACACGTTCGTCACCGAGTCGACGTTCGGGCTGCCGATCTATCGCTGGGCGTCCCAGGCGGAGACGTTCGCCGAGATCCGCGCGTGGTGGCGCGCGAACCGGGAGGAGGGGCGCGCGTCCGTGCTGTTCGGCTACGCGCTCGGCAAGGCGCAGCGGCTGCTGGCCGGGCTCCTCGACGCCGACACCGGGCCGATCTATGCGCACGGCGCGGTGCTGCGCCTGAACCGCGACTACGTCGAGAGCGGCGTGCGGCTTCCGCCGACGTCGTACGTGGGCTCGATGCCGCCCGGCCATGACTGGGGCGGCGCGCTCGTCGTGGCGCCGCCGTCCGCGGCCGGCTCGCCGTGGGTGCGCCGCTTCGGCGCCGCGTCCACCGCGTTCGCGTCCGGCTGGATGCGGATCCGCGGGATGCGGCGCCGCCGCGCGGTGGACCACGGCTTCGCGCTGAGCGACCACGTGGACTGGCCTGCGCTCCTCGAGGCGATCGACGCGACGGGCGCCGACCGGATCTGGGTGACGCACGGCTACCGCGAGCCGGTCGTGCGCTGGCTGCGCGAGCACGGCCGCGACGCGCACGCGGTGGCGAGCGGGTGGGAAGCCGGGGAGGACGGCGAGGCCGGCGAGCCCCCGGAGCACCTCCCGTGAAGCGCTTCGCCCGCCTCGTCGCGGAGCTGGACGAGACGACCCGCGCCGACGAGAAGGTCTCCGCGCTGGTCCGCTACTTCGCGGAGGCGGAGCCGGCGGACGCCGCGTGGGCGGTGTGGCTCCTGGGCGGCGCTCGCCCGCGTCGCCTGGTGCCGGTGCGCCGCCTGGCCGAGTGGGCCATGGCCGAGTCGGGAACGCCGGCCTGGCTGTTCGACGAATCCTACCGCGCGGTCGGGGACCTGGCGGAGACGATCGCGCTGCTCCTCCCGGCGGCGCCCGACCCGCCGGACGTGCCGCTGTGCGTCTGGATCGAGGAGCGGCTGCTCCCGCTCGAAGGCGAGCCGGAGGACGTCCAGCGCCGGGCCGTCGCGCGGGCGTGGCGCGAGATGGACGCCCCGGAGCGCTTCCTCTGGAACAAGCTGATCACGGGCGGCTTCCGCGCCGGCGTCGCGCGGAGCCTCCTGGTCCACGCGCTGGCACGCGTCGGCGGCCTGGACGAGGCCGTCCTCGCCCACCGGCTCGCGGGGGCGTGGGAGCCGCGTCCCGAGCTGTTCCAGCGGCTCCTCTCGCCGGAGGCGGCGGACGCGCGGGTGTCCCGGGCGTACCCGTTCTTCCTGGCCGAGTCGTTGGAAGGCGACCCGGCCGAGCTCGGCGAGCCCGGCGAGTGGCAGGCGGAATGGCTCTGGGACGGGATCCGGGCGCAGCTCGTCCGCCGCGGCGGCCGCACCACGCTCTGGTCGCGCGCCGGGGAATCGGTGACGGAGCGCTTCCCGGAGCTGGAGGAGACCGCGGCGCTCCTGCCGGACGGCACCGTGCTGGATGGCGAGATCGTCGCCTGGCGGGATGGGGCGCCGCTCCCCCTCGCGCATCTCCGGCGGCGGCTCGGCCGGGCGCGGCTGACGCCGAAGGTGATGGCCGATGTGCCGGTCGTCTTCATGGCCCACGACGTCCTGGAGCTGGATGGCGCGGACGTGCGGGAGCGGCCGCTCGCGTGGCGGCGCATGCGCCTCGAGGCGCTGCTGGAGGCGACGCCGGCGGCCGCCCGCCTCCTCGTCTCGCCGACCGTCGCGGCGGAAGGCTGGGATGCGGTGCGCGCCGCCCACGGCCGGGCGCGGGAGGTGGGCGCGGGCGGCCTCGTGCTGAAGCGGCTGGACGCACCGTACGGCGTCGGCCGGGAGCGTGGCGCCTGGTGGAAGTGGAAGGCGCGGCCGTTCACCGTGGACGCGGTCCTGGTCTACGCCCAGCCCGGCCGCGGCCGCCGCGCCGCGCTGCACGCCGACTACACGTTCGCCGTCCGGGACGGCGATGAGCTGGTCCCGTTCGCGCGGGCGGACGCCGGGCTCTCCGACGAGGAGGTCGCCCGGCTCGACGCGTGGATCCGGCATCACACGGTCGAGAAGTTCGGGCCCGTGCGCGCCGTGCACCCGGAGCAGGTCTTCGAGCTGGCGTTCGAGGGGATCGAGCCGTCGCCGCGGCACAAGTCGGGCGTCGCGGTCCGCTCCCCGCGCATCCTGCGCTGGCGCGCGGACAAGGCGGCGGCGGACGCCGATACGCTGGCGGCGCTGCGGGAGCTGATGGAGCGCGGCTGAGGGCCGCTCGCGCCGCCTACTGCGCCCGCAGCGCCGTGGCGGGGTCCTGCCGCGCGGCCCGGCTCGCCGGCAGGTAGCTGGCCACCAGCGCGACGGTGACGAGGAGGAGCGGGACCGCGGCGAACGTGAGCGCGTCCGTCGTCGTCACGCCGAACAGGAGCGAGCGGAGCAGCCGCGTAAGTGCGAGCGCGCCCGCCAGCCCGAGCGCCAGCCCGGCCGCCGTGACCGTCATCCCCTGCCGCACGATCAGCCCCACGATGTCGCCGCGAGCCGCGCCCAGCGCCACCCGCACCCCGATCTCGCCGCGCCGCTGCGCCACGCCGTACGAGATGACGCCGTACAGCCCGATGGCGGCGAGAAGGAGGGCGATGGCGGCGAAGGCGCCCAGGAGATAGCCGCTCAGGCGAGGCCTCGCCGTCGCCTCGGAGACCACCGACTCCATGGAGCGCACGCTCGCCACCGGCAGGTTCGGGTCGAGCCGCCGCACGACCTCCCGCGCGGGTCCCGCCAGCGTCATGGGATCGCCCGCCGTGCGGATCACGACGTTGAGCAGACGGGACGGGGCCTGCGCGAACGCGCGGTAGATCGCCGGCGCGGGCGGCTCGGCGACGCCCGCGTCGCGGGTGTCCTCCACGACGCCGACGATCTCGCCCACGATCAGGTCGTCCCACTCGTACGCCATCCGCTTCCCGATCGGGTCCTCCCCCGGGAAGTGCTCCCGCGCCAGCGCCTCGTTGATCACGAACGTCGTCGCGGAGCGCGCGTGGTCGCGGGCGTCGAAGCCCCGGCCGCGCAGGATGCGGATCCCCTGCGCCCGGAAGTAGTCGCCACCCACGACGCGGATGTCGGCCGACGGCTCCTGCCCCGCCGCCGGCTTCGGGCGGTCCGGCCGGTACGCGGCGGTGTTCGAGCGGTCGCCGCTGAGCGGCAGGAACCAGATCGTGCCGGCCGCCCGCACGCCCGGCAGCGCCCGCAGCCCGGGGAGGAGCCGCGCCAGGAAGCCGCGCATCGCGTCGTCCGAGTCGTACGCGTCGGAGCCGAGCCCCATCCGCAGCGTCAGCACGCCCTCGGCGCGCATCCCGGTGTCCACCTGCTGCAGCTTCTGGAACGAGCGCAGCAGCAGTCCGGCGCCGACCAGGAGCATCAGCGCGAGCGCCACCTCCGCGACGACGAGCCCGCCGCGGAGGCGCAGCGCGCCGCGTCCGCCGGTGGTACCGCGCGCCGCGTCGCGCAGCGTCCCCTGGAGGTCCGTCCGGCTGGCGGCCAGCGCGGGGGCGAGCCCGAAGAGCACGCCCGTCAGCAACGTGACCCCGAGCGCGAACGCCAGCACCCGGCCGTCCACGGCGACGGCGTCCAGCCGCGGGAGCTGCACGCTCGCCGGCAGCGACCGGACGAGCGCCCGCGTCCCCAGCGCCGCCGCGGCCACCCCGATCCCGCCGCCGACCAGCGACAGCGCCACGCTCTCGGTCAGGAGCTGCCGCACCAGCCGCCCCCGCGTCGCGCCGAGCGAGAGGCGCACCACGATCTCCGTGCGGCGCGCGCTCGCCCGCCCGAGCAGCAGGTTCGCCACGTTCGTGCAGGCGATCAGGAGGAGCATGCCCACCGCCCCGAGCAGCACCAGCAACGCGGGCCGAACCGGCCCCACCACCTGGTCGCGCCACGGCACCACCTTGATCCCCCACCCCGTGTCGTACGCGGGGTAGGCCTCCTCCAGCCGCCGCGCGATCGCGCTCATCTCGTCCGCGGCCCGCTCGAGCGGGACCCCCGGCTTCAGCCGCGCCACGCCGGTCAGGAAGCGCCCCAGCGACTCCCGGTCCCTCCTCGGCAGCGACAGCGGGATCCACAGGTCCGGCTTCTTGTCCAGCACCCGGAAGTCCGGTCCCATGACCCCCACCACCGTGCGCGGCTGGTCGTCCACGCGGATCGTCTCCCCCAGGATCGACGGGTCCCCCCCGAACCGGCTCCGCCAGAGCGCGTGGCTGAGGACGACCACGTCGCCCTGCGTGTACCTGGCGACGTCGCCCGTCCCGCCGTCCTCCGGGCGGAAGTCCCGGCCCAGCAGCGGCCGCGCGCCCAGCGTCCGGAAGAAGTCCGCGCTCACGAGCTGCGCCTGCACCTCCTGCGGCTCGCCGCTCCCCGTCAGGTTCATCGGCCACTGGACGAAGTACGCCATGGACGAGAACGACCGCGCCTGCGCCTCCCAGTCGAAGAAGTTCGCCGGCGCCACCCGGTTCGGCTCCGGGTCCCTGTCCATCTCCCACAGCACCACCAGCCGCTCCGGGTCCGCCACCCCCAGCCCCCGCAGCAGCACCGCGTCCACCACCGTGTAGATCGCCGTCGTCGCCCCGATCCCCAGCGCCAGCGTGAACGCCGCCACCAGCGTGAACCCGGGCGCCTTGCGGAGTGAGCGCACCGCGTGGCGCACGTCCTGACGCAGGTCGCTCCACCAGCTCGACCGGTGCGCCTGGCGCACCCGCCGCCGGTCGATCGCCTCCAGCTCCACCCGCGCCTCCCCCACGTCCCCGAACTCTCGTAGCGCCTCCGCCCGCGCCGCCGCGGGGTCCAGCCCCCGCGCCACCAGCTCCCGCGCGCGCTCCTCCAGGTGGAACGCGATCTCGTCCGCCACCTCGTTCGAGACCCGCCCCTCCGAGACCGGCAGCCGGAACACCGAGCGGATCCCCGGGATGCGTGCCATGCTCCCTCCCTCAGGCGGTCTGCAGGACCTTGAACACCGCGGCCGCGTAGCGCGACCACGTGTCCGTCCTGGCTACGAGCTGCCTCCGCCCTTCCGCCGTCAGCTGGTAGTACTTCGCCTTCCGGTTGTTCTCCGTGAGCCCCCACTCCGACTCCAGCCACCCCCGCTCCTCCATCCGGTGCAGCGACACGTACAGCGCCCGATCCTCGATCTGCAGCTCCGCGTCCGTCGCGTCCTTGATCCAGTTCGCGATCGCATACCCGTGCCGCGGGCCCCACGACAGCGTCTTCAGCACGAGCACGTCGAGCGTCCCCTGCAGCAGCTGCAGCTCCTCGCGCGCCATCGGTCCTCCACGGAATCGTTCCCCGGAACTGTTACGGGGAACAGGGTAGGCGGAGGCGGGTGGGTGGCGCAAGAGCGGTGGGAGCGACGGCGCCGGCGTCTCAAGTCGCGCCGCGCACCCGCCGATCCTCCTTTCGCCAGAACATCCGTAATTCGACCCGGGCGACGCCGCCCACGATTCGAGGACCCCGATGCCGGGCCAGATCAAGCGCACCATCGACCGCATCCTGCACGAGCGCGCGAAGGCCAACCCGATCCTGGCCACCACGACGAAGACGAAGCTGATGCTGAAGGGGATCGCCGTGGACAGCTACACGGAGTCGTCGCCGGACGACCCGGAGATCCTCCAGAAGCTGCGCACGCTCGCCGCCGAGCTCGGCGTGACCGTCTGACGCGCCGACCCCGCAGCGATCCCGTCCAGGAGCGTACGATATGCCGATCCGTGTCGCACAGTCGACGAACCCCGACCCGCGCGCCGCCGCGGCCGAGCTGAAGGCCGGGCTCGGCGCGGGCGAGTGGCAGCTCGTCCTGTACTTCGTCTCGTCCGCGTACCCGCAGGCCGAGACGGCCGCGGCGGTGCAGCGCGCGTTCGCCCCCGCCCGCACGCTCGGCTGCTCCACGGCCGGCGAGATCGTGAGCGGCGCCATGGCGACGAGCTCGATCGTGGCGATGGCGCTGGACGCCGAGCCGCTCGCCGACTTCGACCTCCAGCTCGTGGCCGACATCCACGACCGCGCCGCGATCGACGCCGCGCTCGCCCGCCTCGAGGAGCACTTCGGCGCCTCGCTGCGCCGCATGGATGTCGACCGCTACGTCGGGCTCGCGCTCATGGACGGGCTGAGCGGCGCGGAGGAGCGGCTGATGGACTACCTCGGCGATCGCACCGACGTGCTCTTCGTCGGCGGCTCGGCCGGCGACGACCTGGCGTTCCGCGAGACCACGGTGCACGCCGACGGCCGCACGAGCGCCCGCGGCGCCGTGCTCGCGATCCTGCGGCCGCGCAACGGTTTCGACATCATCAAGACGCAGAGCTTCACGGAGTTCGGCCGCACGCTCGTGCCGACCGCCGTGGACGAGGCCACGCGCACCGTCCGCGAGTTCGACGGCCGGCCCGCCGTGCAGGCGTACGCGGAGGCGCTCGGCGCTTCTCCCGAGGCGCTCGCCGACGAGTTCATGTCCCACCCGCTCGGCCTGATGGTGGACGGCGAGCCGTTCGTCCGCAGCCCGCAGCAGGTGAGCGGCGGCGCGATTCGCTTCTTCTGCGCCGTCAAGGAGGGGATGGAGCTGTCGATCCTGACGTCCGCGGACATCGTGCGCGACACCGAGCGCGCGCTCGCCGAGCGGCTGAGCGGCGCCGCCGGGCTCGTCAACTTCAACTGCATCCTGCGGACGCTGGAGCTGCGCAAGAAGGGGCTCGACGAGGCGTACGGCCGGCTGTTCGAGCGGGTGCCGACCATCGGCTTCAGCACCTACGGCGAGGCGTACCTGGGGCACGTCAACCAGACGGCGACGATGCTCTTGCTGCGCTGACGCGGCCGCATGGCGGTGTCGGCGCGAGACCGACTCCGGGCGTCCGAGCGAAACCCGAGCCGTACCCAGCGGCCTTGATGTTGCCAGGCGGCGTGCGTAGATTGTACGGAAGAATGCCGTACGCAAGGAGGAGGCATGGCCCGCGGCAGCAAGGCAGCGAAGACGACGAACGAAGATCGCATGGATTTCCGTCTCTCGAGCGAGCACAAGGCGCTGATCGAGAAGGCGGCAGCATATTCGGGCGAGTCGCTGACGGGCTTCGCGGTTTCTACGCTCGTGACCGAGGCGCGCCGGATCGTGCGTGAGCACGAGATCGTGGCGCTCTCGGCCGCCGACCGGGACCGCTTTCTGGCTCTTCTAGATCGCCCACCAGCTCCTGCAGACTCACTCCGGCGCGCCGGGCGCCGTCACCGCGACCTCATCTCCAGGTCCGAGTAGGGCCGGATGCCGTTCGTCATCGAGCCGCTCTCGGCGGTTCATGATCGCGATGCGTTCGACTGCGGCGAGCCGGCGCTGAACGAGTACCTGAAGCGGTACGCGCGCCAGAACCAGGAGCGGGGGGTCGGCCGGACCTTCGTGGCGGTGCCCGAGGGGGAACGGCGCATCGTCGGGTTCTACACCCTTTCCGCGGGGAGCGTCGCCTTCTCCGACGTGCCCGAGCCTCTTCGGAGGCGGCTTCCCCGGTACCCCATGCCCATTGCTCACCTTGGGCGCCTCGCCACCTGCCGGTCCGTCCCAGGACGGGGATTGGGCGAAGCGTTGCTGTTCGATGCCCTTCGCCGGACCGTCCAGATCGCCATCGGCCTTGGCGTCGTTGCAGTTGAGGTCTGGGCGAAGACCGACCGGGCACGCGGCTTCTACGAGAGGTACGGGTTCGAGTCGCTGGTGGACGACCGGCGGCATCTCTATCTCCCGCTCGCCACCGTTGAACAGGTGCTGGGGCAGTAGTTTTTGCTGGGTAGCTCAATCTGCCCGCGCGCTCCGGTGAAGCGACCCAGGTAGTCCACCGTGTCCGTGTCGGAGAAGGAGCCGTTGGGGAGCCTTTCGAGCGCCTGGTCGAGCTCTTCTCCGCCTCGACAGGGAAAAACGGATTCGGGCCCCGTGGCGCCGACCTGCTCCGCGGGGCCCGTCCCGTTGACACCGGCGACGAGGCCGGCCTACACTCCGGCGTCCCTCGCCCGGCCCCCCTTCCGAAAGACGCCATGCGCATGCCCGCGGTGCATGTCGAGTTGCCCGATTGGGTCGAGGCGCACGTCGACTGGGACGCGGTCTACGCCACGGACGAGGCCCGCGTCGCGCTGGCGATCGAGCTCTCCCGGGAGAACGTCCGGCGCGGCCTCGGCGGCCCGTTCGGCGCGGCGGTCTTCGAGCAGGATTCGGGCCGCCTCGTCTCCGTCGGCGTGAACCTCGTCGTGCCGCTCGCCAACTCCATGCTGCACGCCGAGGTCGTGGCTTTCATGCTGGCACAGCGCCGGCTCGGCACGTACACGCTGGCGGCGCCCGGGCTCCCCGCCCACGTCCTCGCCTCCTCGTGCGAGCCATGCGCCATGTGCCTCGGCGCCTCGCTCTGGAGCGGCGTGTGCCGCATCGCCGCCGGCGCCTTGCGCGAGGACGCGATGCGCATGCACTTCGAGGAGGGCCCCGTCTTCCCAGAGTCGTACACCTACCTCGAGGCCCGCGGCATCTCGATCGTGCGCGGCGTACTCCGGGACGAGGCGTCCGCCGTGCTCGAGACGTACGTCCGGGGCGGCGGGCCGCTCTACAATCGCTGATCGGCCCGTCTGCCCTTGACGATCTCGTACATCCGGAGGTATTCGTCGACCGGCATGCTCGCGACGACGTCGCCGATGACGTCCAGCGGCAGGTCGTCGAGCCTCCGGAAGCGGACGCAGGACTTGCCCATGTCCAGCTTCTTGCCCGCCTTCGCGAAGCCCGCCGCGATCGCCGCGGCCCGCCCCGCGTCCATGTACGCCCCCATCAGGTAGAGCGCGTAGTGGTTCTTCTGCGCGGCGAGCGACACGTAGCCGAGCGGCTGGCCGTTGTAGGTGTCGGGATAGCGCTCGAGCGGGATGAAGTACATGATCATCCCCCACGCCATGCCCTCGCGGTAGCCATCGGGGATGTTGCGGCAGACCACGTCGCGGACGGTCGCGACGACGGCGCGCCGTTCCTCGGGGAGGTCGGCGAGGTACTCCTCAACGGTGACCGCGCGGCTCTTGACCATGGTGGCGCTCCTGTGGGCGTGAGGTCCGGGAAAGTCTCACCGCCGCGGCGCCGCAAGCAAGCGCATCGTCGGGACCGCCGCCGGACGGGCCCCCGCGCGAATTCGCCGGTGGAACTCGCGCCCGCCCCGCGTTGACACGTCCGCCGCGCCCTGCCTACACTCCGGCCATGCGCACCTCCCTCTCCGACGCCGACCTCGCCCCGCTCGCCGCGCCGCTGCGCGAGGCGATCCACGAGTTCGACGAGCGCCACCCCGGCGACTCCGGCCGCCGCCAGCCGGTCCACACCGTCTACGGCGGCGCGCACCGGTTCCGCCACGACTCCGCCGCGAAGCTCGGCGCGGTGGCGCTCGGCTCGCTCGCGGAGTACGCGCCGTACGCCGGCACGCTGGCCGAGGTGCTCGAGCTCGGTGCGCTCGGCGACGTCGTCTACGCGCGCGTCGTCGACAAGCTGCGCGCCGAGCCGGTCGAGGACTTCCGCCTCGACTTCGAGGACGGCTACGGCGTCCGCCCCGACGCGGAGGAGGACGCTCACGCGGTCGCCGCGGCGCGCGAGGTCGCCCGGGGACACGCGGAGGGCACCCTTCCGCCCTTCATCGGCATCCGCGTCAAGCCGCTGAACGAGGAGTTCCGCGGCCGCAGCGTGCGCACGCTCGACCTGTTCCTGACGACGCTGCTGCAGGAGACGGGCGGCGTGCTGCCGCCGAACTTCGTCGTCACGCTGCCGAAGGTGACGATCCCGCAGCAGACCGCCTTCCTCGCGGGCGTCCTCGAGCGGCTCGAGCGGGCGCTCGGCCTCCCGGACTGCGCGCTCCTCTTCGAGCTCATGGTCGAGACGCCGCAGCTCGTCGTGGGCGACGACGGCGTCTGCCCGCTCCCGCGCGTGGTCGAAGCCGGCGCCGGCCGCGTCGTCGCCGCGCACTTCGGCACGTACGACTACACGGCCGCGCTGAACATCACCGCGCGGCACCAGCGCATGCGCCACCCGGCCTGCCTCTTCGCGCTGGACGTCATGCAGGTCGCGCTGGCGGGGCGCGGCCTCTGGCTCTCCGACGGCTCGACCGCGATCCTGCCGGTTCCGCCGCACCGCGCCGGCCCGGACGAGGAGGCGCTCACGGCGGCGCAGCTCCGCGAGAACATCGAGAGCGTCCACGCCGCCTGGCGCCTGCATTACCACGACGTCCGCGACTCCCTCGTGCGTGGCTACTACCAGGGCTGGGACCTGCACCCCGCTCAGCTCGTCAGCCGGTACGCCGCCGTCTTCGCGTTCTTCCTCGAGGGGCTCGACGCCGCCGCCGAGCGGCTCCGCAACCTCATCGCGAAGGCCGCCCAGGCCACCCTCGTCGGCGATGTCTTCGACGACGCCGCCACGGGGCAGGGGCTGCTGAACTACTTCCTGCGCGCCGTCAACTCCGGCGCGGTGAGCGAGGAGGAGGTGCTGCGGCGGACGGGGCTCGCGCTGGAGGAGCTGAGGACGCGGTCGTTCGTGAAGATCCTGCGGGGGAGGGGAGGGCGCCCGGGGGCGGAGTGATCGGCGGGGACGGGAACGGGTCTATTTTCCCCGCAGAGCACACGGAGTACACAGAGAACAGACAACAGGCGGCGGGGGCAGCGCCCGCGGCGAACGCACCAGCTTCTGTCGAGTAGATCCGGGGTTCGCCGGCCTCGACGGCGATGCCGGGATCCGGCGTCGGTCCGGTGGCCGGCGGGTGACCGGTCCACCGTAGAAATCGGTGCGGCGCTGACGAAGCCGGCGGCACCCGGCTCTCCGTCGCGGCCTCTGTGTGCTCTGTGTGCTCTGTGGTGAAAATGGATGAAAATGGAGTTCGTTCCCAAACCAGGCGGATCATCTGAGCCTCGCCCCCTCCTCCACCCACCGCCCCAGCACCGCCCGCTCCTCCGGCGTGATCCATGTCTTGTTCCCCGGCGGCATCGTCCGCGTCACGACCGCGCGCACCCGGATGCGGGGCGCCAGCGCCCGG
>DASTKT010000162.1:0-129024 GCA_035715725.1 Longimicrobiales bacterium | reverse complement strand
CCACGAACGAGCGCCCCCGGTCGCGCTTGGCGACCGGGGGCGCGGAGCAGATAGGGCATAGGCCCCGAGCCGGACTCTACCCGGGCGGCAGCGCACCACCCTGCCGTGGCGCCTGCAGCAGCTTCTCCAGGAAGTCGACCCGCTCCTCCAACTGGTTCACTCGCTGATCCGCGTCCTGCGCCCGCTGCTCCGCCGCGTCGAGCAGCCGCCGCAGCGCCAGCAGGTCGTCCCGCGGCACGCCGCCGCTCCCCTCGAGCCGCTTGGCCAGCGCCCGCGCGAACGGGATCCCGAAGACCAGCATCAGGACGAAGATGAACGGCGTGATCACCTCGCGGCGCTCCGCTGGACGTGACACTGCGCCGGCCCGATCCGCTGCGGGCCGCCATCCGGAAGATCAACGCGGCGTGGGCGGGGCGCAACGGGGTGGGGGGGCGCGCGATGCCGGCGCCGGGGGGCGTCATCCCCCCGGTGCCCGACGGACCACGCCCGGTTAGTGGGTCGGGCACGCGTACGGGTACGAATGTCGGAGCACGGGGGGAGCACCCGACGGCGTGACGGGGCCGCGTCGGTGGCCCCGCCGTAGCGCGTGCAGGCGCGGTCTCGCCCGCCCAGCACCTCGCGGCGCGCAGCGCCGCTACAGCCGCGCACACGGCGTGCGCTCGCCGCAGGCGAGCGACAGCGCAGCGTGCGCGGCCGAAGGCCGCTACAGCGAGCAGCGCGAGCGTCCGCGAGCCGCCGGCGAGCGACAGCGTCAGCGTGCGCGGCGCCTGCGGCGCCGCGTGCAAGCACCTACTTGCATGCCGGTGCAACCGGGGCTACGTTCCCGGCGTATGGACGTCCGAACCAAGCTCATCGCCGCCGCGGCTCGCGTATTCAGCGAGACCGGCTACCGGGGCGCCACCACGCGGCGCATCGCCCACGAGGCGGGCGTCAACGAGGTGACGCTGTTCCGGCACTTCGGCTCGAAGTGGGATCTGATCCGGGAGGCGGTGCTGGCGTTCGGGCGGCGGGACGAGGTGCCGGAGCTGCCGGCGGAGCCGCGGGATCCGGAGCGGGAGCTGACGGATTGGGCGGCGGTGCACCTGCAGCATCTCTATCGCGCGCGCTCGTTCATCCGGACGTGCATGGGGGAGATGGAGGAGCACGGCGACCTGTCGGGGTTCGCGGCGGAGCATCCGCGGCGGGTGACGGCGTCGCTGAAGAGGTATCTGGCGCGGCTGCAGGAGCTGGGGCTGGCGGACGCGGACATGGATCCGGCCGTGGCCGCGGCGATGCTGCGGGGCGCCCTGTTCAGTGACGCGATGGGCCGGGACGTGATGCCGGACATGTTCGAGGTGCCGGCGGAGGAGGTGCCCGGGGCGTACGTCCGGCTGTTCCTGCGGGCGATCGGGGCGGGGGGCGGCGGATCGGGCGGACGTGCGGGACCTTAACGCGATCGAGGGGTCGATGCGAAACCGGACGAGGCGAGGCCCGGTCGTGGGCCTCGCCATTTTGCTGATCGGGGCGGGTGGCGGGGCACGGGCGCAGCAGGTGGCGGGGACGGAGCCGGCGGGGCTGTCGTTGGCGGAGGCGCTGCGGCTGGCGGAGGAGCGGAGCGAGCAGGTGACGATCGCGCGGGCGGCGGTGCAGCGCGCCCGGGGGCAGGAGTTTCAGGCGCGGAGCCAGTACTTCCCGCAGATCTTCGGCTCGGTCGGCTACACGCGCACGCTGGCGAGCGAGTTCTCGGCGCTGAGCGCGACGCCGGACACGACGGGGCCGCAGCGGCCGTCGAACTGCCCGGGGAGCTTCGCGCCGAACCCTGCGCTGCCGCTGGACCAGCGGGTGGACTCGCTGGAGCTGGCGCTGCAGTGCGCGACGACGTCGAACCCGTTCTCGTCGCTGAAGAACCTGCCGTTCGGGCGGACGAACCAGTGGAACCTGGGGCTGACGTTCTCGCAGACGCTCTTCTCGGGCGGGCGGGTGCAGGCGCAGAACCGGGCGGCGAAGGCGGGGCATTCCGCCGCGGAGATCGGGCTGCGCTCGACGCGGGCGCAGCTCGTCCTGGACGTGACGCAGGCGTACTTCGACGCGGCGCTGGCGGACCGGTTGTACCGCATCGCGGAATCGACGCTCGCCCAGTCGGAGACGGCGCTGCAGCAGACGCGCCTGGCGCGGCAGGTCGGCACGCAGCCGGAGTTCGAGCTGCTGCGGGCGCAGGTCGCGTACGAGAACCAGAAGCCGCTGGTGATCCAGCGCCGCTCGGACCGCGACATCGCGTACATGCGGCTGAAGCAGTTGCTGGAGCTGCCGCTGGACCGTCCGGTCACGCTGACGACGCAGCTCGGGGACTCGCTGCCGCCGGTGACGCTGCCGAAGCTCACGGCCGCGGTCGACGCCGCGCGGCCGGACACGTCGGTGTCCGTCCGGGCGCCGGTGCGGCAGGCGGAGGCGGCGCTGCGCGTGCAGGAGGCGCAGGCGAAGGTCGCCTCGGCGCAGCGACTCCCGAGCCTGGCGATCTCGTCGCAGTACGGGCGCGTGGCGTACCCGGAGACGGGGCTCGCGATCTCGTGGGACCAGTTCCGCTCGAACTGGACGGTCGGCGCGAGCCTGCAGCTCCCGCTCTTCACGGGCGGGCGGATCAAGGGGGACGAGATGGTCGCGCAGGCCAACGTGCTCGAGGCGCGGGCGCGGCTGCAGCAGACGCGCGAGCTGGCGGCGCTGGACACGAAGAGCGCGCTCGAGCGCCTGCAGGCGGCGCAGGCCGCCTACGACGCCAGCGCGGGCACGGCGGCGCAGGCGACGAAGGCGTACCAGATCGCCGACATCCGCTACCGCGAGGGGATCTCGACGCAGCTCGAGCTGTCGGACTCGCGCCTGCTGCTGGAGCAGGCGGAGGCGAACCGGGCGGTCGCGGCGCGCGACCTCCAGATCGCGCGGACGCGGCTCGCGCTGCTCCCCGACCTGCCGCTCGGCACGACGGCGGCCGCCGCTTCGAGCGCGGCGTCGGCGCCGACGGCCGCGCCGCAGACGCAGCAGCTCCAGCCGCAGCCCATGACGCCCTCGGCGCCGGGGACGCAGCCGCGGACGACGGCGGTGCAGGCCAGTCAGGTCAACACGTTCAATCCATAGAACCGGGACTGATCGATGCCTTTCGCATCTTGTTCGATAGCACGACGGGCCGGGGCGCTGCTGCTGACGGCCTCGGCGGTCATGGCCGGGTGCGGTCGGGGCGGCAGCGCCCCGGCGGCGGCTCCCGGCGCGCAGGCCGTGAACATCGGCCCCGAGAACATCGTGGTCGTCCAGACGGGCGCGGTGCGCGCCGGCCCGGCGCTGTCCGGCTCGCTCCAGGCGGAGCGGCAGGCCACCGTGCGCGCGGAGGTCTCGGGCTCGGTGCTCCAGACGTACGTGGAGCAGGGGCAGGCGGTGCGCGCCGGCACGGTGCTGGCGCGGCTCGACGATACTGCGATCCGTGACCAGTATCTCTCCGCGCGCAGCGCCGTGACGGCGGCGGCGGAGGCGGCCACGATCGCGCAGCGCAACCTGGAGCGCTCCGAGCGGCTCGGCTCCGCCGGCGCGCTCGCCGAGCGGGACGTCGAGACGGCGCGCCTCCAGGCGACGTCGGCGACGGCGCAGCTCTCGGATGCCCGCTCGCGCCTGGCGCTGGCCCAGAAGCAGCTCGACAAGACGCAGATCCGGGCACCCTTCGCCGGTGTCGTGAGCGCGAAGCAGGTGAGCGCCGGGGATGTCGTCCAGCCCGGTGGCGCGCTCTTCACGGTCGTGGACCCGGGGAGCATGCGCCTGGAGGCCGCCGTGCCCGCCGAGCAGCTCGGCTCGCTGCGCCTGGGCGCGCCCGTCTTCTTCGAGGTCGCGGGCTACCCGGGCAAGACGTTCGAGGGGAAGATCACGCGCATCAATCCCGCCGCCGACCCGGCGACGCGGCAGGTGCCGATCCTCGTCTCGATCCCGAACGCCGGCGGCCGGCTCGTGGCCGGGCTGTACGCCGAGGGGCGCGTGGCTGCCGTGGCGAGGCAGGGGCTGGTCGTGCCGGCCTCGGCGGTGGAGGACCCGAACGCGGCGAACGCGACGGTGCTTCGCGTGCGCGAGGGGCGGGTCGAGCGCGTGCCGGTGCAGCTCGGGCTGCGCGACGAGCGCTCGGAGACGCTGCAGCTCGTCTCCGGCGTCGCCGCCGGGGACACACTGCTGGTGGGAGCGGCTCAGGGGATCACGGTCGGCACCCCGGTGCGGGTGCAGCGGGTCGAGAGCGCGCCGGCGCCGGCCGCCGCGTCGCCTTCGGCCCGCTAGGAGGAGCCAGCGATGTTCATTTCCGATTTCGCGATCAAGCGGCCGATCGTCACGATCACGGCGATGATCTTCCTCGTCGTGTTCGGCATCTACGCGCTGATCCAGCTCGAGGTGGACGAGTTCCCGGACCTCGACAACCCGATCGTCGCCGTCTCCGTGCCGTATCCCGGCGCGGCGCCGGAGACGGTCGAGCGCGAGGTGGTCGACCGGATCGAGGAGGCGGTCTCCGGGATCAACGGCATCGACCGGATCCAGTCGACGGCGAACGACGGCTTCGCGCAGATCATCGTCTTCTTCACCTTCGACAAGGGTGTCGAGCAGGCGTCGCAGGACGTGCGGGACGCGATCTCGTCGATCCGTGGCGACCTGCCGCAGGAGATCGAGGAGCCGATCCTGCGGCGCTTCGACCCGGCGGACTTCCCGATCGTCACGCTGACGCTCTCCTCGCCCACGATGTCGCAGGCGGAGCTGACGCAGCTCGCGGATCCGATGATCAAGCGGGAGCTGTCGGCGCTGAACGGCGTCGCCACGGTGAACGTGGTCGGCGGCGCGGAGCGGGAGCTGACCGTGGAGCTGCGGCCGCAGGATCTGGCGTCGAACGGCGTCGGCATCTCGCAGGTCGTTCAGGCGCTCCAGTCGCAGAACCTGGCGGCGCCGGTCGGGCGCGTGAACGGCTCGATCACCGAGCGGACGATCCGGCTGCAGGGGCGGCTCGATCGGCCGGAGGACTTCCTCGGGCTCGTGGTGGCGGAGCGCAACGGGCGGGTGATCCGCCTCGGCGACGTCGCCAACGTCCGGGACGGCACGGAGGAGCCGCGCTCGATGGCGCTCTTCAACGGCCGGCCCGCCGTCGGCATCCAGGTGCTGATGGCGAAGGGGAAGAGCACCACGACGGTGGCGGACGAGGTGCGGAAGACGGTGGCGGAGCTGCAGAAGCGGCTGCCGGCCGCGGCGAGGCTGGACGTCGTGCAGGATGCCGGCGTCCGCGTGCGGAACTCGGTACGCAACGTCGAGGAGGCGCTGATCGAGGGCGCGCTGCTCACGATCCTCGTCGTCTTCCTGTTCCTGAACTCGTGGCGCTCGACCGTGATCACGGGTCTGGCGCTGCCGGTCTCGGTGCTGGCCGCGTTCATCCCCGTCTGGCTGTTCGGCTTCTCGCTGAACACGATGTCGCTGCTCGGGCTCTCGCTGGCCATCGGCATCCTGATCGACGACGCCATCGTCGTGCGCGAGAACATCGTGCGGCACATCGAGATGGGGGAGGACCACTACGAGGCGTCGCGCAAGGGGACCGCGCAGATCGGCCTCGCCGTGGCGGCGACGACGTTCTCGATCGTCTGCGTCTTCGTCCCCGTCGGCTTCATGTACGGCGTGGCCGGGCAGTGGTTCAAGCCGTTCGCGCTGACGATCGCCGCGGCGGTGCTGGTCTCGCTGTTCGTGTCGTTCTCCCTCGACCCGATGCTGTCGGCGTACTGGGCGGACCCGCAGACGGAGGGGCACGAGCGGAAGAACCCGATCGCCCGCGCGCTCGACCGCTTCAACGTCTGGTTCGACGGGCAGGCCGACAACTACAAGCGCCTCATCGCCTGGGCGCTGGATCACCGCTGGAGCATGATCGGCATCGCCGGCGGCACGTTCGTGCTCGCGTTCGTGCTGCAGTTCATGTTCGGCGGCGGCGGCTTCTTCCCGGACAGCGACAACAGCGAGCTGAACGTGCAGATCGAGACGCCGCCCGGCTCGAACCTCGACTACACGCGGCTGAAGACCGACGAGGTGGCGCGGGTCATCCGCGCGCACCCGGAAGTGGCGTACACCTTCGCCAGCGTGGGCGCGGCGAGCGGGAGCGGCTCCGTCGACCAGGCGAACCTGTACGTGAAGCTGGTGCCGAAGAACGAGCGGAGCCTGCACCAGTCCGAGCTGGCCGCCGAGCTGCGCCAGGAGATGCGGCGCCTCGGCGGTGTGACCGCCTGGATCTTCTCGGGCGGCATGGGCGGCGCGCAGAAGCAGATCCAGGTCGAGCTGCGCGGCCCGGATGCCACCACGCTCACGGCGCTCGCCGAACGGATGGCCGTCGAGGCACGCAAGGTCCCCGGCGCCGCGGACGTCGGCCTCTCGACCCGCGGCCAGAAGCCCGAGCTCGAGATCCAGGTCAACCGCGGTGTGGCCGGCTCGCTCGGCGTGACCACCGGCCAGATCGCGCAGTCGCTGCGCCCCGCGTTCGCCGGCATCGACGCCGGCGACTGGGTCGACCCGACCGGCGAGACGCGCGACGTGGAGGTGCGCCTCACGCCCGAGGCGCGCCGCCGCGCCGCCGACCTGCGCCAGCTCCCGCTCGTGCTCCAGGGCGCCGGCGCCGGCCAGGCCCCCAGCACGATCCCCCTCGAGCAGGTGGCCACCGTCCGCGACGGCGTCGGGCCGGCGCAGATCGACCATCTCGACCGCGACAAGGTCGTCACCATCGGCGCCAACGTGGAGGGGCGCGACCTGAGCAGCGTCTCCCGCGAGATCAACGAGGCCGTCCGCCGGGTGCCGATCCCATCCGGCTACCGCATCACGCAGGGCGGCCAGGTGAAGGACCAGGCCGAGGTCTTCGGCCGCATCTTCGCGGCCCTCGCCTTCGCCATCCTGCTCATGTACTTCATCCTGGTCGTGCAGTTCGGCAGCTTCCTCGATCCCTTCGCGATCCTGCTCTCGCTGCCGCTCTCGCTCATCGGCGTCGTCATCGCGCTCATCATCACGCGGGACACGCTGAACATCATGAGCATGATCGGCGTGATCCTGCTGGCCGGGATCGTCGCGAAGAACGCGATCCTGCTCATCGACTTCGCGAAGTGGGGGATGGAGCGCGGCATGTCGCGCCGCGACGCGCTGATCGAGGCCGGCCGCATCCGCCTGCGCCCGATCCTGATGACGACGTTCGCGCTGATCGCCGGGATGATCCCCGTCGCGCTCGGCCTGGGCGAGGGCGCCGATTTCCGGGCGCCGCTCGGGCGCGCCGTCATCGGCGGCGTCATCACCTCCACGCTCCTCACGCTCCTCGTCATCCCCACCGTCTACGAGATCCTGGACGAGTGGAAGGAGGCGCTCGTGCACCGCTTCACGAAGCGGCGGGCGCACGCGCCGGCGGGCGAGCCGGAGGCGGTGCCGGCGGGGGACTGAGGCGGCGGCTCGCCTCGGCGGCGTGGGCGTCTTACACGACGAACGCGGACGATGCCTCGGAGCCGCGGAGGCGGTTCGACGCGAGGAGCCCGGGCGGTGGAGGCCGCCCGGGCTCGTCTCGTTGTGCGCTGCCTCGCGAGTGGCCGGCCGGTAGGACCGGCTACTGCCGTCTCCGGCCGGGTACGGAGACGTTTACGAACCGGATACTCCCGCGCCGACGTGGTCCGGTGTGCTACGTACCCGTACCCTTACCCCTACCCGTACCCGATCCAGGTCCGGTCCTTCGCCCGAATCGAAAAACGGCCGTGATCCCCGCGGCTCGTGCGGCCATCCGTCAAAACCGCCACTCGATCCCGACCCGCACCTGGCGTGGCGTGCCGAAGAACTCCGCGGGCAATCGCTCGTTCGACCACCCGGTGGCCAGAAACGAGGCCAGCGAGGAGCGCGCCTGCTCCTCGACGGTGAACACCCCGTCGCCGTTACCGAACAACTGCTCGCGGCGCTGGAAGAGCGCTTGCCGCGTGACGTCGGCGGCGTTCTGCGCGGGCATGTCGGCAAGGACGACGTCCTGCCCCGGAATGCGCGAGGCCTCGGCCGTGTTCATGGCCACGAACGTGACGCCCGGATCGACAGGCGAGCCCGTGCCGCTGAACAGATCGAGCACGTTCTGGCGGTTCAGCAGGTTGCGACCGTCGACGTAGGCGACGAGCGACTTCCCGGACCCTATCCGGACCTCGCGCCCGACCCGGCCGTCGAGCGTGTAGATCCACGGGAGGCGCGAGGCGTTGAGCGGCTCCAGGAACGTGCCGCCGGGCGGTGGGAACAGCGCCGTGGCGCCCGGCGTGCTGGAGCGCGTGTATGGCAGGCCGTTGTGGCCGTGGAACGTGAGCGAGATGTCGAGATCGCCGAGCACGCGGCTGGCGAGCGCGCGCTCGCCGAGAACGTCCGCGGGCGTGCGGAGGGTCGCGGTGGCGGCGACGGCGTGGATGTGATCGGTGAAGCCCCCTTCCGCGATGCCGCCGACCGCCACGAAGCCGTAGTTCGCCTGGATCGAGGCGACCCGGCCGAGACGCTGCGTGGCGCGCCCTTCGACGCCTCGTTCCCTCATCCTCCCGTTCGCGAGCGCGGGAACGTGTCCCACGCCGTGAGCCGGGTACACGGCGTCGATCACCCGGACGGTCGGATCGCGCCGCCGGTCCCGGTAGTAGCCGTCGAGTTCGAACGTCGTCCCCACGCCGACGCTCTGGGTGAGTCCGAGCTCGAAGGCGAGGACCCGCGGCATCCCGATCGGACGGCCGAAGAAGCCGGCGTGGTTGGTCTTGTCGAGGTCAATATTGACCCCGGCGTACAGCGCCTCGAGCGGCACGATCTGCGTGTACCCGCCGACGCTCGCGCGCAGCCGGGTGCGCGGCCGCAGCGACGCCGTTACCGCAACCCTCGGCGACAGGTGCCACTCCGCGTCCGGCTCGATGAACGTCGGCGTGATGGTCTCGCCGGTGAATGCACTGAACGTCGCGAAGACGAACCCGGGGATCGTCGGGTACGCGACGTCGCTCGAGAAGCCGTCGAGGCGGACGCCGGCGTCGAGGATCGCCGGCCCGATCTCCACCCGGTCACTCGCCCACGCGCCGACGATCGTGGGGTGCGCCTCGTACGCCTCGACCGTGACAGAGGACGTGGCCAGGCTGTTGATCGATCTGCCAGGAGACGTGTCCCCCAGGTGCTCGACGTGCTTCCGGTACACCTCGGCACCGACGCTCAGCCGCCCCCCGCGCCCGGCCGCCCACCCCAGCTCGCCGCGCGCGAACAGTGTGCGCTCGCGGCTGGACGCGAACCCCCCGAAGCCGCTGTAGAGGAACTCGGGGATGCCGTAGGGGTTGTCGGGCGAGGTCCACCCCTGGAACAGGTTCGCCGCCTTGAGCTCCGTGTACGGCGCGCCCGTGGCCGGGTCGATCAGCGTCCCGAACGCGCGCAGGTAGCTGAGCGACGGGTCCGTCTGCATCGCCCGGTACCGCTCCATCCACCGCGCGACCGTGTACGTCTTCTCGAACGGGAAGTGGAAGTCGGCGAACGTGAAGCCGAGCGCGTCGCCCGCCATCGGGTACGCGCCGCCGCGGAGCACGGCGGCCGTGTCGGCGAGCGTCTCGCCGAGGAAGCCCTCCATCGCCTCGTCGCGCAGGACGCCGGCGAGCAGGCGGAGCACGCCGCTCCGCCCGAGCCGCTGGCTCAGCTCCGCGCGCAGCAGGTAGCTCTTCTCCCGCCGCGCCGGCAGCGACTGCGGCCGGAATGCGAACGCCGGCACGAGGAACCGTCGCTGGTCGCGCGAGGCGGTGAGGCCGAGCCGCAGCATGGTCCCCTCCGTCGGCGCGGCGCGGAGCACGAGATTCGCCGCGTACTCGTCGCCGTTGTTGAACGGCTTGCGTCCGTCCAGCCCGGTGATCTCTTCGAAGTGGTGCAGGTTGATCGGCGAGCCGCCGGGCACGGCGAATGTGTCGAAGGTGCCGGTCTGGCGGAACCAGCGGGTGGGCCCGACCGGCGCGCTGACCGCCGGCCGGCCGTCGAGCGGCAGCGTGACCCGCCCCAGCTCCTCCGGCGCGAACGTCGGCCGCGCATCCTCGCGTCCGACCGCCGTACCCGCGAACGAGAGGCTGAGCCGCTCGCCGGCGAGCGGCCCGCCGACGTAGACGTCCGCGCGCGAGTAGCCGTACCCCGCGCCGATCGTGACCTGGTCGGTCTGGAAGGCGGCGTCGCCGCGCCAGCGCGCATCGGCCAGGGGGCTCTCCAGCTCGATCACCGCCGCACGCGCGCCGCCGCGCTCCGCGCCGAACGACGGCCGCAGCGCGAGCGACGCGACCTCGCGCGGCTCGATCCGCAGCAGCGACGGCCGGCCGCTGTCGAGGTTGCGCAGCCAGACGCCGTCGAGGTACACCGACGTCTCGCCGGCCGGGGCACCGCGGACGCGCGGGCCGCGCTCGTCGCCGCCGTCGTAGACGCCCGGCAGCAGCGCGAGGGCGTCGCGCAGGCTGTCGACCGGGAGCGAGCGCAAGACGTCCGCGCCGAGCGCCCAGCTCGTCCACGGGTCCGGCCGCGCCGTGTCCGGACCTGGCGCGGCGGCACGAGCGAGCGCTGCGCCACGGGCCGGCGAGACGACCGTGACCGTGTCGACCAGGCCCTCGGACCGCAGCTCGAGCTCGGCCGCGGCCGAGCCGTTGACCGGCACGTTCACCGTCGCGCTTCCCGGGGCGTACCCGATCCGCCGTGCCCGGATCACCTGCATCCCGGCCGGCACGCTCGTCAGCGTGAAGCCGCCGGCGCGGTCGGTCGACGCGCTCGGGGCGACGTTGTCCACCGTGATCCGCGCGCCCACGACCGGCCGGCCGGTGGCCTGGTCCCGCACCTGCCCGGAGACGTTGCCGAGAGGTACCTGCGCGAGGAGAGTCCCGTGGATGCCGGCCGACGCCAGCAGGACTAACGGCACGATCATCCACCGGCGGATCTGCACATTCGGCATGCGATGCTCCGTTTATCGATCCAGGGGAGGGCAGACAATCTAGCCGGGGCCGCGGATTCGCGCAGCAGTAGCGCGCGGAATGATGAAGCGACAACGGGTTCTGACCGAAATCCAGCAGCAGCTCGAGCCGACCTTCAACGCCTGCCCCGGAGAGTCCGGTGGAGACGCGTCGGGCGGGCGCGGCGGGCGCCCCCTGCCCCCGGCACCCACCTTGCCGTCCTCGACTCCTCGGGACCCGCGACCGAGGAGGACCGATGCAACGGCGCGACCTGTTCTTCGAGATCGAGGTGACGAAGGAGCAGTGGGACGAGCTGCGGCGGACGGCGGCGGCGCAGGGTGAGGAGCACGGCTACGACCAGGTACGGGACGATCCCGCGACGGACATCAGCATCTTCGTGACCCCCGACCGGGGGCCCAGCCGCTGGCGTCCGCTCCTCGTCTCCGACGGCCGGAGCTACGGCCCCACCCACTACGAGGTGGCGCACTTCCACTGGAACGACGGGCGGCCATTCGCGTCCATCGACGTGCCGTCCACCATCGTCGAGGAGCCCGCGTTCACGGACGCGGAGGAGCACGAGATGCAGGAGGAGCTCGAGAACTGGGTACGGAACCGGTGGCACGAGCTGATGCGGCTCTCCGGGCTCCACTACGAGCGCGGCCACATCCCGGAGAGCGGCAGCGAGGAGGACGTGCGGTATCGGTGACGGCGACGGCCGCCCGGCGCCTACGGCCGAGCCGGTTCCGCCGCGGGCCGCCCGCCGGGGCGCCACCTCGGCACCGGCCCGTTCGCCAGCAGCCGGACCGCGCGGGCGCCGGCGCGGATGATCCCGGTCATGTGGTCGAGGTCGACGCGGTCCGCCTCGTCGGCCGGGGTGTGATAGTCGGTGTGCAGGTTGTAGGACGAGAGCGTGTGCGCCGGGATGCCGCGGCGCGCGAACGCGATGTTGTCGCTGCGCGTGAAGAAGCTCTGAGCCGGGTGCGGATCGGGGACGATGGCGATGCCGGCGCGCTCGAACATGCTCCCCATCGTGGAGCGCTCGTAGCCGGTGAGCCATCCCTTGCCGCGGCCACCCGCGAGCGAGTCCGGCCGCCCGATCATCTCGATCTCGAGGTTCGCGACGGTGCGCTCCAGCGGCACGACCGGGTGCGCGAGGTACCAGCGCGTGCCGAGCAGTCCGACCTCCTCTCCCGTCGTCGCCAGGAAGACGACCGTGCGCTTCGGCCGCGGGCCGGCCGCGAGCGCCCGCGCGATCTCGAGCACCGCGACGGTGCCGGAGGCGTCGTCGTCGGCGCCGTTGTAGATCGAGTCGCCGTCCACCGGCTCGCCGACGCCCAGGTGGTCGTAGTGCGCGTCCACGAGGATGGCCTCGTCCTTCAGCTTCGCGTCGCTCCCCGGGAGCACGCCGACGACGTTGACGGCGACGGCGCGCGCCTCCGCGGGAACGGAGTCGAGGTCCTGGAGCGCGTGCAGGAGCACGAGGCCGGAGCGGTCGTCGGCGTGCGGCGAGCGGGCCAGCGGCACGCGCTGGAAGAAACCACTGTCGCCCGCCGGCCGGAGCCCGAACTCCTTCATGCGCTGCGCGATGTAGCGCGCGGCGCGGGCGCCGCCGGGGGACGCCGTCATGCGGCCCTGCATCGAGTCGTCGGCGAGGGCGCTCAGCTCGGCGCGGACGTCCTGGACGCGGGTACCAGGCGTCTGCGCCGCGCCGCGAGTCGGCGCGCCAGCGAGCGAGGCGCCGAGCGCCGCCAGGACGACGATCGCGCAGGTCGTATGCGTCATGCTTCCGGATTCCTCTGTTCCACCGCGCCGCTCGCCTCCAGCGCGGCGATGCGGTCGTCGTCGTAGCCCAGCTCGCGCAGGATCTCGCGCGTGTGCTCGCCCACGAGCGGCGGCGCGCGGCGCGCCGCCGGGCGCTCGCCGTCGAGCTCCACGGGCATCCCTACGCCGCGGTACCCCGGGATGCGGGCGTGCGCCGCGGGCTGGAGGATCCCCGTCGCCAGCGTCTGTTCCTCGGCGGCGACGGCGGCCACGTCGAGGATCGGCGCGCACGGCACGCCCGCCGCCCGCAGCCGGGCCTCGACGGCCGCGGTCGGCTCGGCGCCGGTCCGCGCGGCGATGCGCGCCGACAGCTCTTCGCGGTGCGCGACGCGGCTTCGGTTTTCCCGGAAGCGGACGTCCGCGGCCAGCTCGGGCAGCTCGAGCGCCTGGCACAGCTTCACGAACAGCCCGTCGTTCGCCGCGGCGATCATGAGCCGACCGTCGGCCGTGGGGAACGCCTCGTACGGGGCGATCGAAGGGAAGCCCGTCCCGCCCGGCCCGGGTGCGCGGCCCGTCCCGAAGTAACCCAGCAGGTGGTAGGCGTTCCAGCCGAGCGCCGTCTCGAAGAGCGAGGCGCCGACGTGGCCGCCGAGGCCGGTCCGATCCCGCTCGCGCAGCGCCGCGAGCACGCCGATCGCCGCCCACATGCCGGTGCCCATGTCGATGAGCGACGTGCCAACCCGGCTCGGCGGCTGCCCCGGGTGGCCGTTCACCGACATGATCCCGGCGTAGGCCTGCATGAGCGGGTCGTAGCCGGGGAGGTCGCGGAGCGGGCCGCGCGGCCCGAACGCCGAGATCGCGCAGTACACGGCCCGCGGGTTCAGCGTGTGGACGTCCTCGTAGCCGAGGCCGAGCCGCTCCGCCACGCCGGCGCGGAACGACTGCAGCACCACGTCCGCCGTGGCGACGAGTCGCCGCACGACCTCGAGCCCTTCCGCCGTCTTCAGGTCGAGCGCCAGCGAGCGCTTGTTCCGGTTGCCGGAGAGGAAGAGCGGGCTCTCGCCGTCCCAGAACGGCGGGCCCCACTCGCGGGCCGGGTCGCCCACGCCGGGGCGCTCGACCTTGATCACGTCGGCGCCGAGGTCGCCGAGGATCTGGGCGCAGAACGGTCCCGCCAGGTTCTGCGACAGGTCCAGCACCCGGATGTCCAGCGCCATCGCTAGTAGCCGCTCCGCTTGTCGACGACGTTGAGGAGCGGGCGGTCCTCGAGGTAGCGTCGGATGTTCTCCAGGATCAGCTCGGCCTCGCGGCGCCAGAAGCGCGGCGAGACGGGGCTGACGTGCGGCAGGATGAGCACGTTCGGGAGCCGCCAGAGCGGCGAGTCCGGGGAGAGCGGCTCCTTCTCGAAGACGTCCAGCCCGGCGCCGCGCAGCCGCCCGGCCGCGAGGCGCTCGGCGAGCGCGCCCTCGTCGACCACGGTGCCGCGCGAGATGTTGATGAGCACCGCGTCCGGCCGCATCTCGTCCAGCCGCGCCGCGGAGAGGAGGCCGCGCGTATCCGGCGTGTCCGGGAGCGCGACGACGACGTAGTCGCTCTCGCGGAGCACGCGCGAGAGCCCGTCCTCGCCGAGCGCCAGCTCGACGCCGGCAGGCGCCTCGCCGGGGCGCCGCCTCGACGCCAGCACGCGCATCCCGAGCGCGAGCGCCCTCGAGGCGACGTCCCGGCCGATCCCGCCGAGGCCGAGGATCCCGAGCGTCGCCCCGGAGACCTCGCGCAGCGGCGAGCCCGGCCGGTAGAACGGCTCCTGGTTCCAGCGCCCCTCGTGCTGCGCGGCCACGCCGAAGTCGAGGCCGCGCGCGAAGTAGAGCACCATCCCCAGCACCGTCTCGGCGATCGGCGGCCCGTGGATCCCGGCGGAGTTCGTCAGCACCACGTCCGACTCGCGCATCTCGGGATAGAGCGTCGAGCGCACGCCGGCGCTCCCGGAGTGGACCCAGCGCAGGCGCGCGTCGGGTCCCGTCGTCGCCTCCAGGAAGAGGTTCCGGGGCATGCCGAAGCCGAAGTACAGCTCGGCGCCGCGGACCGTCTCCAGCAGCTCCGGTGGCGCGGCGGACATGCCGTCGCCGGTGCCGTCGGTCTCGACGGCGGGGACCACGACCTCCCACCCCGGGAGGGCGTCGGTCACGGCGTCGACGACCGACGCCGGCATTTCCCAGATCGGGCGGCGGTCGCGCAGGTTCAGTACGAGGCGTCTTTGCATGGCGCCGGAATCTACACGGACCCGCTCGGCGGGGAAGTGCGCGACCCGTTGCCGGGCTCGGCCCGCGGAACGTACGTTCCGCGGCCGTCCGCCGTCGGCGGGCGCCGGTCCCGAGCCCCCACGCCGCGTGCCGCAACCGCTCCGTCGCCTGATCGTGCCGCTCCTCGCCGCGCTGGCCGCAGCCACCAGTCCCGCGGCGGGGCAGGGGACCGCCCTCGTGCTCGGCGGCGGCGGCTCCCGCGGCATCGCTCACGTCGGCGTGCTGCTCGGGCTCGAGCGGCGCGGCTGGGAGCCCGAGCTCGTCGTCGGCACCAGCATGGGCGCGGTCGTCGGCTCGCTCTACGCCGCCGGCTACACGCCGGAGGAGATCGTCCGGTTGTTCCGCGCGGAGGACTGGGGGACCACGTTCGCCTTCGAGCCGGTGTCGTTCGGCGCCGACGGGCTCTGGCAGCCGGCACTGCGCTGGGCGCTGTCCGACGGCGACGTGCTCCCGCAGGGCCTCGTCCCCGACCGCGGCATCAACCGCGCGCTGGTGCGCTACCTGTTCGACCGCGGCGTCCGCGCCCGCAACGACTTCGACCGGCTCCCGCGCCGCTTCCGCGCCGTCGTCGCCGACCTCGGCACCGGGAAGGCCGAGCCGCTCGCCGCCGGCGACCTCCCGCGCGCCGTGCGCGCCAGCATGGCCGTCCCCGGCGTGTTCGCGCCCGTCCACTGGGACGGGCGGCTGCTCATCGACGGTGGCATCGACGACAACCTGCCGGTCGACGTCGCCCGTGCGGCCGGCGCCGCGCCGGTCATCGCCAGCGAGGTCGTGCGGCCGCCGGACACGCTCGACGCATCCACGCCGATCCGCATCGCCACGCGCGCTTCCCGGCTGCTGCTGCGCAACGCCGGCGAGGCCGGCACGCCGGATTACGCCGTGCGGCCCGACTTGCCGGCGGGCTTCTTCGCGTTCGTCTTCCCGCGCGACCCGGGCTTCCTCGTCGACGCCGGCCTGGCCGCGGCGCTGCGGACGCTGCCGGCCGCGCCGGCGGGCGCGGGCCGGCCGCCGCGGCCGCCCGGCCCGGCGCCGGACACGCTTACCGGCCTCCGCGTCGTGACGCCGCTCCCCGGGCTCGAGCCGCTCGTGCGCGCGGCGTTCGAGGGCGTCGCGCCCGGGCCCTACGACGCGCCCGCGATCCTGGCGCGCGTGGACCGGCTGTACGCCACCGGCCTCTTCGACGCGGTCTGGCCGCAGGTCGTGGGCGGGGAGCTGGTGGTGCGCGCCGAGCCGCGGCCGCGCAGCAGCGTCTCGGCGGCCGCCGGCTTCGACGAGGACCGGGGCGCCCGCGGCTGGCTCGCGCTGGACGCCTGGGACGTCGTCGGCGCGCCGGCGGAGGCATCGCTGCTCGTCGCCGCGGACGGGCTCCGCCGGGAGGGCGCGCTGCGCCTCGGCGTGCACGCCCCCTGGGCGCGCCCCACCTGGACGCTCGGCGGATTCGGCCGCGCCACGGTGATCCGCGAGATCCAGGACACCACCGGCGACGACGACGCCGACGTCCGCCGCGCCGGCGGCTGGGTCGGCGCCGAGCTCCGCACGCTCGCGCCGCGCTGGGTCCTGGCGGCGAATTTCCGGGGGGAATCCGTCTCGGCCACCGACGGCCCCGACGGCTCCGCGTGGGGTCCCGTCCTCTCGGCCCGGAGCGCGCGCGCCGGCTTCGAGCCCGTCGGCGTGCCGACCGCGCTGGTGCTGGAGGCGCGCGCCGGGGGCGTCGACTACCGCGCCGGCCGCCTGCGGGCCGCGCTCGTCGGCGGCGCCGGCCGCCTGCGCCTCGCCGCCGTGGCGCGGGCCGAGGCGGTGGACGGGACCGCGCCGCTCGACGCGCTCCCCGCCCTCGGCGACGACCGCTGGATGCCCGGCATGCGCTGGGGCGACGACCGGGCGCGGCGCCTGCTCGCCGGCGGCGGCGACGCCGCGTACCCGCTCCTCCCGCTCGGCGGCTGGCTCCGGCTGCGGCTGCGCGCCGGGCTCGCCCGCGGCACGGTGGCGCCGCTCGTCGCTCCGGGGGACGCCGTCGGCGGCGCCGCGCTCGAGGCCGTCTGGAGCACGCCCGTCGGGCCGCTGGAGGCCGGCTTCGGCGCCGACACGCGCGGCGACGGGCGCTTCATGCTGAGCGTCGGCCGCGGCTTCTGAGCGGCGGGCGCGCCGCGCCGCCGCGCGCCCTGACCGGTCACGACGGCGCGGGCGAGGCGTGCCCCGGCACGGTCGCCGCAACGGGCGACCGCGGCGCCACCCCGAGCAGCGCTTCCGCGGCCGCGATGGCATCGGGCGCACCGGCGAGCGCCAGCAGGTCGCCGGACCGGAGCCGCTCCTTCCCCACCGGCAGGAGCACCTCCTCGCCATCGCGCACGATCGCGAGCACGGTCGCCCCGGTCTGGCCGCGGAGGTTCAGCTCCGCGAGCGTGCGGCCGACCGCGGGACCCTCCGGACCGAGCCGCACCGGGACGGGCTCGCCGAGCCCGGGGAGCAGCCGGTGCAGCCGGTCGAGCATCGTCCTTCCCGCCGCTCCGACCCGCTCCGTCTCGGCGGCCATCTGCTGCTCCAGCGCGGCCACGATCACCTCGGCGCCGGCCCGCGCGTGGCCCTGCAGGTTCCGGGCGCTCCGCCAGAACGCGGCCCAGAGGAGCGCCAGCACGGCGGCGAGCGCGGCGGCCCCGCGGAATGGCGGCAGGAACGGCTGCGTGACGACGACCAGGAGCGCGCCCACCAGGAACACGATCAGGATCTGGAGCGCGAGGATCATCGCGCGGCGGGGCGCGACCGCGAAGTCCACGCCTTTCTGGGGGTGGGGAAGCGCACGCACCGCGAGCAGCACCGCGAGCACGCGGGCGTTCCGTACGATCCCGAACACGAGCGGCACCGCGACGAGCACCGCACCCGCCTCGACCACCAGTCGCGCCGCCGACGACCCGAGGCCGGTCCACTCCGACAGCACCGGTGCGATCCGCCCCACCTCGAGCGACACCCCGATCGCCAGCCCGGCCAGCAGGAGCGCGTCCAGCACCAGGAGCCGGGTGGCGCGCCGGAGCCGCGGGCGCGCCGCCGCCTCCCGCCCCCCGGCCCGGAGCCGCTCGATCCACGAGCCGTAGAGCGCCGCGAACGTCTGGAGCGGCTTCGGCAGCTTGCGGTCCACGAACATCGCCGCCGGCCGCGAGGCCCGGATCAGCCAGGGTGTCGTCAGCGTCGTGATCGCCGAGACCGCGATCGCGACCGGGTAGAGGAAGCCCCGCGTCGCCCCCAGCGTGAGCCCGATCCCGGCGATGATGAAGGAGAACTCCCCGATCTGCGCGAGGCTCATCCCGGTGCGGGTCGCGGTCCGCACGTCGTTGCCGGCCAGGAACGCGGCCATCGACACCGCGACCACCTTCCCGGCGAGGACCAGGAGCGTGAGCGCGACCACCGCGACCCAGTGGCGGGCGACGAGCGCCGGCTCGATCAGCATGCCGACGGCCACGAAGAAGATCGCCGCGAACAGGTCGCGCACCGGGTGGATGAGCGCCTCGATCGCGCGGACCTGCCCGGACTCGGCGACCAGCGCGCCGGCGATGAACGCCCCGAGCGCCACCGAGTAGCCGAACTCGAGCGCCAGCAGCGCGCACGCGAAGCAGATCCCGATGCAGGCGACGAGCGTCGTCTCCGGGCGGTTCAGCCGGATGACGAAGCGGACGAGCCGCGGGACGACGAGGAGACCGATCCCGACCAGCCCGGCGAGGAAGGCCACCAGGTGCGCGGCGGTCAGCGCGAGGCTCCCCGTCGACAGCCCGGCGCCCGACGCGACGGCCGTCAGGATCGCCACGAGGAAGATCGCGATCAGGTCCTCGCCGATCAGGATGCCGAAGACGAGCTCCGTCGACTTTCCCCGGATGCCCTGCTCCTCGAACGCCTTCAGCACGATCGTGGTGCTCGAGATCGCCACGATCGCGCCCGTGAACAGACTCTCCAGCGTCGTCCAGCCGAACAACTGCCCGACCAGGTAGCCGAAGACGAGCATCGCGCTCGTCTCGCTCAGCGCGATCAGCCCGCCGGTCGGCGCCACCTCCATGATCTTCCGGACGCTGAACTCGAGGCCGAGCGAGAACATGACCAGGATCACGCCCAGCTCGGAGAGCGTCTGGACCACGTCCGGGTCCACGACGATCGGGATGGGAACGTGCGGGCCGATGATCAGCCCGGCGAGCAGGTAGCCGAAGATGACCGGCTGACGCAGGCGCTGGAACACCACCGTCGTCGCGGCGGCGACGCACAGCACCAGCGCCAGGTTCCGCAGGAAGTCGGTGGCTTCGTGCATCTCGGCCCGTGCGTGGGTTGCCGGGGGCCGGCGCGGCCGACCGGAGCCGGGGCGCAGGCGCTCGCGTCTCGGATCCGACGAAAGCTGGCAGGCGACGCCGGCGCTGCCAACCCCCGGACGCGCGTCGCGCTCCAGCGGGGGGCGCGCCCGCCCGCCGCGCGCGGCGAAGCCGTTCCCGCGAACGCGCTCGCGGACGCGCTCGCGGACGCGACCGGGCCAGGGCCGGCCTCGCTGGCCCATGCCGATGTGCCCCGATAAATTCGGCGCCGGTACCTCGACCACGATCCAGGAGACCCGCAATGAAACGCGTCGCCCGCCTCGCCATCCTCGGCGGAGCCCTCGCGGCGGCTGCGCCCGCCGCCGCCCAGACGTTCACCGCGCAGGACCCCGTGCTGCAGCGCATCTGGCAGGAGGGGATGCAGAACTCGCAGCTCGAGGCGCTCGCGCAGCCGCTCCTCGACTCCATCGGGCCGCGCCTGACCGGCACGCCGAACCTCAAGGCCGGCAACGACTGGCTCGTGAAGACGTACGGCGGGTGGGGGATCGCGGCGCGCAACGAGGTCTACGGCAAGTGGAAGGGCTGGGAGCCCGGCTACGTGCACGTGGACCTGCTCACGCCGCGGGTGCGCACGCTCGAGGCGTACATGCTGGCGTGGAGCCCCGGCACGCGCGGCCCGGTCACCGCCGACGTCGTCGCGCTGCCGGACGCCAGGAGCCCGGCGGAGTTCCAGGCGTGGCTGCCGCAGGCCCGCGGCAAGTTCGTGCTCGTCTCCTTCCCCCAGCCGACGTGCCGTCCCGACGACGACTGGGAGCGCTGGGCGCTCGCCACCGACTTCGAGAAGATGAAGACCGAGCGCGCCGCCGCGCGCGCCGCCTGGGATGCGCGGCTCGAGAACACCGGCGTCGACAGCCGGCAGCTCGCGCGCGTGCTCGAGCAGGCCGGCGCCCGCGGCATCGTCTCGAACCGCTGGTCCGAGGGGTGGGGCGTCGACAAGATCTTCAACGCGCACGCGCAGACGGTGCCGGAGATCGACGTGAGCTGCGAGGACTACGGGCTACTCTACCGGCTGCAGCAGCACGGCCAGCACCCGACGCTGCGCGTGGATGCCCAGGCCCGCTTCGCCGGGGACGTGCCGATCGCCAACACGGTGGCCGAGATCAAGGGCACCGAGAAGCCGAACGAGTACGTCCTGCTCTCCGCGCACTTCGACTCGTGGCACTCCGGCTCCGGCGCTACCGACAACGGCACGGGGACGCTCACCATGCTCGAGGCCGCCCGGATCCTGAAGGCGGCCTACCCGAAGCCGAAGCGCACGATCGTCATCGGGCACTGGGCCGGCGAGGAGCAGGGGCTGAACGGCTCGCGCGCGTTCGCGCACGACCATCCGGAGATCGTCCAGGGGCTCCAGGCGCTCTTCAACCAGGACAACGGCACGGGCCGCGTGCGCAACATGTCCGGCTCCGGCCTGGTCGGCGCCGGCGCGTCGCTCGCGCGCTGGCTCTCCCGCGTGCCCACGGAGCTGACCGACTCGATCCACCTGTCGCTCCCCGGAATGCCCGCGGGCGGGGGCAGCGACTACGCGTCCTTCGTCTGCGCCTCCGCCCCCGGCTTCTCGCTCGGCTCGCTGCCGTGGAACTACTTCCTCTACACCTGGCACACCCAGCGCGACACGTACGACAAGGTGGTCTTCGACGAGGTGCGCCGGAACGCGGTGCTCACGGCCATGCTCGCCTACCTGGCCTCCGAGGACCCGGAGCGCGTGGCGCGCGACCAGCGGATCATGCCGAACGACCGCCGGACGGGGCAGAGCCAGACCTGGCCCGCGTGTCAGGACGGGAACCGCGATTTCACGCAGTACACGCGGTGAGCGGGGGCGCGGGGGCGGGGTCGAGGCGCACGGGCGGCGAGGCACCCGGCGGCCCCGCCCCGCCCGACCCCGACCCCGAAGACGCCCGCCATAGCGGCCGTCCTCCCGGGCGACCGCGTCACTTCCCAGTCCATTCCCGCCAGGTTCCCTCCGCGTCCCCGATCGTCAGCAAATTGCCGTTCCGCACCAGCGGCTGCCGGAGCAGCAGCGGCTCGTCGGCGAGCTTCTGCAGCCAGCGCTCGTCCGTGAGGTGACCGGAGCCCAGCCCGAGCTCGCGGAACCGCTTCGACTCCCGGTCCACCAGCGCCTGGACGCCGAACTTCTGGGCGAAGCGTCGCAGCTCGCCCGCCGACGCGGCGCGCTGCGCCAGGTCGACGAAGTGCGTCTTGACCCGCCGCTCGCTGAAGAAGCGCAGCGCCTTTCGCGTCTCCGCGCTCTTCTTCGTGCCGAAGACCTGCACCTCCATCCGCGTCAGCCTCCGAGATTCTCCGGTTCGATGATCCGGTCCGTGGCGCCGGGACCCGTGGCGAGCCGCACCAGCGCCTCGGCCAGCTCCGCGCCCGTCCGCGAGCGGTACCGCGCCCGGAGGCGCCGAGCGCCGAGCGCCGCTGCTACCCGCAGCGCCGCATCGACGGCGACCGCCGCCGCGCGCTCCGCCGGCCGCGACTCGTCGCGGTCCGGCCCGGTGATGAACGAGGGTCGGACGATCAGGTAGGAAAGCCCGCTGGCTCGGATCTCGGCCTCGAGACGGCCTCGCACGCGCAGGTACGCGTTCGCGGTGTCCGGCCGGGCGCCGAGCGCCGAGAGGTAGACGAAGCGCGGCCGGGCGCCCGACTGGACGCTCGCCCGCAGCAGCAGCGCGGTCAGACCGTAGTCCACCGCCTCGTAGTCCGCCGCGGCACCGCCGACTCGCTCCGCCGTGCGCGCCCGCGCCCGCGTCGTGCCCAGCAGCGCGAAGATGTGCGTCGGCCGCAGCGCCGTCAGCGTCGCCGCCATGGCACCCGGCTCCCACGGCGTCGCGTCGACCCGCGCACCCATCCCCTCGAAGCGACGCCGCCACTCCCCGAGCCGGCTCGAGTCCGGCCGCACGTGCGCCGCCACGTCCGCGCCCCGCTCGGCCAGGATGCGCACGACCTCGCGCCCGGTGTACCCCGTCGCCCCCGCCACGAACGCGGTCGTCATCCGCACTCCTCCCGGCCGTCCGCCATCGCGCCGTAAGGTAACGGCGCCGTGGGCCGTCGGAGGAGGCCGGGCCCGGAGCTCGCCGCGGGAGGCCGGACGGCGCCCCACGGGTCAGGCGCCGGCGCGCTCCCGCAGGAGCGGCGCCGCCGGTCCGGCCACCCGCCCGCTCGCCGCGAGCAGCCGCTCCGTGAAGTCGAGCCGCTCCTCCATCAGCTCGAGCCGCGCCGTCAGGTGCTCGACCGTGGCGCGCAGCCGGACCGTCTCGCCGTCGTCCGCCTTCGGCGCCGCGGTGGCCGCCGCCGCCGACCGGCTCTGCGCGAGCACGCCGATCACGTCGCCGAGGCGCTTCGACAGCGGCCGGAAGATCAGCACCGCCGCGATCGAGAAGAACAGGGACACCGAGATCACCATGGGGATCAGGTCTTCCATACCCACTCCGCTCCCGTTCGGGGTTCCCGGACCTTACGCACGTCCGGCGGGGCGGTTTCACCCCGGTCGCCGACCGCGATCCCGGGCGCGCCCGGCGGCGGCACGGCCAAAAGGAAGGGGGCCGCCCCGGTCGCCCGGGACGGCCCCCCGACTCGCATCGGACGACGTCTACGCGCCTACGCGCACCACGTTCTCGGCCGCCGGGCCCTTGGCGCCATCGACTAGGTCGAACTCGACCCGTTCGCCTTCGGCCAGGGTCTTGAAGCCCTGCATCTGGATCGCGGAGTGGTGGACGAAGCAATCCTTGCCCCCGTTCTCGGGCGCGATGAAGCCGAAACCCTTCGCGTCGTTGAACCACTTCACGGTTCCCTTGGTGCGCATAGTCCTGTAGCTCCCTCGTAGTAATGACGTCGGCGAGAATCCTTTTCGGTCTCCCGACAACCTTCGCGGGCATCGAGCCCCCCGCCGCGGGCTTGCCGCGCGCGCCGGTGGACGGCGCCGCCGGCGCGGCAGCATGGAAAAAAGGACCCGGAAAAATGCGCCCAGGTCCCCGGTTGCCTGTGCAGCGATTACGTGGCCGTGCGAGCGGCCTGTGAGTTTTGTGTGCGCGAAGATAAGCGCGAGTCGTTCGGGGAGCAAGAGGATTGTCTCCACACTCCCCCGGCCGCCGGCCCGATCGCCGGCGACGCGCTCGAGGTGCGGCGCCCGGCGCGCCGCGCGACTGCCGAGGTGCGCTACATCGGCGGCGACCGGTCGATCTTGCCGGCCAGCCGGCCGAGGAGAATGCGGATGGCGCGCAGGTCGTGGTTCGACTCGATGAGCATGAGCGCGAAGTCGCCAGCGGCCCAGAGGAACGCGGCGAACACGACGAGCCGCGTCGCCTCGACGAGCAGCGTGGGGAGCGCGCTGGCGCCCTGCTGCGCCAGCCCCATCGCGACCTCGGCGACGAGGAGCAGCACGAGGAGGATCGCGAGCACCTTGAAGAGGCGGGCGACGTAGCGAAGCCCGGCATGCGGCTCCAGGTCGTCCTCGCGCACCCGCGCCTCGGGCGGGCCCTCCATTTCCAAGTGGCGCCGTTCCGCCATCCGTTCGCTCGCCATCCCGATCCTCCCTTCCGGCGCGGTCTACCCCCACGGCCCCCAGCGGGCGCGGTAGCCGCGCGTGTCGATGTGGACGAAGCCGCAGTGGGCGCCGGTCGGCGCATAGACGCCGACGCCGCCCACGAGCGACGGGTGCTCGCGCTCGACCCGCTCGGCGGCCCGGCCCAGGATGCGCGCGTCCCGGACGTCGGCCTTGCCATCGCCGTTGAGGTCGTCCATGCAGCCGTTCCGGTCGTTGTCGATGTAGAGGTCCATCGCGTCGCCGTACATGTGGCGCGAGAGCGCGGCGCGGCCGGCCGGGTTGCCGCCGGTCTCGTTGTAGTTCGGCGTGCGGAACGCGCTGATGACGCCGAGGTGCTCGACGGGGTGGCCCTCCCGCTCCAGCTCCTGCAGCGTCAGCTCGACCTTGTCGAGGACGCGGGGCTGCAGCGCGACGTACTTCGGCCACACGTTCGTCTGCCCCTTCGTCACGAAGTCGCCGAGGCGGATGTGCTCCGAGAGCGGCAGGCCCAGGTTCCCGGGGGTGACGCGGACGAGGCCCGCCGGGGGCTGGTAGGCCGGGGAGCGCGGCCGGCCGCCGCGCTCGTACGGCCAGCTCCCGATCCGGTAGGCGCCGATGCGGCCGCCGCGCTTCGCCGACAGCGGCACCAGCGTGATCACGCTGAGGTCGGGAACCTCGCGCGCCGCGTCGCCGAGGCGGAGCACGACGTTCCAGATCCCCGGACTGCGCGGCGGCGTCACGCCCTCCGTGGGCGGGGCCGCGCCGCCGCGCGGCCGGTAGCCGATCCGCGCGCTCGGCGGCAGCGTGTCCGGGAACGGGAGCGTGCCGCCCGGCGGGGTCACGACCACCCTGACCTTCCCGCTCTCCCCCCGCAGCGCGGTGGCGCGGAAGAGCGCTTCGGTCGCGGCGCCCAGCACGTAGGACGCATCCGGCGCGGCGTCCGGCGCCAGCGGGTTTGCCACGACGCGCGTGCTCAGCAGCGGCGTCGGCGGCGCGGCCGCCGGGCCCTCCGCCACCGTCGCCGCGATCGCGACGCTCCACCCGACGACGAAGAGCGCCACGACCACGGCCAGCGTAGCATTGAAGATCCGTTCCTGGCCGGCCGAGAGGCCCGGGCGCTCGAGCGCCGCGCGGACCCGACCCCGCCACCCGGTGTGGCCGTGCGTCGTTCTCACGGGCGCGGGGTACCTCACCAATCGTGCCGCGGCGCCGGCCCTGGACTTCCGCCGGGGCCCCGCTATCTTCGCGGGACACTGACGTCGGAGAGACACACCGAGATGGCCAAGAGTCAGGCGAAAGGACAGCGCCCGCCGGTCGGCGCGCGCCGTCCGCCACAGAAGCAGGAGTCCGGGGTCGCGCGCTGGGCTGCCGAGTGGGCGAAGTCCATCGTCGTCGCCGTCCTCATCTTCCTCGTGATCCGCACGCTGCTGGTCCAGACGTTCACGATCACGTCCGGCTCGATGATCCCGACGCTGCTCGTGGACGACTGGCTGATGATCAGCAAGCTCACGTACGGCCCGAAGCTGCCGTTCAGCGACCGGCACCTCCCGGGGATGCGCGGTCCGGAGCGGGGCGACGTCGTCGTCTTCCGCCCGCCGCACGAGCCCGATCTCGACGTCGTCAAGCGCATCGTCGGCATGGGCGGGGACACGCTGGCCATGAAGGGCGGCCAGCTCTACCGCAACGGCAAGCCGGCGAGAGAGCCGTTCGTCATCCACTCGGATCCCGGGCACGACGCCACCCACCCCTGGATGGTCTGGCAGAAGCGCTTCCTCGCCCCCGGCGTCAACCCGGCCACGTACGAGCCGACCCGCGACAACTGGGGGCCCATCGTCGTCCCGCCCGGACGCCTCTTCCTCATGGGCGACAACCGGGACGACTCCCTCGACTCGCGGTTCTGGGGCTTCCTCGACCCGAAGAAGCTCGAGGGCAACGTCCTGTTCATCTACTACTCGTTCGACCCCGACTCGCCGCGGCCGCTCCCCGCCCTCGCCGCGATCCGCTGGAGCCGCATCGGCAAGGTGATCCATTGAGCCCGCTCGTCGGCGTGATCATGGGGTCGCGCTCGGACTGGGAGACGATGTCCCACGCCGCCGGCACGCTCGCTCGGCTGGGCGTCCCCCATGAGGTCCGCATCGTCTCCGCGCACCGGACGCCCGACCTCCTCTTCGAGTACGCCGCCACCGCGGAGAGCCGCGGCCTCGAGGTCGTCATCGCCGGCGCCGGCGGCGCCGCGCACCTTCCGGGGATGGTCGCCTCCAAGACCGTGCTCCCCGTCCTCGGCGTGCCCGTCCAGTCCCGCACGCTGAACGGCCTCGACTCACTCCTTTCCATCGTCCAGATGCCCGCCGGCATCCCGGTCGGCACGCTCGCCATCGGCACCGCCGGCGCCGTCAATGCCGCCCTCCTCGCGGCCGCGCTCCTCGGCGCCAAGCACCCCGAGATCCGCGAGGCGCTCCGCCGCTACCGGCAGGAGCAGACCGAGAGCGTGCTGGCCAACCCTTCGCCGGAGCCGGAGTGAGGGTCGGCATCGTCGGCGGGGGCCAGCTCGGCCGGATGCTGGCCCTGGCCGGCTACCCGCTCGGCCTCCGCTTCCGCTGCCTCGAGCCCTACGAGGACGCACCGATGGCGCACCTCGCGGACCTCGAACTCGGCGCGTACGACGACGCCGACGCGCTGCTCCGCTTCGCGCGCCGCGTCGACGTCGTCACCTACGAGTTCGAGAACGTCCCCGTCGCCTCGGCCCGGCAGCTCGAGCGGCACGTCCCCGTCTTCCCGCCGCCCGCGGCGCTCGAGGTCGCGCAGGACCGGCTCCGCGAGAAGACGACGTTCCTCGACCTCGGCATCCCCGTCCCGCGCTTCGCCGCCGTGGACTCCCGCGCGGATCTCGCGCACGCGCTCGCCGCGATCGGCGCGCCGGCCGTGCTCAAGACCCGCCGCTTCGGCTACGACGGCAAGGGGCAGTTCGTCATCCGCCAGCCGCAGGACGCCGACGCCGCGTGGGCCGCCCTGGGCGACGCGCCGCTCCTGCTCGAGGGCTTCGTCGAGTTTCGCCGCGAGTTGTCGGTGCTGGCGGTGCGCGGGAGGGGAGGGGAGACCGCGTTCTACCCGCTCGTCGAGAACCGGCACCGGGAGGGGATCCTGCGCGTCTCGCGGGCGCCCGCGCCCGGCGTCTCGCCGGCATTGCAGGCGCTGGCGGAGCGCCACGCCACGGCCGTCCTCGAGAGCCTCGGCTACGTCGGCGTCCTGGCCATCGAGTTCTTCGAGGTGAGCGACGCCGGCGGCAGCCGGCTCCTCGCCAACGAGATGGCGCCGCGCGTCCACAACTCCGGCCACTGGACCATCGAAGGCGCCGAGACCAGCCAGTTCGAGAACCACCTCCGCGCCGTGCTCGGCCTGCCACTCGGGCCCACGACGCCCCGCGGCCACAGCGTCATGCTCAACGTCATCGGCACCGCGCCGGACGCCGCCCGCATCCTCGCGATCCCCGGCGCGCACCTGCACCTCTACGGCAAGACGCCGCGCGCCGGCCGCAAGCTCGGGCACGTCACCGTCCGCGCCGACGGCGCGGAGGCGGCCCGCGCCGCCGCCGACCGGGTGATGTCGCTGCTGGAGGGATGAGCGCCGAGGGCGCCGGCTGCCGGCGCCTCGGGCGATCCGTCGCCGTCGACGCCGCTCGGGGGAAGGGCCTCGGACGCGGGCGCGCTCAGCGCTCCCCGCCCCGGGGCGGCCGGTCCACCTTCGGACCGCGCGGAAACTCGATCACGTCGGCGCCCGCCGCGAAGTCCGACTCCTCCGGTGGCCGGAAGATCAGGTCCACCGCCAGCCAGAGCGACCGGGAGAACGGATAGGTCAGGATCGCGGCCGGGATCGTGAGGATCGCGATGCCCCACGTCACCGCGGTCCAGGGCACGCGCGGCCACGTGGCGAGGACGAGCCCGACCATCAGCGCGACCACGATCAGCTCCGCGATGATCAGGTTGAGCAGGTACGCGCCGATGAAGTAGTCGCTCTCGCCTCGCTCGAAGATCAGCCCGCACACGGGGCATCGGTCCCGCATCCTCAACCAGGATGTGAACATGCGACCGCGCCCGCAGTTCGGGCAGCGGAGTCGGGCGGCCCGGAGCAGCATCCGGGCGGCGCCGGGCGAGGCCGGTGGGGCGGCCGACGGTCTGGACATCACGGCTCGTTCGATATGCGGGAATCATGCGAGTCAGCAGGCGTTATACCCCGCGCGGGCGCGCGCGTTTTGCCGGCCCGCTCGCCCGATCGTCGTCCGGCGCCTCGACTTGGCCGTTCCTGGACGCCCCACCGGGGCTGGCCGCGCCTCCGGGGCGGCGTTAGCTTGCCCCGCATGGCCCAGCAATCCTCCTTCGACGTGACCACGGGCGCCGACCTCCAGGAGGTCGACAACGCGGTCAACCAGGCGCGCAAGGAAGTGCAGCAGCGCTACGACTTCAAGGGCACGAACTGCACGATCGACTTCGAGCGCGCCGACTCTCGCCTCGTCCTCGAGGCCCCCGACGACCACAAGCTGCGGGCGCTTCGGGACGTGCTCGAGACGAAGATGGTCCGGCGCGGCGTCCCGATCAAAAACCTGGACGCGAAGGAGGCTCAGCCCGCCTCCGGCGGGAGGCTCCGCCAGGAGATCGCGCTCCAGCAGGGGATCCCCACGGAGACCGCCCGGCAGATCGTGAAGGACGTGAAGGCGCGCGGGTTCAAGAAGGTCCAGGTCGCCATCCAGGGCGACGAGCTGCGCGTCTCCAGCCCCTCCAAGGACGAGCTGCAGGAGGTCATCGCGTTCCTCCGCGGGCAGGATTACGGGATCGAGCTCCGGTTCGGCAACTACCGCTAGCGGCGCTTCGCGCCGCGCACGTTTCACTGTCGCGGCCCTGCGGGCCGCGTACGCTGGCGCTGTCGTCGCGCCTGCGGCGCGCCGCACGCTGACGCTGTCGCTCGCCTGCGGCTCGCGCACGCTCGCTCCGCTCGCTGTCGCGGCCTGCGGCCGCGGGAACGGATACGACCCTGACCGTGTCGGTCCGCGGGTCTTCCAGTCTGAGCGCGGCGGCGGAGGTGAACGGCGGAGGGCGGATCGGGTAGGGGTACGATGTCGGAGCAACCGGGAGCGGCAGCGCCCGCGCGTGAGGGCGCGAGCCCGGCGGCCCCGCACCTCGCGGCGCGAAGCGCCGCGACAGCGAGCGCAGCGAGCGTGCGCTCGCCGCAGGCGAGCGACAGTGAAACGTGCGCGGCCGAAGGCCGCTACAGCGACAGCGTGCGCGGCGCTCCGCGCCGCGAAAAGGAGGTGCCTGTGGCGGGGCACAGCAAGTGGGCGCAGATCAAGCGCAAGAAGGCGGTGACGGACGCCAAGCGGGGCGCCCAGTTCACCAAGCTCATCCGGGAGATCACCGTGGCGGCCCGGTCCGGCGGTGGCGACCCGGCGTTCAACCCCCGGCTCCGGTTGGCGGTGGACACGGCGAAGGCCGCGAACATGCCGGCGGAGAACATCGAGCGCGCCATCAAGAAGGGGACCGGCGAGCTCGAGGGCGTGCACTACGAGGAGATCAGCTACGAGGGGTACGGTCCGGCCGGCGTCGCGCTCTACATCGAGACGCTGACGGACAACCCGAACCGCACGGTCTCCGAGGTGCGCTACGTGCTCTCGCGCAACGGCGGCACGCTCGGCACCACCGGCTCGGTGGCGTGGCAGTTCGAGCGCCTCGGCCAGATCTACATCGACGCCTCGAAGTACGATGAGGAAGCGACGCTGGAGGCGGCGCTCGAGGCCGGCGCCACCGACCTCAGGAACGAGGACGGCACCTACGTCGTCGCCACCGAGCCGGGCGACTTCCACGCGGTGCAGCAGGCGCTCAGGGACCGCGGCATCCAGCTCGACCAGGCCGAGATCGGCATGGTCGCCAAGGCCACCGTCCATGTCGACGGGCCCGACGCGCTGAAGGTGCTCAAGCTCCTCGACGCGCTCGAGGAGCTCGACGACGTCCAGAAGGTCTACTCGAACGTCGATGTCGACGAGGCGGCGCTGGCCGAGGCCGAGGCGTGATCGTACTCGGCGTCGATCCGGGGACCGCCACCACCGGATACGGCGTCGTCGTCCGCGGGGACGACGGCGCCGTTTCGCTGCGGGAGTGTGGTGTGGTCCGCACGGCGCCGACGCAGCCGCTCGCGCTCCGGCTGCGCGACATCTTCGAGGGCATCAACGAGGTGCTCGAGCGGGCGCGCCCCGACGCCGTCGCCGTCGAGGGCGTCTTCTATGCCCGCAACGTCCGCACGACGCTCGTCCTCGGCCACGCGCGCGGCGTCATCCTGCTCGCCGCGGCGCTGCGCGGCCTCCCGGTCGTGGAGTACGCGCCGGCGGAGGTCAAGAGCGTAATCACGGGGACCGGCAAGGCGACGAAGGAGCAGATCCAGTTCATGGTGCAGCGCCTGCTGCGGCTCAAGGAACCGCCCCGCCCGGCCGACGCGGCGGACGCGGCCGCCATCGCCCTGGCCCACTGCTACGCCGTCAGCTTGCCGCGGCCGCGCGGCGCGAGCCCGCTCGGCGCCGTGCTCGCCGGGGGGCCGCGATGATCAGCCGGCTCCGCGGCACGCTCGTCCGCCGGGACCTCGGCGTCATCGAGGTCATGACCGCCGCCGGCGTCGGCTACGAGGTGGAGATCCCGCTCACCGTCTTCGAGCGCCTCCCCCGCGAAGGCGCCGAGGTCGAGCTGCGCATCTACCAGGTGTTCCGCGAGGATGGCCAGGCGCTCTACGGCTTCCTCGCCGAGGGCGAGCGCGCCGTCTTCGCCCGGCTGCTCACCGCCTCCGGCGTCGGGCCCAAGCTCGCGCTCGGCATGCTCTCGCACATGACGCCGGAGCGCCTCGTGCGCGCCATCACCGAGCGCAACATCGCCGCGCTCAAGCAGGTGCCCGGCCTCGGCGCGAAGAAAGCCGAGCGCCTCGCCCTCGAGCTCGGCGACAAGCTCGGCGACCTCGCCTTCGCCGCCGCAGGGCCCCGCCCCGAGGGGCGCGCCGCCGAGGAGGCGGTCGGCGCCCTCGTCGCCCTAGGCTACTCCCCCGCCGAGGCCACGACCGCCGTCCGCCGCGTCCTCGACGACCGCGGCCCCATGGGCGGCGTCGACCTCATCAAGGCCGCCCTCGCCGCCATGGTGAAGTAGCCGGGCGGCGGATCGGCCCCGCCCGGCCGGAGTGCCAGGCCCGCCGCCCCGCGAAGCCGCTCGGTCCGCCCTTCCTACTCCCTCGACCGGATCGCCTTCACCAGCTCGTCCTTCGACATCCGGCTGCGCCCCTCGATGTGCAGCTCCCTCGCCCGGTTCTCCAGCTCGTCCCGCGTCCGCGAGTCCAGGCTCCGCCGCGGGTTCCCCGTCCCCTCGGTCCGCCGGTTCGGCGTCCGGCCCGCTTCCCGCCGGCCCTTGTTCACCGTGCGCGCCGCGATCTCCTGCGCGCGCTCGTGGCCGGCCCCGCGCTCCTCCGCGCTCTCCTTGATGTGCTCGTATTTCCGCTCGTCTTTCGCGCTCCAGGACGGCATGGCTCCCTCCGTTCATCGGGTGATTTCCGCACGGGGAGCTAACTGCAAGGAGCGGGCGAGGATGGCGAACTCGGCGAGGGCAGTTCCCGCTCCCGCTCCCGCGCCCGCTCCCGGGAAATCCACGCGCCCCGGCGTCCACAGGCGAATGCTGGTCCGGCCGGAGCCTGTCCCGGGCGCAGAAGCGTAAGCGGGAGCGAGACCCGGATCTCGCCGACCTCGCCCTCCTCCTCCGCCGCGACTACCTTTGGCCCGACGGAAGGAATCGGCGGCGTGGGGGTAGCAGGACCCGAAGGAAAGCCGTAGACATGAAGGCGAATCGTCGCCCGAAGGGAGCCCCGCTCGAGCCCATGAGAAGCGAGATCACCACGCCGGAAGTCCTCTCGGACGAGACCGCGGTCGAGCTGTCGCTGCGGCCGCAGCGGCTGGCGGAGTTCGTCGGCCAGCCGAAGGTGAAGGAGAGCCTGCAGATCGGGATCGACGCGGCGCTGAAGCGGCGCGACGCGCTCGACCATACGCTCTTCCACGGGCCGCCGGGGCTGGGGAAGACGACGCTGGCGATGCTGATGGCGCGGGAGCTGGGCGTGAACATCAAGATCACGTCGGGTCCGGCGCTGGAGAAGCCGTACGACCTGGTCGGGATCCTGACGAACCTGCGCCAGGGCGACATCCTGTTCATCGATGAGATCCACCGGCTGCGGCCGATCATCGAGGAGTTCCTGTACCCGGCCATGGAAGACTACCGGGTCGACATCCGGCTTTCGGAGGGGCCGAAGGCGCAGATGATGTCGATGCCGGTGGAGCGCTTCACGCTGGTGGGGGCGACGACGCGGTTCGGGCTGCTGACGCCGCCGATGCGGGCGCGGTTCGGCATCATCCAGCGGCTGAACTTCTACTCGCACGATGACCTGCAGTTCATCATCGAGCGGAGCGCGGACATCCTGGGAGTGCAGTGCGAGGCCGCGGGCGCGCTGGAGATCGCGCGCCGCTCGCGTGGCACGCCTCGTGTAGCGAACCGGCTGCTCCGGCGGGTGCGCGATTATGCGCAGGTGCGGGCCGGGAACGTCATCACCAGGGATGTCGCGAACGAGGCGCTGCGGCTGCTCGACGTGGACGAATACGGGCTGGACGAGATGGACGCGCGGGTGCTCAAGACGTTGATCGAGCACTTCGAGGGCGGCCCCGTGGGGCTGAACACGCTGGCCGTGGCCATCAGCGAGGATGCCTCGACCATGGAAGAGGTCTACGAGCCGTTCCTGATCCAGAACGGCTTCCTGATGCGCACGCCGCGCGGCCGCGTGGCCACGCGCCGCGCGTACGAGCACTTCAACTACACGCTCCCGCCGGCGCGCCTGGTCGAGGAGCCGAACCAGTCCAACCTGTTCGAGAGGTGAAGTGGACGTCATCTGCCTGAGCTCGGCGGACTATCGCCTGCTGAAGACGCGCTACGCCGAGCACGGCAACTCGCAGCGGCGCCTGACCGGCGCGCTGCTGGAGGCCGGCGCCGTCGACGCGCTGGAGCGCGCGCGGGCGCTGCGCCGGCTCGAGCAGCGCTTCGGCATCGACCTCGGCATGGTGTGCCACCGCTTCGAGCACCGCAACGACGCGGCGACGCATCCGATCGAGCGCACGGTGATGGCGTACGTGGCCTCCTGGCGCGGCACGCCGGGCGGGGCGCGCGAGCTCTGGGTGCTCCCGGACCGCATCCGCCAGGTCCGGGAGCTGATGAACGAGGGCGCCGTCGCTCCGCCGGGCGCCGCGCGGCTCGCCGACGAGGCGCCCGAGCCGCCCGCCGGGGCGGCCGGGGCCGACCTCGCCTTCTAGAGGGTCCTCGACGGGCGACGACGGCGTGAGCGGCATCCCACCGGACTATCGCACCTCCGCGTTCGACTACGATCTCCCGCCGGAGCTCGTCGCGCGCTACCCGTCGGCGCGCCGGGACGAGAGCCGGCTCCTGCGCGTGGACCGCGCCAGCGGCCAGGTCACCGACCACGTCTTCCGCGACATCGTCGAGCTGATCGCTCCGGGCGACGCGCTCGTCGTGAACGAGACGCGCGTCTTCCCGGCGCGGCTCCTGGGCACGCGCGAGAGTGGCGGCGAGGCGGAGGTGTTCCTGCTTCGGCCGGCGGCGGGGATCGAGGGGGCGGGGGAGTGGGCGCCCGTGCCGAACGGCGCGGTGGCCGCCACGGGCGAGGCCCCGGCGCCGGACGGCGCGCTCTGGGAGGCGCTCGTCCGGCCGGGCTCCAAGCTCAAGCCCGGCCGCTCGGTCCGCATCGCCGACGAGCTGCGCGTCGACGTCCTCGGCTCCCGGCCCGACGGCACGCGGCTCGTGCGGCTGGCGACGTCGCTGCCGGTCGCGGAGGCCATCGAGCGGTACGGCCGGCTGCCGCTCCCGCCGTACCTCGAGCGGGAGGCGGAGGCGGAGGACTACGAGCGCTACCAGACCGTCTTCGCGCGCGAGCGGGGCTCGGTTGCCGCGCCCACGGCGGGCCTCCATTTTACGCCCGCTGTGCTGGCGGCGCTGGAGCAGCGCGGCGTGCGGCTCGTGCGCCTGGTGCTGCACGTCGGCGTGGGCACGTTCCGCCCGGTCGAGACCGAGGACCCGGCGGCGCACGTGATGCACGCCGAGTGGTACGACGTCCCGGCCGCCGCGGCCGCGGCGCTCAACGAGGTGCGCGCCGCCGGCGGGGCGATCTGGGCCGTCGGCACGACGGTCGCGCGGACGCTGGAGACCGTGGCCGACGAGGCGAGGCGGATCCATGCCGGCACCGGCTGGACCGACATTTTCATCCGGCCCGGCTACCGCTTCCGCGCCGTCGACCGCCTGATCACGAACTTCCACCTCCCGCGCTCGACGCTGCTCATGCTGGTGGCGGCGCTCGCGGGGTACGAGCTGACGATGCGGGCCTACGACGAGGCGGTGCGCCGGCGCTACCGCTTCTACTCGTACGGCGACGCGATGGTGATCACGTAGGCGGCGCCGGAGGCGCCGCCGCAAGAGATCGGCCTGCGGCCGCCCGCGAGAGGCACGCGGCCTGAGGCCGCGCGGCCGCAAGAGGGCGGGCGCAGCCCGCCCGCAAGAGGTCGCCCGCTTCGCGGGCTCCCGCGAGAGGGCGCCGGGGCGCCCGCGGGGCGCGCGGCGCGTCCGCTGCCCGGGCTTCGCTCCGGGGCAGGGCCCAGGCGTCCGGGACGGTGAACGGCGGCGCCGGCCGCCAGGCCGGCGCCTCTCGCGGCCGCGCGCAGCGCGCCCTCTCGCGGGCGGCCGCAGGCCGACCTCTTGCGGCCCCGCGCCAGCGGGGCCTCTTGCGGCGGCGCGGAGCGCCGCCTGGAGGTAGGATTGCTCTTCGACTTCGAGGTGCTCGCCCGGGACGGCGCGGCCCGGTCGGGCCGCTTCGTCCTGCCGCACGGCGTGGTGCGGACGCCGGCGTTCATGCCGGTGGGCACGCAGGCGACGGTGAAGACGCTGGCGCCGGAGGAGGTGGCGGCGGCCGGCGCGGAGATCGTGCTGGCGAACACGTATCACCTCTTCCTCCGGCCGGGCGCGGAGGTGGTGCAGGGGCTCGGCGGGCTGCACCGGTTCATGAACTGGGACCGGCCGGTGCTCACGGACTCGGGCGGCTTCCAGGTGTTCAGCCTGGCGCACATCAACGAGGTGCGGGACGACGGCGTCGTCTTCCAGAGCCACATCGACGGGAGCCGGCATCTGTTCACGCCGGAGCGGGTGATGGAGATCGAGCGGGCGCTCGGCGCGGACGTCATCATGGCGTTCGACGAGTGCCCGCCGGGACAGGCGGCGCGGATGGTCGCGGAGGAGGCGCACGAGCGCACGCTGCGCTGGCTGGTCCGCTGCCGGGAACGGTTCGAGGTGCTCGAGGCGGAATCCGAGCGGCCGCTCCAGACGCTCTTTCCGATCCTGCAGGGCTCGACGTTCCCGGACCTGCGCCGGGACGCCGCGCGGCGGATCCGGGAGCTGGGCGAATGGAGCGGCTTCGCCATCGGCGGGCTCTCCGTGGGCGAGCCGAAGCCGGTGATGTACGAGATGCTGGAGGTGGTCGAGCCGGAGCTGCCCGTGGACCGGCCCCGCTACCTGATGGGCGTCGGCTACCCCGAGGACCTGCTGGAGGGGATCCGGCGTGGCATCGACCTGTTCGATTGCGTGGCGCCGACGCGCAATGGCCGGAACGGCACGGCGTGGACGGAGGCGGAGGGGCAGGTGAACGTGCGCGCCGGGCGCTTCCGGACGGACGGCCGGCCGCTGGACGAGAGCTGCGACTGCCACACCTGCCGGAACTACAGCCGGGCGTACATCCGCCACCTCTTCGTGGCCGAGGAGGTGCTCGGGCTCCGGCTGCTGTCGCTGCACAACGTGCGCTTCCTGCTCCGGTTGGCGGAGCGAGCGCGCGGGGCGATCGAGGCCGGCACCTTCGCCGGCTGGAGCGAGGACTGGCTCGCGCGCTACCGTGCCGCGCGGGCCTCGACCCAGGGAGGGACGGCGTGACGTGGAACGCTCTGGCGCTGCTGCTGGCGGCGCCCGGCCAGGGAGGAAGTCCGGGGGTGGCCCTCGTGATCCAGTTCGTGGCGATCATCGCCATCTTCTACTTCCTCCTCATACGGCCGCAGCGGACGCAGCTCAAGAAGCATCAGGAGCTGCTCAAGCAGTTGAAGAAGGGCGACGAGGTGATGACCGAAGGCGGCATCCTCGGCACCGTCGTCCATATCGCCGACGACCGCATCACGCTGCGCTCGGGCGAGAACACGCGCATCGTGGTGGCTCGTGCGAAGATCGCGCGGGTACTCACTTCCGAGACGGCGGCAACACCCCCGACCGAGAAGTGAGGAATGGCGATTCGTGACATCCGGCTCCTGGGCGATCCGGTGCTGAGACAGAAGGCGGAGCCCCTCGACGGCCTCGATGCCGAGACCAGGCGCCTGATCGCGGACATGTTCGACACGATGTACGAGGCCGACGGCGTCGGGCTGGCCGCGCCGCAGGTCGGCATCGGCCACCGCGTGATCGTGGTCGATCCGCGCGACGAGCACGTCAAGCCGTTCGCGCTGATCAACCCGGTCATCCTGGACTTCGGCCGGGAGCTCGACCGCGGCGAGGAGGGGTGCCTGAGCATCCCGGGCGTGAAGGACATCGTGGAGCGGCCGTCCACGGTCCTCGTGCAGGGGCTGGACGGGGAGGGGAACCCGACGCACATCGCGGCCGAGGGGCTGCTCGCGCGTGTCCTCCAGCACGAGATCGACCACCTGGACGGGATCCTGTTCTTCGACCGGCTCAGCCCGCTGAAGCGCAAGATGCTGCTGAGCAAGTGGCAGAAGGTGAAGCCCGAGCCCAAGGTGTCGTGAGGATCGTCTTCTGGGGCACGCCCGACTTCGCGCTGCCGTCGCTGCGGGCGCTGGTGGGCGAGGACCATGACGTCGTCGCCGTGGTCACGCAGCCGGACCGGCCCGCGGGGCGGGGCCGCGCCCTGACGCCGCCGCCGGTCAAGGAGGCGGCGCTGGCGGAGCGCATTCCGGTGCTCCAGCCGGAGCGCGCCCGGGGCGACGAGTTCGTCGCCGCGCTGCGGGCGATGGAGCCCGATCTCTCCGTCGTCGTCGCCTTCGGGCAGCTCCTGCGGCGCGAGGTGCTCGACCTGCCACGGCTCGGCTCGATCAACGTGCACGCCTCGCTCCTGCCGGCGCTGCGCGGCGCGGCGCCCATCAACTGGGCGATCATGCGGGGCGACGCGCAGACCGGCATCACCATCATGCGGATGGCGGAGCGGCTCGACGCCGGCCCGATCCTGCGCCAGGTGCCGGAGCCGATCGGCCCGGAGGAGACCGCCCGCGACCTCGCGGTCCGCCTGAGCGAGATCGGCGCCGAGGCGCTCGTCGAGACGCTGGCGCTGTTCGAGCTCGGCGAGATCACCGAGCGCGAGCAGGACGAGGCGCTCGCCACGTACGCGCCGCGCCTGACGCGCGAGGATGCGCACGTGGACTGGACGCGGGGCGCGGCCGAGATCGACCATCGCATCCGCGGCCTCGACGACGTGCCCGGCGCCTGGTCGCGGCTGCACGGCAACGACCTGAAGCTCTTCCGGCCGCTGCCGCTGCCGGACGGCGATCACGGCCCCGGCGCGCCGGGCACCGTCGTCTCCGTGACGCCGCTCGACCCGACGCACGGCATCGTGGTCGCCTGCGGCGACGGCGCCGTGGCGATCCGCGAGGTCAAGCCCGCGGGGAAGCGGCGCATGACGGCGGCGGAATGGGCGCGCGGCCGCGGCGTCGCGGTGGGAGACCGGTTGGAGTGAGCGTGCCGCCGCTGCACATCGTCGCGGCCGACGACGTGCTCGAGCGCGACGACTTCGTCACGCTGGCGACGGCGCTGCTGGTCGCGCACGGTCCGAGCCTCGCGCTGCACCTGCGCGCGCACGGCCGGTCCGGCGCGTTCCTCTACCGCATCGCGGCGGTGCTGGCGCGCGTGGCCGGCGACGCGGGCGCGCTGCTGGTCGTGAACGACCGGGTCGATGTCGCGCTGAGCGCCGGCGCGGGCGGGGTGCAGCTCGGCGCGCGCTCGCTCCCCGTGGCGGCGACCCGCGCGCTGGTGGGGGCCGGCGTGGCGCTGGGGTACTCGGCGCACGCGGCGGAGGAGGCCGAGGCCGCCGCGCGGGCGGGCGCGGACTGGGTGCTGGCCGGCACGATCTACCCGACGGCGTCGCACCCGGGGCGCGCCGGTGCGGGACCGGGGCGGGTCCGCGAGATCGCCGGGCGCGTGGCGGTCCCGGTCGTCGCCATCGGCGGGATCACGGCGGACCGGATCGCGGAGGTCGTAGCCGCTGGGGCCCGCGGCGTGGCGGTGGTGGGCGCCGTCTGGCGCGCGCCCGAGCCGCGGGACGCGGCCGCCGGCCTGCTGGCCGCGCTCGCGTCCGCGTTCCAGGGATGAGGCATCGATGAGCACGGAGACGATCACGGTCACGATCAACGGCGCGGAGCGGAGCGTGGCGCCGGGGCTGCGCGTCGCGGCGCTGCTCGAGTCGCTCGGGCTGCGCCCGCAGCTCGTGGTGGTCGAGCACAACCGCGAGATCCTGGCGCGCACCGCGCTGGCGGACGTGGAGGTCAGGGCGGGGGACACGCTCGAGATCGTGCATTTCGTGGGTGGGGGGTAGGCGGCGACCCGACTGCCCCCAGATCCCCGCATTCGCATCCGCATTCGCATCCCGGCTTTTCCTTGGCCTGCCCGCGGTGCATGGGAACGGATCGAATGCGGGCGCGGATGCGGGAACTGCCGGGAGCAGGCGCCGGTGCGGGTGTGGGGGTGGGTGTGGGTGCGGGACGAGCGGAACCGAGCATTGCCGAGGACGGGAGCATGAGCACGATACTCATACAGGCGGACGCGCCGCTCACGATCGCGGGGCGGGAGATGCGCTCGCGGCTGATCGTGGGCACGGGGAAGTACCGCAGCAACGAGGACATGGTGCGGGCCATCGAAGCGTCCGGCGCGGAGATGGTGACGGTGGCGGTGCGGCGGGTGAGCCTCGACCGGACGGCGGAGGAGGGGATCCTCTACCACCTGGATCCGGAGCGCATCTTCCTGTTGCCGAACACGGCGGGGTGCTACACCGCGGAGGAGGCGGTGCGCTACGCGCGCCTCGGCCGCGCCGCCGGCCTGAGCGATTGGGTGAAGCTCGAGGTCATCGGCGACCAGCGGACACTGCTGCCGGACACGATGGCCACGCTGGAAGCGGCGAAGCAGCTCGTGGCCGAGGGCTTCAAGGTGCTGGCGTACACGAACGAGGACGTGGTCATGGCGTTGCGCCTCGAGGACGCGGGGTGCGCGGCGGTCATGCCGCTGGCCTCGCCGATCGGCAGCGGGCTGGGGCTGGTGAACCCGTACTACGTGCGGGAGATCAAGAGCCGGCTGGCCGTGCCGGTCATCGTGGATGCCGGGGTGGGCACGGCCTCCGACGCGTGCGTCACGCTGGAGCAGGGCGTGGACGGGATCCTGATGAACACCGCGATCGCGGAGGCGCAGGATCCGGTGCGGATGGCGCACGCCATGAAGCTGGCGGTGGAGGCGGGCCGGGAGGCCTACCTGGCGGGGCGGATGCCGCGCCGGGAGGTGGCGGTGCCGTCGTCGCCCGCGGCGGGCATGCTGGCGTGAAGGTGACGCCGGCTCGCCGGGCGGCGCTCGAGGTGCTCCGGGCGCAGCGCCGCGGCGAGCTGCTGGACCGCGCGCTGGCGGGCGCCGTCGAGGGTGTGCCGGCGCGCGAGCGGGCGTGGGTGCAGGAGCTCGTGTACGGCACGGTGCGCCTGCGCGGCAGGCTGGACCACATGCTGGGCGCGTTCGTCCGGCGCGGGCTCGGCTCCCTGGATCCGGACACCCTCGACATCCTCCGGCTCGGCGCCTACCAGCTCCTGGAGATGGGGAGCGTGCCCGCGTACGCCGCGGTCTCGCAGGCGGTCGAGCTGGCCAAGCAGGTGCGGGGCGCCGGCGCCGGCCGGCTGGTCAACGGCGTGCTCCAGTCGCTCGGCCGGCAGAAGGACGAGGTCCGCTTCCCGGACTTCGCGGACGACGCCGTCGGCTACCTCTCCACCTGGGGCTCGCATCCGCGCTGGCTCGTCGAGCGCTGGGTCGCGCGCTTCGGCGTGGACGAGGCCCGCGCGCTCGTGGAGGCGAACAACACGCGCCCGGAGCTGTTCCTCCGACCGGTCGGGGAGGCGCCCGACGCGGCGCTCCGCGGGCTCGAGGCGGCGGGGATCGAGGCGGCGCGGGTGACGTTCGCGCCGGATGCGCTGCGCGTCGCGCCGCCGGCCACCGCGCTGCACGCGCTCGCCGCCGTGCCCGCCGTGGTGCAGGACCCCGCCGCCTCGCTGGTCGTGCGGTACGCGGCCGTGCCGGCCGGCGCCACCGTCGCGGATGTTTGCGCGGCGCCGGGAGGCAAGGCGGTCGCGCTGGCGGGGCGGGCCGGCTACGTCGCGGCCGCGGACCTGTCGTTCGACCGGCTCACGCGGGTGCGGGAGAACGCGGAGCGGGTCGGGCGGCTGCCGCTGGGACTGGTGGTGGCGGACGCGCGCGAGCCGCCGTTCCGGCCGGTGGATGTGGTCCTGGTCGATGCGCCGTGCACCGGCACGGGCACGCTGCGGCGCCACCCGGATGGGAAGTGGCGGCTCCGCCCGGAGGACCCGGCGGCGCTCGCCGGGTTGCAGGCGGAACTCCTGGAGACGTCGTCGTCGATCGTCACGCCGGGCGGGCTGCTGGTGTACGCGACCTGCTCGCTCGAGCCGGAGGAGAACGAAGAGCAGATGGAGGCGTTCCTGTCGGCCCACCCGGAATTCGAGCCGGCGCCCCCGCCGGAGGGGCTGGACCCGCGCATGCTGGACGCGGCGGGGCGGCTGCTCGTGCTGCCGCAGCTCTTCGGCGTGGACGGCGCGTTCGCCACGCGGCTGCGGAGGCGGAGCTGATGGGGATCCTCGAGGACGCGATGCGGCGCCCGCGCCCCGGCCCGTCGGCGGCGGCCCCCCCGCGGATAGGATGGCGCCGGATCCTGGGCATGGCCATGGCCGCCGCGGCCGCCTGCTTCGGCGTCGGCTACCTGCTCGCCGTCTTCGTGCTCTTCCCCGCGCCGGAGGCGCCGACCGACGGCGTGGCCGTGCCGAAGCTCGTGGGGCAGGACAGCGCGTACGCGGCCCAGGCGCTGGCGCGCCTCCGCCTGCGCGTGGCCGAGGCGACGCCGCTCCCGGATCCGGAGGCGCCGGCCGGCATCATCGTGGCGCAGGACCCGCTCCCCGGCCAGCAGCTCCGCGCCGGCGACGCCGTGCGCATCGCCATCAGCTCGGGCCCGCCGCTGGCCACGCTGCCGGAGGTCGGCGGCCTCGCCGCGGCACGTGCGCAGGCGCTGCTGGAGAGCCTGGGCTTCCGGGTCACGCAGCAGGTCGAGTCGGCGCTCTCGCCCGCCGGCACGGTGACGCGGACCGACCCCCGCGCCGGGCTGCCCTACACGCTGCCGCAGGACGTGCGGCTCTTCGTCAGCACGGGCCCGCCCACCCAGCCCGTGGACACGCTCCCGCCGGCCGACACGCTCGGGGCGCCGGCGGGCGTTCAGCCCCGGCCCGCGCCGCCGATGCCGGGCGTGCCGGCGCGTCCCGCCCCGCCGCCGGACACGATCCCTTGACGGAACCTTCGACCGGGACGGTGCTATAACGCCGCGCGGATCATGACGGATGCAGGGAAGGCCTCGCTCGTCAGGGGACTGGTCGTCGCGGCCATTGCCGTGGTCGTCGTCCTCGGTTGGCTGCACCGTTCGCGCGGAACGGTGGCCTCGGGGAGCCACGCCCCGGAGTTCGCGTTTCCCAGCCTGACGGGCGCCACGATCTCGCTCCGTTCGCTGCGCGGCAAAGTCGTGCTGGTGAATGCGTGGGCCACCTGGTGCCAGCCGTGCCGGGACGAGATGCCGGCGCTGCAGCGCCTCTATCACGAGCTGGGGCCGAAGGGGCTCGTCGTGCTCGCCGTGAGCCAGGACCAGCTTCCCACCATCGGCGGACCGCTGACCGGGTCCGTGCTCGGACCGGTCCGAGAGTACGTCGCCTCGATGGGCCTCACGTTCCCCGTGCTGCTCGATCCCGCCGGCCGCCTCGCCGAGCAATACCGCTTCCCGGGGCTCCCCACGAGCTACGTCATCGACCGGGACGGGCGGGTGGTCCGCATGGAGATCGGGGCGCGGGCGTGGGACGAGCCGCCGTACCGCGCCCAGATCGAGCGGCTGTTGGAGGACTAGGCGTGCGGCGCATCGGAGAATGGTTCATCCGCGACTGGTCGCTGAAGCTGGCGGCGCTCGGCCTGGCCGTGCTCCTCTGGAGCCTGGTCAAGTCGGACGAGCTGACCACGGTCGTGGTGCCGGCCGTGCCGGTGCGCGTCAGCCTGCGCGACCCCGCCTGGGAGCTGGCGGGGCCGCCGACGCCGCAGGAGGTTTCCGTCTCCTTCACCGGTCCCGTCCGGGAGGTGGCGAGGCTCGCCACCGAGCGGCCGCGCATCGTCGTGCCGGTCGAGGAGGTGCAGGACTCCGTGGACGTGACCGTCCTCCGTTCCGGCTGGGTGCAGGTCTCCGGCGCGCTCTCCCGAACCCGCGTGGACGACGTCCGCCCCAGCACCGTGCGCCTCGTCTTCGACCGTGTGGATGCGCGCCTCGTCCCGCTCTCGCTCCCCATGCGCGGCAAGCTGCCGGCGGGGCGCGCGCTCACGGGGCGCGTCGTGATGGAGCCCGCGTTCGTGCGCGTGAGCGGGCCGGCCCGCCGGCTGGCGCGCCTCGACTCGATCCGCCTGCCGGCACTCGATCTCGCGCACCTCCGCGACACGACCACGTTGCGCATCGGCGTGGACACCGCGGACCTCGGGCTCCTCGTCGCACCGCTGCACGTCCGGGTGACGGTGCCCGTCGGGCTCGCCGACAGCACGTCGGCGCCGGTCGCGGCGGATGGCGCCCTCACCTCGGGTCACCCATGACGCCCGTCGTCCTCGGCATCGAGACCTCCTGCGACGAGACCTCCGCGGCGGTGCTGCGGGGGGAAACCGGGCTGGTCGGCCACCGCATCCTCTCGCAGGACGTGCACGAGCTGTACGGCGGCGTCGTGCCCGAGCTGGCCTCCCGGGCGCACCTGCGCGTCATCGACGACGTGGTCGACTCGGCGCTCGCGGAGGCCGGCATCGTGCTGGCCGACGTGGACGTCGTCGCGGCCACGGCCGGCCCCGGCCTCATCGGCGCGCTGCTCGTCGGGCTGACCTGGGCCAAGTCGGTGGCGTATGCGCTCGGCAAGCCGCTCGTCGCGGTGCATCACATGGAGGGACACCTGTTCGCGCCGTCGATCGAGGACCCGGCGGCGCAGCCGCCGTTCGTCGCGCTCCTCGTCTCCGGCGGGCACACGCTCCTCCTCTGGGTGCCGGAGTGGGGGCGCTACGAGCTGCTCGGCGAGACGCGCGACGACGCCGCGGGCGAGGCGTTCGACAAGGTGGCCAAGATCCTCGGGCTCGGGTATCCCGGCGGGCCTGTCATCCAGCGGGTCGCCGCGGACGGCGACCCCAAGGCCTACCGCTTTCCCCGCGCCATGCTGGCCTCGAACCAGCGCCCCGGCGAGCCGGACTACTACGACTTCTCCTTCAGCGGGCTGAAGACCTCGGTGCTCACGCGGGTCCGCGAGCTCGAGGCGGCCGGCCGCCTCCCGGCGGAGGTGCCGAACCTCTCGGCCTCGTTCCAGGCCGCGGTCGTCGACGTCCTCGTCGCCAAGACGATGCGCGCGGTCGAGGAGACGGGGTGCCACCGCGTGCTGATCGGTGGCGGCGTCGCGGCGAGTCGCGCGCTCCGCGCCGGCCTGGCGAGCGCGCTGGGCGAGGCGGGCCGGCTGTTCCACCCGTCGCCCCGGCTCGCCACCGACAACGGTGCCATGATCGCGCGGGCGGCGCTGTTCCACTACGAGGCCGGCGACCTCGCGCCGCTCGACGTGACCGCGCGCGCGGACCTCCCGTTCCCGGGGCTCGCGCGCTGATGCTCACGCTCCTCCACTGCTCCGACCTGCACTTCGGGCCGCCGTTCGTGCCCAAGGTCGGGGAGGCACTCCTCGAGGCGGCCGCCGCACTGGAGCCGGACATCATCGTGGCCAGCGGCGACTTCACGCAGCGGGCCCGGCGCGAGCAGTTCGCCGGGGCGCGCGCCTACCTGGACCGTCTGCCGCCCGTGCCGCTCGTCGTGACGCCGGGCAACCACGATGTGCCGCTCTACCGCGTCGCCGAGCGGATCTTCTCGCCGTACGAACTGTATCGGGAGTTCATCAGCCCCGACCTCGACAGCGTGCTGCGCCGCGACGACTGCGTGATCGTGGAGCTGAACTCGACGGCGCCGCGCCGCGCGATCACGAACGGGCGGATCCGGCGCGGGCAGCTCGACCTCGCGGCGCGGGCGTTCGGGAGCACGCCGCCGGGCGTGCCGCGGATCGTCGTCGCGCACCACCACTTCGCCCCGGCGCCGGACTACGAGGGCGGCCAGGTGATGCCGAAGGCCAAGCGCGCCATGGAGTGCTTCACGGAGCTGAAGGTGGACCTGGTCCTCGGCGGCCATCTCCACCGCGCGTATATCGGCAACTCGCTCGACGTCTATCCCGGCCCCGAGCGGGACCACGGAGTGATCATCGTGCAGTGCGGGACCAGCACCTCTCGCCGCGGCCGGGCCCGCGAGCGGGAGAAGAACTCGTTCAACCTGATCCGGATCGGCGACGAGGTGATCCGGATCACCCATTACATGTACTTCGACGACGCGGCCGGCTTCGCGCCCGTGGGGCGGCACATCTTCCCGCGCGCCGGGCGTGGGTGGCTGACCGGCGCCGTCGGCGTCGCCGAGGACCGGGAGGTCTTCCGCGCGCCCGGCCTGCTCGAGCAGGGCTGAGGGCATGCGCTCCGCCGTCTCGCGGTCGCGTGGCCGGCCCCGGGTGCTGCTGCTGGCGGCGCTCCTCTCGGGCGTGGCCGCTCCCGCGGCGGCGCAGCGCTCGGACACGCTGAACGTCGACCTCCGGCTGCGTGGCCAGGACGTCGTCGGCGTCGCCTTCGAGGGCGTCCGCGCCTTCACGCCCGCGCAGCTCCGCACGGCGATCGAGACATCCGCCGGCACGTGCGGCGGTTCCGTCCTCGTCGTCCTCTGCCCGTTCGGCGTCGCCCTCGACCGCCACGCGTTCGACCCGGACATGCTCCGGGCCGACGCCATCCGGCTGCGCCTCTTCTACTACCAGCGCGGGTATCGCGATGCGCGGATCGAGGCGGAGGCGCAGCCCGCGGAGCGCGGCGTCCAGGTCGTCTTCAAGGTGACCGAGGGTGCGCCCATCCGCGTGCAGGCGCTGGAGGTCAAGGGCGTCGACACCCTCGGTGCCGCCCCCGACCTCACGAACCTGCCGCTGCGCATCGGCGAGCCGCTCAACATGCTCGCCTACGATGCCACGCGGGACACGATCCGGGGCCGGCTGCGCAATCGCGGCTACGCCCACGCCGACGTCTTCGGCGGCTACGACATCCCGCAGGGCTCCGGCGGGCTCGCGCGGGTGCAGTACGAGGTCGCGCCGGGGAGCCGTGCCCGCTTCGACTCGATCCACGTCGTCGGCACGAAGCACATCTCGCCGGCCGTGGTTCGGCGCATGCTCACGTTCCAGCCGGGGGACCTCTACAACGAGGGCGCGCTGCTCCGCAGCCAGCGCAACCTGTTCTCGCTCGAGGCGTTCCGACACGCGGAGATCAATGCCGACCTGGACGCGCAGCCCGACAGCCTCGTCCCGGTCACGGTGACCGTCACCGAGGGCGACCTGCACCGGGTGCGCTTCGGCGTCGGCGTCAACAACACCGAGGCGATCAACGCGGAGGGGCGCTGGACGAGCCGCAGCTTCCTGGGCGGCGGCCGGCGCCTCGAGCTGCGCGGCCAGATCTCGAACGTGCTGGCCCGGCCGCTCGGCGAGCTGCCGGTCTTCGTGCACCAGCCGGGGGAGTACGGCAAGCTCACGGGGTCGATCGGGCTCGACTTCGTGCAGCCGTGGTTCTTCTCGCCGCTGAACACGCTCGGCGCCGGGCTGTTCCTCGAGCGCCGCAGCATTCCCGGCGTCTACATCCGCACGGGGCGAGGCGGGTACCTGTCGCTGAACCGCGCCATCGGCAACGGTGCGACGGCCTCGCTCGGCTACCGGATGGAGCTGACGCGCCTGCAGGCCGACCAGGGCGACCTGTACTTCTGCACCCGGCTGGTCGCGTGCGAGCTGAGCGACATCCAGGTGCTCTCTTCGGCGCACCGGCTGGCGCCGCTGACCGCCGGCTTCGCGCGGGACCGCTCGAACTCGCTCTTCGCGCCGACGAACGGCTCGATCGTGCGGCTCGAGGGCGAGCTGGCCGGCCGCGCCACTGGCTCGGAGTTTTCGTACGTCCGCCTCGTCGGCGAGCTGTCCGAGTACCGCCGGCTCTCGTCCGGGCTCGTGCTCGCCACGCGCATCCGCCCCGGCTGGGCGCGGGCGCTCGGCGAGCCCACCGACCAGGACCTGCTGGGATTGCACCCGCAGAAGCGCTTCTTCGCCGGCGGACCGAACAGCGTCCGCGGCTTCGCGCAGTACCGTCTCGGGCCGAAGGTGCTGACCGTCCGCGACCCCGCCACCACGCTGACGAAGGCCGACGAGCACGACGTGCCGCTCTGCTCGCTCGTCGAGATCAACGCCGGCACGTGCGACGTCGGCAGTCTGCCCGCCTCCGACTTCGACCCGCACCCCGTCGGCGGCTCGGCCGTGCTCGAGGGCAACGTCGAGCTGCGCTTCCCGCTCGGGTTCGAGAAGCTGCGCGGCGCCACGTTCGTCGACGTCGGCCAGGTCTGGGGGCGCGCCGGCGCCGTGCGCCTCGGCAGCCTCGTCTGGACGCCCGGCTTCGGCGTGCGATATTTCAGCGCCATCGGTCCGATCCGGATCGATGTCGGCTTCAACCCGCAGGGCCCCGAGCGCCTGGCCGTACTTTCGAGCGGCGTGGGCGTGCGCGTCACGGAGAACGGGACGACGCGGTGCGTCGAGGCCCCGGCGGGCTCCACCTCCAGGGACTACTGCGAGCTCAACAAGCTGCACGCCTTCGCCGCGCCCCACACCTGGCAACCCTACCACGGGTTCCTGGACCGGCTGCAGCTCCACTTCTCCATCGGACAGGCGTTCTGACGTGAGGCGGGTCGGCCGGATCGGCGGCTTGTTCCTGATCGGGATCCTGATCGTGCTGGCCCTCGTGGTCGGCGCGCTCTTCGTGCTCACGCGTACGCCGTGGGGCGTCACCCGCGCCGGGCAGTACGGGATCGGCTACCTCCAGAAGGGGATCCAGGGCCGGCTCCACGTCGGCCGCATCCGGAGCGGCAGCCTGCTGGGCGGCGTCCGCGTCGCCGACGTCTCCATCATCGACAGGTCGGGCAAGCCGTTCCTCACGGCCGACAGCGCCGTCGTCCGCTATGGCTGGCGCAACCTGATCGGCCGCCAGCTCATCCTCGATCGCGTCGAGCTCTGGCGGCCGGTCGTCTACATCGACAAGGAGCCGGGCGACACCGCCTGGAACTACGAGTACATCTTCCAGGACACGACGGGCGCGCCCCCCGGCCCGCCCAAGCTGATCCTGGTCGACGACGTGCGCATCCACGACGGCCGCGCCGTCGTCTCCTCCCCGTACACGCAGAGCACGCCGATCCAGCCCGACGACACGTCGCGGCTCATCATCCGGCGGACGCCGCGCGGGATCCAGCGGGTCTACCGCTTCGAGCACCTCGAGGGCACGCTCCCGCGCGTCGTCTGGGAGAAGCCGGACGAGGAGGGGAAGCTCTTCCAGATCGCCCGGCTCGCCGGCCAGGGCTACGTCTACAAGACGCCCTTCGAGCTGCGGGACGTGCGCGGCCAGGTCGTCACCCGCGACTCCATCGTCTCCTTCGACGCGCCCGAGGTGCGGCTCCCCGACACCCGCGCCGCCGCCGTCGGCCGCGTCGTCATCCGTGAGCCGGAGAACGCCTACGACGTCAAGGTGACCGGCGAGCGCCTCGCGTTCCGGGACCTCGAGTGGCTGTACCCGCGCCTGCCGCGGCAGGGCGGCGGCTCCATGGACCTGCACTTCAAGACCGTGCCGCGCGGCACGCTCTGGATGGTCACGAACGCGCACCTGAAGGCGCCCGGCACGCAGGTGGCCGGCTCCTTCGGCATCGTGACCGGCGATACGCTCTACTTCACGCAGGTCAACCTGCGCGCCTCGCCGATCGACCTGAAGCTCATCTCGAGCATGCTGCCGAAGGGGCTGCCGGTCGACGGCCTCATGGTCGGCACCGTCATCGTGGAGGGCCCGCTCTCCGCGCTCACGACGCGGGGCGACGTCCGCCTCTCCCGCGCCGGCGCCTCGACCTCGGCCCGGTGGAGCGGCACGCTCGACCTGCGCGGGCCGCTCGCGGCCCGGAGCTTCCGCGCCGACGTCACCGACCTCGACCTCCAGCTCCTTTCGCGCCTCGACCCGGGCCTCAAGCTGACCGGTGCGGTGAGCGGCCGCGTCGAGGCGAACGGCCGCCTCGATCGTTCGGTCCACGTCGTCGGCGCGCTGCAGCATCGCGTCCCGGGCCACCCCACCTCCCGGATCGAGGGCACCGGCAACGTCTCCTGGACGCGCGCCCGCTCCAGCTTCGACCTGAAGCTGAAGGCCCTGCCCGTCGAGCTGAGCGCCCTCGCCGAATCGTTCCCGGCGCTCGCCCGGCTCGAGGGCGGCGTCACCGGGCCCGTCGACGTGCGCGGCTCGCTGAACGATCTGCGCGTCGACGCCGACCTGGATACGCGCGCCGGCCGCGTGACGCTGGCCGGGCGCTTCGACCTGGCCGCCCGCCGGCCCAGCTACCGGGCCGAGGGGCGCGTCGGCGGGTTCCGCGTCGACCGGCTCTTCGACGGCCTCCCCGCCACGACCGTCTCCGGGCGCTACGCCGTGGACGGCGCCGGCGCGGGGCTCGACGGCGCCGACGCCGCCGTGCGCTTCGACCTCGATACCGCCCGCGTCGGCCTCCTCCCGCTCCAGGCCGGCACGCTCGTCGGCCGCGTGCGCGGCGGCCTGGCCACCATCGACACGCTCCGCGTCGCCACGCCGGCCGGCGGCCTGAGCGCGACCGGCAGCTTCGGCCTCGCGCCCGGCCGGAGCGGCCGCCTCGACGTCCGCGTCTCGGCCGACTCGCTCGGCGCGCTCCAGGCGCTCCTCCTCCCCGACACCGCGCCCGGCGCCGCCGACGAGCGGCGCCTCACCGGCGCGGTCGGCATCACGGCATCGCTCACGGGCGGCGTCTCCAGTTTCGCCCTCGATGCCGACGCGACGGCCGCGCGCCTCGAGCTCGCCACCGCCCGCGCGGACTCCATCCGCGTCCACCTCACCGGCGCCGACCTGCTCGGCACGCAGCCGCGCCTCTCGCTGAACGGCCGCGCCGACTCCGTCCGGGTCGGGCCCCGCGTGCTGGCCGGCCTCGCGCTGGATGCGCGCTACGACGCGCCGGCCGGCAGCATCCGCCTGAGCGCCGCCGACCCCGCCGGCGGCGATGTCCGCCTCGACGGCGAGTTCCGCCGCGACCACGGCGCCACCGAGGGCACGATCGCCCAGGTCCAGTTCGGCACGGGCGCCTCGACGTGGAAGCTCGCCGCGCCGGTGCACTTCCGCCGCGCCGGCGGCGTCCTCGATCTGGACTCCATCAGCCTCGCACGCGCCGGCGGCGGCGACCTGCGGATCGCCGGCCGGGTGGCGTGGCTGAACGCCTCCAGCGCCGACGTCCCCGTCGACTTCCACGTCGACCTGCACGCCGCGCCGCTGGCCGATTTCCTGGGCCTCGCCGAGGCCGCGCCCGCCGGCGACGGCCTCTTCACCGGCCGCCTCCAGGTCCACGGCAGCGCCCGCGCGCCCGAGGTGCAGGGCGAGCTCTCCGGCGACCGGATCCGCTGGGGCGACGTCGCCCTCGACCACATCGACGCGCAGGTCGGCTACGCCTCGCGCCGTCTCGACCTCGAGGCGCAGGGGAAGGTCGGCGGCGCGCCCGTCTTCTCCGGCAGCGGCCTCATCCCCGTGGACCTGAGCCTGGCGCCGGTCAGGGAGCGTGCGCCGGACGAGCCGATCAACTACACGCTCCGCGCCGACAGCATGCCGGCCTCGCTCCTCACCGCGCTCGCGTCGGGGATCAGCCGGACGAGCGGCCGGGTGGACGGCCAGGTCAAGGTGCGCGGCACGCTGCGGAACCCCCGCTTCGACGGGCGCTTCGACCTGCGGAACGGCGGCCTCATGGTGGACGCGGCCGGGCTGCGCTACGAGGACGTGGAGGGGAGCTTCCGCATGGATGGTGCGGGCGAGATCGGCGTCGACGTCACGGCCCGCTCCGGCGGCCGCGCACACGCCACCGGCTCCATCGACCTCGGCTCGAGCTGGACGAATCCGCGCCTCGACCTGTCCGTGGCGCTCACCGACTTCCTCGCCGCCCGCCGCCGGGACGTGGAGGCCACGACCAGCGGCGACCTGCACCTGGGCGGCCGCTTCCGGGCGCCGCGGTTGTCCGGCCAGCTCGGCATCGACCGCGGTGCCATGTACCTCGACGAGATCTGGCGCCGCTACCAGATCGTCGCGCTGGACGATCCGCTCCTCTTCGACGTCGTCGACACGACGCTGGTCTCGACCAAGCGCTTCCTGCCGACGCTGATGGAGAGCGATTTCCTGAAGAACCTGGCCGTCGACTCCTTCAACGTCGACGTCGGCCGGGAGGCGTGGCTGCGCAGCCGCGACCTGAACGTGCAGCTCACGGGCGGCGTCGCGGTCACGTACCGGCGCAAGGACGACTACCTGCGGCTCGCCGGCTCCATGAGCGCCGTCCGCGGCACGTACCAGCTCTACGGCCGCCGCTTCGACATCAAGCAGGGGACCGTGGACTTCCCCGGCACCCCGGGGCTCGATCCGAACCTGAACTTCGTGGCGGCGTACCGCGTCCGGGGCGAGGAGGACAACTTCGACATCCAGGCGCAGGTGACCGGGACGCTGGACAACCCGCGCGTGCGCCTGGCGAGCGAGGACCGGCCGAGCATCGGCGAGTCGGACCTCGTGAGCTACCTGCTGTTCGGGCGCCCCACGTACCGGCTCGCGGCGAACCAGAAGGACGTCCTCAAGTCGGCGTTCACCGGCACCGTCTACGGCTACGCCACGAGCGGGATCGAGGACTTCGCCCGCAACCTCGGCTTCGACTACGTCTCCTTGACCTCGGCCGAGGTCGCCGAGCCGGGCGCGGCCACGAACAACATCTTCGAGAGCTTCCTCGACCGGACGCGGCTGGAGGCGGGGTGGTACCTCTCGGACCGCCTCTTCCTGTCGTTCTCGCAGCCGCTCCGCGTCACGGGCGAGGCGCGCAAGAGCACCGGCGTCCGCCTGCAGTGGCGCTTCCAGCCAACGTGGACCAGCGAGTTCTTCAGCGAGGACTGGCTCTCCCGCTACCCGACCCTGGCGCCCACCGCGGACCAGGTGCAGTCGTTGCGTCGCATCTACGGCTTCTTCCTCTTCCGGGAGTGGGGCTATTGACGAAGGTCCGTGAGCTCGACACGCCGGCCGAGGCCGACGAAGCTGCGCCGCCCCGCTCGCCGCTCCGCGTCCGTCTCCGGGCCACCCGGCTCCACGGTGCCCGCCCCCTGCGCCAGGCCCGCCGCGGCTGGGATACCGTGGTCGACCGCTTCAACCGGCTCCAGCTCGACGAGAACACGATCCTCCTCGGCTTCGCCCTCGCCGTCGGCATCGCGGGCGCGCTCGCCGTCGTCGTGTTCTTCAAGCTCATCGACCTGGCGTACTTCGCCCTCTACCGCTGGCCGGTCTCCGTCATCCCCTGGCTGGACGTGCCGTACTATCGGCCGCTCCTGACCGGCGCCGGCTTCGCGCTGTCCTGGTACCTCGTGCGCCGCGTCGGCGGCACGTCGGAGCCGATGAACGTGCCGTACGTCCAGCTCGCCGTCGCGCGGCGAGGCGGCGACGTACCCACGCGCCCCGGCCTCGTCCAGGCGGCCGCCTCCGCCGTCACGCTCGGCGGCGGCGGCTCCGCCGGGAGCGAAGGCCCCGTCGCCGTCCTCGGCGCCACCGTCGGCGGCTTCCTCGGCCGCATTTTCCGCTTCGACCCGAACCGCATCAAGGTGCTGGTCGGCGCCGGCGCCGCCGCCGGCATCTCGGCGTCGTTCAACGCCCCGATCGCCGGCGCGTTCTTCGCCCTGGAGGAGATCCTCGGCGACTTCTCCGTCGCTTCCTTTCCCCCCGTCGTCGTGGCCAGCGTGCTGGCGGCGGTGATCTCGCGCGCGTTCTTCGGTAACCACCCGTCGTTCCCGATCCCGCACGCGTACGGCTACGGACGGACCTGGGAGCTGCTCGTCTTCTATCCGCTCCTCGGCGTCCTCGGCGGCCTCGTCGGCGCGCTCTTCGTCCGCGCCTACCTGCGGACCGGCCCGCTCGTCCACCGCCTCCCGATCCCCCGTGTGCTCGTCCCCTGGATCGGCGGCGCGCTCGTCGGCGGTCTCGTGCTTCTCTCCGGCGGCGCGCTCGTCGGCTACGGCCACCTCGCCGTGCGCCTCGAGGTCTTCGGCCGCATGGCCTTCACCACGCTCGCGCTGCTCGCCGTCGGCAAGATCCTGGCGACGACGCTCACGCTCAACACCGGCGGCGCCGGCGGCGTCTTCACCCCTTCGCTCTACATCGGCGCCGCCACCGGCGGCGCGTTCGGCGTCGCCATCTCCCACCTCTTTCCCTCGCTCGGGCTGCGGCCCGAGGCGTACGCGCTCGTTGGCATGGGCGTCATGATCAGCGCCGCGACCCACGCGCCGATCACGGCGATCCTCATCGTCTTCGAGATGACGAACGACTACGCCATCGTGATGCCGCTCATGCTCGCGGTGGTCGTCGCGTACATCGTTGCGCGGCGCATCGAGCCGGAGTCGCTCTACAGCGGCTGGCTCGCGCACCGCGGCGAGCGCATCGAGCACGGCGCCGACCGCGACGTGCTCGCTCGGCTCCGCGTCGCCAATGCGTTCGAGCGCAACCCGCAGGTCATCGGCGAGGCCGCGCCGCTGCCGAAGCTGCTGGAGCACCTCGGCGCCGGCGAGCAGACCGAGTTCCCGGTCGTGGGCGAGAACCTGGAGCTGAAGGGGATCATCACCATCGCGGACCTCGGCCGCACGGCCATCGACCAGGAGGATCTCGCGCCGGTCCTCCTCGCGGCCGACCTGGCCGGCCCCACCGAGACCGTCACGCCCGACGACTCGCTGCTGGAGGCGATGCGCCGCATGGGCGTCCGCGGCGGCAACTCGCTCCCCGTCGTCGACGGCCGCGGCCGGCTGCTGGGGTTGATCACGCGCGGACACATCCTCGGGGTGTACGAGCGCACGCTGGCGGCGCCGGGAGCGGCGCAGCCGCCTCGGTCGCGCCCGGACCGCGGATGAGGCCCGCGCGCCGACCCGGCGCCGGCGTTCACGGATCGGATCGAGCGGAACCGGGCACGCGGGTGTCCGCGGCGGCCCCGCGGCCCCGGCGTCGATGACCGTACTGGTCCCGCCGCGGGAACCCCGTCCCGACCCGCCCTCCGCCCCTCCGCCGCCTGGACCGCCCCCGCCGGCCACGGGTATTATCAACGATACCCACGATCACGGAGCCGACGTCATGCAACGTCTGAAAGTCTTCCTGATGATGGCGGGGCTGACCGCGCTGCTGACGGTGCTCGGCGGCGCGCTCACGCACTCGTCCGGCGGTGCGGCCGTATTCTTCCTCATGGCCGCGGTCATGAACTTCGCCATGTACTGGTGGAGCGATAAGATGGTGCTGCGCATGTACCGCGCGCGCATCATCGAGGAGTCGGACGCGCCCGAGCTGTACGGGATGGTGGACCGCCTCCGCCGGCGCGCCGGGCTGCCGATGCCCGTCGTGGCCATCGCGCCGCAGCAGCAGCCGAACGCGTTCGCCACGGGGCGGAACCCCGAGCACGCCGTCGTCTGCTTCACGGCCGGGATCCTGAACCTCGTCAGCAAGGACGAGCTGGAGGCGGTCACCGCCCACGAGCTCGGACACGTCAAGCACCGGCACATGCTGGTCGGCACCATCGCCGCCACGATGGCGGGCGCGATCGCCATGATCGGCAGCGTGGTGCGCTGGGGCGCGATCCTCGGCGGCTTCGGCGGCCGGGACCGGGACGGCAACGGGCTGGAGCTGCTGGCCATGGCCATCGTCGCGCCCATCGCCGCGATGGTCATCCAGTTCGCGATCTCGCGCCAGAACGAGTTCCAGGCGGATCGGACGGGCGCGGAGATCAGCGGCAAGCCGCTCTCGCTCGCGGGCGCGCTGCAGCGCCTGGACGCCTACGCGCACCGCATCCCCATGGACGTCAACCCCGCGGCCGCGCAGCTCGCCATCGTGAACCCGCTGTCGGGACGGCGGGGCATGGGCCTGCTCGGCCTCTTCAGCACGCACCCCAGCACCGAGCAGCGCGTCGAGCGGCTCCAGGCGCTGGCCGGCTCGCCGGAGTTCCGGGAGCTGTCGGCCGACTGAGCCGCCGGGGACTCGCCATGCACCGCGATGCCGCACCGGGTGCGGCCGGCCCCGCGGCCGGCCGCACCTTCGTCGTCCTGAACCCGGCCGCCCGCGGCGGCGAGGCCGCGCGGCTCCAGGCGCGCCTGGCCGCGGCCTTTCGCGCGCGGCGCGCTTCGTTCGACCTCGCGCTCACCGAGGCGCCCGGCCATGCCACCGAGCTGGCCCGCGGCGCCGCGCAGGCCGGCTACCGCGCCGTCTGCGCCGTCGGCGGGGACGGCACGCTGGCCGAGGTCGCCACCGGCCTCGCCGGCGGCGACGTGCCCCTCGCCGTCATCCCGCGCGGCACCGCGAACCAGGTCGCCGCCAATCTCGGCATCCCGCGCCGCCTCGAGGCCGCCGTCGACGTTGCCGTCCACGGCGCCGCCACGCCCGTCGACCTCGGTCGGGTCAACGGTCGCGCGTTCGCGCTCATGGTCGGCGCCGGGCTCGACGCGGCGGTCATGGCCGCCACCACGCCGGCGCTCAAGGAGCGCTGGGGCTTCGGCGCCTACCTGTACGCTGCCGCGCGCACCGTCCTCAACCTCGCTCCGTCCGAGTTCACGCTCGTCGCCGACGGCGTGGAGCGACGTGTGCAGGCCGTCAGTGTCATGGTCGCGAACGTGGGCGAGCTCTTCGCCTCCTTCTTCCCGATCGGGCTCGCGCTGGCGCCGCGCCCCGCCGGCTCCTGGAGAGACGGCCTCCTCGACGTGCTCGTCGTCGCGCCCCGCGGCGTCCCCGGCTTCGCCGGCGTCCTCGCGCAGTCGGCGTTCCGCCGCTTCGGCGGCAAGACGCTCGTGCATTTCCAGGCGCGCGAGATCTCCATCGCCACCGAGCGGCCGCTCCCCGTCCAGGTCGACGGCGACCTCGCCGGCTCCACGCCGCTCACCGCGTCCGTCGTCCGCGGCGGCGTCCGGATCCTCACGCCCGGACGACTGCCGTGATCCACCCCGACGCCGCGCACCAGGTCCGGCGCAGGGAGATCCTCACCGACGACGGCGTCCGCCTCGTCGCCCACCTCCTCGGCGATCCCGCCGCGCCCCCCGCGCTCCTCGTCCCCGGCACCTTCTCCAACCACACGTTCTGGCTCGGCACTCGCGGCACCGGCTTCGCCCGCGCGATCGCCGCCGCCGGCTTCCACGCCTGGGTGCTCGACCCCCGCGGCCACGGCGCCTCCCAGCGCCCCACCCCGCGCGACCGCTGGAACTTCGACGACTGGGCCCGCCGTGACGTCCCCGCCGCCGTCCGCGCCGCCGCCGCCGCCGGACCCGGCGTCGTGCTCGTCGGCCACTCCGCCGGCGGCGCCGCCACCCTCATCGCCGCCGCCGCGCACCCCGAGCTGCGCGTCCGCGCCGTCGTCGTCATCGCTACGCCCGTCCCCTGGCTCCAGGGCTTCCGCCGTACCACCACCCGCATGGTGCGCCGCGGCTCGCTCCTCCTCGGCCGCTTCCCCGCGCGCCTGCTCCGCCTCGGCCCCGAGGACGAGCTCGCCGGCGTCATGGCCCAGTGGATGAGCTGGAACCTCGACGGCCACTGGACCGGCGACGACGGCACCGACTACGTCGCCCGCATCCGCGAGCTGCCGCATCCGACGCTCTTCGTCGCCGGCGCCGGCGACCACGTCGAGGCGCCGCCCCACGCCGTCCACGCGCTCTACGAGCTGGCCGGCTCCTTCGACAAGACCTACCTCCTCTGCGGCCGCGGCACCGGCTTCTCCGCCGACTTCGACCACTCCGGCCTCGTCGTCAGCCGCGCCGCCCGCGCGGAGGTCTGGCCGAAGATCATGGCCTGGCTCGACGCCACGCTCCGGTAGCCGGCCGTGGCCCGCCGCTCCCCGAACCGCCGGCCGGCAGTCGGGTACGGATCCGGTACGAGCACCGCCGGGACCCGTTGATCTGGGCCCGCGCGGCCGCGATATTTTCAGGCTGCGCCCTGGCCACCGGCCGGCGCCGAACCAAAGAGCGAGGAGAGACGGCGTATGGCGATGCCCGCCACCCAGATCCGTCGCGGGAACGTGATCCTGTTCAACGGCGACCCGCACCGCGTCATCGATTTCCACCATCACACGCCCGGAAACCTGCGCGCCATGGTGCAGACCAAGATGCGCAACCTCCGGACGGGCACGACCGTCGAGCACCGCTTCCGCGCCGCCGACACGGTGGAGAAGGCGACGCTGTCGACCCAGGAGCTGCAGTACCTCTACAGCGACGGGCACCACTTCCACTTCATGAACAACCAGTCGTACGAGATGATCGAGCTGGACGAGGAGGCGCTCGGCGACGCCGCCCAGTGGCTCACGCCCAACATGGTCATCCTGACCGAGTTCTATGAGGCGAAGCCGATCGGTATCGAGCTGCCGTCGTCGCTGACGCTGCGGATCGTCGAGACCGAGCCGGTCATGACCGGCGCCACCAAGACGGCCATGACGAAGCCCGCGAAGCTGGAGAACGGCGTGACGGTGCAGGTCCCGGCGTTCATCAGCGAGGGCGAGCTCGTGCGCGTCGACCCGGCCGAGGGGAAGTACCTGGAGCGCGCGAAGTAGGGCGCGTCCCGCCGCGCGGTACCGGCGCGCGGGCGCCCTGCGAGCGGCATCGCAGGCGGAGGCACGAGGTCACGCGCGCGACCGGGCGCTCGGACGCGCTGGCGGAATGTGAGCGGCGCCCGGTGGGGAGCAACCCACCGGGCGCGGTTCGTTTCGCAGGGTCTTCGCTCTCGAGATCGCGCACGAGATCGCACGGCCACTCGCCAACGCCCCCCGGGGCATTCAGCCGCGGTCCCGGCGAACACGCCGTGTCGCGAGGCCCCGGCGACCTGACGCTCCGCCGCTCGTAAGCGTTCACGAGGAGGTCGGAACTGCGGGAACGGCCACAACTTCGGGCGAGCGTTCGAGGCAACTGCGGATCCAACGGCGGGCGGGGGCCGGTACTGCGGGCGGGGGCGAGGGGGGACAACTACGGGTCCGACGGCGGGTGGGGGCGGAGACTGCGGGTGGGGGCGAGCGCGGGCGCGAGCGCGGGCCCACGGCGGGTTCAACTGCGGGCGGGGGTGGGGCAGCGTCCTTCGGTGAGGCCCTGCCCTCGGTTGAGGAGGGGACCCGTGCGGCTCGACAGGGTGCGCAGGGTGCGGGCGGCGGAGGCGCCCCTCTCGGGGCGGCTCCTTCGGGCCGAGGAGGAAGATCCTGGCCGATGAGATCGCGTGAAAGGAAGCGAACGAGACGCGAGCCGTCGTGCGGCGGCGGGCGGTGCGGCGCGTCTCCATCGACCGGGGCGTCCGAACGCCAGCGACCTCGCCGGTGCGGGGGTGGGCAGGCTGCCGGCCGGCAGCCTCGCCCTGGAGAAGCGAGCGGACGGGCGGAGCGCCCGGAGGTGAAGCGCCCGGAGGTGAAGCGCCCCGGCGGGTGAAGGGACCGGACCCGTGAAGCGAGCGGACCGGTGATGCGCCCCCCGCCCGACGTGCTCCCGCAGTGGGCCCGCGCCCGCGCTCGCGCTCGCCCCCACCCGAAGTCTCCGCCCCCACCCGCCGTTGGACCCGCAGTCGTCCCTGGCCCCCGCCCGCAGCGTCTGCCCCTGCCCCGCGAACGGTGACCGCCGCTCGTCCGCGAGCTCCGCGTCCTCGCACGACACGCCGCCCGGTCCGGGCCTCCGCGGCGCCCCCGAACGCACCCCGTTGTCGCCGATGGGGCCTCGTCGTATCTTGCCGCAATCCTTCCCTTTTCCCGTTCAACACGGACGCAACTCCATGTCACGACTCGGTGATCCGACCGCGCGCGTGCTGCCGCGGATCCCATCCGTCCTGGTGGTGTTGCTCGGCGCCGCGGCGTCGGTGGCTGTGGCGCAGGAGCCGTACAAGCTGCCGCCGAAGGAGATCGTGGACATCCTGGATGCGCCGCCGCTGCCGACCGGGCGGCTCAGCCCGGACCGCACGCGGCTGCTGCTGGTCGAGCAGCCCAGCATGCCGAGCATCGCGGACCTGTCGCAGCCGATCCTGCGGATCGCCGGCGAGCGGGTGAATCCGCGCACGAACGGGCCGTTCCGGCCGAACTTCCACGTGAGCGGGCTGGTCCTGAAGAACGTGGCCGACGGCGGGGAGCGGCGCGTGGCCGCACCGCAGGGCGCGACACTGGGCTTCCCGGCGTGGTCGCCGGACGGGCGCAAGGTCTCGTTCGTGACCGTCCGCGACGACGGCCTCGAGCTGTGGGTGGCGGACGCCGCGACCGGCGAGGCGAAGCGGGTGACGGCCAACCGGCTCAACGGGGTGCAGGGGCAGCCGTGCGACTGGATGCCGGACTCGGCGCACCTGCTCTGCCAGCTCGTGCCCGAGGGGCGCGGCGAGGAGCCGAAGGCCTCGCCGGTGCCCGTCGGCCCGGTCGTCGAGGAGACGAGCGGCCGCGCGGCGCCGGTCCGCACGTACGAGGACCTGCTCGAGAACCCGCACGACGAGGCGCTCTACGACTACTACTTCACCGCGCAGCTCGGCGTCGTGGATGCGGCGTCGGGGCAGGTGACGAACGTCGGCGCGCCGGCGGTCTTCGAGTCGGTGGCGCCGTCGCCGGACGGCCGCTACATCCTCGTGCGACGGACCGTGCGGCCGTACTCGTACCACGTGCCGGAGTCGGATTTCCCGAAGGAGACCGAGGTCTGGAGCGCCGCCGGCGAGAAGGTCCGCGCCGTGGCGAGCCAGCCGCTCGCCGAGGAGGTCCCGTCCCGCGGCGTCCGCACCGGCCCGCGCACCATCGGCTGGGTGCCCACCGAGCCGGCCACGCTCTTCTGGGCCGAGGCGCTGGACGGCGGCAACCCGAAGACGCCCGCCGAGTTCCGCGACCACGTCGTGGTCCTCGCCGCGCCGTTCTCCGGCCAGCCCGCGGAGCTGCTCAGGCTGAAGGACCGCTTCAGCGACGCCGAGTTCGCGCCCGGCGGCGTCGCCATCATCAGCGATCTGGACCGCCCGACGCGCCAGACGCGCACCTGGGTCGCCGACCTGGCCCACCCCGGCGCGCCCGCCCGAAAGCTCTGGGACCGCAGCGCCGAGGACCGCTACGGCGATCCGGGTGACTTCGTGCGGCGCGACGGCGTGCCGCAGCGGGCGTTCGGGGCCCCCGAGGGCGGCCTCGCCCCGCTCGTCCGCCGCGGCGACTACGTCTACCTGGCCGGCGCCGGCGCCACGCCCGAGGGCGAGCGGCCGTTCCTCGATCGGCTGAGCCTGAAGACGCTCAAGACGCAGCGGCTCTGGCGCAGCGATCTGCAGCACTTCGAGCCCGTCGTCGCCCTGCTGGACGACAACGCCGGCGCCGTGCTGACGCGCCGCGAGTCCGCCACCGAGCCGCCGAACTACTTCGTGCGCCGCGGCAACGGTGCCCCCCGGGCGCTCACGGCGTTCACGGACCCGGCGCCGCAGTTCACGAAGGGCGTGCAGAAGAAGCTCGTCGTCTACAAGCGCGACGACGGCGTGACGCTCTCCGGCACGCTCTACCTGCCGCCGAGCTACCAGGCGGGGACGCGGGTGCCGGCCGTGATCTGGGCGTACCCGCGCGAGTTCGCGTCCGCCGACGCCGCCAGCCAGGTGGCGGCCACGCCGAACCGCTTCACGATCGTGCGCCGCACGCCGTACCTGCTCCTCACGCTCGAGGGGTACGCCGTCTTCGACGGCCCGACCATGCCGATCCTCGGCGGCGACACGGCGAACAACCGCTACGTCGAGCAGCTCGTGGCCAGCGCGAAGGCGGCGGTCGACGAGCTCGACCGCCTCGGCGTCGCGGACCGCGACCACGTCGGCGTCGCCGGCCACAGCTACGGCGCCTTCATGACCGCGAACCTGCTCGCGAACTCCGACCTGTTCCGTGCCGGCGCGGCGGAGAGCGGCGCGTACAACCGCACGCTCACGCCGTTCGGCTTCCAGAACGAGCAGCGCACCTACTGGGAGATCCCGAACATCTACAACCGCATGTCGCCGTTCCAGAACGTGACGAAGATCAACGAGCCGATCCTGCTCGTCCACGGCATGGCCGACGACAACAGCGGCACGTTCCCGATCAACTCGGAGCGGCTCTACGCCGCGCTGAAGGGGCTCGGCAAGACCGCCCGCTTCGTCTACCTGCCGCACGAGGCCCACGGCTACGCGGCGCGCGAGACGATCTTCGACGTCTTCGCCGAGGAGCTGGCCTGGTTCGACAAGTACGTGAAGAACGCACCGCCGCGCCGCGCCACCTCGCAGTGACGCGCACGGCCGGCGGCTAGCGGCACAAACCGGCGCCTGGCGTGTAGGGAGCGGTACACCGACACGCCAGGCGCCGGACCTCCGGGCCTGGCCCGCGTTCGACCGACGCCCGGAGCCCGATGCGAGAGGTGCCCGCGCTCCGACCTCGCGCCGCCGCCCCTGCCGCGGGCGCGCCCACCGCCTGGTGGGGCGCGTTCGTTCCCCTCGGCGTCCTCCTCCTGTCCCTGATCGGCCTCCTCGTCACGGCACTGCTCTGCGACCGCGCCGTGCGCCGCGATTGGCGCGGCATCGCCGAGCTGAGCGTCCCCGCCCGCGAGGTGATCGACCGCGTCGAGCGCGACGTGAGCCGCGAGGTCGGCGCCCGCCGCGGCTACCTGCTCACCGGCCGGGCCGTCTACATCGAGAGGCTGCAGGAGGGGCGGGCCGCGGAGGCGCGCGACCAAGCCCGGCTCGCCGCGCTGGCGCGCTCGCTCGACCCGCGCGTGGCTCGCGCCGTGGCCGAGCTCGGGCCCGCCCTGGAGCGCTGGCACCGGCTGCCGCTCGGGCGCGCTGGCGCCGCCGCCGACACGGGCGCGACGCCGCTCGCGGGCGAGGACGCACTCGTCCAGCAGATGTGGTCGCGCCTGGCGGCCGTCCGGTCCACCATCGCCACGACGGCACGGGCGCGGCGCGAGCGCATCGAATGGGTCGAGAGCCTGCAGCTCGCGCTCTCGCTCGGCTTCCTGCTCCTTGCGGTCGCGGCGACGGTGTCCTTCTTCCGGCTCGGCGGCCGCCTCCGCTCGCTGGCCATGGAGGCGCGGCGCGCCGCCGACGAGGCCGAGGCGCGCCGCCGCGAGCTGGAGCGCGCTCTCGCCGAGAACGCCCGCGTCTCGGAGGAGAAGGCCCGCCTCGTCCGCGGCGTCACCCACGACCTCAAGAACCCGCTCGGCGCCGTCGTCGCCTACTGCGAGCTGCTGCAGATGGGCGGCCGCGGGCCGCTCACCAGCGTGCAGGCCCACACGATCTCGCGCATCCGCGCGGCCGCCGGCACGATGCTCCTGGCCATCGACGAGCTGCTGAACCTGGCGGAGGCCGAGGTGGGCGCGCTCCGCGTCGAGCGCCGGCCGACCGACCTCTCCGAGGTGGTGCGCGAGGCCGTCGCCGACTACGACGTGATCGCCGATGTGAGCGGGCTGCAGCTGATCGTCGACCTGCCGGCCACGCTCCCGGCCGTCGCAACCGACCGCCACCGCGTGCGCGAGGTCCTCGACAACCTCCTCTCGAACGCGTTCAAGTACACGCCCCACGGCGGCACCGTGACGCTGCGCGCCAGCGTCCTCGACGAGCGCCGCGGCACCGCCGCGGGCCCCTGGCTCGGCCTGGTCGTCGAGGACACCGGCAACGGCATCCCGCCGGACGCGCAGGATCGCATCTTCGACGAGTTCTACCGCCTCTCCGCCGAGCACCGCGGCAGCGGCCTCGGCCTGGCCATCAGCCGCCGCCTCGCCCGCCTCCTCGGCGGCGACCTCACCGTCGAGAGCGAGCCCGGCCGCGGCTCGGCGTTCACGCTCTGGCTCCCGCTCTCCACCCAGCCCGCCGGCCGCGCCTCTGCGCGCTGAACGCCCGGACCGTGCACCCTCGCCGCGGGTATCAAGCGAACCGGATGAGCGCTGAATGCCGCGCCCGACGCGGAGCCCCGGACCCGGCCGCGAGCGAGACCCCGCTCGGCCGGGCCTCCGGCTCGCCGCGTCGCCTCGTCCGTAGGTGCGCGACCTCACCGCGCCCGGCGCCGCGGCCCGCCGCCGCCGCTTGACCGGTCCGACGCCCAGAGGCACATTCCACGGCTATGCTTGACGAGAAGCTGGTTGTCCGCGGCGCCCGCGAGCACAACCTCAAGAACATCGACGTCGAGATCCCCCGCGACCGGCTGGTCGTCATCACCGGCCTGTCGGGCTCGGGGAAGAGCTCGCTCGCCTTCGACACGATCTACGCCGAGGGGCAGCGCCGCTACGTCGAGTCGCTCTCCGCGTATGCGCGCCAGTTCCTCGGCATCATGGAGAAGCCCGACGTCGACGTGATCGAGGGCCTCTCGCCGGCCATCTCCATCGAGCAGAAGACGACGGGGCGGAACCCGCGCTCGACCGTGGGCACGGTGACGGAGGTGTACGACTACCTGCGCCTCCTCTGGGCGCGCGTCGGCACGCCGCACTGCACCTCGTGCGGCCGGCCGGTCCGCCGCCAGTCCGCCTCGCAGATCGCCGATCAGCTCCTGACCTGGCCGGAGGGCACGCGGGTCGAGGTGCTCGCGCCGCTCGTGCGGGGCCGCAAGGGTGAGTTCCGCGAGCTGTTCGAGGAGGCGCGCCGGAAGGGCTTCGTCCGGGCGCGCATCGACGGCCAGGTCCACGACCTGGAAAGCCCGCCTGCGCTGAATCGCTACGAGAACCACGACATCGCGGTCGTCGTCGACCGGCTCGTGATCCGCGCGTCCGACCGCATGCGCATTGCCGATTCGGTGGAGACGGCGCTGCGCACCGCGGCCGGCGTCGTCGAGGTGGTCGTGCACGGCGAGGTGGGCGCCGAGCGCTCGCACCTCTTCAGCGAGCGCTACGCCTGCGTGCACTGCGGGACGTCCCTCGCCGAGCTGGAGCCGCGCCAGTTCTCCTTCAACTCGCCGTTCGGCGCGTGCGAGGCGTGCGGCGGCCTCGGCACCCGGCGCGAGGTCAGCCCGGAGCTCGTCACCGGGGACCCGATCATCTCGATCCTCGAGGGCGTGATCCTCCCCTGGGGCGAGCCGACCGGGCACCTGCGCCGCTCGATCATCCCCGGCCTCGCCCAGCACTACGACTTCGACCCGAACACGCCCTGGGGCCAGCTCCCGGAGAGCGTGCGCCACGCGGTGCTGCACGGCTCGGGCGGCAAGAAGATCCGCTTCCCGTACCGCGCGGGCGGCTCGTCCGGCACGTACCAGGAGGCCTGGGAGGGCGTCCTCTCGAACGTGAAGCGCCGCTACGACGAGACGACGTCCGAGGCGGTGCGCGAGCAGCTCGAGCAGTACATGTCCACGCTCCCCTGCCAGACGTGCCGCGGCACGCGCCTCAAGGCCGAGAGCCTGGCCGTGACCGTGGGCGGTCGCTCCCTGGGCGACGTCGTCGACATGAGCGTCGGCGCCGCGCTCGCGTTCTTCCGGTCGCTGCGGCTGACGGCGCCGCGGGACGGCGGAGTGGGAGAGCGGGGGAGCGGGGGAGTGGGCGATCACGACGGAGCGGGCGAGCGGAGGAGCGGGGGTGTGGGGGAGACGGCGGCGGGCGCCGACGGCCGAGCGGCCGGCGACGCCCGGGCGGCGTCGCCCTCCGGCAATGGCGCCCACTCGCCCACTCTCCCACTCGGGGCGCACCCCGCGGCGGATGGCAGCGGCGACGTCGCCGACACCGCCCCGCTGCCGTTCGAGATCGCCGGGCCGATCCTCAAGGAGGTGCGCGAGCGGCTGTCGTTCCTGACGAACGTCGGGCTGGACTACCTCACGCTCGGGCGCAGCGCCGAGACGCTCTCCGGCGGCGAGGCGCAGCGGATTCGCCTGGCCACGCAGATCGGCTCCCGCCTCGTCGGCGTCCTCTACATCCTGGACGAGCCGTCCATCGGGCTGCACCAGCGCGACAACGAGCGGCTGCTCGAGACGCTGAAGCAGCTCCGCGACCTCGGGAACACGGTCCTGGTCGTGGAGCACGACAAGGACACGATCCTCGCCGCGGACCACATCATCGATCTGGGCCCGCGGGCGGGCCGCCACGGCGGCGAGGTGGTGGCGGAGGGGACGCTGGAGGACGTGCTCAAGGCCGAGCGCTCGCTCACGGGCGCGTACCTGCGCGGGGAGCGCGAGATCGCGGTACCCAAGGAGCGCCGGCGGCCGGAGCCCGGCAAGGCGCTCGTCGTCCGGGGCGCGCGCGAGCACAACCTGAAGCGCGTCGACGTGCGCTTCCCGCTCGGCACGTTCACGGCCGTCACCGGCGTGAGCGGCTCGGGGAAGAGCACGCTCGTCAACGACATCCTGCACACCGCGCTGGCGCGCCACTTCTTCCGCGCACGGGTGATCCCCGGCGCCCACGACGGCATCGACGGGCTCGAGCACGTCGACAAGGTCGTCGCCATCGACCAATCGCCGATCGGCCGCACGCCGCGCTCGAACCCGGCCACGTACACGGGCCTCTTCACGCCGATCCGCAACCTGTTCGCGGAGCTGCCGGAATCGAAGATGCGCGGCTACACGCCGGGCCGCTTCTCCTTCAACGTGAAGGGCGGCCGCTGCGAGGCGTGCCAGGGCGACGGCCTGGTCAAGATCGAGATGCACTTCCTCCCGGACGTCTACGTGCCGTGCGACGTCTGCCGGGGGAAGCGCTACAACCGCGAGACGCTCGAGGTCTTCTTCAAGGGCCGCACGATCGCCGACGTCCTCGAGATGACCGTGGACGAGGCCGTCGAGTTCTTCGACAGCGTGCCGAGCATCCGCCACAAGCTGCAGACGCTCTCCGATGTCGGCCTCGGCTACATCCACCTCGGCCAGTCGGCGACGACGCTCTCCGGCGGCGAGGCGCAGCGCGTGAAGCTCGCGACGGAGCTCGCCCGCCGCGACACGGGCCAGACGCTCTACATCCTGGACGAGCCCACGACCGGCCTGCACTTCGAGGACGTCCGCTTCCTGCTCGAGGTGCTGCACCGCCTCGTCGACCGCGGCAACACGGTCGTCGTGATCGAGCACAACCTGGAGGTCGTCAAGACCGCCGACTGGATCATCGATCTCGGGCCGGAAGGCGGGAACGCCGGCGGGACGATCGTCGCGGAGGGCACGCCGGAGGAGGTCGCCGCGCACCCGATCTCGCATACCGGCCGCTTCGTCGCCGAGGCGCTCGGGCTGGCGCCGGTCGGCTGACCGGCGGGTCGCGCCGGGCGCACTCGCTGGCCGGGTGGGAGAGCGGGGGAGTGGCCGAGCGGGGGAGGGCAGTTCTCCCCCACTCTCCGGATCGTCCACTCGCCCGCTCCGCTGAACGACACCGTACTGCGGGACGGTCCCAGGGTCTCAGGGCGCCGAAAGGCCGTAGCAGAGGACAATGGTCTCGCTCTTCGACATTCTCGGCCCCGTCATGGTCGGGCCATCCTCGTCCCACACGGCGGGGGCGTGCCGGCTGGGCCTCATGGCCCGCGCGATCCTGGGTGGGACGCCGGAGCGCGCGCGCATCGAGCTGCACGGCTCGTTCGCCGCGACCGGGGAGGGGCACGGGACGCACCGCGCCATCGTGGGCGGCCTGATCGGCCTCATGCCGGACGACCTCCGCCTGCGCGACGCGTACGCCGAGGCGGAGCGCGCGGGGCTGCGCTGGGAGTTCGCGGACGTGGACCTGGGCGACGATGCGCACCCGAACACCGCGGTCTTCGAGGTCGAGCTCGGGGGCGAGCGCGCCCGCGTCCGCGGCGCCTCCGTGGGCGGCGGCCGCATCGAGGTGACCGAGGTGGACGGCTTCCCCGTATCGCTCGGCGGCGACTATCACACGCTCGTGCTGCTGGCGGAGGACGTGCCGGGGACGATCGCGGCGATCGCCGGTGTCGTGGCGGCCGAGGGAATCAACCTGGCCACCATGCGCGTGGACCGCACGGGACGCCATCAGGATGCGCTCATGACCATCGAGGCGGACCAGCCGGTGCCCGACCGGGTATTGACCCAGATCCGCGCGTTTCCCTGGCTGCGCTGGGCCCGCCGGGTCGGCAAGATCGCCTGAGCCGGCGCCCGCACGCGCGGAAGGACGGTATGCACCGCTCCATCGAATCGCTGCTCCGGGAGGCCCGCGAGAGCGGACGCTCGATCCCGGAGGTCGTCGTCGCCATGGAGGCGCGGGAGAGCGGGATCGAGCCGGCGGCGATCCGCGCCCGGGTCCGCCGGACGCTCGAGGTCATGCGCGCCGCGATCGTCGAGGGGCTGAAGGGGGAGGTCCGCTCCCCTTCGGGGCTGACGGGCGGCCGCGCGAAGCTCCTCTGGGACGCCGGCCCGCGCCTGCTCGGCCCGCGCGTGACCGCGACGCTCGCCCGCGCCATCTCGACGCTCGAGGTGAACGCGGCCATGGGGCTGATCGTGGCCGCGCCCACCGCCGGCGCCGCGGGCGTGCTCCCGGCGATCCTGGTCAGCATCGGCGAGTTCCTCGAGCTCGACGACGACCGGCTCGTCGAGGCCATGCTCGTGGCGGGCGGCGTCGGCGGCGTGGTCGCTCACCGCGCCTCGCTCGCCGGCGCGGAGGGCGGCTGCCAGGCCGAGACGGGCACCGCGGCCGCCATGGGCGCCGCCGCCGTCACCTGGGTGGCCGGCGGCACGGACGAGCAGGTCGCCACGGCGATCGCGCTCTCGCTCCAGGGGATGCTCGGCCTGATCTGCGACCCGATCGGCGGGCTGGTCGAGATCCCGTGCATCTACCGCAACGCCTCGGCGGCCATGCAGGCCATCGCGGCCGCGGAGATGGCGCTCGCCGGACTGGACTTTCCGGTCCCGGCCGACGAGGTCATCGACATCATGGGCGAGGTCGGCCGGCGCATGCCGGCGGCGTACCGCGAGACGGCGCAGGGCGGCCTCGCCGCCTCGCCCTCGGCGCGGAAGCTGGTCCAGATCGAGCCGGCCAAGCGGCCGACAGGGATCTCGAAGTAGTGCGCGGAAGCCGAATTACCGCGCCCTTGCTGAAACATTCACGTGCACGCTACCGTAGGAGTGCCGAAAGGCGACCCCTCCGGACGGAGCCCCACATGACGACGTACGAAGATCTCGAGAGCTATTTCATCCGCATGGGCGTCCAGGCCGACCAGGTCGAGGAGGGCATGTGGGTCATCCCGGCCCCCGACGGCGGCGCGCCCGTCGGCGTGCGCGCCGAGCCGCCGCTGCTGCTCCTGCGGATGAAGGTGATGGAGCTCCCCCAGGACGCGGACGATACTCGGCTCGCATCCTTCTATCGGCGTCTGCTCGAGCTGAACGCCACGGACATCGTCCACGGCAGCTACGGCATCGAGGCGGATCAGGTCGTCCTCTCTCACGCGCTCGAGCTCGAGACGCTCGACTTCGAGGAGCTCCGCAGCGCGTACGAGAGCCTCACAATGGCTGCCTCCAGCCACCTGCCGGGGCTGGCCCAGCTCGTTCCGGTCGCACACGAGGGCTGACATGGGAATCTTTTCGAGGCTGTCCCAGTTGATGCGCTCCAACATCAACGACGCCATCGCCAAGGCGGAAAACCCGGAGAAGATGCTCAACCAGGTCCTGCTGGACATGCGCGAGCAGCTCCACCGGGCCAAGCAGGAGGTGGCCGTCGCCATCGCCGACGAGCGGAAGCTCAAGGCGCAGGTCGAGGAGGAGCAGAAGCAGGCGAACGACTGGGAGCAGCGTGCCATGCTCGCGATCCGGGAGGGGCGCGACGACCTGGCGAAGCAGGCGCTGCTCCGGCAGCAGGAGCACGGCGAGCGCGCCATGGCGCTGCACGAGACGTGGCAGCGCCAGGCGGCGGAGACCGAGAAGCTGAAGGAATCGCTGCGCCTGCTGAACGACAAGATCGAGGAGGCGAAGCGGAAGAAGAACCTCCTCGTCGCCAAGCAGAAGCGGGCGCAGGCGCAGAAGCGGATCCACGAGACCATGGCCGGCCTCAACGACCGCTCCGCCTTCGACACGTTCGAGCGCATGGCCGACAAGATCGAGGAGACGGAGCGCCAGGCGCTCGCCTCCGCGGAGGTCACGCAGACGCTCTCGGCGGGCGACACGCTCGAGCAGGAGTTCGCCAAGCTCGGCCCTGGCACCGCGACCGTCGACGCGCGCCTGCTGGCGCTCAAGCAGCAGATGGGGATGGCGCTCCCCGCGGGCGGGACCGGTCCGGCCAGGGCGCTCGGCGCCGGCGCGGCCGGCGGCCAGGATCCGGCGACTGGCGGCGCCAAGCCGCTCCCCGCCGGCGCCGGCGACGAGGACGGCCTCGTTCACGACGTGGAGGTGGAGGAGGAGGCCTGACCCGCGCATGAATCGCCGCGGCTACGGGATCCTTGCGGCGACGGTCTTCGCGCTGCTGCTGCTGTTCTTCGTCTACAGCATCGCGGAGATCCTTCTCCTCCTGTTCATCGGTATCCTGCTGTCCCTCTACCTCGGGGCCATCACCGACACGCTGCAGCGGCGGTTGGCGGTGCCCCGGGGGCTCGGGCTGCTGATCGCCGTCGTGGTCACGCTGCTGGCCATCGGCGGCGTCGGCTTCCTGATCATCCCCCCGGTCATCGAGCAGTCGCAGGACCTCTTCTCCCGGCTGCCGCAGCTCATGCAGCAGTGGGAGATGCAGCTCCGCACGGCCGCCCAGCGCTCCGCGGCGCTACGCGAGATCCTCCAGCCGTTCAACAAGGGAGGCAGCTACATCGGGCCGCTGCTGCAGCAGATCGGCGGCTACTTCCGTGGCGTCGTGCCGTACGTCTTCGGCGGCGTCCAGGTCGTCATCGACGTGTTCGGCGTCTTCGTCATGGGCATCTACATGGCGCTCCGCCCGGCCATGTACCGCGAAGGCTTCATCCTGCTCATGCCGCCCGTGCACCGCGAGCTGGTGCGCGACATCCTGGCGGACCTCAGCCGGACGCTGCGCGCCTACATCGTCGGCCAGCTCGTCGCCATGTTCATGCTGGCGCTGCTCACGTTCATCGGCTTCCTCCTGCTGGGCGTGCCGTACGCGCTGGCCTTTTCCGTCTTCACCGGCGCCGTCGCGATCGTCCCGTTCTTCGGGACGCTCTTCTCGACGCTGCTTCCCGCGCTCTTCGTGCTCGGCACGGGCGGCGTCGTCAAGGCGCTCGCGGTCGTCGCCGTCGGCGTGGGCGTGCACCTCGCCGAGGCCAACGTCGTGGCGCCCATGATCATGGAGCGCCAGGTCCACCTGCCGCCCGTGCTGACGCTGCTCAGCGTCCTGATCATGGGTCACCTGCTCGGCTTCGTCGGCCTGCTCGTGGCCGTGCCGATCCTGGCCACGGTCATGGTCGTCGTGCGGCGGATCTACATCCACCGCATCCTCGAGGGGAAAGGCTTCCGCCGCGCGATCCGGGACCAGCCCGTCGAGGTGCGGCTCCCCGACGACGGCGGCGTGCTCGTGCATCCCCGCGCGCTCAACATCAGCATTCCCGCCCTGCTCGAGCAGTAGCGCGCCGGCGGGCCGCCCGGCCCGCGGAACGAGCACGATCCTTGAACGATCTCCCCCGGCCGTCGAAGCGGAACGTCGAAACGATAGGAGGCGTGCAAATGCGCATTTCCGTGCGGCGCCGCGTGCGGCCCGCCGTCCACCTCGTGGCGTGCGCGCTGGTGCTGTCCGCCTGCGCGCGCAACCCCGTCACGGGCAAGACCGAGATCTCGCTGGTCTCCGAGAGCCAGGAGATCGAGATGGGGCGCGAGGGCGCCCAGCAGGTGGAGCAGTCGATCGGGCTCGTCGACAACGACGCGCTCCAGCAGTACGTCCAGCGCGTCGGCGCGAACCTGGCCAAGGACACGGAGCGGCCAAAGCTCCCCTGGACGTTCCGCGTCGTCGACGATCCGACGCCGAACGCGTTCGCGCTGCCCGGCGGCTACATCTTCGTGACGCGCGGCCTCATGGGCCTGATGCAGAACGAGGCGGAGCTGGCGACGGTGCTCGGCCACGAGGCCGGCCACGTCACGGCCCGGCACCAGGTCCGCGCCATCACGCGCGCACAGCTCGGGCAGCTCGCGCTCGGCATCGGCTCCATCCTCTCCCCGACCGTCGCGCAATTCGGGCAGATCGCCGGCACCGGCATGCAGCTCCTCTTCCTCAAGTACGACCGCGCCGCGGAGACGCAGGCCGACGAGCTCGGCTTCCGCTACGCGTCCCGCGAGAACTACGACGTCCGCCAGATGCCGAACGTCTTCGAGGCGCTCCAGCGGCTCGAGCAGCGCGAGAACGTGAGCCCGCTGCCGTCCTGGCTCGAGACGCACCCGGGCACCGCCGAGCGCATCACGCACGTTCAGCAGCTCATCGCGAAGGCGCAGCCGAGCGCCGCCGGCACCGTGGGCGGCGCACAGTACCTCGACCGCATCGACGGCCTCGTCTACGGCAACAACCCGCGCAACGGCTTCTTCCGCGGCGGCGTCTTCATGCACCCCGACCTGCGCTTCCGCATCGACTTCCCGCAGGGGTGGAAGACGCAGAACCTGTCGCAGTCCGTGGCGGCGGCCTCGCCGCAGCAGGACGCCGTCATCGAACTGACGCTCGCCAAGGGCACGCCGGACCAGGCGATCGCCGCGTTCGCCTCGCAGCAGGGCGTGCAGGTCGGCAACGTCTCCCGCGAGGCGGTGAACGGCATCCCGGCCAGCACCGGCGTCTTCCAGGCGCAGACCCAGCAGGGCACGATCCAGGGGTACGTCGCGTACCTGCAGTACAACGGAAACACCTTCCAGGTCGTGGCGTACACGCCCGCCAACGCGTTCGGCACCTACGACCGCGTGTTCCGCCAGTCGATCGGCAGCTTCGCGCCGCTCACCGACCCGCAGGCGCTCGCCGTACAGCCGAACCGCATCGACATCGTTCGGCTCGATGCCGCGACCACGCTCGCGGCGTTCAACCAGCGCTCCCCGTCCGCGATCCCGATCGACGAGCTGGTGATCATCAACCAGGTCCCCAGCGCGACATCGACGCTCCCCGCCGGGACACTGGTGAAGCGCGTGGTGGCCGGGAGCGCTCGCTGAGCGTGGGATCGCGGTCACCCGGCGGCGGCGGCGCCGCCGGGTGACCGGATGTCCCGATCATCGCCCCCGCACGGCCGCGTATCCGGCGTAGCCGCGCGCTCGGCCCTGTCCGCCCCATCCCCGGCCACGATCCTGTCCACTGCCCGTGGCCGCGTCGTGCATCCCCGCCCCGGGAAATGTACCGCCACCTCCTCGCTCAGGGCCGCCGGCCCGCCCCATCCCCCGCCGCCGGCTGCGCGCGGCTCGGCGCTCCGCCCTCGATCGTCCACACGGCCTCGCTCGTCGGCTCGGCGCCGCGCCGGATCGTGAGCGCGGCCGGCCGGCCGGTGCCGAAGTCCGCGGCGCGCGCGTCGGCCGGTGGCGCGGGGTGCACGAACAGGCCCGTCGCGTCGAGCGTGTCCCGCGCGAGGAGGTCGTCCAGGTCGCCGACGTCCATGATGCGCGGCGCGTTCCGCCGCAGCGCGTCCTGGTAGTCGATGGCCAGGTCGGCCCGGTACGGCGGCATCCCGGGGAGCGCGATGCTGCCGCCGAGCACCAGCAGGTCGTGCACGGACGGGCCGTTGTACGGCAGCGTCTGGTAGAGTGCCAGATCCGAGGCGGCGTAGCTCCCCGTCGCGATGGCGTCCAGCGCCGAGAGGATCGCGACGAAGTTGACGCGCCGCAGGTACTGCTTCTCCGGATCGTCCCTCCAGCCGCCGGACTCGATCAGGATCGTGCTCGTGCCCCAGCGCTGGATGAGGTCGCCGAACGCGCGGGGGTTGTGGGTATCGTCGTACTTCGCGATGTGTCCGCCGACGAGTGGCTCGATCGCCGCGCGCACCGCGGCCGCCAGGTGTTGCGCCCGGACCAGCCCGGGCGTGTCGAGGTGGCCCGTGTCCGGCCGCGGCGCGAGCAGCGCGATCGCGGCGAGCGACTCGGTGCCGCTGATCCGCGTGCGCACGTTCTGGTCGTGGAGGTTGAAGCCGAAGTCGGGGTGGAACTCCGTGTGGATGCGCTTCAGCGTCTGCGCCTCCGGCGTGGAGAGCCGGCGCGCGTCCCGGTTCACGTCGATGCCGAAGGCGTCGCGCCGCTGGAAGCGCTCGGCGCCGTCGGGGTTCAGCATCGGCACGAAGACGACGGTCAGCCTCTCGGCGATCCGGCGCGCCAGCGGGTCGTCCGGCGAGCGGCTCAGGAAGTCGAAGATGTCGGCCAGCGCCATGGTGGCCGTGGACTCGTCGCCGTGCATCTGCGACCAGAGCAGCGCGCGCGTCGGTCCGTGACCGTACTGCACGGCGTAGATCGGCCGCCCCTCGGCCGACTTCCCGATCTCGCGCCGCTTCAGCGTCGCCGAGCCGTCGATGCTCGGGCCGATCGCGCCCCACAGCTCCGCGTGCGTGAAGCGGCGCTGCGTGATCGCGGCGACGCGGTGCGCCGGGTACCTGGCGAGGAGCGCGTCCGTGCCGGTCGGCGCCGCCCGCGCCGCCGCCGGAGACCGGCCCTCGACCAGCGTCTGCCAGACGAGCCGCGAGATGTCGGCGCCGACGCGCGCCGCCCGCGTCGTGTCGGTGAAGCCGCGCGTCAGCACGACGAGCACGTACGGCGCGCGCCCCTTCGGGTAGACGATCGCGCCGTCGTGCTGGATCCCGGTGATCCAGCCGGTCTTGTGCGCGACGCGCGTCCCCGCCGGCAGCCCGGCCGGGATCATGGAGTTGAACTCCTGCCCGGCCAGGATGTCGACCATTGCGTCGCACGAGGCGCGGGATGTCACCTTGCACGTGGCGATCGCCTCGAGCGCCCGCGCCAGCCCCTGCGCCGTCGCCGTGTTGTTCAGCCCCTTCCGGAACGCCGGGCCATCCTCGACGCCACGCAGCACGCGCATCCCCTCGGCGCCGATCCCGCGCATCGTCTTCTGCACGCTGTCCGGCGTGACCAGCGCGATCAGGTTGTTCGTGGCCAGGTTCGAGGAGCGCACGATCATGTGCCGCGCGACCTCGCGCACCGGCACCCGCTTCCCGACCAGGGCGTAGACCGCGGAGTCGCTGTCGTCCCCCGCATCCAGCGTATAGCGGCTGCCGTCGGCGAGGCTCGTGAACTCGTTGACCACCGTGATCGGGTCGTCGAGGCGGACGCGGCCGTGCTCCGCCTGCCGGAACAGCTCGATCAGGACCGGCACCTTCATCGTGCTGGCCGCGTGCATCGTGACCGTATCCTGGATGCCCAGCGTGCGCCCGTTCCCGAGGTCGATCACGCTCACCGCCACCTCCGCCGGCGCTTCCGCGGCGATCCGCTCCCGGATCCCGGCGTCCAGCGCGGCCCAGGCGCCGCCCGGCGCCGGCCCGGCCGCGGGCGGTCGGCCGCCGCACGCGGCGAGGAGTGCCAGGAGCGAGGCCAGCGGGAGCGTGCGTCGCATCGTCTTCTCCGATCGGGTGGGTTCGCGCGCCCCGGACGAGCTCCGGGGCGTCGCAGGGGTCTCGGTCCGGTCCCGCTCCGCGCGCCGCGTCACCGGTACAGCAGGTACTTCTGGCGGATCTTGTCGAACGCCGCCCGCTGCGCCGGCCAGTCGGCCACGATCGTCTCCAGCGGCGTGCTCGACATGATCTGCTTGCGCACCTGGTCCGTGCCCGCCAGCCGATCGAAGTGCCGCTCGACCCACGTCAGCTTGTCCGGCGCCATGGCGTGCACCTCGAGCAGCGCCGCGATCGCCGCGACCGGCGCGTCGTAGCTGTTCCGGTCCGTCATCACGAAGCGGACGCCCTGCACCTCTACGCCGCCGAAGCGTTCGTCGCCCGGCTTCTGGGGCGTGAAGCGCACCGCCTCGAAGCGGACGCCGGGGAGCTTGCGCGCGTTCAGCCGCCGCGCCAGCTCGGCGCCGTCCAGCCACGGCGCGCCGATCTGCTCGAAGGGCAGGGAGGTGCCGCGCCCGACCGACAGGTTCGTCCCCTCGAACAGGCACGTGCCCGGGTAGTGCGCCGCCGCCTCCAGCGTCGGCAGGTTCGGCGACGGGATCGTCCAGGGCAGCCCCGTGCCGTCGTACCACACGCCCCGCCGCCAGCCGCGCATCGGCACGACCGTCAGCCGCGCGCCGACCTTCCCCTCCGCGTTGACGTAGCGCGCCAGCTCGCCCGGCGTCATCGCGTACCGCATCGCCACCGGGTAGAGGCCGACGAACGTCGAGTACTTCGGGTCCAGCACGTTCCCCTGGAGCACCGCGCCACCGAGCGGCGCCGGCCGGTCCAGCACCACGAAGTCGAGGTTGTTCTCCGCCGCCGACTTCATCGACAGTGCCATCGTCCACTCGTACGTGTAGTAGCGCGTCTCCACGTCCTGGATGTCGTAGACGAGCGCGTCGATGCCCTTCAGCATCTCCGGCGTCGGCCGGTCGTGCTGCCCGAAGAGCGAGTAGACGGGCAGCCCCGTCTTCTCGTCCCGGCCGCTCGCCACCGACTCGCCGGCCTGCGCCGTGCCGCGGATCCCGTGCTCCGGCCCGAACAGCGCCACCAGCTTCACGCCCGGGAGCCGGTTCAGCAGGTCGATCGAGCTCTCGCCGGACGCGCCGCGCCCCGTGTGGTTCGTGATCAGCCCGACCCGCTTCCCGCGCAGCGGACCGCCGCTGTCGGCGACGAGCGCGTCCACGCCCAGGATCACCGGCGACGCGCCCGCCGCGTCGGCCGCCGGCGTCGCCGGGGCGGCCGCCGGCGCCCCGCCGTCGGCCGGCGCGCCGCCCGGGCCGCCGCACGCCGCGGCGGCGCAAAGCAGGAGCCCCGCGCTACGTTGCCACCACCTGTTCCACGCGATAGCTTTCGTCATTCCTGTTGACACCTGCTGATGTGGAATCCCAAGGCCCCGGCCGCTCCGGGACCGACGACGCAAAGGTGCCGATGCCGAAGCAATCGACCCGGGCCGTGGCACGCTGGGGCGGCCGCGCGGTGTGGCTGCCGGTCGTGGCCGCCGTGGCGTGCTCGCCCGCCCGCACCGTCCGCCCGCCGGCTCCCGTGCCCGTCCCGGTGAACCCGCCCGACCTGCAGCTCGAGCCGCCGGCGCCGCCCGCGCCCGTCGGCCTCGACGCGAAGGTCGACCCCGCGTGGATCGACCGGGCGATGGCCACGCTCTCGCTGCGCGAGAAGGTCGGCCAGCTCATCATGCCCTGGGTCGGCGGCGACTACATGGCGGTCGGCACCCCCGGCTACGAGCGGCTGCGCGACTGGGTCCAGAACCAGGGCATCGGCGGCGTCGTCGTCTCGATCGGCGCGCCGCTCGAGCTGGCGCAGAAGCTCAACATGCTCCAGCGCATGGCGAAGGTGCCGATCCTCGTCGCCTCCGACGTCGAGCACGGCGCCGGGATGCGCCTGGAGGCCGGCACCGCGATCCCCTACGGGCTGGACCTCGGCAGTGCCACCAAGTTCCCGCCGCTCATGGCGTTCGGCGCCGCCGGCGACGAAAAGCTCGCTTACGAGCTCGGTCGTATCACCGCTCGGGAGAGCCGCGCCGCCGGGATCCACGTTGCTTTCGCGCCGGTTGTGGACGTCAATAATAACCCGGCCAATCCGATCATCAACGTGCGCAGCTTCGGCGCGGACCCGCAGGCCGTGGCCCGGCTCGCCGCCGCGGACGTGCGCGGCCTGCAGGCCGGCGGCCTCTTCGCCACCGCGAAGCACTTCCCGGGGCATGGCGACACGGGCGTCGACTCGCACCTCGCGCTCCCCGTCCTGACCGTCGATCGCGCCCGCGCCGACGCCGTCGAGCTCGTGCCGTTCCGCGCCGCGCTGAAGGCCGGCGTCACCGGCGTGATGAGCGCCCACATCGCGTTCCCGGCGCTGACCGGGGACACCGTCCCGGCCACGCTGAACCCGCAGATGCTGTCCGGCCTGCTGGAGCGCGACCTCGGCTTCAAGGGGATGGTCTATACCGACGCACTCGACATGGGCGGGATCGTGACGAAGTACGGCAACGCCGACGCGGCCGTGCTCGCGCTGAAGGCGGGCGCCGACGTCCTGCTCATGCCGCCGGACATCCCGGTCGCGATCGACGCCGTCGTCGCCGCCGTCGGCAGCGGCCAGCTCAGCGAGGCGCGGATCGACCAGTCCGTGCGCAAGGTGCTCTGGTACAAGGCGCAGCTCGGCCTCGACCGGCAGCGGACCGTCGACCTGGCGCAGATCCCCTACGTCGTCGGCGTGCCCGCGCACCTCGCCGTGGCGGAGCAGGCGGCGCAGAAGGGCCTCACCGTCGGCCGCGACCGGGACCACCTGCTCCCCGTCGACCCCGCCCGCGCGAAGCGCGTGCTCAGCATCGTCTACAGCGACGACGCGAACCCCTACGAGGGCCGCGCCTTCCAGGCCGGGCTGCGCGAGCGGTTCCCGAACCTCCAGACCGTGCTGCTGAACGGGGCGACGCCGCAGCCGCTACTCGACTCGCTCCTCGCCGCCGCCGACAGCGCCGACGTCGTCTTCTTCTCGCCGTTCGTGCGCGTGCTGGCCCGCAAGGGCGACGTCGCCGTCGAGCCGGGCGTCGCCGCGTTCGCGCGCAAGCTGATCGCGCGCCGGCCGACCGTCGTCACGTCCTTCGGCAGCCCCTACCTGCTCTCGGAGTTCCCGGACGCCGGCACCTACGTCCTCGCGTGGGGGCCGGAGGACGTCATGCAGCGGGCGGCCGCCCGCGGGCTCACCGGCCTGGCGCCCATCACCGGCAAGCTGCCGATCCCGATCCCGCCGTACCTGCCGCTCGGCGCCGGCGTGACCGTCGGCGCGAGCGCGGCGGCGGGGGCCACGAAGTGATGCGCCGCGCGGCCGTCCTGGCGGCGGCCGCCGCCATCGTCGCCGGCTGCGCGCCACGCGGACGCACCGGCGCCGCCGCACCGCCGAGCCCCCGCGCCGCCGCAGCCTGGGTCGAGCAGACGCTCGCCGGCCTCTCGCTCGAGGAGCGCGTCGGGCAGATGCTGATGGGCCGCGTCTGGGGCGATTTCTCCAGCCTGGCCAGCCCCGACTTCCGCGCGATCGCGCACGAGGTGCAGGATCTCGGCGTCGGCGGCGTCGCCATCAGCATCGGCTCGCCCCCGGAGATCGCGCTCAAGACGAACGCGCTCCAGGCGCTGGCGAAGGTGCCGCTCCTCGTCGGCGCCGACGTCGAGTACGGCCCCGGCATGCGCCTCTGGACCCCGACGTATCTGCCATACCTCGTGGAGGGCGGCGGCGGGACGATCCTGCCGTACAACATGGGAATCGGCGCCATCGGCGACACCGCCGCGGCCTTCGCCGCCGGCCGGCTGACCGCGCTGGAGTCCCGGGCCGTCGGCATCAACTGGGTGTTCGCCCCGGTCGCCGACGTGAACACCGAGCCGACGAACCCGATCGTCAACGTGCGCAGCTACGGCGCGGACCCGCGGGCGGTCGCGCGCCTCGTCGCCGCGTTCGTCCGCGGCGCGCACGACGGCCGCGCGCTCACGGCCGTCAAGCACTTCCCCGGCCATGGCGACACCGGCGTGGACTCCCACGTCGACCTGCCGGTCCTGCGCGTCGGCCGCGAGCGCCTCGACTTGCTCGAGCTGGTGCCGTTCCGTGCCGCGCTCGGCGCCGGCACCGACGCCGTCATGGTCGGCCACCTCGCCATCCCCGCGCTCACCGGCGGCAAGCCGGTGCCCGCCACCGTCGCGCCCGAGATCGGCCAGACGCTGCTCCGCCGTGAGCTCGGATACGACGGCCTCGTCATCACCGACGCGATGACCATGGGCGCGCTGCGCAACCTGCCCGGCTACTCGCCCGGGGAGCTCGCCGTCTGGGCCGTGCAGGCCGGGGCCGACGTCGTGCTCGGGCCGCCGGACGTCGCCGCGGCACGGGATGCCATCGTCGCCGCCGTCCGCGCGGGCCGCATCCCGGCCGAGCGGATCGATGCCTCGGTCCGCCGCATCCTGGCCGCGAAGGCGCGGCTCGGCCTGCCGTGGCGACGCGCGGTCGACCCCGACTCCGTGGCGCGCATCGTCGGCTCGGCGGAGCACCGCCGCATCGCCGACGACCTGGCCCGCCGCTCCATCACGCTCGTGCGCGATTCCGCCGGCGTGCTGCCGCTCGATCCCCGCTCCGTCCGCTCGGTCGCGCTCCTGACGTTCGCGGCGCCGACGGAGCTGAACGCCGGGCGCGCGCTCCAGGCCGAGCTGACCCGCATCTACGGCCGCGCCGAGGCCTCGCGCCTGTCGGAGGCGTCCACGCCCGCCGAGGTCGACTCGGCCGTCGCTCGCGCCGCCCGCGCCGACGCCGTCGTCTTCGCCACCTTCTACGCGCCCGTCAGCGGGCAGGGGTTCCTGCGCCTCCCCGACCGCGTCGTCGAGGCGTGGCGCCGCGTCCGCGCCGCGGGCCGCCCCGTCGTCGGCGTCTCCTTCGGCGACCCCTACGGCACCGCGGCGCTCGAGGGCCTCGGCACCTATCTCCTCGCCTGGCAGCCGCGGGGCGAGCCGGCGCAGCGGGCCGTCGCCGCCGCGCTCGCCGGGCTGGCGCCGATCGCCGGGCGCCTGCCCGTGCCGCTCCCCGGCGCCCCGCTCGGCTCGGGAACCCCAAAGGCGGCCATCGGTTACACGCTCGGGATGGCGGAGCCGACCGAGGTGGGAATGGACCCGCGCGCGCTCGCGGCCGTGGACTCGATCGTCGCGCGCGCCGTGGCCGACCGGGTCACACCTGGCGCCGCGCTCGCGGTCGGGCGACACGGCAAGCTCGTCCGGCTCCGCGGCTACGGCGCGCTCGACTACGCCGCCGGCTCGCCCGCCGCCAGCGACTCGACGCTCTACGACCTGGCCTCGCTCAGCAAGGTGATCGGCACCACGACCGCGGTCATGGTCCTGAGCGAGGATGGGTTGCTCGACCTCGACGCCCCCGTCGCCCGCTACCTACCGGAGTGGCAGGGGTCGCCTGCGAAGCTCGCGGTCACCGTCCGCCAGCTCCTCATGCACGACGCCGGGCTGCCGCCGTTCCTCCCGCTCTGGCGCGAGCTGCGCGGGCGCGAGGCGTACCTCAAGCGCATCGGCACGACGCCGCTCGAGTACGAGCCGGGCACCCGGACGGTCTACAGCGACCTCGGGCTGATCCTCACCGGCCTGATCGTCGAGCGGGTCAGCGGCACGACGCTCGACCGTTTCCTGGAGGAGCGCGTATTCGGCCCCCTCAGGCTGCGCGACACGGGGTACACGCCGCTCGCGGCGCGAGGCACGGCGAAGTCGAAGGACCGGCGGGGAGCGCGGCCGTCGCCCTCCGGGGATGCCGACTGCACCGCGGCCTACGCGGCGGGAGACTCGCTCCTCCGCCGCATCGCGCCCACCGAGGTCGACACCATCTACCGCCACCGCCACGTGCACGGCATCGTGCACGACGAGAACGCCTGCGCCCTCGGCGGCGTCGCGGGGCACGCGGGGCTCTTCTCCTCCGCCCGGGACCTCGCCGTCTTCGCGCAGATGCTGCTGAACGGCGGGTTCTACCGCGACGTCCGGATCGTGAAGCCGTCGACCGTGGCCGCGTTCACCGCGCGCGCGGACGCCGCCTCGAGCCGCGCGCTCGGCTGGGACACGCCCTCGCCCCGCTCGAGCGCCGGCGACTACTTCTCCGCCCGCTCCTTCGGCCACACCGGCTTCACCGGCACCAGCATCTGGATCGACCCGGAGCGCGACCTGTTCCTCGTCCTGCTCACGAACCGCGTCAACCCGACGCGCGACAACCCGAGGATCGCGCCGCTCCGGCGCGCCGTCGCCGACGCCGTGCAGCGCGCGATCACCGATGTAAGGGTGGAGAAGCGGGTGGATGTTGTATCGCGGGACCACGGAGGAGAGGAATGAGGCCGATCCCTCCCAGCCAACCCCCAGCACGGGAAGACCTATGACCCTCACCGCCATCGACTGGGCCATCGTCGCCGCGTACTTCGTCTTCACGGCGGTCATCGGCCTGTACTTCACGAAGCGGGGCGGCGAGAGCCTGACCGAGTACTTCATCTCGGGCCGGCAGGTGAGCTGGTGGCTGGCGGGCGCCTCCATGGTCGCCACCACGTTCGCGGCCGACACGCCGCTCGTCGTCACCGGGCTCGTGGCCAGCCACGGCGTCGCGGGCAACTGGCTGTGGTGGAACTTCGTGATGAGCGGGATGCTCACGGTGTTCCTGTTCGCGCGGCTCTGGCGGCGCGCCCACGTTATGACCGACGTCGAGTTCGCCGAGATCCGCTACAGCGGCACGCCCGCCGCCGTGCTGCGCGGCTTCCGCGCCCTCTACCTCGCGATCCCGATCAACCTGATCATCCTCGGCTGGGTCACCCGCGCGATGATCAAGATCCTGTCGATCTCGCTCGGCGTCTCGCCGATCCTGGCCGTCGGCATCTGCTTCGTCATCACCGTGGCGTACTCGGTCGCCGCCGGGATGTGGGCCGTGCTCTGGACCGACCTGGTCCAGTTCGTCATCAAGATGACCGCCGTCATCGTGCTCGCCGTCTTCGCCGTGGACGCCGTCGGCGGGATGACCGCGTTCAAGCAGAAGCTGGTCACCCATTTCGGCAGCGAGACCGCGGCGCTCTCCGTGCTCCCGGTGCATCTCGGCACGGACGGCATCCACGCCTACCCATGGATGCCGCTCATGGCGCTGGGCACGTTCCTGTTCGTGCAGTGGTGGGCCGCGTGGTACCCCGGCGCCGAGCCCGGCGGCGGCGGCTACGTCGCGCAGCGCATCTTCTCCGCGAAGACCGAGCGCGACGGCGTGCTGGCGACGCTGTTCTTCCAGGTCGCCCACTACGCGCTGCGTCCCTGGCCGTGGATCGTCACCGGCCTGGCCACGGTCATCCTCTACCCGAACCTGCAGGACAAGGAGGCCGGCTACGTCCACGCGTTCGTCGACCTGCTCCCCACGCCGTGGCGCGGCTTCATGCTCGCCGGCTTCGCCGCCGCGTACATGTCGACGGTCGGCACCCAGCTCAACTGGGGCGCGTCGTACCTGGTCAACGACTTCTACCGTCGCTTCCTGAAGAAGAACGAGACCGAGCAGCACTACGTCACCGTGTCGCGCTGGGCCACGATCTTCCTGTTCCTGGCCTCCTGCTTCGTCACCTGGCAGCTCACGTCCGTCGAGCAGGCGTGGAAGTTCCTGCTGGCGCTCGGCGCCGGCACCGGCCTCGTGCTCATGCTCCGCTGGTACTGGTGGCGCGTGAACGCCTGGTCGGAGATCAGCGCCATGATCACGTCACTCGTCGTCTCGAGCATAGCCACCGCGGTCGTGCCCGGCCGCTTCGCGCCCGGCGACCCGAACGCCGACGCCACCATCATGCTCGTCACGGTCGCCGCGACGACGATCGTCTGGATCGCCGTGACGTTCCTGACCCGCCCCGAGCCGCAGGAGGTGCTCGAGGCGTTCTACCGCCGCGTCCGCCCCGGCGGCCCGGGCTGGGCCGCCGTCTCCCAGCACCTCGGCTACGGCCGCGAGGCGATCCCTGGCGGCGCCAAGGCGTGGGTCAACTGGGGCGCCGGCATCGTCGCGGTCTACGCCACGCTCTTCGGCATCGGCAAGGTCGTGTTCGGCTACACCGCCGTCGGCCTCGTCATGCTGGCCGTCGGCGTCGCCGCGTTCGTGCTGATCGCCCGGAACATGCGCGAGACCGAGCAGGAGGAAATCCGCCGCGGCGCGGCCGGCGCCGAGGACCGGCGCCTGGCCGAGGCCACGTCGGCCAGGACCTGAAACCCGCAGCCACGAATACCATGGCCACCGCATCCACGACTCTCACGACCCAGCGGGAGCGAGTCCCGGTCGTGATCGTGCAGGATTACGACGACATCGCCCGCCTCGTGGCGGACCGCATCGCCGCGCTCATCCGGCGGAAGAACGCCGCCGGCGAGCCGGCCGTGCTCGGCCTCGCCACCGGCTCCACGCCCATCGGCGTCTACCGCGAGCTGATCCGGCTGCACCGCGAGCAGGGGCTCGACTTCTCCAACGTCGTGACGTTCAACCTCGACGAGTACTACCCGATGGACCCGGGCAGCATCCACAGCTACAACCGGTTCATGTGGGAGAACCTCTTCGAGCACGTGAACATCCCGCCGGAGAACGTGCACATCCCGCGGGGCGACATCCCGCGCGAGGAGGTCGACGCCTACTGCCACCGCTACGAGGACGAGATCCGCAGGGTCGGCGGCATCGACTACCAGATCCTCGGCATCGGCAAGACGGGGCACATCGGCTTCAACGAGCCGGGCTCCGGGCGCGAGTCCCGCACCCGCCTCGTCGCCCTCGACACGATCACGCGCAAGGACGCGGCGGCCGACTTCTTTGGCGAGGAGAACGTGCCGGTCGAGGCCATCACGATGGGCGTGGCCACGATCATGGAGGCGCGAGAGATCGCGCTCATCGCCACCGGCGAGCACAAGGCGCCGATCATCCGCCGCGCGGTCGAGGGGCCGATCAGCCACGAGGTCGCGGCGACCTACCTGCAGCAGCACCCGAACGCCACGTTCTACGTCGACGGCCCCGCCGCGGCCGAACTGACGCGCATCAAGACGCCGTGGGTCGTCGGCGAGGTGCGCTGGACCCGCCAGCTCGAGATCCAGGCCGTGATCTGGCTGAGCGAGGTCACGCAGAAATCGGTGCTCAAGCTCGACACGCTCGACTACCGCGAGCACCACCTCAGCTCGCTCCTTGCCCGCTACGGCTCCGCCGGGCCGCTCAACGGCGAGGTCTTCAACGCGCTCATCTCCAAGATCCGCGGCAAGAGCAAGCTGCCGCGCGGCAAGCGCATCATCGTCTTCTCGCCGCACCCGGACGACGACGTCATCTCCATGGGCGGCATGCTCAACAAGCTGCACCAGAACGAGAACGACATCGTCGTCGCCTACCAGACGTCCGGCAACATCGCCGTCTTCGATCACGAGGTGCGCCGCTACCTCGACTTCCTGCGCCGCCACGCCGGCACGTTCGACGGCGCGCGCAAGGACACCGTCGACCGGCTCGACCAGGTCGAGGCGTTCCTCGACCTGAAGCGCCCGGGCGACGTCGATTCCCCCGAGGTCCTCGAGATCAAGCGCATCATCCGCGAGGCCGAGGCGGTCTCGGGGATCCAGACGTTCGGCATGGGCCGCGAGCAGGCCCGCTTCCTCAACCTGCCGTTCTACCAGACGGGCAAGGTCAAGAAGGACCCGATCGGCCCCGGCGACGTCGCGATCATCCTCGATCTGCTCGAGGAGCAGCGCCCGGAGATGATCTTCGTGGCCGGCGACCTCTCGGATCCCCACGGTACGCACCGCATGTGCATGCAGGCGATCCACCAGGCGCTCGAGCGCTACGAGGGCGCGGCGCCCGAGGTGTGGTACTACCGCGGCGCGTGGCAGGAGTGGCCCGTGGCGGAGGCGGACGTGCTCGTCCCGCTCTCCGAGGACGAGCTGAACCTCAAGGTGCTCGCCATCTTCAAGCACCAGAGTCAGAAGGACAAGGCGCCATTCCCGGGACTCGACGAGCGCGAGTTCTGGCAGCGCGTCGAGGAACGCAACCAGGGCACGGCGGCCATCGTCGATCGCCTTGGTCTCCCCGAGTATTTCGCCATGGAGGCCTACGTGGTCCGCCGAGACGGCAAGCCCCTCGAGCCCGAGACGATCCCGACGAGCGAGCTGGGCACGGAGCCCGTGCCCCCGCCCGCCGGCCAGGAGCCCGGCGAGGTCGGGGGCCAGACCGCCTTCACCGCGGGGGTCCGGTGAACCCGGCGGCGCCGCAGGGGGCGCTGCTGGGGCTCGACATCGCCATCGTCGTCATCTACGTCATCGGCGTCACGGCGTTCGGCACCTGGCTCGGCCGCCGCCAGAAGGACGCCCGCGACTACTTCCTCGCCGACCGGAACATCCCGTGGTGGGCCGTCTGCTTCTCCGTCGTTGCCACGGAGACCAGCGTCCTCACGTTCATCAGCGTGCCGGCCACGGCGTACACGACCGACATGTGGATGCTCCAGCTCACGTTCGGCTACCTGCTGGGGCGCATCGTCATCGCCGCCGTGCTGCTGCCCGGCTACTTCCGCGGCGACTTCGCCACCGCCTACCAGCTCCTGGAGCGGCGCTTCGGTGGATCCACGCGCCGCTTCGCGTCCATCACCTTCATGGTGACGCGGGCGCTCGCCTCCAGCGTGCGGCTCTTCGCCACGGCGATCCCGATCAAGATCGTCACCGGGCTCCCCTACACCTGGGCGATCCTGATCACCGGCGTCGTCACCCTCGTCTACACCTACTACGGCGGGCTGCGCGCCGTGGTCTGGGTCGACGTCATCCAGATGTTCATCTTCCTGGCCGGCGCGCTGGGCGCCCTCTTCGTGCTGCTCGAGCTCGTGCCCGGCGGTTGGGACGGCTTCGTCGCCGCCGCCGCGCCGGCCCACAAGCTCCGCGTCCTGCACCTCGACGGCGGCTTCGCCAACACGAACTGGTTCTTCACGGGCGCGGTCGGCGGCGCGTTCTTATCGATGGCCTCACACGGGGCCGACCACCTCATCGTCCAGCGCCTGCTCGCCGCGCCCTCGCTCCGCGACGCCCGCAAGGCGATCGTGGCCAGCGGCGTCTGGATCATGGGCCAGTTCGCGCTCTTCCTCCTCGTCGGCATCGGCCTGTACGCGTTCTACCACGGCCGCCCCTTCGCCCCCGCCGACGAGGTGCTGCCGCGCTTCATCCTCGAGGGGCTCCCGGCCGGAGTCTCCGGCATCGTCATCGCCGGCATCTTCTCCGTGGCCATGTCCTCGGAGGCGTCGGCGCTGAACTCGCTCGCGTCGTCGCTCACCCACGACATCTATGCGCCCCTCGCCGGCAAGGTAGGCGACGAGCACGCCCTCATGCGCGCCGGCCGGCGCTTCACGCTCCTCTGGGGCGTCATCCTCGTCGGCGGCGCGATCCTCTTCCAGTTCATGAAGCAGGACACGCCCATCGTCATCATCGCGCTCCAGATCGCGTCCTTCACCTACGGCGGCCTGCTCGGCGGCTTCCTGCTCGGCCTGCTCTCGAAGCGCGCCCGCCAGCCCGATGCGATCCTCGGCATGGCCGTCGCCATCGTCGTCATGGGCGCCTGGTGGGCGGCGCAGCAGTTCCAGATCATCCCGAAGCTCGTGGACCCGCTCTGGTTCTCCCTCATCGGCTCCGCCATCACCGTCGGCGTCGGCACGCTGAGCGCGGCCGTACGCGGCGGCGCGCCCGTGGATGTCCGCCGGGGTTGAGCCCGCCGTGACGCTCTTCCTCGGCATCGACGGCGGCGCCACCCGCACGACCGCGCTCGTCACCGACGCCGCGGGCGTCGAGCGGGCGCGCGTGACGGGGGAGACCGCGATCGTCCAGATCATGGAGCCGGAGCTCTCCGCCGGGATTGTCGCCGACATCGCCCGCCGCGCGCTCGCCGAGGCCGGCGGGGTGGGGGAGCGCGCCGCCGTCCTGTGCTGCGCCATCACTGGCGCCGGCCGCGAGCCGGAGCGCACCCAGCTCGAGCAGGCGCTCGAGCGCCTCGGCCTCGCCGAGCGCGTCGTCGTCACCACCGACGCCCAGTGCGCGCTCCAGGATGCGTTCGGCGACGGGCCCGGCATCCTCCTCATCGCCGGCACGGGCTCCATCGGCTGGGGCCGCGGACCGGACGGCCGCACGGACCGCGTCGGCGGCTGGGGCTGGATCCTCGGCGACGAGGGGAGCGGCTACGCCATCGGCCTGGCCGCGCTCCACGCCGTCGTCCACGCCGACGACGGCCGCGGCCCCGCCACCTCGCTCACGCCCGCCGTGCTCCGCGCCACCGGTGTCGAGATCACGCGCGGACTCGTCACCTGGGCCGCCGAGGCCAGCAAGGCCGACATCGGCGCGCTCGCGCCGCTCGTCTTCGCCGCCGCCGGGAACGATCCGGTCGCGGTGGGGATTCTCGATCGTGCCACCGCCGATCTCGCGCTGCACGTCCGCTCGCTGTACGAGCGCCTCGGACCCTGGCCGGGACCGGCGGACGTCGCGTTCTCCGGCGGGCTCATCGCCCCCGGCGGGCCGCTCCGCGACCGGCTGCGCGCCGAGCTGAGCCGCCTCCCGTTCGCCACGGCGGTCATGGAGCGCCCCGTCGACGGGGCCAGAGGCGCCGCCGCGTTGGCGCGTGCCGCCGCCCGGGCGGCCCGGTAGCACTCCCGGGCCGGCCGCCCCGGACGGAGCTGGCAGACGGCGAATGCCGCCGCCCGAGGCGTCGCCGGGGGCGGCGGCGCGGTGAGCGGCGGCGCACGATCCCGGGCCGTCCGGATTCGGCATGCTCGCGCGTTACATGACCGGATCGCCGGATCCGCGCTCGGCCACGCTCCGGCCGCCCGCGCAACCGGCGATTCCTCGGCGCCCGGGCGGTGTGTCGCCGACGCGCACCGGCCCGGACCGGGCAGTAGATTCACCTCGCTGCGCCGCATCGCGGCGAGGGCTGGAGGTCGCAGTGAACCTGTCGTACGCCGATCCGAATCGGGCCAAGCGCCTGCTTGCGAATCTCGTGATGGCGATGTACCACGGCGATTCCACGACCGGCACCGCGCCGGCTCCCGCTCGTGAGCCGGCACTCTCGATCGACCGCCTCCACGCGGCCGGATCGGGGCCCGCCGTGCCGCCGCGCGATGCCGTCTTGATTGCGCCCGTAGCACCGAACGCCGCTCGACTCCGCTTCGCCGGCGGCTGATCCCGGCGCCCGTCGCACAGGCGACGAGCTCGGGCCGCGGCCGGTTCCGTCCGGCTCGAAGATCGGACGCTCGTTCCAACGGAGCGCCCGAGCGCGCCACTCTTTGGCGCATCAGTCGGCCGGGTTACGGCGCTGTCGGGGGCGAAGCCATCCGTGGCGCCTGCGTTGCAGCCGCAGGCGCCACGGATGATGGGGCGACTGGCCCCGAACCGATGCAGCGTTGACAAAATCTCAGTACTGTCCAAATTGTGCGTTGAATCCTGCAGGAAACTGTAGTTTCACCCGAATGCGCCGTCGCGTGCGGGTGAGCGAATCTCCACGAGCCTGAATGCATGCGTGCCCTCTCGAGGGCGCGCCGCAGTCTTCGCCTCGAGGCCGGCGCCGTTGCGCGCCTGGCCGTCCGCCGCACCGGCGGCCGTGGTCCGCGAGGCACCGCTTCGATCCGCAGTAGCAACGAGCGTTGGCGAGGCCGCCGTGCGCGCCTCGCCCGATTCCTCTGTCCGGCGCCGTGCCGGGCGGGGAGCCCGTACGGGCGGGAGTGCGGTCGGCTCCCGCCGGCGCGTCGTGTCACGTCCGCCGCGGAATCCCTCCGCGTCGCGGGCGGCCATTTGGGGTCGTGCGGCTCGCGGCCGCACCCGCTCCAACGCTCTCACAAAGGAGCCGCAATGAGTCGCCGTCAGCGCTGGTTGTCCGGCGCTCTGCTCCTGCTGTTACCCGCCGCGGCGCGGGCGCAGCAGAGCGCCACCATCACGGGGACCGTGCGCAGCCGGAGCCAGGTATCGGTGCCCGGCGCGTTCGTGTCCCTCCCCGAGCTGAAGCTGTCCACCATCACGAATGCGTCCGGCGTCTACCGGCTGGTGGTGCCCGCCGACAAGGCGACGGGCCAGACGCCGCTCCGCGTGAGCTCGATCGGCTACCGTCCGACGGAGGTCGTCCTGACGCTGGCGCCGGGGCTGATCGAGCACGACGTGGTGATGGCGGACGAGGCGGTCGCGCTGGAGCAGTTGCTGGTGACGGGAACGGCGCTGGGCAGCCAGTTGCGGAAGGCGCAGCCGGCGGTGATCGCCAGCGTGAACACGGCGGAGCTGACGCGCAACGCGCCGGTGACGAGCGTCACGGAGATCCTGCAGTCGCGCGTGCCGGGCGTGTCGGTGACGGCGTCCTCGGGGTCGTCGGGGACGACGCAGACGATCCGGATCCGCGGGCCGGCGTCGCTGTCGCTATCGAACCAGCCGCTGGTCTACATCGACGGCGTGCTGACGGACAGCCGGAGCCGGCAGCCGTTCTTCACCGGCGGGCAGGCGTCGAGCCGGCTGTTCGACATCGATCCGGACGACATCGAGAGCATCGAGATCGTGAAGGGGCCGGCGGCCTCCACGCTCTACGGCGCGGACGCGTCGGCGGGCGTGATCCAGATCATCACGAAGAAGGGGCGGCCGGGCTCGGGCCGCTTCAGCCAGAACATCAGCGTCGAGTACAACTCGCTCGACGCCAACTTCACGCCGCCGGCGAACTTCGGCCGCTGCTCGGCGGCGCAGGTCGCGGCGACGAGCGTGAACCCGCTGTGCCGCGGTCAGGCGGTGGGGACGCTGGTGCACGACAACCCGCTGGTCCGCGAGAACGCGTTCCGCACGGGCAGCTTCAAGGAGCTGGGCTGGAGCGGCCGCGGCGGCGGCGAGCAGTACGGCTATTACGCGTCGTTCAATTACGGCAAGGAGGACGGGACGCTGCCGAACAACGGCTACGACCGTCGTTCCGGGCGGCTCAACTTCAACTGGTCGCCGGACCCGAAGCTGACGTTGAACGCGGGCTTCGGCCTGATCCGTACGGTCACGACGCTGCCGGACAACGACAACAACATCTACGGCTTCATGGGCGGCGCTCTGCTGGGGAGCCCGCTGACGCGCGTCGACGACTCGCTGGCCGTCGTGGTCGGCCGGAACAACGGCTGGTACGCGCCGAACCGGAACGTGACGGCGATCACGAACATCGCGAACGAGATCGCGAGCGTCCGCGCGACGCCGACGTTCACGTTGAACTTCACGCCGCTGCACTGGTTCACGAACCGGCTGACGGTGGGCGCGGACCTCTCGCGCGGCGAGGCGCGGAAGCTGTACCCGAAGAACGCCAGCGGCTGGTACTCGGCGGAGAACAACACGGGCAACATCACCGAGGACCGGAACCATTACGACATCTACACGGTCGACTACCAGGGGAACGTGCGCACGACGTTCGGCGAGAACGAGACCTGGGCGTCCGACCTGTCCTTCGGCGCGCAGCTCAACGACACGCGGACGGACCGGCTGGGCGGTTCCGGGCTCGGGCTCGTGACGAACGCCGCGCACGTGATCTCGGCCGCGTCCACGCGCAGCGCGTACCAGAACTTCGACCAGCAGCGCTCCATCGGCCTGCTCGCGCAGGAGCAGATCGGCTTCAAGAACCGCGCGTTCCTGCAGGTCGGCTTCCGCGTCGACCAGAACTCGGCGTTCGGCTCGAAGGTAGACCCGTTCTTCCTGCCGAAGGTCGGCTTCTCCTACGTGCTGTCCGACGAGCCGGCGTTCCGCGACCGGTTCGGCGCGATCAGCACGCTGCGCCTGCGCGGCTCGTTCGGCACGTCGGGCCGCTCGCCCACGCCGGGCGCCTCGCTCGAGACGTTCGATCCGGCGCCGTACGCCATCGGCACGAGCAGCGGCGCGGGCGTGGTTCCGTTCAACCCTGGGAACCAGACGCTCAAGCCGGAGCGCGGTGAGGAGTTCGAGGGCGGCCTCGACGCCGGGATCCTGAACGACCGCGTCGGCCTCGAGCTGACCTACTACCACAAGCTGTCCAAGGACCTGCTGCTGCGGAAGCCGCTGCCGCCCTCGCTCGGCTACATCGACCAGGGTGGCAACGGTCGTCAGAACCCGTACGTCAACATCGGCAGCGTGATCAACCGCGGGTTGGAGGCGGCGTTCCACGCCACGCCGATCGCCGCGCGCAACCTCGGCTGGGACGTCCGCGTCGGCGTGAACACGCTGCACAACGAGATCCTGGACATGGGCGACGTGCCGGCCTTCGGCACGCTCTACCGCTTCCGCGAGGGCGACCAGGCGGGCGCGTTTCACTCGCTCAAGATCCGGAAGCTCGACATCGCGGACAGCACCAAGGTGATCGTGTCCGACACGATCGAGCACGTCGGCAACATGTGGCCGACGTTCGAGGGGAACGCCGGCACGAACCTCACGCTCTTCCAGAAGATCCGCTTCTACGCGCAGTTCGACTGGAAGACGGGCTTCAGCATCTACAACGACACGGACCAGTTCCGCGAGCGACAGTTCTCGAACGGCGAGCGTCGCCAGACGCTGAAGGAGGCCTCGTACTTGTCGCTGACGGACGCGCAGAAGGAGGAGCGGCTGCGCCGCTTCGGCCCGTTCGTGCGCGAGAACGGCACCAGCGCCACGGTGAACGACGTGACCGAACGGTACGTCCAGTCCGGCGACTTCCTGCGCTTCCGCGAGCTGTCGATGACGGTAAACGTCCCGCCGTACCTCGCCCAGCGCGTCGGCGCGCAGAGCGCCTCGCTGACACTCGGCGCGCGCAACCTGGCGCTGTGGACGAAGTACGAGGGCCCGGACCCCGAGGTCGTCTCGGACGCGACCGCGAACTTCTCGCGTGAGGACTTCCTCACCGTTCCCCAGTATCGCCGGTTCGTCGCCCGGCTCAACTTCCAGTTCTGAGGGGTGAGCCTCATGCGAATGAAGATCCTGAAGGTGATCGGAGTCGGCGCCCTCGCCGCGGTGGTGCTCGCCGGGGCGGGGTGCAACGACTACCTCGAGGTCGAGAACCCGGAAGTCGTCGACGCCGGCACCGTGGACCCGAACGACGCGGCCGCGGTCGAGGCGTTCTCGCGCTCGGCGCTGCAGAACCTCGCCGTCGCCTACGGCTGGATGGCGATGTACACGGGGTGGTTCAGCGGCGAGGCGCTGGTGGCGGAGACGTTCCCGACGCGCAACGAGTTCGGCCGGCGCGACGTCTCCGACCGCAACGGCTCGCTGAACACGGATGTCTGGACGCCGATCTCGGTGGCGCGCGCCTCCGGCGACAAGGTGCTCCAGATCATGGCCGGGAACGCGAACGAGAACTCGAGCCTCGACGTGGCGAGGGCGGCGCTCGTGTCCGGCTATTCGTTCGTGTGGATGGCGGAGGCGTTCTGCCAGGGCGCGATCGACTCCGGGCCGGCGCTGACGTACGCGATGATGCTGGACTCGGCGGTCGCGCGCTTCACGAAGGCGAACGCGGTCGGGACGGCCGCCGTCGCGAAGCTGAGCGGGTCGGCGAAGACGGAGGCGCAGAGCATCGCGAACGCCGCGCTCGTCGGCCGGGCGCGCGCGCACCTGGATGCGGGGCGGAAGACGCAGGCCGCCGCCGATGCGGACCAGGTGCCGGCGGGGTTCGTGATGAACCTCCAGTACATCGACGACCTGAGCAACCGGACGCGCCTCGGCAACCGCATCTGGCAGTTCACGCTGCAGCGGGGCTCGATCGCCGTCGCGCCGGCGTACCGCGCGCTGAACGACCCGCGCGTGCCGTTCAATGCTCCGGTCCCGGCGCTCGTGGCCCAGGACGGGCTCACGGCGTTCTACACCGAGGCGAAGTGGACGTCCTACTCCGCGCCGGTGCGGCTCGCCTCGAAGAAGGAGGCGGACTACATCTCCGCGGAGGCGAAGGGCGGCGCGGCCGCGCTGGCCATCATCAACCGGGAGCGCGCCGCCGCCGGGATGCCGGCGTACAGCGGCGCCACGGACGACAACAGCGTGCTCACGGAGCTGCTGGACCAGAAGGCCCGCGAGTTCTACCTGGAGAACGTCCACATGGGCGATTTCCGGCGGGCCCCGAACAACGTGAAGTACGTGCCGCAGCCCGGCGCGGCGTATCACAAGCCGGGGTACGACCCGATCAAGAACCAGACGTGCATTCCGCTCTCCTCGGCGGAGACGGACAACAACCCGAACTTCAACCCGTGAGCCTTCGGCGTCGGGAGTGATCCGCCCGTGCCGGGTGGGGTCGGGGATTCGTCCCCGGCCCCACCCGGTTCGACGATGGACCCCATCGTCACGAGGCAACCCGGGCGGCGACCGGACTCGCGGCGGCGCGCGACCTCCATCCGTGTACCGGTCACACCACGCTTCCGTCCGTTCCGCCGGCCGCCTTACATTCCCCCGCTCACTCGATACCCAGCCGTGCAGGAGAGTCATGCGGCAAACGCAACGTCGCCTGGCGGTAGCGACCCTCGTGGTGGCCGGCCTCCCGGCCTGCGCCGGGTCCGCCGGTCCGCGCGCCCCCGAGCCCGCGGCGGCGGGGGGGGAATTCGTGATCGCGGGCCAGGGCGCCGTCTACCACGTTCCGGTGGCCGCGGGAGCCCAGGCGAGCACGCGGAAGCTCGCGCGCGGAGAGCCGGCCGTCTGGGCCGACATTCCGCGGACGTTCGCCGCGGCCGGACTGCCCGTGAACCTCGTGGACAGCCGCGGGATGCGGGCGGGGACGCTCGATCTCCAGGTCCGCGGCTCCGTCGGCGGCGTGCAGGTCTCCGCGTACCTCGACTGTGGCATGGTCGCCGGCGCGCTCCCGGCCGCGGACGCGTTCCTCGTCACCCTGTCGGTGGTGACGACGCTCCGCGCGCTGGCGCCGGACAGCACCGAGGCGCGGATCGCCGTGACCGCGGTGGGGAAGGACGTCGCGGGCACGAATCCGGACCGCCTCTGCTCCAGCACGCAGCGGCTGGAGCGGACACTGCTGAGCGCCCTGGCGGAGGCGTCCGCCGCGCCCGCGGTCGCGAGCGCCCCGCCCGCGGAGGCGAGCACGGCTCCCGCCGTCCCCGGCGCCGACAGCGCCTCCGCGGCCGCCGGCCCCCGCCGCGGGTCGCCGCGGCTGGAGTCGCCGCGGCGGCAGGCGCCGCCCCGCCCCGGAGCGCCGCTCGTGCTCGCGGCGGGCGGCGTCGCCGGCGGGTTCATCGGCGTGGGGATCGGGAGCCAGATCGGGAAGGACTGCGAGACCCGCTGCCTGACGGCGCGCGGCACGATCGGTCCGCTCTTCGTCGGGAGCGTCCTCATCCCCCTCGGCGTGCACCTCGCGAACCGTGGGCGCGGCGACTTCGTGAAGGGTCTGCTCGTCTCCGCCGGCTGGGCGACGATCGGCGGGATGGCGGCGGGGATGAGCGGCACGGCGTGGCCGGTCTACGCCGTGGCGCCGGGGCAGCTCCTCACGTCGCTCCTGATCGAGCGGGGGTCGACGGCGCACTAGCCTCGATCCCCCCGGGTCGAGGCGCCGCGACATCCACGCCTCGACCCGGGCGGCGCCGAGCGGCGCGGCCGCCCGCTACGGCGTCGGGAGCCGGAACGGCTTGCTGGAGATCCGCACGAGCCGGGCCGGCGGCGGCGCCCCGCGATGAGGGCGGGCTACTGCGCCCCGGCCGCCCGCGTCACCCAGTCGCGGTTGGCGTAGCGCTCGAACCACCCCTTCACGAAGAGCTGCGTGCGCAGGAAGTTCGAGGGCTTCGACGAGGTGCCGTGGTACTCGTCGTTCACGCGGATCATCGCCGTCGGCACCTTCCGGTACTTGAGCGCCTCGTAGAACTCCTCCGCCTGCCCGCTGGGCGTGCGCATGTCCAGCACGCCGGTCATGAGCATGGTCGGAGTCTTCACGTTGCCGACGTACATGAGCGGGCTGCGGCGCAGGTGCTCGCTCGGGTCCTCCCACGGCAGCTTGGCGAAGTTGCGGTACCAGCTCTGCCCGTCGGTCGTGCCGACGAAGCTCAGCCAGTCGATGACCGGGCACTGCGAGACGGCCGCCGAGAAGCGGTCGGTGTGCCCGACCGTCCACGCCGTCAGCACGCCACCGCCGCTGCAGCCGTAGACGAACAGGTTGTTGGTGTCGACGTACCCCTTGGCGACGACCGCATCCACGCCGGCCATCAGGTCGTCGAAGTCCTTGTTCGGATAGTCGTTCTTGATGGCGTTGCCGAACTCGCTGCCGTACCCGGTGCTCCCGCGCGGGTTCGTGTAGAGGAGCACATAACCGTCCGCCGGCCAGAGCTGCCACGAGTAGTTGAAGCCCACGCCGTACATCGAGTGCGGGCCGCCATGGATCGTCAGCACCAACGGGTACTTCTTGTTCGGGTCGAAGTCGATCGGCCTCATGATCCACCCCTGGATCTTCAGCCCGTCCTTCGACGTGTACCAGATCTCCTCCGCCTCCGACAGCTTCTTCCCGGCCAGGATGTCGTCGTTGACGCGGGTGAGCTGGCGGATCTCCGGCCGCTTCACGTTGAAGGCGACGATGTCGTTCGGTTGCGTCGCGGTGCTGCGCACCCCCACCGCCGTGCCGTCCTTGCCGAGATCGGCGACCGACAGGATCTGCGCGCCCGTCGTCACCGGGCGGACCTGCCCGCCCAGCGACGCGTAGTACAGGTTGCGCGAGCCCTCGCTCTCGACGTTGAAGTAGAGCCCCGCGCCGTCCGGCGCCCAGCGCACGTCCTGCGGCGTCCGGTCCAGCGAGGCCGTCAGCACCCGGGGGCTCGAGCCATCGATCCCCATGACGTACAGGTCCGCATCGCGCCAGGCATCGTCCGTCCAGTCGTAGCCCGTGTAGGCGACCCACTTGCCGTCGGGAGAGACGACCGGATTGCCGTCCGGCCCCTTGTGGTGCGTCAACTGCCGGACCGCGCCGGTGTTCACGTCGGCGGCGTAGATCTCGCTCTCCCGGTACTGGTAGGCGGCATCGGGCACGCGCAGGCCACTGAACAGCACGCTGCGGCCGTCCGGGGTCCACCTCGGCAGGCCGTCGTCGAAATCGCCGGTCGTCACCTGACGCGGCGTGCCGCCGTCCGCCGGCACGACGAAAATGTGCCGGTAGCCGTCCTCCAGGTAGCCCTCGCGGTCCTGGCGGTAATGCAGGTCCTCGATGATGCGCGACGCCGCCGTCCACTTGGCGCCCTGCGGCCGGAACTGCGAGAGCGCACTCTCCACCTTCCACCCGCTTCGCGGTGGCACCAGGCTGCGGAACGCGATCTGGCTGCCGTCCGGCGACCACTCGATCCCCTGCGGCGCCTCCGTGACGTGCGTCACCTGCGTGGTGCCGCCGCGGTCGTCCATCCAGCGCACGAAGACCTGCGAGCCGCCCGGCTCGCCCCGCGCCACGTACGCGAGCCGCCGGCCGTCCGGCGACCAGCGCGGCGACCCGCCCTCGACCAGGAAGCGGTTCCCGCTCCCGTCGGCGCTCATGATCCAGATCGCGGACTCCCAGCGGTCGTTCATCTTGTCGACCGAGCGGCGGCTATAGACGATCTGCCGCCCATCCGGCGAGAGCTGCGGCTCGGAGACCTGCTCGAACTCGAGGTACTGGCCGAGCGTCAGCCGGTTCGTCGGCTGCTGCGCGCGCGCCGGCGCCACGACGCCGAGAAGCAGGAGCCCGGCGGCGAAGGCCCCGGCGCCGCGCACGTGCGACCGCGTGAGGGTGGTGGCCATGACTGTTCCTCTTTGGGTAGGAATATCGGAGGGTGCCGCCACGATAGTGCGGGGCGCATCGTCGGGCAAGCGGGGCGGGATCGGCAAGGACGGCCAGGCAGGGACAGGGGCGGACTCGATGGGCGCCGCGGCGCCGGGTGAACGGCGAGGGGGAGTCGGCCAGCGGCGCCGGCGCCGGGACGGCCGCGCGGTGCTCCCGGCCGCGCTCGCCGGGCGGGCCCGGCCCGGGCGCGGCGCCGACGCGGACCACGCCCGGCCGGGGCGGGGTACCGGCCGGAGGTGGCCGCGCCGGCTTGTGGGCCGACAACGGCGCTCCGTATGTTGCTGCCCGCCCCGGTCGCCATGCCGGGGCCGTGGGTCTCGAGCGACTGCACCCCGCCCCGGAGATGTCCGTTGAAGGCGAAGAGGATCGAGAAGCCGTGGGGACATGAGCTGATCTGGGCCGATTCCGAGCTGTACGTCGGCAAGATCCTGCACGTCAAGGCGGGGCACGCGCTCTCCATGCAGTACCACCGGCAGAAGGACGAGACGATCCACCTGCTGCGCGGCGAGATGCGCTTCTGGGTGGGGCCCGCCGTCGGCCGGCTCGAGGAGGTCCCGCTGCGCGAGGGGGAAAGCTACCGGATCCTGCCGGGCACGGTGCATCGGATGGAGGCGATCACGGACGTCGACATGCTCGAGGCGTCCACGCCGCACCTGGAGGACGTCGTCCGCCTGGAGGACCGCTACGGCAGGGTCTGAGGCGAGCGTCCGCGTGTATCTGGGGCTCGGCACGAACCTGGGCGACCGCGAGGCGAACCTGCGCCACGCCGTGCGTCGCCTGGCCGAGCTCGGCTCGATCGACGCGGTCTCGACCGTCTATGCGTCCGAGCCGGTCGGGTTCCGGGAGCAGCCCGAGTTCTGGAACCTCGCACTCCGCATGACAACCCGGCGCACCCCGGAGGAGCTCCTCGCCGGCGCCCAGCGCATCGAGACCGAGCTCGGCCGCCGGCCCTCCTTCCGCAACGCCCCCCGCCCCATCGACATCGACCTGCTCCTTTACGGCGACAGCGCCGTGTCCACCGCCGCGCTCGAGGTCCCGCACCCGCGGCTTCTCGAGCGGGCGTTCGTGCTGCGGCCGTTGGTCGAGCTCGATCCGGCGCTCCGCCACCCCGTGACCGGCGAACGGCTGGCCGACCGGCTGCGGGCGCCCGGGCTCGAGCGGACCGAGGCGCTCTTCCCGGGCGCGCGGCTGGTGGATCCACAGGACGCCGGCGAGGCGGGATGACGCGCCCTCGCCGGAGACGGTGGCGGGCGGCAACGCTCGCGGCGCTGGCCGCGGCCGTCGGGGCGGCGGCGCTCGTCGCGTGCGGCGACAGGTCCCGGCCGGAGCAGCAGGAGGCGCGCGTCCGCCCGGTCGTCGACTCGCTGCTCCCGCGCCTCGAGTACCTGTCCGGGCTCCGGGCGGTGCGGCCGATCCGGATCGGCTACCGCACGCGGGCGCAGGTCCGGGAGTACGTCGTGCGCCAGCTCGACCGGGACCTGCCGCCGCCGGAGCTCGGCGGGATCCAGGCGACGTACTCCACGCTCGGCCTGATCCCGGACACGCTCGACCTGCGCGCGCTGCTCATCGACCTCTACACGGAGCAGGTGGGCGGCTACTACGACCCCGAGACGAAGACGTTCTACACGGTCGAGGGCACGCCCCGCTCGGCGCTGCGCACCGTGCTGGCGCACGAGCTGGTGCACGCGCTGCAGGACCAGCACGTGAACCTCGATTCCCTCGTCGCGCGCGAGCGCGGCAACGACCGCCAGACCGCGGCGCAGGCCGCCGTCGAGGGGCAGGCCACCGCCGTCATGGTCGTCGTGCTCGCGGACCGGGCCGCGCATCACCCCGTCGACCCGGCGCAGCTCCCGGATCTCGGCGAACAGCTCGCCCCCGCCATCGAGGAGCAGAACACACAGTTCCCGGTGTATGCGCGCGCGCCGCGGATCATCCGCGAGACGCTCGTCTTCCCGTACCTCCAGGGCGCGGCGTTCGTCCAGGAGCTGTGGCGCGACCGCGCCGCCGGCGGCCCGCCGAAGAACGGCTGGCCCGCGCCGCTCGATTCGCTGCTGCCGCAGTCCACCGAGCAGGTGATGCACCCGGACCGGTTCGTCGAGGCCCGCGACACGCCCACCGAGCTGCGCCTCGGTCGGACGCCGCCGAGTCCGTCGGGGTGGCGTACCCGCTACGAGAACACGCTGGGTGAGCTCGAGACGACGATCTTCCTGGAGCAGTTCCTCGGGGACTCGGCCACGGCCGACGGGTGGGATGGCGACCGGTTCCGGCTGCTGGAGGGCCCGGGCAACGCGCGGGCGCTGGTCTGGTACTCCGTCTGGGACCGTGCCGCCGCCGCCGACACGTTCGCCGCCGACTACCGCAGGGTGCTGGCCCGCCGCCCGGCGCGGCGCGCCCGCGTCGAGCGGCTGGAGGTGCGGGGAAGACCGGTCGTGCGCGTCGTCGACGTGCCGGTCGGGATCGAGTTCGATGCGGTGCCGGTTCCCGGGGTGGATTCGCTGGTGGAGCGATGAGCGTCGGCGGGGATGGCCCGCCGGCCATTCCAGCCCGGAGACGCGGCGCCGCCGCCGGGCCCCCTTCGCGATCGAATCCCTGGAGTCGCGACGAGGGCCCGGCGGCGGCACCGGGCGTCAGGCGGGGCTCAGACGTCGAGGAAGACCAGGTCCTCGGCGTCGAAGTGGCCGTTCGACCCGCAACCGTTGCCGTTCATGCTCGCCCGAACGCCGTCCTTCGGGAGCGGGTAGCGGTAGACGTCGCCGGCGTAGTTGCGCAGCACGACCTCGTCATCCGTGATGGACTGCACGTACTCCGGCAGCAGCGGGATCTTGCCGCCGCCGCCCGGGGCGTCGATGACGTAGTGCGGCACGCCCAGGCCGCTCGTCCAGCCGCGCAGCGCCCGGATGATCTCCAGCCCCTTCGCCACGTCGGCGCGGAAATGCTCCCCGCCGGCGACGACGTCCGCCTGGTAGAGGTAGTACGGCTTGACGCGCGCCTTCAGGAGCTTGTGGACGAGCTCCTTGATGATGGCCGGGTCGTCGTTCGTGCCCTTCAGGATCACGGACTGGCACCCGAGCGGCGCGCCGGTGTCGGCGAGCATGTTGAGCGCCTTCGTCGCCTCGGGCGTCAGCTCGTCGGGGTGGTTGAAGTGCACGTTGATGTAGACCGGGTGGTACCTCTTGATGATCTCGCACAGCTCCGGCGTGATGCGCTGCGGCAGATGGCTCGGCATCCGGGTGTGGATGCGGAGGATCTCGAGGTGCGGGATCTCGCGCAGCGTCTTGAGGAAGTACTCGATGCGGCGGTCGGAGAGCATGAACGGGTCGCCGCCCGAGAGGATCACGTCACGCACCTCGGTGTGCTCGCGCAGGTAGGCGAACGCGGAGTCGAACTGGTTCAGCGGGATCTTCTCCGGGTCGCCGACCTTGCGGCGGCGCGTGCAGAACCGGCAGTACGTGGCGCAGACCGGCGAGACCAGGAAGAGCACCCGGTCCGGGTAGCGGTGCGTCAGGTTCGGCACGGGGGAGTCGCCGTCCTCGTCGAGCGAGTCGACGATGCCATCCTCGACGTGGTTCTCCTCGGGCGTCGGGACGTACTGGTTCCAGAACGGGTCACCGGGGCGCTGGATCTGCGCGAGCGCCGCCGGCGTGATTCGCAGGTTGAACCGGTCGATCGCCTGCTGGACCGCCTCGCGGTCGATGTTCTCCACGCCGAACCGCTCGACCAGCTCGTCCACGGTCGTCAGGCTCTGGTGGAGGATGTCCTGCCATTTTTCCATGGGAGCTCGCCCTCGTTCAATTCGTTCGGATGCGCTTGGCGAAGATCACTCGATCGTCGCCCGGGGCGTAGAAATCGGGGACCCGTGCGACCTCGTCGTAGCCCCGCGCCTCGTAGAAGCGGCGGGTCGGCTCGTACACCGGCTGGGACGAGGTCTCGATGATCACGAGTCTGGCATCCACGAGGGCAAGCCTTCGCTCTACCTCCTTGAGGAGTAGCGTCCCGGTTCCTTTTCCGTGCTGCTCCGGGGCGACGGCGATCCAGTAGAGATCCCACGTCCCGATCGTGCACGGCGTCGGACCGTAGCAGACATATCCGAGCAGGTCGCCGCCGTGGGTGAAGGCGCCCACGGCCGTGTAGTCCCGCCCGGGATGATCGAAGTACGAATCCAGCACCTCGAGGGCGACGTCGATCTCCTCCGGCCGGAAGACGTTCGTCCGCTCGAGGATCGCTCTCACGGCGTCGCGCTGCGCCCGCTCGAGCGGCCGCAGCAGCGGCGTCTCCGCCGGCCGCGGGCGTGCGTCGCCTGCGACCGTCATCGGCTCGCCTCCGCACCGCCCTCGCCCGGCGTCGCGGAAGCGACGACGCGGCGGATGAGCTCGGCGTAGCCCCAGCCGGCGGCCGCGGCCATGCGCGTGAGCCCGGCGGAGGGCGCGAGATCGGGGTTCGGGTTGACGTCGAGGACGAAGAGGCGGCCATCGGCGTCGGCGCGCAGGTCGATGCGGCCGTAGCCGCGTCCTCCGACCACGCGCCACGCCGCCAGCGCCAGGCCGCGCGCCTCCTGCGCGAGCGCGGGGTCGAGGTCCGCGGGGCAGCGCGGCGTCGTCGCCAGGTCCTCGGCGGAGCCGGGCGCCCACTTCGCCTCGTAGCTCACGACGGGCCAGGCGCCCTCGGGGAAGCCGCCGAACTCGATCTCGCCGATCGGCAGCACCTCGTCGCCGACGATGCCGACGTTCAGCTCGCGGCCGCCGACGAAGTCCTGGATCAGCAGCGGCGCGTGCGCGGCGGCGGCGGCGAGCGCGGCGTCGAGCTCGGACGCGTTCGCCGCGACGGAGTGGGACGTGATGCCGACGGAGGCGTGCTCGCCGGCCGGCTTCACGATGGCCGGGAAGCGCCACCAGCAGGACGCATTGGGCGCGTCCGCGGCGGCCCAGACGGGGACGGGGAGGCCGGCGGCCGCGAGGAGCGCGTTCACCCGATCCTTGCGGCCGGCGAGCGCGAGCACGTCGGAGGGGCTGCCGGTCATGGGCAGGCCGAGCAGCTCGACGACGGCGGCCACCCGGGCCTCGTGCGCGGTCCGGCCGGCCAGCGCCTCGCAGAGATTGAAGACGAGCTCGGCAGCGGTGTCCGCGAGACGGCCGGTCCACCGCTCGAGCGCGTGGCCGACCTCGACCCGCACCGGCGCGTGGCCGAGGTCGCGCAGCGCGACGTCGACCGCCTCGACGGCCTCGAGCACGCCGAGCTCGTCGGGGGCCGACTCCGGGCGGGAGGCCACGTCGTCGTGCAGGATCGCGACCCTCATGGCCGCAGCCCGTACCTCTCCAGCGCGAGCTCGAGGACGCGCGTCATGAGCTCGTCGTAGCCGATGCCGGCGGCGCGCGCGGCCTTCGGGAAGCAGGAGTTCTGCTCGGGGTCCGGGAGGATGCCGGGGAGCGGGTTGACCTCGATGACCTGGGGCGCGCCGCGGGCGTCCAGCCGCACGTCCACGCGCGACCAGTCGCGGCAGCCGAGCGCGTGGAACGCGCCCAGCGCCGCCTCCTCGATGGCGCGGCCGAGCCGGGGCTCCACGCGTGCGGGACACCGGAAGATCTCGAGCGGCGCCTCCGGGCGGTCCCAGACCCACTTCGCCTCGTAGCCGTAGATCGGCGCGGAGCCGGACGGGAGCGAGTCGAAGCGGATCTCGACGATCGGCAGCGCCCGCGCGGCCGCGCCGTTGCCGAGGATCGCGACGGTGAACTCGCGCCCGGGGAGGAATGCCTCCACGAGCGCGGGCTGGCCGTAGAGGTCGCGGATCTCGCGGACGCGCCGTCGCACCTGCGCCTCCGAGGAGCAGAGCGAGTGGTCCGGGATCCCCATGCTGGAGCCCTCGTGCAGCGGCTTCACCATGGCGGGGAGCGGGACCTCGCCGCGCGGGAGCGTCTCCGGCGTCACCACGAGCCAGTCGGGAGTCGGCACGTCCCGGATGCGGAAGATCTCCTTCGCCCGCCGCTTGTCGAGCGCCAGCCCGAGCGCCAGCGGGTCGCTTCCCGTGTAGGGAATGTCGAAGAACTCGCAGATCGCGGGGACGTGGGACTCGCGGTTCGGGCCGTGGAGGCCCTCGGCGATATTGAAGACGATGTCGGGGCGGGAATCGCGGAGCTTCTGGGGAAAGTCGGCGGTGGCCTCGAGTCGGACGACTTCGCCGAGGCGACGGAGAGCCGCCTCGACGGCGGCGATCGTCGCGGGGTCGTCCCACTCGGCGTACCGGTCGCGGGCGGCGCCCGCGTCGCCGGAACTTGGAGGCTCGGCCTCCTCGGCGGAACTGGGAGGGTCGGCCCCCTCGGCCGGCTTCTCGTTGTAGGCGAATCCGATTCGCAGCGTCATCTCGTCCGCGGTTGTGCACCCGCCATGAAAAGCGCGCCTCCAAGATGGAGACGCGGGGCGTGGCCGATGTTCGTGGCCGATCCGACCGCTGTCGACAGCCGGCGCGCACGGCGCCGGCTCTGCTGCGGCTACCGAAAACTCATCGATTTTTTCGCGATGTCAACACCCCCGCTCCAGGCCCGGTTGCCGCTCCGGGGCGAGCCCGGCTAAGTTGCGACAGGTTGAACCTTTCCGCTTCTCCAGGAGCCCCGTGAGCCGGCACCGCATCTCGCCGCCGCCCCCGCCGCCGGCGGACTACGACGTCGTCGTCCGCCCCGGTGCGCTGGCCGAACTCGCCGATCTCGTCGGCGCCGCCGCGCCCGCGCACCGCTACGGTCTGGTCACGGACGCGGTCGTGGCGCCGCTCCTGGCCGAGCGCGTGCAGGCGACGCTGGCGGCCGCCGGCCACCGCCTCGATCTCTTCGTGCTCCCGGCCGGCGAGGCGTCGAAGACGCGCGAGACCTGGGCGCGGCTCCACGACGAGCTGCTCGCCCGTGGCTTCGGCCGCGACGCCTGCCTGATCGCGCTCGGCGGCGGCGTCGTCGGCGACCTCGTCGGCTTCGCCGCCGCGACGTACCTGCGTGGCATCCCCGTCGTCCAGGTGCCGACCACCCTCCTGGCGATGGTGGACGCCTCGATCGGCGGAAAGACCGGCGTCGACACGCCTGCCGGGAAGAACCTGGTCGGCGCGTTCCACCACCCGCGCATCGTGGTCATGGATCCCGAGGTGCTCCGGACGCTCCCTCCGACCGAGCTGCGCGCGGGGCTGGCGGAGGCGGTCAAGCATGGCGCCATCGCCGACGTCGAGTACTTCGGGTGGATCCGCGCGCATGCGGACGCGCTCCTCGCGGGTGAGGCGGACGCGCTCGCGGCGGTGATCGAGCCGTCGGTGCGGATCAAGAGCGCGGTCGTCGCCGAGGACCCGTACGAGACCGGGCCGCGCAAGGCACTGAACTTCGGTCACACGGTCGGGCACGGCGTCGAATCCGCGCTCCACTACGAGGTGCCGCACGGGTATGCCGTCGCCATCGGGATGGTGGTCGAGGCCGCCGCGGGGGAGGCGGCCGGGGTGACGCGGCCGGGAACCACGGACGCGCTGCGCGCCGCGCTGGACGCGCTGGGACTCCCCACCACGGTGCCGGAGGGCACGCGCGCGGACGAGGTGCTCGCGGCGCTCCGCAGCGACAAGAAGGCCCGCGCGTCCCGCGTGCACTACGCGCTGATCCGCCGCATCGGCGAGACGGCGCGGACGCCGGCCGGCGAATGGACGTTCGCGCTCCCGGACGACGTCGTGGCGCGGTCGCTGGGCGCCGGTGGTGGACCTCTCTGAGTTTCGCGGGTATCTCCAGCAGAAACCGGCGTTTGACGTGGGACGCGGGCTTCCGCTATGTTTGTGCCTGTAGCCGCCGCCCCCCGCCGCGCGGGTGGCGCGGCGGGGCGTTCCCCCCGATGGAGGCTCGATGGCGCTCGAAGAGCGCGTGCGTGGGCGATCGGTCGCCGCGGCCCTCGAGGCACGCGCTGCGGAGGATCCGGAGCGCGTTTTCTTGATCTTCGGCGACCGTAGGTTCACCTACGGACAGGTAGAGGCACGCGCCGCGGCTCTCGCCGCGGCCCTGCACGAGCTGGGGATCGAACGCGGAGACCGCATCGCGCTGGACCTGCCGAACTGGCCCGAGTTCGTGATCTCGATGTTCGCCGCGGCGAAGCTCGGCGCCATCATCGTCCCGCTCAACCCGCACTTCACCGTCCCGGAGCTGCAGTACATGCTGCGGCACTCCGAGGCCGCGGTCGTGATCAGCGCCGAGAACTTCGCGGGGACGGACTACCTGCAGTTGTTCGAGGGTTTCCTGACCTCGCTGCCGGACCTGCAGTACCTGGTCACGGTGGGCGAGGAAGACCTCTGGTACGACGACCGGATCTACCAGTTCGAGGATCTGCTTTCGAGCGGCGAGGGGCGCGCGTTCCCGCAGGTGGAGGTCGACCCGGACGAGGACCTGTTCGCGATCCTCTACACGTCCGGGACGATGGGGAAGCCAAAGGGCGTGGCGCTGACGCACTCCAACCTGCTGTGGACGGCGGCGCGGACGGCGGAGGCGATCGACCTGCTGCCGGAGGACATCGTCTTCGGCGTGACGACGGTGTTCCACGTGTTCGGGCTCGGCCCCGGGATCCTCGGCACCATGGCGGCCGGCGCGTGCCTGGTGCTGCAGGAGCGCTTCCAGCCGGCGGAGGCGCTGGCGCTGATCGAGCAGCACCGGGTCACGGTGCACTACGGCGTGCCCACGGTCTTCATCACCGAGCTGCGGGACCCGGCGCGGCCGAAGTACGACCTCTCGTCGCTGCGCACGGGGATCGTGGCCGGCGCGCCGGTGAGCGACGACCTGGTGCGGCGGATCCGCGACGATCTGTGCCCGAACCTGCAGGTGGCGTACTCGCTGACGGAGACGTCGTCGACCGCCGCGGTGACGTGCAGCAGCGACCCGGCGGACAAGCAGCTCTTCACGGTGGGCCGCCCGCTGGAGGGGACGGAGGTCCGGGTCCTCGACCTGGACGGCACGGTCCTCCCCGAGGAGAGCCTGGGCGAGCTGACGGTGCGGGGCCCGGGCGTGATGAAGGGGTATTACCGTCAGCCGGGCGAGACGGCGCAGGTCTTCGACCAGGACGGCTACTTCCTCACGGGCGATCTCGGCATCGTCGACGAGGAGGGCTTCGTCCACATCGTCGGGCGGCGCAAGGAGCTGATCATCCGCGGCGGCTTCAACGTCTACCCGCGGGAGGTGGAGGACCGGATCCACGCCCATCCCGCCGTGCTGGATGTCGCCGTGGTCGGGCTGCCGCACGAGGTGCTCGGCGAGCTGGTGTGCGCCTGCGTCGTCCCGGTCGAGGGCGCCATCATCACCGGCGAGGAGATCAAGGAGTGGTGCCGCGGCGCCCTCGCCGATTACAAGCTGCCGGACCTGGTCCGGTTCTTCGATGTCTTCCCGCTGACCGGCAGCGGGAAGGTGCGCCGGGTCGAGCTCGCCCGCATGGTCAGCGCGGACGAGTCGAGTCGGCGGCCGTGAGCGGCGCGCGCTTTCGCGCGATCGCGCATCGGCAGCAGCACGCGGCCCCGGCCGAGCGGGGCCGCGATTGGCGCGCAGCGCGCGCCGCTGACCGGGAGACGGCGGCGCTCTGCGCCGCCCCACGCCGCGCGGAGCGCGGCATTGGCGGCGGGGCTCCTTCGACCAATCCCGCGGCCGGACCTACGGGCCGGCCGCGCCGATGGGAAGGGGTCCTGCCCTGAATGGAACAATCACTGCAAGAGGAAATGTCCGCACAGTTCGCCCGTGCGCCCATGGTGCGCACGACATCGCCGGGGTACAGCGGCCCGCTGGCCCCCCACGCCGCCCTCCTCATCGACTTCGACAACGTCACGATGGGGATCCGCAGCGACCTCACCAAAGAGCTCAAGAACCTCCTCAACAGCGCGATCATCAAGGGCAAGGTAGCCGTCCAGCGGGCCTACGCGGACTGGCGCCGGTACCCCCAGTACATCGTTCCGCTGAGTGAGAACTCCGTCGATCTGATCTTCGCGCCGGCCTACGGCAGCTCGAAGAAGAACGCCACCGACATCCGGTTGGCGATCGATGCGCTCGAGCTCGTCTTCACCCGCCCGGAGATCGGCACGTTCATCCTGCTCTCCGGGGACTCCGACTTCAGCAGCCTCGTCCTGAAGCTGAAGGAGTACGGCAAGTACGTGATCGGCGTCGGGATCCGTGAGTCGACGTCCGACCTGCTCGTGCAGAACTGCGACGAGTACTACTCCTACTCCGCGCTGACGGGGCTGACGCGGGCCGGCGACGAGACGCCGACCGTGCGCCACGACCCATGGGAGCTCGTCGAGGTCGCCGTGCGGCAGATGGCCGACGAAGGCGACGTCATGCGCTCCGACCGCCTGAAGCAGGTCATGCTCGAGCTCGATCCGAGCTTCGACGAATCGGCGCTGGGCTTCGGCAAGTTCAACAAGTTCGTGCACGAGGCCGCCGACCGCGGGCTGCTCTCGCTGCGCAAGATGGAGAACGGGCAGTTCGAGGTCGGGCTGCCCGAGGCCGCAGCGGCGGCGCCGGAGGTGCGGGAGCCGCGCGAGGCCCGCGAGCCGCGCCGCGAGCGGGGCCGCCGCGGCCGTCGCGAGGAGCGGCCGGTCGAGGCCGCGCCCGTGCCGGAGGCGCCGCGCGCGGCGCGCGAGGAGCGCCCGCGCGAGGAGCCGGTCCGGGAGGAGGAGGCGGAGCGGCCGCGCGAGGCGGCGCCCCGCTTCGAGCGCGCGGCGCGGGCTCGCGAGGTGCCGGCGGAGCGTCTGGCCGAGGTGCCCGCGGAGCGCGCGCCCGAGCCGGCGCGCGAGGCCGGCCCCGCCGAGGTTTCCGGCGACGGCCGTGGCGCGCTGCGGGCGGCGTACGCCCTGCTTCGCCGGGCCGTCAAGGACGTGGCCGGCGGCGGCGGCGAGCGCGTCCGCGACTCCGATGTGAAGCGCCGGATGCTCGAGCTGGAGCCGGACTGGGACGAGTCGTCGCTCGGCTTCGCGAAGTTCAGCCGGTTCCTGCGGCAGGCGCACGACGCCGAGGTGGTGAACCTGCACAAGGCCGAGAACGGCAGCTACGAGGTCGAGCTGGGCGGTGGCTTCCGCGAGGAAGCGCCGCCGGCGCGCGAGCGGGCCGAGGCCCCGCGTCGCGCGGAGCGGCCCGAGCGCGGCGCCCGCGCCGAGCGCGGCCGGCCGGCCGAGGCACCGCAGGAGGTCGTGGTGGAGCTGCCGGCTCCGGCTCCGGCTCCGGTGGCGGCCGAGCGGGTCGTGCCGGAGCGGCGCCCCGAGCCGGCGCCGGCCGCCGCCGAGGCGGCCCCAGCTCCGCCCGAGGCGCGCGCCGCGGCTCCCGCGGCGGCCGTGCCGCCTGCGGCGGCGCCGGCCGCGGCACCGGTTCGTCATCCCGCGCGGCTCGGCATGCGCGGCGGCGCCCGCGGCGGGCGTGCGGTCGGCGGCCCGCCGCCGCTCCTCCCGGGGCAGGTGCTCGGTGGCGCGCCGGCGCCGCCGGCGCCGGCGGCGCGCGCCCCGGAAGCCGGAGCGCCCGAGCCGGCGGCCGCCGAGGCGGCCGTGCAGCCGGAGCGGGTGGAGGCCGCGCCGCCGGCCGAGGAGGCCGGCCGTCGTGGCCGACGGGGCGGCCGGGGTCGCGGCCGCAAGCGCGGCGGCGAGGGAGCGGCGGCCGAGGCGGCTCCCACGGAAGCGCCGGCGGAGGTGGTCGAGCCCGCGCCCGAGCCGGAGATCCGGCCCGAGCCGGAGGCCGAGGTCCAGCCGATGGCCGCCGAGGCCGCGCCGGTTCCCGCGCCGCGAGCGGCCCGGGCGCGCGGCCGCGGGCGGGCCGCGCCGGTCGCCGTCCCCGCCGCGGGCGGCACCCGCGATTTCGCGGAGGCACTCGGTCTGCCCACCGAGCGGGAGCCGGTGATCCAGTACCTCGTCGGTCGCTACAAGGGCGTCGGCCAGAAGACGGCCGAATCGCTCGTGGACGCGCTCGGCGCCGGCAGCGTGTTCACGACGCTGCAGCACGAGCCGAACAAGGTGCGCGACCTCGTCGGCGGCCGGCGCGCCGGCACGATCCTCGACGCCTGGGCGGCGGACTACGCACAGCGCAGCAGCGCCGCGGAGTCCGGGAACGGCGCGGGCGCGGCTCCCGCCGCCGGTACGGAGGAAGGCCGCCCGCGTGGCCGCGGCCGCCGTGGCGGCCGCCGCGGCGGGCGCGGCCGTCGCGCCGGCACGCCGACCGAGTGAGGCGGGGCGCCTTCCCGCCGGAGTTCTACCTGCGTCCCGCCGAGGAGGTCGCTCCCGACCTCCTCGGCGCGGACCTCGTCTCCACCGTCGACGGCTCGCTCACCGTGGGCCGCATTGTCGAGGTGGAGGCCTACGTCGGCCCGCATGACCCCGCCTCCCACGCCGCGGAGCGGATCGGGCGCACCGCCCGCAACGCCACGATGTTCGGTGGTCCCGGCGTCGCTTACGTCTACAGGATCTACGGCCTGCACTGGTGCCTCAACGCGGTGACCGGGGAGGAAGGGTATCCCGCCGCCGTGCTGATCCGCGCGCTGGAGCCGCTGGAGGGCCTGGACGTCATGAGGCGGCGGCGCGCGGCGGAGGCGCGCGCCGGGGAGCGCCGCCCGCTCGCCGACCGCGACCTGGCGCGCGGCCCGGCGCGGCTCGCGCAAGCGCTCGGCATCACCGGCGCGCTCGACGGGCACCCGCTGGACCGCGCGCCGCTGCTCATCCGCCCGGGCGTACCATTGCCGGCGGAGCGGATCGTGGCGGGTCCGCGGGTGGGGATCACGCGAGCGGCCGAGTGGCCGCTGCGCTTCTCCGTGCGCGGCAGTCCGTGGGTATCGCGGTAAGTCGTTCTCCTGGCGTAACCTGGCACGCCTCGTGCTCCACACGTCCGCGGGAGCCGCGCAGGTGAAGCAAGGAGGAGAGCAATGGCGACAGTACCCGGCCCGAAACCGGACCAGCCGCTTCCGACGCCTGGGGCGCCTGCCGAGGAGCCGGTTCACGAACCGTACGAGGAGCCGGGTCTGACCGAGCCGGAGCGGGGCGCGGAGCCGGATTGGCTGCCGGCGCCGTACGAGCCGGATCGAGAGGCGGCGGAGGAGGAGGTCGCGCTGCCGCTGGGCGCGTGACGGCAGAGCGGATTCGATGGTCGTGGGCCCCCCGCGCGGCGGTGCGGGGGGCCTTCGTTTGTTCCTGCCCCGGAATGTTTTTTGCCCTTCGCGCTCGCCGCTCACGCGACAGTGCCGGAGGCAGTTCGACCCCAAGGAGAGCGATGTCGTCGGAGTCGGCGGTAACGGATCGGCGGCAACGGATGGAGCCGGCGGAGCTCGAGCGGCAGGTCGAGCGGCTGGGCCCGTGGTTTCACAACCTGAACCTCGGCGGCGTGCAGACGGCGCCGGACCATCCGCTCGGCAACTTCCTCGACGAGATGTGGTGGCACGTGCGGCAGTACCTCCCGGAAGACATGACGGGGCTGTGCGCACTGGACATCGGCTGCAACGCGGGCTTCTACTCGCAGCAGCTACGGCGCCGCGGCGCGCAGGTCCTGGGCGTGGACCACGACGAGCACTACCTGAAGCAGGCGCGCTTCGCGGCCGCGGTCGAAGGGCTGGACATCGAGTTCCGGCGAATGGACGTCTACGAGCTCGACCAGCTTCCGTCCGCCTTCGACTACGTCCTCTTCATGGGGGTCTTCTACCACCTGCGCCATCCGCTCCTCGGGCTCGACAAGGTCGTGCGCGTGGTCCGGAAGCGGCTGATCTTCCAGTCGATGATCCGCGGCGGCCCGGAGCGCGCCGCCGTGCCGGGCGATGCGCCGATCACCGAGCGCGCGATGTTCGAGGCGCCCGGCTTCCCGTGCATGTACTTCGTCGAGCACCGCTATGCCGGCGACCCCACGAACTGGTGGGTGCCGAACGAGGCCGGGATGGAGGCGATGCTTCGCTCGGCGGGGATGCGGACCGTGGACCACCCGTTCACGGAGATGTGGATCTGCGAGCCGGCCGAGCCGTCGGCGTGAGCCGCCGCGGCGCTCACCCCCGCAGGTAGCGCTCGGCGACCCAGCCCGCGAAGCGCGCAAACTCGCCGATGTCCCGCGGCGGCGACGTGTGGTGGGGCCGGATGCCGGCCGACGGCGGCGTGAAACAGAGCGTCAGCGTCAGGTGGAACGGCGCGAACGCCTCCACGATCCGATCGAACCACCGCGCCGCGTCCGGCAGGTGCCACTCCGCCCACGACAGGCCGCTGCGCAGTCGCCGCACGCCGATGCGCTTCAGCCACTCCACCGTCCCCTCCAGCCGCGCTTCGTCCTGGAAGTGGATCCATTGACAGATCCCCAGCTCCGGGTCGAAGTGCTCCAACGCCGCTTTCGGCGTGCCGTCCGAGCGCAACAGCCCGAAGTGGAAGTGCCGCCAGTACGAGGAGCCCTCCGCCGCGCCATGCCGCGTCGTCGCCTCACGCTCCGGCGCCAGGTCGTAGAGCGTGTACCAGTACACCCGGTCGGCGGCGGCCTTCAGCAACGGCGTGCTCCGCCGCAGCCCCCACAGCAGGTTCGCCTCCGACGCCCAACTGCTCACGCCCGTCTCCGTGACCCAGACCGGCATCCCGAACTCGGCGCGCAGCTCGGCCAGCTTCCGCGGCCATTCCTCCGCGTGCCACAGGTTCCAGTCGAACGGGAAGCCGTGCACCGCGAGCACGTCCAGCCGCGCGAGCAGGCCGTAGCCCGCGAGCAGCCGCAGGAACAACGGGTCGATCGGACTGATCCCGCCCAGCACGAGCGGCGTAGCCGGCGCCGCGGCACGCAGCGCATCGACCGCCAGTCCGCACATGGCCGCGAACGTGGACCACTCCGGGTCGAGCTCCCGATCCCAGTGCGACAGGTTGTTCGGCTCGTTCCAGAGCATGATGGCGTCGATCACGCTTCTTCTCCGCCAGCAAACATTTGAATTTAGCGGTGCTTTACAGGGGCGCGGCGCGCGGCCGCGCAAGGTATGTTCCATGTCAATCACGCTGTAATGGCCGGCCGTACAGCGCATCGGCCGACGTGGACATGGTATGGATCTTGAAGCCGCAGGCGCGAGCAAAATTGCAGTATTTTGCTGATGCCGCCGGGCCCGCGACCCGGCGAGAACGAGGGAGGCCGCGGCGCCGGGAGGGGGCCGAGCCCCGGGGGGTCCGGTTGGCCGCGCGGGGCGGGCGCGGCGGCGGCGCGACACGGCGGAGAGGATCCGATGAGTTGGCAGACGGAGCAGGTCGTGGTGGTGACGGGCGGCGCGGGGTTCATCGGGAGCAATCTTGCCGATACGCTGTTGACGCGGGGGGAGCGGGTGGTGGTCTACGACGACCTGTCGCGGCCGGGAGCGGAGAAGAACCTGCACTGGCTGCGGAGCCGGCACCCGAAGCGGTTGCAGGTGGAGGTCGGGGACGTGCGGGATGCGGGGCACGTGAAGCGGGTCGTCTCGAGGGCGCACTCGGTGTACCATCTGGCCGCGCAGGTGGCGGTCACGACGTCGGTGGCCGATCCGGCGCACGACTTCGCGGTGAACGTGGGCGGGACGCTGAACGTGCTGGAGGCGGCACGGGCGCAGAGCGAGCGGCCGGTCGTGCTCTTCACGTCGACGAACAAGGTGTACGGCGAGCTGCAGGGTGTGGGCGTATCGCCGAACGGGACGCGGTATCTGTTCACGGACGAGCGGCGCGGGATCGGGGAGGACCAGCCGCTGGACTTCCATTCGCCGTACGGCTGCTCGAAGGGCGCGGCGGACCAGTACGTGCGCGACTACGCGCGGATCTTCGGCGTGCCGACGTGCGTGTTCCGCATGAGCTGCATCTACGGGCCGCGGCAGTTCGGCACGGAGGACCAGGGGTGGGTGGCGCACTTCATCATCGCGGCGCTGTCGGGGCGGACGCTGACGCTGTACGGCGACGGCAAGCAGGTGCGCGACATCCTGTACGTGGAGGACCTGGTCGAGGCGCTGGTGCGGGCGAACGCCGCGGCGCGTCAGCAACCGGGGCGCGTCTACAACGTGGGCGGCGGGTCGAGGAACGCGACGTCGCTCCTGGAGCTGATCGGGCTGCTCGAGACGGTGCTGGGGCAGCCGGTGCCGGTGGGGTTCGCGGGGTGGCGGCCTGGGGACCAGCGGCTGTACGTCACGGACATCACGCGGATCATGCGCGAGCTGGACTGGAGCCCTCGGGTGTCGAAGGAGGAGGGGGTGCGCCGGCTGGCGGAGTGGGTGCGGGGGAATCCGTCGCTGCGGCTCCCGGCGGGGGTCGGCGGGGCGGCCGAGCCGCTCACCGCCTGAGCGGGGCCGCGGTCCGCGGGCGCCGGCCATGCGGCTCCTGGTCACGACGGACGTCATCGGCGGGGTCTGGAGCTATACCGAGGAGCTGGTGGGGGCGCTGCGGGGGCGGGGTCACGAGGTGGTGCTGGCGGCGCTGGGCGGGCCGCCGACGCCGGTGCAGCAGGCGTGGGCGGCCGCGCATCCGGACGTCGAATTCGTCTCGCTCGATTTTCCGCTGGAGTGGATGCCGGAGCCGGAGCCGGGCGTTGGCCGTTCCGCCGCGGCGCTGGCGGAGCTGGCGGCGCGCGCGGCAGCGGACGCGATCCATCTGAACCAATTCGTCTACGGCGCCTGCGATCTGGGTGCGCCGAAGCTGGTGGTGGCGCACAGCGACGTCGTGAGCTGGTGGCACGTGGTCAAGGCGGGGGCGCCGCCGGAGGACGCCTGGTTCGGCCGGTATCGGTCGTGGGTGGCGGCGGGGCTGGCGGGCGCGGACGCGCGGGTCGCGCCGAGCGGCTGGATGGCGCAGCGGGTGGAGGAGCTGTACGGCGTGGCCGGCGTGCGCGTGGTGCACAACGCGCGCAGCGCCGGTGGCTTTCTCCGGCCCGTGGGGGGACGGCCGGCGCGGGTCGTGGCGGTAGGGCGGCTCTGGGACGAGGCGAAAGGCTTCGGGGACCTGGCCGCGGCGGCGCCGCGGCTCGCGAGGGTGGCGGAGGTCGTCGTGGCGGGGGAGGTGCGCCATCCGGGTGGCGGCCGCGACTTCCCGGCGGATGGGCCGGGGCCGCGCTGGGCCGGCCGACTGAGCGGCGAGGCGATCGGCCGGCTCCTGGGCGGCGCCGCCGTGTACGCGGCGACGTCGCGGTACGAGCCCTTCGGGCTGGCGCCGCTGGAGGCGGCGCTCGCCGGCTGCGCGCTGGTGGCGAGCGACATCCCGACGTTCCGGGAGCTGTGGGATGGCTGCGCGCTCTTCTACCCGCCGGGCGATGCGGCGGCGCTGGCGGCGGCGGTCCGCTCGCTGCTGGCGGACGAGCCGCGGCGCCGCGCGCTCGCGGCGGCCGGCCAGGCCCGGGCGCTGGAGCGGTTCACGCCCGCGCGGATGGTCCAGGAATACGAGGCACTCTACCGCGAGCTGGCGGTCCGGCGCGCCGGACGTGCCCGCGAGGAGGCGGCTCCGGAATGAAGGTCGTGCTGTTCACGCACTCGATCGTCAGTGATTGGAGCCACGGCAACGCGCACTTCCTGCGCGGGCTGCTGCGGGCGATGCAGGCGCGCGGCCACGAGGTGGTCTCGTGCGAGCGTTGGACGAACTGGTCGACGGAGAACCTGGTGAAGGACCACGGGGCGGGGTACGTGGTCGAGTTCGCGCGGCTGTTCCCGGAGATCCAGATCCAGATGTATCTCGGCTGGGACCAGGTCATCGACGAAGTGGACGAGCTGACTCGCGGCGCCGATGTCGTGCTGGTCCACGAGTTCAACGAGCCCGAGCTGGTGGGGGCGCTGGGCGTGGTCCGGCACCGCCGGAAGGACTTCCTCCTGCTCTTCCACGACACGCACCACCGGCCGGTCAGTCTCCCGCAGCAGATCGCGCGCTTCAACCTGATGCACTACGACGGCGTGCTGGCGTACGGCGACTCGCTCGCGGAGGTCTACCGGCGGGACTTCGGCATCCGGCGCGTCTGGACGTTCCACGAGGCGGCGGATACGACGCTGTTCCGGCCGCTGCCGGCGGAGAAGACGGACGACGTTGTGTGGGTCGGGAACTGGGGGGACGAGGAGCGCACGCCGGAGATCCGGGAGTATCTGATCGAGTCGGCGCGCCAGCTTCCGTCGCTGCGCTTCGCCGTGCACGGCGTGCGCTACCCCGAGGAGGGGCGGCGAGCGATCCAGGAGGCGGGCATCGACTTCCGCGGGTTCCTGTCGAACCTGCACGTGCCGCAGGCGTACGCGCGGGCGAAGATGACGGTGCACATCCCACGGGGGCCGTACGTGGCGACGTTGCCGGGGATCCCGACGATCCGTCCATTCGAGGCGATGGCGTGCGGGATCCCGCTGCTGTCGACGGAGTGGGACGACCGCGAGGGGTTGTTCCGGGCGGGCGTGGACTACCTGATGGTGCACTCGCCGGCGGAGATGCGGGCCGAGATGCTGCGGCTCTCGCGGGACGAGGCGGCGCGCCGCAGGCTGGCGGAGAACGGGCTGGAGACGATCCGCGCCCGCCACACGTGCGCCCACCGGGCGGAGCAGCTGGAGGGGATCGTGGCGGAGCTGGGGTCGGCGTGATGCGGAGCGCGCGGCTGGTGGAGCCGGGGCGGTTCGAGCTGGAGGCGCAGGCCGCGCCGCGGCCGGGCGCGGGGCAGGTCGTGGTGGCCGTGGAGGGGTGCGGCGTGTGCGCATCGAACCTCGGGCCGTGGGCGGGCATCCCCGGGATCGGCTACCCGCTCGAGCCCGGCGCCCCGGGGCACGAGGTGTACGGGCGGGTCGCGGAGGTGGGCGCGGGCGTCACGCACGTGCAGGCGGGCGACGCGGTGACGGCGCTGTCGTACAACGGCTTCGCGGAGTACGACGTGGCGGCGGCGGAGAACGTCGTCGCCTTGCCGGAGGAGTTGGCGGGGCACCCGGTCCCGGGCGAGCCGGTGGCGTGCGCGGTGAACGTGGCCCGGCGGGCCGGCGTGCGCGTCGGGGACACGGTGGTGGTGCTGGGCGCGGGGTTTCTCGGCGCGATCCTGACGCGGCTGGTCCGGCGAGCGGGCGCGGCGCACGTGGTGGCCGTCTCGCGGCGGGAGGACGCGCTGGAGCTGGCCGGGCGCATGGGCGCCGACGTGCGGCTGACGTACGACGACGACGTGGCCGGCCGCGTGCTCGCGCTCACGGGCGGCGCCGGGGCGGACGTCGTGCTCGAGTGCACCGGGAAGCAGCGGCCGCTCGACCTCGGCGCCGAGCTGCTGCGGGTGCGCGGGCGCCTGGTCGTGGCCGGCTACCACCAGGACGGGCCGCGCACGGTCAACATGCAGCTCTGGAACTGGCGCGGGCTGGACGTGATCAACGCGCACGAGCGCGACCCGCGCATCTACACCGCCGGGATGGAGGAAGCGGTGCGCCTGCTCGCGGAGGGCGTGCTCGATCTCGCACCGCTCCTGACGCACTTCTTCCCGCTGGAGGAGATCAATCAGGCGTTCGCGACCGCCGCGGCGCGGCCCGGCGGCTTCCTGAAGGCGGTGGTCACGCCCGCCGGGGTGGTAGCGTGAGCGGGCCGCGGCTCGGCTTCATCGGCCTCGGTTGGATCGGCGCCATGCGGCTCGACGCGGTGGCCGCGGCGGACGCCGGCGTGGTGGCGGCGCTGTGCGACCCGGTCCCCGAGCGCGTCGCGCGGGCCGCCGCGGCGCATCCCCGGGCCGCCCCGTTCACGGAGGCGGAGGCGCTGCTGGACGCGGCGACGTCGCTCGGGCTGGACGGGGTCGTCATCGCGACGCCGAACGCGCTGCACGCGCCGCAGGCCATCGCGGCGCTCGAGCGCGGGCTCGCCGTGTTCTGCCAGAAGCCGCTCGCGCTGGACGCGGCGGAGGCCGGCCGGATCGTGGCCGCGGCGCGGCGCGCGGACCGGCTGCTGTGCGTGGACTACTCGTACCGCTTCACCGACGGGATGCGCGAGCTGCACCGGCTGACGTGGAGCGGCGAGCTGGGGTCCGTCTTCGCGGTGGAGAGCGTGTTCCACAACGCGTACGGCCCGGACAAGGCGTGGTGCCACGACCCGGCGGTGGCGGGGGGTGGCTCGCTCATGGACCTGGGCGTGCACGTGGCCGACCTGGCGCTGTGGGTGCTCGGGCATCCTCGCGTCCGCTCGGTGAACGGCCGCGCCTACCGCGACGGCGCGCCGCTGCCGGCCGGCGGGGTCGACGACTTCGCGACCGCGCGCATCGAGCTGGACGGCGGCGCGACGGCGACCGTGGCCGTGAGCTGGAACGCGCACGCCGGCCAGGACTGCGTCATCCGCACGACGGCGTACGGCACCGCGGGCGGCGCGGAGTTCCGCAACGTGGGCGGCAGCTTCCTCGATTTCGAGCTGGCGCGTTTCCGCGGCCGGCAGTCGGAGATCGTCGCCCGTGAGTCGCGGGACTGGCTCGGCCGCGCGATCGTGGCGTGGGCGCGGCGGCTGGCGGAATCGGCGGCGTACGACGCTGGGGCCGAGGAGAGCCTCGTGGTGGCGCACGTCATCGACGCGATCTACGGCGGCCGGCCGCGGGCCCGGATCCCCGCCGGCGAGGTGCCGCTCAGCGGGGCGCCGATCGGCTGAGCCCGGCGCGGCCGTCCGGCTCCGGCGTCGTCGTCCGGGCTGCGGCGCCGGCGGTCCCGACCACGGCGCCCGCGGTCCGCCGCGCCGCCGCGCGCCTACCACGCGGGGCCGCCGCGGCCGGCTTGACGCACTTTCCCACGTGCCTGCATACTCCGCCTCCGTCCCTCTCATCCGGCTCCTCACCGCCGCCGCGTCCGCGGCGCCGGCGGGCGACCGGCCTTCCGAACCGACAACCGATCCGGTGAGCCTCGAGGCGCCCGCACGGCGTCCTCGACGACACCGCAGGTGCGGCGAGCCGCCGGCGCGGGCGGTCCCGAGCGGCGGGCACGGCCGCACCGACACCCGAGGAAGGAGCGATCGATGATGCGCTGCCTGACCTGCCTCACCGCCCTGGCGCTGGCCGCCGCGGCCGCCTCGCCGCTCCGGGCGCAGACCACGCCCACGGAGCGGACCGCCGCCGGCTCGGTGCTCCAGGAGATCGACCGACTGCAGGCGCGGCTGAACCCGACGGCCACGGCGGAGCGGCTGGCGGCCCGGCGGGACGCGGGGCGTGACCGGGTGCTTCAGCGCGTGGAGGCGCTCTGGACGTCGCAGATGCAGGCGCTGAGCGACTGGATCGGCCGGAACCCGGAGTCGGGCTGGAAGGAGGTCCGCGCCGTCGACACGCTGACGAAGGTGCTGCGTGGGATGGGATTCCAGGTGCAGACGGGCGTCGCGGATCTGAAGACCGCGTTCGTCGCGAGCTGGGACTCGCCGGCGGGGACGAACGGCCCCACGCTCGGCCTGATCGGCGAGTACGACGCGCTCCGCGGCACGCAGGGCGACTTCCACGGCGACCAGCACAACGCGCAGACGCCGGTCGCGATCGCGGCGGCGGCGGCGCTCCAGCAGGAGATGACGGAGCGGCGCATCCCCGGTCGGATCCGGCTCTACGGCACGCCGGCCGAGGAGGTCGGGCCCCCGGCCAAGGCGATCATGTGGAAGGCGGGCGTCTTCAAGGACGCGGACATCCTGATCCGCAGCCACTCGAGCGGCGGCGGCACCGGGCGGGCGCGCGCCGGCTTCGGCGTCTGCTGCCTGAACATCAATTCGGTGAAGTACGTGTTCAAGGGGAGACCGGCGCACCAGCTCTCGTCGTGGAACGGGCGGAACGCGCTGGAGGCGGCGGTCATGTTCTACACGGCGGTCGACCGGCTGCGCTCCGGGCTGCGGCCGGAGGCGGCGATCCAGGGCGTGATCCCGGAGGGCGGCGTCGCGCCGAACGTCGTGCCGGACCGGGCCGTCGTGGACTACTACATCCGCTACCCCGACGAGGTCTACCTGGCGCACATCGACTCGATGATGACGCACGCGGCGCGCGGCGCGGCGGAGGCGATGGGCGTCGAGCTGGAGATCGACCGCTACGGCGAGTACCGGGACGGGATCGCGCTCGGCTCGCTGGAGGAGCTGAAGTTCGCCTACGCGAAGAAGCTCGGCGCCCCGAAGCTGAACGCCGAGCCGCAGCGCCCGTCGGGGTACGAGGAGACCGGCTGGGTCACGCGGGACATCCCGGGCGTCGGCGTCAGCGTCTTCAGCTCGAATTCGCCGAACCACACCTACGGCATGAACGAGGACAACTTCAAGGACGTGGGCCACACCGGCTTCGTGATGGACGCCCGCATCATGGCCGCCGTGCTCTACGACTTCCTGACGGACGCGCGGCTGCGCGAGGCGGTGCAGACGGAGCACAAGGCGATGGCCGCGCTCTTCGACCGCTACCTCGAGGGGCTGCAGGCGGCGTACGCGCAGGAGCTGGGGCGGACCACCTCGGAGCATTGATCCGGGCGGGCGAGGCGGCGCGCTCGCCGCGCGCCGCCGCCCGGCCGGAGCCGTGCGCGGCCTGGCGGCGGAGTCGGCAGGCTCGAGCCCGCCGAGCCGGCGTGTCCCTGGAACAAACCTTGCCCGCCTGATCGCGTCGGCTACCCTCCGACGACGCGAGTCGTGTCGGACGCCGGAACGGTCCCACCGTCCGGGAGGCGGGGTGCGCATCTACGTCTTCGGGTCCTCCATCGTCAGCGCGTACTGGAACGGCGCGGCCACCTACTACCGCGGGATCTTCCGCGCCCTGGCGGCGCTCGGCCACACGATCGACTTCTGCGAGCCGGACATCTACGACCGACAGGCGAACCGGGATCTGGCCGAGGACCCGGAGTGGGTCCGCGTCCGCGTCTACCGGGGCGAGGCGGAGCTGGAGCGCCTGCTCGCGGAGGCGGCCGGCGCGGAGCTCGTGGTGAAGTGCAGCGGCGTGGGCGCGCTGGACGGCGAGCTGGAGGAGCGCGTCGCGACGATGGCGGGTCCGCGGCTGCGCGCGTTCTGGGACGTGGACGCGGCGGACACGCTGGCGCGGGTGGAGGCGGACCCGGCCGATCCGCTGCGGCGCTGCATCCCGCGCTACGACATCGTCTTCACGTACGGCGGCGGCGAGCCGGTGGTGGAGCGCTACACGGCGCTCGGGGCGCGCGCGTGCCATCCGATCTACAACGGCCTCGATCCGGACGTGCACCACCCGGTGGCGTCGGCCCCGGAGCTGGCGTGCGACCTGGTGTTCATGGGGAACCGGCTGCCGGACCGGGAGCGACGCGTCGAGGAGCTGTTCCTCGCGGTGGCGGAGCGCCTGCCGGAGGGCCGGTTCATGCTGGGCGGGAACGGCTGGGGCGACCGCGCGCTGCCGGCGAACGTGCGCTGGCTGGGGCACGTGCCGACGGCACTCCACAACGCGATCAACTGCTCGGCGCGGCTGGTGCTGAACGTCCACCGGGAAGCGATGGCGCGGAACGGCTACTCGCCGGCGACACGGATGTTCGAGGCGGCGGGGGCCGGCGCGTGCCAGATCACGGACGCGTGGCCGGGGATCGAGCATTTCTTCGAGCCGGACCGGGAGATCCTGGTGGCGGAGGGGGCGGCGGACATCGTGCGCTTCGTGCGGGAGACGCCGGAGCGGCGGGTGCGGGAGATCGGGGCGGCCGCGCGAGCGCGCGCCGTCCGGGACCACAGCTACGCCGGGCGGGCCCGGCAGGTGGACGAGGCGCTGGGCCGGCTCGCGGAGCGCGGATCAGGAGGTCGATCGTGAAGGGTGTCATGCGGTTGTCGAAGCGGGGGACGATGGTCGAGCGGCTGGCCACGCGGCTCGGGCACTCGGCCCGGGCGGAGGCCATCTTCGCCGATGCGGTGGAGTCCGACGGTGTGACCGTGGTCCCGGTGGCCAAGGCGCGCTGGGGCTTCGGCGCGGGCGGCGGCTCGGGGCGGGGGCTGCCGCTGCGCCGGCGCGCCGCGGGGAAGGGGGGCGGCGGCGGTGGGGGCATCGTCGTCTCGCCGGTGGGCTTCATCGAGATCCACGACGGCCACGGCCGGTTCCGGGCGATCCGCGACCCGATGCTCACGGTTCCGCTGCTACTGGGCGGCGGGCTCATCCTGGCGTGGACGGTGGGGCGCCTCGCCCGGTCGCTCCGCGGAGCGGCCGGATGAGGCTGGTCTTTCTGGGGCTCTCCATCACCAGCGCCTGGGGGAACGGCCACGCGACGACGTACCGCGGCCTCTGCCGGGCGCTGGCGGCGCGCGGGCACGACGTCGTCTTCTACGAGTGGGACGCGCCGTGGTACGCGGGGAAGCACCGGGACCTCCCGCCATCGGCGTGCGATTACGCCGACGTCCGCCTCTTCAAGCAGTGGAGCGTGGCGCGCCGCGAGCTGCGCCGCGAGCTGCTGGACGCGGACGCCGTGCTGCTCGGCTCGTACTTCCGCCCGGGGATCGACGCCGCGGACTTCCTGGCACAGGAGTTCGACGGGCCTCGCCTCTTCTACGACATCGACACGCCGATCACGCTGCGGGCGTACCGGGACCGCGGCGCCGCCGAGTACCTGCGGGCGGACCAGGTGCCGATCTTCGACGTGTACTTCTCGTTCACGGGCGGCCCGGTGCTGCGCGAGCTGGAGACCCGCTACGGCGCGCCGCGGGCGAGGCCGCTCTACTGCGCGGTGGATCCGGAGCGCCACGCCCGCACGCCGGGGCGCCGGGCGTACCGCTGCGCGCTCGGGTACATGGGCACCTACGCGCCGGACCGCCAGCCGACGCTGGAGCGGCTGCTCCTCGAGCCGGCGCGGCGCCGGCCGGGCCAGGACTTCGTGGTGGCGGGGCCGCTTTACCCCGCCGATCTCGCATGGCCCGACAACGTCCGCCGGTTCGAGCACGTGCCGCCGGCCGACCACCCGGCGTTCTATTCGTCGAACCGGCTCACGCTGAACGTGACGCGCGAGGAGATGCGCCGGTGGGGGTGGTCGCCGTCGGTGCGCATCTTCGAGGCGGCGGCGTGCGGCGCCGCGATCGTCAGCGACGCGTGGGAGGGGCTCGACCAGTTCCTCGAGCCGGCCGTGGAGGTGCTGCTCCCACGCTCGGCGGAAGACGTCGTCGCCTACCTGGAGCTGTCGGACGGGGAGGTGCGCGCGGTCGGCGAGGCGGCGCGCGAGCGCATCCTGAAGTCCCACACGAACGACGCCCGCGCCGGGGCGCTCGAGGGCGAGCTCGACCGGCTGCTCCAGCGCGCCTGAGCCGGGCTTCCCGGCCGCGCGGAGATCCCACGGCGCCCACGCGGCGCCGTTTGCTTGCCGGGGTGGGGGTCCCTACATTCTCGCCCGCGAAGTCGGGCCAGTTTCCCGGAAAGGAGCACGGGGCGTGAAGATCTTCGTGTGCGTGAAGCGCGTCCCCGACACGGAGGCGCGCATCAGGATCGGCGCCGATGGCAAGTCCATCGATCCCGCCGGCATCAAGTTCATCATCAGCCCGTACGACGAGTACGCGCTGGAGGCGGCGTTGCGCCTGAAGGAAGCGCAGGGGCAGGGGGAGATCACGGTCGTGAGCGTGGGCGAGCCGGCGGCGGGGGAGCAGCTCCGCTCGGCGCTGGCCGTGGGCGCGGACGCGGCGGTGCTGCTGAAGGGCGCGCCGACCATGGATGGCCTGGCCACGGCCAAGGCGCTGGCGGCGGAGCTGAAGGCGGGCGGCGCCGACCTGATCCTGTGCGGCATGCGCGCGGTGGACGACGACCAGCAGCAGGTCGGCCCCATGCTGGCGGAGCTGCTCGACCTGCCGTGCGTCACGGCGGTGACGGAGTTCACCGTCGAGGGTGGCGCCGTGGTCTGCCAGCGCGAGGTGGAGGGCGGGGTCGAGGTGGTGGAGGCGCCGCTGCCGGCGGTCGTCACCACGACGAAGGGCGAGCACGAGCCGCGCTACCCGTCGCTGAAGGGGATCATGGCGGCGAAGAAGAAGCCGCTCGTGGAGAAGGAGGCGCAGCTCGGGCCGAGCCGGATCGAGGTGCTCGCGCTCGCGCCGCCGCCGGAGCGGCCGGCGGGGCGGATCGTGGGCGAGGGCGCGGCCGCGGTGCCGGAGCTGGTCCGCGTGCTCCGCGAGCAGGCGCGGGTCCTGTGAGAGGCCGTCCCATGACGAACGCAAGCGACGCCGCCGGCGCGCGGCGGGCCGGGAGGATCTGATGCCGGGGAACATACTGGTCGTCGCGGAGCAGCGCGACGGGGAGCTGCGGCGCGTCTCGCTGGAGGCGCTGGCGGCCGGGCGCCGGCTGGCGGACGGCGGCGGCGCCGAGGTGCACGCGGTGCTGGTGGGCGGGGACGGCGTGGCCGGGCTGGCGGCGGAGCTGGGCCGGTTCGGCGCCGACCGGGTGCTCGTGGCCGAGTCGCCCGCGCTCGGGCGCTACGCGCCGGAGGCGTACGCGCGGGTGGTGGCGGACGCGGCGCAGGGCAAGGGCTACTTCGCCGCGATCTTCGCGGCGACGGCGCAGGGGCGCGACCTCTCGCCGCGCGTGGCGGCGCGCCTCGACGTGCCGCTCGCCGCGGAGGTCACGGATCTGGCGCTCGACGGCGGGGACCTCGTCGTCACGCGCCCCGTCTACGCCGGCCGCGTGTTCGCGAAGGTCGCGCTGCAGGGCGAGCCGCGCATGGTCTCGGTCCGGCCGAACACGTTCCGGCCGGCGGAATCCGGCAAGGCCGGCGCGGTCGAGCGGCTGCAGGCGCCGGCGGACGCCGGGCGCGTGAAGATCCGGGAGCTCAAGGCGGCGGCCGGCGCGAAGCTGGACGTGGCCGAGGCGCCGGTCATCGTGAGCGGCGGGCGCGGGCTCAAGGGCCCGGAGAACTGGGGCGTCCTCGAGCAGCTCGTCGAGGCGATCGGTCCGCGCGCGGCGCTCGGCGCTTCGCGCGCCGTCGTCGACGCCGGCTGGCGCCCGCACGCCGAGCAGGTCGGCCAGACGGGCAAGACGGTCTCGCCGCAGCTCTACATCGCCGTCGGGATCAGCGGCGCGATGCAGCACCTGGCGGGGATGCGGAGCGCGAAGACGATCGTCGCGATCAACAAGGACCCGGACGCGCCGATCTTCAAGGTGGCCGACTACGGCGTGGTCGGGGATGCGCTGGAGATCGTGCCGCGGCTGGCGGAGGAGATCCGGAAGCTGCGCTGAGCGGCGCATCGGTCGTGAAGGCCGCCCGGCCGCGCCCAACCGCGCGCCGGGCGGTTCTCGTTGGAACCGCCGCCGGGGCGGCGTTGTTGCATCTCGGCACGGGACGCAATCGACCCTCGACCGGAAGGTGGCCATGGCTCGCGTACACGCGCCCGAGTTCCCGGACGGGCTCGACTGGATCAACACCGGTGGGCGGCCGCTGCGGCTGGAAGACCTGCGCGGCAAGGTCGCGCTGCTGGACTTCTGGACCTACGGCTGAATCAACTGCCTCCATGAACTTCCGCAGTTGCGGAAGCTGGAAGACGAGATCCGCTCCGAGCTGGTGGTCGTCGGCGTGCACTCCGGCAAGTTCCTCGCGGAACGGGTGACGGAGAACATCCGGCAGGCGGCGCTGCGGCTCGGGCTCGCCCACCCGCTCGTGAACGACCGCCAGTTCCGGGTCTGGCGCTCGTACGCGGTGCGCGCCTGGCCCACGCTGGTGCTGCTCGACCCCGAGGGGTACGTCGTGGCGCAGCAGGCCGGGGAGGTGCCGGCCGCGCAGCTCGCCACCGCGGTCCGGCGGATCATCGACGACGCTGCGCAGAAGGGGACGCTCGACCCGGAGCCGCGCGTCTTCCCGACGGACCCGCCGGAGCCCGACCGGCCGCTGCGTTACCCGGGGAAGGTCGCGGTGGACGCCGCCGACCGCCGCCTCTACATCGCCGACACCGGCCACGACCGCATCGTAGTGGCGCGCCTCGCCGCCGACGGCCGCTCGGCCGAGGTCGAGGTCGTGGTCGGCGGGGGCGAGGGGCTCGCGGACGGCCCGGCGGCCGAGGCGCGCTTCCGCGGCCCGCAGGGCGTCGCGCCGGCGGCGGGCCGGCTCTTCGTCGCCGATACCGGCAACCATGCGGTCCGGGCCGTGCGCATCGGCGAGTGGACCGTGGAGACGGTCGCCGGGACCGGAGAGCAGTCCCGGCGCTACCCGCCGGCGGCCGGGCCGGCTCGGGAGACGGCGCTCAACTCCCCCTGGGACGTGCTCCCGCTGGACGCGCGGCTGTACGTGGCCATGGCGGGCTCGCACCAGCTCTGGCGCGTCGACCTCGAGCGGAGCGTGGCGGAGCCGTGGGTGGGGAGCGGCGCCGAGGAGCTGTTCGACGGCGTCGGGCGGGAGGCCGCGCTGGCGCAGCCGAGCGGCCTCGCCCCGGACGGCCGGCGGCTCTTCTTCGCGGACAGCGAGGCCAGCGCGATCCGCTGGGCCACGCTGCCGGAAGGCGACGTCGGCACCATCGTCGGCACCGGGCTCTTCGACTTCGGCGACAAGGACGGCATGGGCGATGCCGTGCGCCTGCAGCACCCGCTCGCGGTCTGCGTGGTGCGCGACCGGCTCTACGTCGCCGACACGTACAACGACGCGATCAAGGTCGTGGACCCCGAGACGCGGACCAGTACGACGCTGCTGGCCGCGGAGCTGTGGGAGCCCGGCGGGATCGCGACGGACGGCGAGCGGCTGTACGTCGCCGACACGAACCACCACCGGATCGTCCTCGTCGACCTGGCCTCCGGAGAGGCGGGCCCGCTGGAGGTGAGCGGGCTGTAGGCGACGCGTGGTGGCGGGCGCCGACGTCGCCTTTATCTTGTCCGCGACCGACCGCTCCCGGCGCCGCGAGCGCGAGCGCCGGGCCAGGCACGAACAGACGACCTGACCATGCATCGAACCCTCGGACGCATCACCGCGTCCTCTCTCCTCGCGGGGCTCGGTATGGTGGCGCCGCTGCGCGCCCAGAGCCCGAAGCTCGCTCTCCGGGACGATCCGCAGAACGGCCGGATCGTGGTGACGCTCTCCCCGATCGACCTGCCGGCGGGCGCCCCGCACGGCGGCATGACGGAGCCGCCCGCGCAGACCGTGGTGATCCCGCGCGACGGCTGGCTGCAAGGCTACGGGCTCGAGATGGTGGACCGGAACGGCCGGCCCGTCCCGCGCGCCGTCGTGCACCACCTGAACCTGATCATGCCCGACCGGCGCGAGCTGTTCTCGCCGATCATGCTGCGCATCGGCGCGATGGGCTCCGAGACCGCCCCGGTGAAGCTGCCCCGGCTCCTCGGGCTGAGGGTGCGCAAGGGCGAGCGGCTCCTCGTGACGACGATGCTGCACAATCCGACCGGCCGCTCGTACCAGGGCGTCGAGATGCGCATCAGCATGCCGTTCGTCGATGGCGGGACGTGGATCCCGCCGTTCTCGGTCCACCCGTTCTACATGGATGTCATGCCGCCGGCCGGGATCCACGAGTACGACCTCCCCGCCGGCAAGTCGCAGAAGAGCTGGGAGGGGAAGCCGAGCGTGGCCGCCCGCGTCCTCGGCGTCGGCGGGCATCTCCATCGCTACGCCACGCTGCTGCGCTTCGAGGACGTCACGGCGAAGACCGTGCTCTGGGAGGCGCGCCCCCAGCTCGACGCCACCGGCGACGTCGTCGGGATGCCGCGCGGGAAGTTCTGGTGGAAGGGCGGCATCAAGGTCGAGCCGGAGCACGTCTACCGGCTGACCGCGTTCTACGACAACCCCACGGGGCATGCGATCCCCGGCGGCGGGATGGGCGCGCTCGGCGGAATCGTCGTCCCGTCGGGCGGCGCGAAGTGGCCGCGCGTCGACCTCGGCGACCCCGAGCTGCAGCGCGACCTCGAGGTCACGTACGGTGGAATGCCGATGGAGCACGGCGGGCAGCCGATGCAGCACGGCGGGCACGAGATGCGGATGATGGGCGAGGCGGCGCCGGGCGCGGTGGGGACCGGGGGCGCGTCCGCGGCGAAGGCGGCGCCGCCCGCGAACGTGGATGGGGCGAGCAAGACGGCGCCGCACCGGCACTGAGGGCGGCCGCTCGGCGCGGCGGCACGTCTCCGTCCGCCGCGCCGCGCCGGCCGGCGTCTCAGCCGCGCTCCGCCTCGTCCCAGCGCAGCTCCCACTCGCAGAACGCGTCGCCCTCGATCTCGCAGCGGACGTGGCGCACGCTGGCGTCGCGGCCGCCGGCGAGCTCGAGCGCGCGGCGCAGCCCGCCGGCCTGGCGCCGGCAGAAGAGCCGGTCCGGCTGGTCGAAGCCGACGAGCCGGAGCACCGCCCGGCCGGGCGCCTGCTCGACCACCTCCATGTCGCCGCTGTGGTAGTAGAGGCGGAAGAGCTTGACGGGCTGCGTGAGGAACTCGATCGGGCTCGCCTTGCGCAGGATCCCGCCGTAGAGGCGCATCCCGATCGACTCGATGGAGTCGGCGCCGGCGCGCTCGACCCAGCCCGGGTCCTCGCCGGCGAGGAGCGCGTCGGCGGCGCGCCAGAGCGCGAGCGCCACCTCGAACGGCAGCTCGGCCGTCGGCTCCGCCCCCTCGACCGTGCGCCGCAGCTCCGGCTCGAGCCGCGCCAGCACGGCCTCGCGCGTGCCCGGCCGCGGATGCCGGTCGAGGAAGCCCAGCGTCGCGCGCAGCGTCGAGCCCTTCGCCTTCGCCATCACGCCTCCGGCGCCGCGGCCAGGGATGCGAGTGCGCGGCGGTCCACCTTCCCGGAGCCGAGGCGCGGGATCGCCTCCAGGAAGACCACGGACTTCGGCGCCTTGTAGGCGGCGAGCCGCGCCCGCACGTGCGCGACGACGTCCGCCTCCGTGAGCCGCGCGCCCGGCCGCCGCACCACGAACGCGCGCCCGACCTCGCCCCAGAGCCGGTCGGGAACGCCCACCACCGCGACCTCCGCCACGCCCGCGCAGTCCGCGAGCGCCGCCTCGACCTCCCCGGGGAAGACGTTCTCGCCGCCCGAGATGAACATCTCCTTGCGGCGCCCGCAGATGTAGAAGGCCCCGTCCGCGTCCCGCCGCGCCAGGTCGCCGGTGCGGAGCCAGCCGTCCGGCGTCAGCGCCTCCGCCGTGCGCTCCGGATCGCGCAGGTAGCCGGAGAAGCGCTGTGGGCCGCGGAGCAGCAGCTCGCCGGGCTCGCCGACCTCCGCCTCGCGGCCGTCCTCCGCCTCCAGACGCATCGACAGGTGCGCGATCGGCCATCCCACGCTCCCCGGCCGGCGCAGCGACGCCTCGTTCGTGCTGGCGAAGCAGTTCGGCCCGCACTCCGTCAGGCCATACCCCTCCCGCAGCCGGTAGCCGGCGCCGCGGACCCGCTCGGCCACGGCCGGCGGCATCGACGCGCCGCCCGACATGAAGCTGCGCAGCGCCGGGAGCGGCCGGCCCCACGACGGCTGCTGGAGCAGCATCAGGAGCTGCGTCGGCACGGTCAGCGAGAACGTGCACCCCTCCTCCGCCATGACGTCGAGGAACGTGGCCGGGTCGAACGCGTCGAGGAGCACGACCGTGCCGCCGCGATGCCAGAGCGGCGTCGCGAAGACGTTCCAGCCGCCCGTGTGGAAGAGCGGCGTCGAGATCGGCGCCACGTCGGCGGAGCCCAGCTCCCAGCTCGTCGTCGTCGCGACGGCGTTCCACACGATCTGCCGGTGCGGCAGCACCGCGCCCTTCGGCCGGCCCGTGCTGCCGGACGTGTAGAGCACGAGCGCGGGGTCCTCGGGGGCGACGGGGCGGTCGGCGGGAGGCTCTGCGGCGCGCTCGAGCAGCGCCGGCGCGTCGGCGTCGAGATCCAGCCAGACGGCGGAGTGGGGGAGCGGGGGAGGGGGGGAGTGGGGGATCCTCCCGCCCGGCGGTCTCCCACTCCCCCACTCTCCCACTCCTCCACTCTGCCGTGAAGCTTCCTCTGCCGCGCCCCGAAACCGGGCTTCGCCCAGCAGCAGGCGGGGCCGCGCATCGGCGAGGATCGGCCCGAGCTCCGCGGGGGCGAGGCGCCAGTTCAGCGGGACGAGGGCCGCGCCCAGCCGGCCGCAGGCGAAGAACAGCTCGATCTGCTCGCGGCGGTTCGTGGCCAGCACCGCGACCAGGTCGCCCGCGCCGGTCCCGAGCGAGGCCAGCGCCGCGGCCCACCGGTCCGCGCCGGCGTCCAGCTCGGCGTAGGTGCGCCGGTCACCGCGGACGCGGTCCACGAGCGCGATCCGGTCGGGCGTGAGCCGGCGCCAGTGGCGGAGCGGGTCCGGGTGGGCGGGGAAGAGCGTCGCGCTCATGGTGTGCGCACTCCGCTCGCCGGCACGGCCGGCGAGCCCGGCAGGCGGTGCTCGAGGAAGAAGCGCAGCATCTCGCGGCTGATATCCGGTCCCTTCGGATCGGTGAACGTGCCGGCCGGCGAGCCGCCCGACCAGGCGTGCCCGAGCCCCTCGACCAGCCAGCTCTCCACGAGCACGCGCCCCGACGCGTCCCGGTGGAGCGCGCGGGTGTAGGCGTAACCGCCGGCCTCCCCGCGCTCCTCCTCGGCGGCGCCGCGCGCTTCGGCGCCGGCCAGTCGCGCCAGCTCGAGGAACTGCTCCACGATCTGCCGCGTGTTCGCCGCGCGGACCACCGGGTCCGCCTCACCGTGCGCGACGAGCAGGGGGACCGGCCGCGCCCGCGCGCCCATCGCCTCGAACGCCGCGCGGGCCTGCAACCGCGGATCCGGCGCGTTTCCGGCCATCGCGACGAGCGCGCTCATCACGTCCCGCGCCGCGCCGTACGCCACGCCGGAGTGCGCCGCCGCCGCGGCGTAGAGGTCCGGATACGTCGCCGCGAGGATCACGGCCATCCCACCGCCGGCGGAGATGCCGCCGACGTACACGCGGGCCGGATCGACCGCGTACTCCGCCATGATCTGGCGCGTCATCCCGGCGATGAGCGACGGCTCGCCCGCGTCGCGCCGCTGGTGCGCCGGGTCGTACCAGTTCCAGCACTTCTTCTCGTTGTGCGCGGCGGGCTGCTCCGGGTACAGCACCATCACCCCGGCCTCGGCCGCCACCGCGTCCATCCGCGTCCCCGCGGCCAGGTCCGCCGGGTCCTGCGTGCAGCCGTGCAGCAGGACGACGAGCGGGAGCGCCCGCCCGCCGTCGTGGGCGGGCGGGAGGTAGAGCCGCCACCGGCGCGTCCCCGCCGCGCCGGTGTAGCTCCCCTCCCGGACGTCGCCCGTGTCGCTCACCGGCTGTACCGCACCCCGACGAAGACCATCGTGCCGATGTTCGGCATGTTGATCATCTCCTGGTGCCCGACGTCGACGCCGCACTTTTTCGAGCGGTTCGTCGGCTTCGTCTTCTGCGCGTCCGTCGTCGCATACAGGAAAGGGTGATCCGGGTCCTGGCTGCACGTGTACAGGTTGCTCACGCCCACGCTCACCGTGGAGTTCAGCCGCGGGATCCGGTAGCCCAGGTTCAGGTCCAGGGTGCCGAAGCTCGGGATATTCCCGGTGTTGATCCCGGAGCGGAAGTAGTAGCCGTTCACGTAGCGGAACGTGAGCCCGCCGAGCAGGTTCCCCGCGCCGTTCGCGACCGGCAGGTCCCGCAGCGTCGCGCCGAGCGTCCATTTCGTGACCGGCGAGTTCAGCGCCG
>DASTKT010000161.1:0-51129 GCA_035715725.1 Longimicrobiales bacterium | reverse complement strand
TCATGTCCGTGCCCGCCGCGGCGCCCGGAACCGTCGCGACGCCGCTACTGCTGCGCCGCCGTCGTCGCCGTCTCGCCGCCCGGCGCCTTCTCCCACGTGTACGTCCGGTTCCGCACCCACTTCTCGAACCAGTCCAGCTCGACGTTCGCCTTGAACAGCTCGTGGCGCAGCTCCTGCCAGCCGTGCGGCTCGCGCGGCGCGACGTAGAGGTGCGTCGGCACGCCGTTGGCCACGAGCCCGCGGTACATCTCGACCGACTGCGGCATGGGCACGCGCGGGTCGGAGCCGCCGACCAGGAAGATCGTGGGCGTCTTCACCTTCCACGTGTCGAAGACGGGCGACGTCTCGATGTACTTCTCGATCGGCGCGTCCTTCTGCCAGGGCGTGCCGCCGAACCACGGCGTGCGGTAGTGGCGCGTGTCCGACTGCGCGTAGAACGAGACGTAGTTCGCGCCGCCGGCGCCGCTCGACGCCGCCTTGAAGCGGTCGGTGAACGTGATCAGCTTGTTCGTCATGTGGCCGCCCGCGCTCCACCCCATGGCCACCAGGCGGTCGGGGTCGGCGATGCCCATCTCGATGACCCTGTCCACGCCGGCCATGACGTCGAAGTGCGCGTTCTGCCAGTAGTGGCCGACCATGTCACGCAGGAACGCGTCGCCGTAGCCGGTGCTGCCGCGGTAGTTCGGGTGCAGCACCGCGTAGCCCATGGCGGTCAGGACCTGCGTGTAGTCGTTCCAGCGGCCGAAGCCGAAGTTGTCGGACGCGGCCGGCCCGCCGTGCGTCTGCACGACGAGCGGATAGCGCTGCCCCGCCTGGTAGTCGAGCGGGTAGAACAGGAGCCCCTCGACGGTGACGCCGTCCTTCCCCTTCCACGTCACCTTCTCCTGCCGCGGCAGCCGGAAGTCCTTCGCGTAGTGGTCGTAGACGTGCGTGACCTGCGTCGGCTTGCCGCCCGCCGCGGGCATGACCCGGAAGTCGCCCGCGCTCGTCGCGTCGTCGACGCCGAAGACCTGCATGCCGGGGCCGACCGCGAGCTGCCACCCCGTGATGCCGTGATCGCCGTTCGTGAGCTGCGTGTACTTGCCCGAGGCGGGATCCAGGCGGAACAGCTCGCTGTGGACCCCCATGTTCGCCACGAAGTAGATCGCCTTGCCGTCCTTCGACCAGACCGCGCGCCGGACCTCGTAGGGGAACTCCGGCATCAGCACGCGCGCCGCGCCGCCGGCCGCCGGCATCACGAAGATCTTGTCGTTGTAGTACGACTCGAACTTCTCGTTGCAGTCGCAGGTGAAGAGGACCTGCGCGTTGTCGGGCGAGAGCTGCGGCCCGCCCTCCGCCTGCCCGTTCTTCGTGAGCTGCGCGGCGTTCTTGCCGTCCGCGTCCATGACCCAGACCTCGCTCCGGTCCGCGTAGCCGAGGAGCGGGTTCGGCGCGCGGTTCAGCACAATCTTCCGGCCGTCCCGTGACAGCTCGTAGCCCGTGACCGCGTAGTCGCCGGACGTGATGCGCGTCTCCTCGCCGCCCGGCACCGCCACCTTCCACAGGTGCGGCTGCTGGTAGTTCTCGTCGAAGCCGTAGACGTCGTCCTTCAGCTTCTCACGCTCCTTCTGCTCCTTCGACTTCGGCTCGTCGGCCACGAAGTAGAGCGCGGAGCCGTCGGGCGCCCACGTGAGATCCGAGGGCGACGTCGCGTGCTTCGTCAGCCGCTTCGCCTCGCCGCCGTCCGCGGGGAGCAGCCAGATCTGCCCCTCCTCGTCCTCGCCGCGCTTCGCGGTGAACGCGATCCACTTCCCGTCCGGCGACCAGCGCGCGCCGCTCTCCCCCTTCTCCCCGTTCGTGAGCTGCAGGCTCCGCCCGGTGGCGACGTCGGCCCGCCACACGTGCGGGATCCGCTTGTTCGCCTTCCAGTCCGCCTCCGAGCGGACGTACAGCAGCGAGCGTCCGTCCGGCGAGAGCTGCGGGTCGGACAGGCCGGGGATCTCGATCAGGTCGACGACCCGCATCGTCTTCTGCTGCTGTGCCAGCAGCCCGGATGCGGAGCCGAGGACCACCACGACGACGGCGGCGAGCGCCCGGGTCGTTTGCGCCATGGGGATTCTCCGTGCAAAGAGGTGCCGCGGGTGGGATGGAGTGGGTGCAGTGTATCGCGGCCCGCCCGGCCCGACAAGGCCGGCTCGCGGGCGGCGCCTGCGGCGCTGGGCGCGGGCACGCGCACGGGCCGGGGAACGGAGCAGCCGTTCACGGGGGCGGGCGCAGACGCTGCGGTCGGGGATGACTGCGGGTCCGACTTCGGGCGGGGACGAGGGCGAGGGGGGGACCACTCCGGGTCCGACGGCGGGTGGGGGCGGAGACTGCGGGTGGGGGCAGGCGCGAGCGCGGGCGCGGGCCCACGGCGGGAGCACGGCGGGTGGGGGCGGGGGTCGCGCAAATTGCCATGGCGGCGCCCCACGCTCGGGGGAGGATTGGACCCATGCGGCTCGAGCGGATGCGCAGGGTCCAGGCGGCAGAGGCGCTCGTCGCGGAGGTGGATGGGCTGCTGTCCCGCGCGAAGGCGCGGGCGCCGAAGCCGGCGGACCACCTCGAGCGCTCGGCCGACTCGGTGCTCTTCAACATGGCCGAGGGGGTCGGCGCGTTCAAACCGAAGGTGAAGACCGGGGCCTACGAGGTCGCACGGAAGGAGGCCAACGAGGTCCGGGCCGTGCTGCGCCGGCTGGTGCTCAAACGGGTGTTCACGGAGCCGCAGGTCCGGAAAGCGTACAACCTCCCCGGCGCCTGCGTGGGGATGTTGACGAACGCGATCATCGCGCTGGAGAACCGCCCGGATCCCTGACCCCGCGCCCGCGCCCGAAGTGCTCCCGCCGTGGGCCCGCGCCCGCGCTCGCGCCTGCCCCCGCCCGCAATCCCCGCCCCCACCCGCCGGCGGACCCGGAGTGGTCGTCCCACCCTCGCCCCCGCCCCCGCCCGCCGTCGGACCCGCAGTCAGCCCCAACGGCAGTCGAATGTCGTCCCCACACCTCCGACCTCCTCGCGAACGCTTACGCTTGACCCCGTCACCGCGCGCGGATTAGATAGGGCCCGCGCTTCGTGCGCCCCTCCTTCCTCGGGTGGCCCCATGCCGCTCCGTCCGTTCACGCAGCCGTGGGCCGAGGCGTTCCGCGCCGCGGTGAACGCCAGCGCGTCCTACCGCGAGGCCGCCTCCGGCTGGAGCTGGCCGGTGGCGCTCGTGCTGGATCCGCCGGCGCCGGAGCTCGGCTATCCCCACCCGGTGGCCGTCGTGCTCGACCTCGACGCCGGCGCCTGCCGCGGCGTCAGCCTCCTCCCGGCCGCGCAGGCGCATGCGCCCTTCGTCCTCTCCGGCGAGTACGGCGCCTGGAAGGAAGTCGTCCAGGGCGTCATGGACCCGGTCCTCGCCGTCGCGCGCCGGCGGCTCCGCCTCGAGGGCTCGCTCGCCCGCCTGGCCATGAACGTGCGCGCGGCGCGCGCCCTCGTCGCCTGCGCCGCCGCGCTGGACACGCTCTTCCCGGACGATGCCGGCTCCGCCGCCGGCGGCGCGGCGCTGCTCGGGCTGCCGCCGGGCCTCGCCGCGGCGGCCGTAACGGCCGCTCTGGTCGAGCCGCCCGCGCCCCCGTCCTACCCCGCCGTCGCCGCCGAGCGCTACCTTCAGCTCTTCACGAACTCGAAGCGCCTGTTCTGGGACCCCGCGGACATCGACCTCTCCGCGGACCGCGAGGACTGGGAGCGGATCCGCCGGGACCACGCGGCCGAAGGCTTCGCCGAGCAGATCCTCCAGCTCCTCGGCCTGTTCCACGCGGGCGAAGCCTCGGTGACGCGGGTGCTCGCGCCGTTCGTCGACGCCGTCGCCCGCGCCGGCCTCGGCATCGAGATGGAGCTGTTCCTCGGCTCGCAGCTCTACGAGGAGGCGAAGCACTACGACTTCTTCGACCGCTACTTCCGCGAGGTCCTCTGGGACGAGACGCCGGGCGCGCTCGCCGGCGACCCGCGGGCGGTTCTCGTGGACGACCTGGAGGAGATCGCGCGACGGCTGCGCCGCGAGGAAGAGCCGGCGCGCCTGCTGGACGTGCTGACGGAGGGCGTGACGCATTACATGGGCGTCGTCGAGGCGATGCTGGCCCGCACCGGCTACCGCGGCGCGGGCGAGGCGCTGGACGAGCGCGGCTGGCTGCCGGGGCTGGCCGAAGGGTTCCGCCTCGTCCGGCGCGACGAGGGCCGCCACGTCGCCTTCGGCATCCAGTTCCTGCGCGACGTGGCGGCGGCCGACCTGCGCCGGCGCGCCATCGTGGCCGCGGCGTTCGACCGGCAGCTCCCGCGCGTCGTCGGCACGATCCACCTCTTCGACGTGCCGCACCCGCTCGTCCCGCTGGAGCCGCTCCAGCGCTACGCCCTCGACGCCCTCGCCCAGTTCGCCGCCGCGGCCGGGCTCACGGGCACGGCCGCGGGCGCGGCCGGCGCGGAGCTCGAGCTGGGCATCGCCGGCGCCTGAGCCGCCGGATCCCCGTTCCACCTTCACACGAAAGGCCGAGATGTCCACCGTCGTCGAGCAGCAGCACCCCGTCCCGCTCTGGGAGGACTTCGTCGACATCTTCGTCTCGCCGGCCGCCGTGTTCCGCCGGCGCGCCGACGCGGGATGGGGTCTCCCGCTCGCCATCATCGCCGCCGTGTTCCTGGCCCTCTACTACGCGCTCCTGCCGGCCAACGAGCTCATCATGCGGGCGGCGCTCCAGGCGCAGGCCGCGGGCAAGCCCGGCGTCGACCCGAAGACGCTCGAGGCGGCCGCCCAGCGCATGCGCTACCTCGGCGGCATCTTCGTCCCCATCGCCGTCGCGGTCAGCACGCTGGCCACGGGCGCGCTGCTCTGGCTCTTCGGCCGGCTCGCCGAGGGGCGCGTGACCTTCCGTAACGCCATGATCGTGGCGACGTACTCCGGCTTCATCCTCGTGCTGCAGCAGGTGGCCGTCTCCGTGCTCCTGATCGTGAAGGACAACCGCGGCCTGCCGATCGATCGGACCCGCGACATCTCCATGGGCGTGCTCCGCTTCCTCCCCGCGGGCGACCTGTCCCCGATCACCAGCGCGCTGCTCGGCCGCCTCGACGTCTTCGCGATCTGGCAGATGGTGCTGTGGATCGTCGGCCTGCGGGTCATCGCCCGGTTCACGCGGGGCGAAGCGTTCCTGGCGGGGATCGGCACGTGGCTGCTGCTGGCGGCGCCGGCGCTGCTGAGGGGGTTGGCTCCCGGCCAATGAACGGCCCCCGCGCTCACCCCGAGCTGTACAACGCCTCCAGATCGTAGATCGCCTCGGCGGGCCCCAGCAGGATCAGCGTCTCGCCGGGCTCGATGATCCGCTCGGGCTGCACGTTCAGGTCGAACGCGCCGGCCGTCGTCTGGATGGCGAGGATCGAGACGTTGCGCACGCGGCGCAGGTCGCAGGCGGCGACGGTCTGCCCGGCGAAGGGGGAGCCGGGCGTGATCGTCACCTGGCCGACGTCGACCTCCGGCTGCACGCCGAGGTTGAAGACGCGGCCGAAGAAGTCGTCCACCGCGGGGCGCAGCAGCGCCAGCGCCATGCGGTGGCCGCCGATCGAGTCCGGCGCGATCACGCGGTCCGCGCCGGCGCGCAGGAGCCGCGACTCGAGCGCCTCGGAGTTGGCGCGGGCCACGATCTGCAGCGCCGGCTTCAGCTCCCGCGCCGTGAGCACGGTCAGCACGTTGTTGGCGTCCGAGTCGAGCGCGGCGACGAGCCCCTGCGCGCGCTCGATCGCCGCCGCCCGCAAGCTCTCCTCCAGCGTCGCGTCCCCCAGCACGAACGGGAGGCGCTGCGCGAGCAGCTCCTCCTCCAGCGCCGGGTTCGCGTCGATCACGACGTAGGCTTCGCCCCGCGCCTGCAGGTCCCGCACGATGTGCCGGCCGAGCCGGCCGTAGCCGCAGACGATGTAGTGCCCGCGCAAGCTCTCCAGCATGCCGCGTATCCTCCGCCGCTGCACCGAGCTCCAGAAGGCCTGACCGAGCGTGGCCTCGACCGCGTTGCGGATGGCCCACGCGCCGATGACCACGCCGCTCAGGAGGAGGAAGATGGTGAACACCTTCCCCGGCGCGTCGAGCTCGCGCACCTCCCGGAAGCCCACCGTCGTGAGCGTGATGATGGTCATGTACAGCCCGTCGAGCGGCGACATCGCCTCCAGCACGACGTAGCCGAGCGTGCCGATCGCGACGAGCAGGACGAGCAGGAGGAGGGAGATCTTGAGCTGCTGGACCGGCTCCGTGAGGCCGGAGCGGAGCCGCTCCACGAGCCGCTCGAGGGGGCCGGGGCGCCGGTGCCGAGGGTCGGGTCGCTCGCGGCTCGGCACCCGCGCTCCGCTCAGGCGGCGTCGGACGCCGCGGCGGCCGCTCCGGCCTCGGCCGCCTCGCCGGGAGGTTCGGGTCCCGCCGGCGCGGCGGCGGCCGCCGCCCGCTCGAGCGCCGGAGCGACGCCCGCCGGCTCCGCCCGCCGCACGCGCACATGCGGCGTGCCGTGCCACGCCGCACAGGCGGCCAGCGCCCCGCCGACATCCGCCAGGAACCGGTCGCTCACGCGCACGCCGGGCTCGAGGTGCAGCGAGCGGACCTCGAAGACGCCATCGCCGCGGTGCGCCTTGGCGTCCAGCCGCCCCACCAGCGCGCCGCGCCGCAGGATCGGGAGCACGAAGTACCCCCAGCGCCGCTTCGGCGCCGGCGTGTAGCACTCGAGCCGGTAGTCGAAATCGAACAGCGCGCGGGCGCGCACCCGGTCCCAGACGACCGGGTCGAACGGGGAGAGCAGCGTCGTGTAGGACGGCTTCAGCGCGCCCGCCGCCGCGCGCTCCGCCAGCTCCAGGTGCTCGGGGTGGATGTAGACCGGCTCCTTCCACCCCTCGACCGTCGCCGTCGCGAGCGCGCCCTCCGCCGCCAGCCGCCGCACGACCTCCGGCGTCTCCTTCTTCGACATGCGGAAGTAGTCCGCCACCCAGCGCGCGCTGGCCACGCCCAGGCAGCGCACCGCCCGCAGCGCCAGCGTCCGCGCGACGTCGTCGTGGGACGGCAGCCGGGCGTCGTCCCAGTCCGGGAGCACGCGCTCGCGCAGGTCGTAGACCCGCTGGAAGCGCTCCCGCCGCGCGATCATCAGCTCGCCGGCGGTGAAGAGCCCCTCCAGCGCGCGCTTCTCGAACTTCCACCCCCACCACGAGCCCTTCTCGCCGTCCCGCCGCTCGAAGTCGATGGAGCGCACCGGGCCGCGCTCCCGGACGTGCTCGAGCAGCGCCCGGACCTGCTCCCGGTGCTTCTCCATGAACTCGTGGCGGTACTTCCACCCCATCCCCTGCGGCTCCAGCATGCGCCGCCGGTAGAGCGGATACTCCTCGATCGGGAGGAACGACGCCTCATGGGACCAGTACTCGAAGAGTGCGCCCTCGGCCAGGAGCTGGTCGAGCCACCCCGGCGGGTAGGCGCCGAGCCGGCTGAAGAGGACGAGATACGGGCTGCGGGCGACGACGTGGATCGTATCGATCTGGAGCACGCCCATCCGCCGGATCGCCGCCAGCACGTCGGCCTTGCGCGCCCGCCGGCGCGGCCGCCGGTCCAGCCCCTGCACGGCCAGGTGCAGCGCCCGCGCGCCCGCGGCCGTCAGCGTGAGACCGGCCGTCACCGCGCCTCCACGCCGCCCGCCGCGAACAGGTCGGGCTGCTCCGGCGCGGAGCGCGGCCGCCCGCCGGCCCGCCCCGCGCGCCGCGGCGCGGGCGCGTGCCCGTGACCCTCCAGCAGCGCCCCTTCCAGCACCAGCAGCTTCGCCTTCAGGTCCAGCCCCGCGGCGTACCCCGTCAGCGCGCCGTCCGCGCCGATGACGCGGTGGCACGGGACGACGATCGCGATCGGGTTCGTCGCGTTCGCGCGCCCGACCGCGCGGGACGCCGTCGCGCTGCGCAGCCCCACGCGCTCCGCCAGCTCGCCGTAGCTGACCGTCGTGCCGTACGGCACCTTCCGCAGCTCCTCCCAGACCCGCCGCTGGAACGCCGAGCCCCGCGGCGCCAGCCGCAGCTCGAACTCCCGCCGCTCGCCGCGGAAGTACTCCTCGAGCTGGGCGACGACGGCGTCCGCCCGCGCGTCGCCCCACACCACCTCCTCGCCCGGCACGAGCTCGCGCGCCACCGCGCCGCGCGGGCGCCCACGGCAGAACGTGAGCGCCCGCAGCGCGCCGTCCTCGTCGACCAGCGCCGCCATCTCTCCGAGAAGCGTCGAAAACCGCCGTGCGTAGCTCGCCATCGGGCCCCCCGTGCCTGCGCCGGCGCGCGCCGCCGGCGTCGTCCCAAAGTAATACGCGGAAGGTGCCGGAGCGATCGCCCCGGCACCTTCGTTCAGGCTTCCGACGCCCCGTCGCGCCGCCGTCGATGCGGCGCGCAGCGCCTCTTGCGGGAGAAGGTGCAGCCGGCGACCTCTTGCGGGAGGCGAAGCCGACCTCCTGCGCGGCGCGCCAGCGTCGCTAGTTCAGCATGTACTTCAGCCCGACCTGCACCTGCCAGCGGGAGAAGATGCTCGGGTCGTCGATGAACGTCCGGGACGGGCCGATGAAGTTGAACACCGGCTCGCCGTCGGGATCGAAGCGCACGAGGCTGAGCGGCGACGTCGCCGCCGGGTCGGCGACCTTGCGCACGCCCCAGCGCGAGTTGAGCAGGTTCGCGACGTTGAGCACGTCGACGTTCAGTTGCAGCGCCTGGCGCCGGCCGCCCGTGACGACGGCCACGTCCTGCATAACGCGCAGGTCGATGTCGCTGTACCACGGGTTCACGCCGCCGAAGCGCTCGGCAATCCGGCCGCGGTGCTTCCGCAGGTAGGGGTCCTGCCCGATGAAGGCGTCGAACGCGCTCCACTGCTCGGCCGCGGAGATCGTCCGGCCGCCCGCGGTCCGCGGCGCCAGCCGGATCTGGCTCTGGTCGCGCGGGATGAAGATCAGGTCGTTGCCCCCCTGGCCGTCGCCGTTCACGTCGCCCGCGTAGATGAACGAGTAGCGGTTGCCGCCGGCGCCGGCGAAGCGGTTGCCTTCCGCCGTCTCGAAGTAGAGCCCGAAGTGGGTGGCCAGCCGCGGCGACCAGTTCGCCGTGTACGTGGCCGAGCCGACGATGCGGTGGCGCTGGCCGAACTCCGAGAAGGAGAGCTCCGGGTTGTTCGGGTCCCCCTGCACCGGCTGGTTCTGCCAGAGCACGCTCGCGATCTCCGTCGACTTGAGCTTGTTCTTCGCCTCCGTGTAGGCGTACGAGACCGCGCCGCCCAGGCCGAAGGCCCACTGCTTCCGGAGCTGCGCGCTCGCGCTCACGTTGTAGCCGTCGCTCGTGTTGTCGATGACGTAGATGCCGGCGCCGCCATCCGGGTTCAGCTCGTTGTTGCCGAAGCCGCCGTAGTACGGGCGCCCGTCCTGCAGCGTGCGCAGCGGCTTCACCAGGTCCGCGTTGCGCATGAAGACGTTGTGGATGTCGTTGCCGTAGATCAGCTCGACCGTGCCGACCACGTCCCCCGGCAGCCGCCGATCGACGGCCAGGTCCGTGACCCACACCTGCGGCCACTTGAACTTCGGGTCCATCGCGTTCACGTCGAACGACTGCGCCAGCACGGCGCCATCCTTCGTCGGGATCGCCTTCCCGGTCGGGAACAGGTTCGGGTTCGCGCCGGGGTTCGAGATCACGTTGCCGACCCAGACGAACGGCACGCGGCCGGTGAACACGCCCGTCCCGCCGCGCAGCTGCGTCTCGTGCCGCCCCGCTACGTCCCAGTTGAAGCCGAGGCGTGGCGAGAAGAGCGGGCTCGCGCCCGGCAGCGCGGCCTCGTCCACCGTCTCCGGCTGCCGGTTCTCGTCCAGCGCCTTCAGCGACCGGGAGAACGGGTTCGCGACCGGCTTCGTGAAGTACATCGGCAGGTCCATGCGCACGCCGTACGTCAGCGTCAGGTTCTGCGTGGCCAGCAGCTCGTCCTGCGCGTAGAACGAGAGCTGCCCGACGTCGACGTTCTCGCCCTTGTACGGCCCCGACCCGATGAGCTTGCGGAAGTCGATCGGGTGCGCCGGATCCGTCGCCTGGAAGAACTCGTCCAGCGAGGCGAACGTCGAGCCGATCCCGGTGGAGTACGGCAGGAAGAACACGCCGTCGCGGAAGATGTTGAACGAGTTGAAGAAGCCGAACGTCTCGAAGTTCGCGCCCAGCGTCAGCGAATGCTTCCCGCGGAAGAGCGTGAAGTTGTTCGTGAGCTGGACGACGTCCTGGTCGAGGATGTTGTGGATCGAGAACGGCTCGTGGCCCACCGTCGTGTACGTCACGCCGGCCTCCCCGATCTCGATCGTCGGGAAGTCCGCGCTGAACGGGTCGCGGAAGTCGCGGAAGCGGTTGTAGCTCGCGAAGAAGCGGTTCGCGAAGCCGTCGCCCCGGCTGTTCAGCTCCAGCGCGAACGAGTTCAGCCGGTTGTTGATCGTGTACCCCGAGTTGCGGAACGGCAGGCTGGACGAGTTGGGGCCGCGCCCCGTGTTGTTGAAGCTGAGCACGAACGGGTGCGGCGGCAGGTCCCGCTTCGCGTCCAGCAGGTTGTAGCGGAAGCTCAGGTTGTTGTGGGCGTTGACGTTCCAGTCCAGGCGCAGCAGCGCCTTGTTGTTGTCCGTCTTGTTGATGTACCCCTCGTACGGGCCCGGGTCGTAGTTGTAGACCTGGATCATCCGCTCCCGGATCCGGTCCATCACCGACGCCTGCACCCGCGACTCGCCGAACTGGACCGTGCCGTCCTTGTTGGCGACGAAGTCGCTCCCCGGGTCGTCCCGCCGCTCGAGCTCGCCGTTCAGGAAGAAGAACAGCTTGTCCCGGAGCAGCGGACCGCTCAGCGTGAAGCCCGACTGGTTGTAGCGGAGGTCCGGGTTCGCGATCACGGGGACGCCGCGGACCTTGTTGCCGATGAGGCTCTCGTTGCGCACGAACGTGTACGCCGACACGCGCAGCGCGTTCGTGCCGCTCTTCGTGACCGTGTTCACGTTGGCGCCCGTGAACCCGCCCTCCCGCACGTCGAACGGCGCCACGGAGACCTGGACCTGCTCGACCGCGTCGTACGGCACCGGCTCCGCCGAGGTCTGCCCGCCCGGCGCCGGGTCGTCCAGCCCGTACGGGTTGTTGAAGTAGGAGCCGTCCAGCGAGATGTTGTTGAAGAGCCAGTTCCGGCCGGCGAAGCTGTAGTTCCCGTCGTTGCGCGGATCCAGCCGGATCAGGTCGCGCGTGCTCCGCTTGATGGACGGGAGCTCCTCGACCTGCGCCCGGGAGATCAAGGTGGTGGCGCCGGTGCGCGCGCTGTTGAACACCTCGCCGCGCTCGGCGGCCACCTCGACCGCCTTGAGCTCGATGGCCTCCGGCGCCAGCGCGAAGTCGAGGCGCACGGTCTGGGCGAGCTGCACGTACACGTCGCGCTCGGCCTCGGTACGCCGGCCGATCAGCTCGGCGGTCACCGTGTACGGCCCGCCGACCCGCATGTTCGGGATCGTGAACGCGCCGCCCGCGCGCACGAGACCCGTGTACTGCGTCCGGCTCGGCTCGTGCACGGCCCGCACCACGGCGCCGACGAGCGGCTTCCCGTTCTCGTCCAGCACGAAGCCGTTGAGCGACCCGGTCGTCACCCCCTGCGCCGCGAGCGCCGCGGCCCGCCAGAGAACCCCGAGCAGGGCGAGGAGGGTAACAAGACCGGGTCGATCGAGACGGCGCACACGCAGTCGCATACGTCCTCCGCGGTATCGGGAACTCGGTGGAGAAACGGCTCGCCACATCGGCGCCCGGCCTGCTCGGACCGACCGCTCCGCGGCGACGGGGTGGGAGCACTGGGAAGGCTCCGTCCACAATGCGACGCGGTTTCGCGCCCAGCAAGATGATTCCCCGAGCCGGACCGGCGCGGGCGCAACCTTTCCACCTCACCGACCACCCATGGATCGACTGGCCGACGGACTGATCTACTACGTCGTCTTCCTCTTCTCGACGACGCTGCACGAGGCCGCGCACGCCTGGGCCGCGAAGCGCGGCGGCGACCTCACCGCCTATCACGGCGGCCAGGTCTCCCTCGACCCGCTGCCGCACATCCGGCGCGAGCCGTTCGGCATGCTCGTGCTGCCGCTCCTCTCCGTGCTGGTCTCCGGCTGGCCGTTCGGCTACGCCAGTGCGCCGTACGACCGGGAGTGGGCGGTGCGGCATCCGAGGCGCGCCGCCTGGATGGCGCTGGCCGGCCCGGCCGCGAACCTCTCCCTCGTGCTTCTCGCCGCCGCGCTGATCCGCCTCGGCGTGGCGGCCGACATCTTCCACGCGCCGCCCTCCGTGGGCTTCGGCCACATCGCGGCCACCGACGCCGGCGGCTTCTGGGTCGGCACGGCCCGCCTCCTCGGCGTCTTCTTCTCGCTCAACCTGCTCCTCGCCACGTTCAACCTGCTGCCGCTCCCGCCGCTGGACGGCAGCGGCGCCGCCCCCCTGCTGCTCAGCGCCCGCGCGAGCCGCGGCTACCAGCAGTTCATCTGGAGCAATCCGAGTCTGTCGCTGGCGGGGATGCTGGTGGCGTGGCAGGTCTTCGGCCCGATCTTCACGCCGATCTTCCTCGGCGCCGTGAACCTGCTCTACCCGGGGGCGGGGTACCGGTAGGGCGGCTGAGGAACGGCGACGGGCGGCGCAGCGGCATCGGCCCGTGAACGAACTCCATTTCACAGGGAGTTGGGGAGCTGGGGAGAACGGCGGCGGGGCGGCGTGGGGGTCGTCGTCCCTGAGACATCCTCTCTGGGGTTGGACCGGTGAACCGCGGGTCACCGGTCCAACCCCTTTTTTTCGAGGTGGACCGGCGTGAAGCGGGTCACCGGTTCCACCTTCGCACCAGGGAGCCGCGGGTCACCGGTCCACCTCACGATCCCTGATCGGACGACGGAGCCGGCGCACCCCGGATCCAGCTTTCAGATGGGATGCGCCGCCCCGGCATGCGGCCCACCCCGCGCGCGCTCCCAGGCTCCCCTGCTCCCTGTGAAGAAAGGTGTTCGCAGGCCGACGCCGATCCGCCGGAGCGGCGCTACTCCGCCCGCAGCGCCTGCTGCGGGTCGACCCGCACCGCGGCGCGCGCCGGGAGGTAGCTCGCGAGCAGCGCGACGCCGGTCAGCACGGCGGCCACCGCGGCGAACGTCATCGGGTCCCGCGTGCTCACGCCGAACAGCAGCGAGGCCATGAGCCGGGTCAGCGCCGCCGCGGCGACGAGCCCGACGACCACGCCGCCCAGCGCCAGGCGCGCGGCGCCGCCCAGCACGAGCGCCAGCACGTTCGCCGGCCGGGCGCCGAGGGCCATGCGGATGCCGATCTCGCGCCGGCGCTGCACCACGCCGTAGCTGATCACGCCGAAGATGCCGACCGCGGACAGCGCGAGCGCGACAGCCGCGAAGATGCCGAGCAGCACCGTGAAGAAGCGCGGCCGCGAGATCGAGCGCGAGATGAGCTGCTGCACGGTCTGCAGCTCCGTCACCGGCAGGTTCGGGTCGAGCGCGCGGACCTCGCGCCGGACGATGCCGGCCAGCGACATCGGCTCCGTCGTCGTCCGCATGACGACGTTCAGGCCGCGGTACGGCGCCTGCGCGAACGGCATGTACACGGTCGGCAGCGCCTCCTCGTCGACGCGGGAGCGCGTGTCGCCGACGATGCCCACGATCGTGCCGCCCTCCAGCGGCCCCGACTCCGACCGCCGGATGCCGAGCGAGATCGTCCGGCCGATCGGGTCCTGCCCCGCGAAGTACCGGCGCGCGGCGACCTCGTTCAGCAGCACCGCGCGCGGTGCGCCCGCACGGTCGGTGGCCTGGAACGCGCGGCCGCGGCGCAGCGGGATCCCCATCGCGCGGAAGTAGTCCGGCGTGACCACGTTCACGTCCACCACGCGCCGCACACCCGACTGCTCCGTCTCGCCCGGCACCAGGAGGCCGGTCCGCTGGATCCGCCCGGCCATCGGCAGCGTGGAGCTCCCCGCCGCCGCCTGCACGCCCGGCGCCGCCGCCAGCCGCTCGACCAGGCTCTCGTACAGGAGGCGCACCTTCTCGTCCGACGGGTAGTCCGCCTCGGGGAGCGCCAGCGAGAAGCTCAGCGTCTGCTGCGGCCGGAAGCCCGGGTCCACCGACAGCAGGTTGCCGAAGCTGCGCAGCAGCAGCCCCGCGCCCGCCAGCAGCATGACCGCGAGCGCCACCTCCGCCACGACGAGCAGGCTGCGCGCGCGGGCGCTGCGCCGGCTCGCCATCCCGCCGCGGCCGCCCTCCTTCAGCGACGCCGTGAGGTCGCCCCGCGTGGCCTGGAACGCCGGGAGCGCGCCGAACAGCAGCCCCGTCAGCAGCGCCACGCCGAACGTGAACGCCGCCACGGTCCGGTCCACGTGCACGCCGTCCAGCTCGATCCCCCGCGGCTGCAGCTTCAGCAGCAGCGGCAGCCCCCACGCGCCGAGCAGCAGCCCGGCGACGCCGCCCACCAGCCCGAGCAGCACGCTCTCCGTCATCAGCTGCCGGACGATCCGGCCGCGTCCCGCCCCCAGCGCCGACCGCACCGCCACCTCCCCCGCCGCCACCGCGCCCCGCGCCAGCAGCAGGTTCGCCACGTTCGCGCACGCGATCAGCAGCACCAGCCCGACCGCCGCCAGCAGGATCAGCAGCGGCGTGCGCAGGTCACCCACCGCGGCCTCCTGCACCGAGATCGCCGTCGCGCCGAAGTCGCTCCACAGCCCCGGCTGCTCCTTGCCGATCCGCGCCGCGAGCAGGGCCAGCTCCTGGCTCGCCGCCTCCGGCGTCACCCCCGGCCGCAGCCGGCCGACCGCGTCCAGCCAGAACCCGCCCCGCGCATCCGGGCTCGTGAACGCCTTGTCGTACACGAGCGGCACCCAGAGCTGCCGGTGCGTCGGGTAGTCGAAGCCCGCCGGCATCACGCCGACCACCGTGTACGCCTCCCCGTCCAGCCGCACCGTCCGCCCCAGGATCGCCGGGTCGCCGCCGAAGCGCTCCTGCCACAGCCCGTTCGACAGCACGACCTCCGACGTCCGCCCCGGCTCGTTCTCCTCCGCCCGGAACGTCCGCCCCAGCGCCGGCCGCACGCCCATCACCTCGAAGAAGCCGGCGCTCACCCGCACGCCGTCCGCCTGCACCGGCTCGCCGTCCCCCGTCAGCGCGAAACCGTCCACGCTGAACGCCGCCACCTCCTGGAACGAGCGCGTCTGCGCCCGGTAGTCCACGAAGTTCGGCCCCGACAGCGGCATCCGGTTGTGCCGCGCCGGCTCGAGCTGGTACAGCCGCACCAGCCGGTCCGCGCCCGGATACGGCAGCGGCCGCAGCAGCACGCCGTTCACCACGCTGAAGATCGCGCTGTTCGCGCCGATCCCCAGCGCCAGCGTGAGCACGGCGACGAACGTGAAGCCGCGCGCCCGCGACAACCGCCGCGCCGCGTACCGCAGATCGTTCAGCAGCGTCTCCATCCCAATCCTTCCGGGTTCAGGGCCGTCGCCCGCGAGGTGATCGGCACCGCATGGGCGGCGCCGGGCCCCGGCCAGAGGGAAACGGCATGCCACGTCGGGCCGCACGCACAACGCGCTGTCACTCAATACTTTGCACCCACGACCCTCGCGCCCCCGGCGCGTGCCGGACGTCCCGGCGTAGCGGCGGGCGTCCCGGAAACGGACAGTCGCCGCCGCGGCTGCCGGCACGACGGCGCGGAGCGGCCAACGCGCGCGCCCGCTTGCCGCTCCCCGGTCCGGGCGACATCTTTCGCGCCGACCCTCACCGACACCGCCGCTCGCCCAGCGCGCGACTTCGCGCGGAGGCCGGTGCGTCGCCCCGCCCGGCGAACCGGAGACGCCCCCTCTTGAACCGGGAGTATCACCGCTGGCGCAGCCCGTCCCTCGGACGGGAGATGGAGCTCCTCGTCTTCGGCCACGGCGGCGCCCGCGTGCTGGTGTTCCCGACGTCGATGGGTCGCTTCTACGAGTGGGAGGATCGGGGGATGGTCGGCGCGCTCGGCCACCACGTCGCCTCCGGCTGGCTCCAGCTCTTCTGCGTGGACAGCATCGACGCCGAGAGCTGGTACGCGCGCTGGAAGCACCCGGCCGAGCGCGCCGCGCGCCAGCTCCAGTACCACGAGTACGTCCGCGCCGAGGTGCTCCCCTTCATGTGGCACCGGAACGCGACGCCGTTCACGATCCTCACCGGCGCGAGCTTCGGCGCGTACCACGCGGTCAACTTCGCGTTTCATCACCCGGAGCTGGTGAACCGGGTGCTCGGGATGAGCGGCCTGTACAACATCAAGGAGCTCACCGGCGGCTACTCGGACCACTCCGTCTACATGAACGACCCGTCGCACTTCGTGCAGCACGAAGGCGACGGGCGCTGGTTCGAGGCCATGAGCCGGATGAACATCATCCTGTCGATCGGCCGCGACGACCCGCACCGCGAGGACACGGAGCATCTCTCGCGCGCGCTCTGGCACCGCGGCATCTGGAATGCGCTGCGCATCTGGGACGGCTGGGCGCACGACTGGCCCTGGTGGCGCGAGATGGTCGTGCGCTACATCGGCGGGAACGATTAGCGCCTCGGGAACGGATCAACGAATTTTTTTCACAGGGAGCTTGGGAGCTGGGGAGAACGGCCTGAGCCGGCGGGGGGCAGGCTTCGCGGCGAACGCATGCATTCGATTTGAAGTTGGATCCGGAGTACGCTACCTCCGACGCCGACGCCAGAAACGAATTTGCGGTCGCACCGGTGACCCGCGTTCCACCGGTCCAACCCCAATCGAGATGCTTCCGCGACGACGAACCGGCGCCGCCCTAGCGCGTCTCCCCAGCTCCCAAGCTCCCTGTGAATGAATTCCGTTGTTCCGTACGACATGCCCGAGCGCCGAACCTGAACCCTCGCTCTCGAGGACCTCGAAGATGCCCCTTCGCGTAGGTCTGCTGGTCGGCCGGGAATGGTCCTTCCCGCCCGCGTTCATCGACGAGGTGAACAAGCGCGACGAGGACGTCGTCGCCGAGTTCGTGAAGCTCGGCGGCACGGCACTCGACAGTCCCGTGCCGTACGACGTCATCGTCGACCGCATCTCCCACGAGGTGCCGTACTACCGCACGTTCCTGAAGCACGCGGTGCTCGAGGGGTGCACCGTCGTGAACAATCCGTTCATGTGGACCGCGGACGACAAGCTCTTCGGCGCCTCGCTCGCCGCGAAGCTGGGCGTCGCGAGCCCGAAGACCGTGGCGCTGCCGAACAAGGAGTACGTGCCCGGGATCGTGCCCACGGAGAGCCTGCGCAACCTCGTCTATCCGCTCGACTGGGAGGCGATCCTCGACTACGTCGGCCTCCCCTGCGTCCTCAAGGACGCGCACGGCGGCGGCTGGCGCGACGTGTACGTCTGCCGCTCCATCGACGAGGTGATCCACCACTACGACAACTCCGGCCGGCTCACGATGATCCTGCAGGAGTTCATCCACTGGGACCACTTCGTCCGCTGCCTCTGCATCGGGCAGGAGGAGATCCTGCCGATCCGCTACGACCCGCGGGAGCGGAAGTACCACGTCGAGCACGACCACATGAGCCCGGAGCTCGGCGCCCGCGTCGTCGCGGACTCGCTCAAGCTCGTGCGCGCCCTCGGCTACGACATGAACTCCATCGAGTGGGCCATCCGCGACGGCGTCCCCTACGCCATCGACTTCATGAACCCGGCCCCCGACATGGACATCAACTCGCTCACGCCGCACTACTTCGAGGAAGTGGTCCGGCTCATGGCCGACATGGTCATCCGCCTGGCGCAGAACCCGCGCCCCCAGCTCGGCGAGCTGCGCTGGAACGGGCTGTTCGGGCGGGCGTAGCCTGGGACGGGAACGGCTGTTAACGGCGTTGTTTCACCGCAGAGACGCAGAGAGCGCGGAGAACGGCGACGGAGAACTACAATTTCACAGGGAGCGTGGGAGCTGGGGAGTAGGGTCTGAACCGGCGGGAAGCGGGCTTCGCGGCAAACGCAACCACCTTTTGAAGGTGGATCCGGGCTACGCCGGCTTCGACGCCCACTCCAGAGCATGAAGGTGGGGTTGCACCGGTGACCCTCGTTCCACCGGTCCAACCCCCAAAGGATCTGTCGGCTCCGACGAACCCAGCGACCCGCCGGTTCAGATGATGCTCCCCAGCTCCCAAGCTCCCTGTGAACAAAATCCTTTCCGGCGCACGCAGCTAGCCGGCGTGACTCCGGCGAGCCTCTGCGTGCTCTGCGTCTCTGCGGTGAACAACGCCGTTGATCGGACGTGACGCCGCCCGCGGACGTAAGGACAGCCGCGGGCGAGAGATCGAACAACCAGGACCACCCCATGTCCCTCCAGCAAGCGATCGACGTCTACCACTCCCTCCTCACCCCCGAGCTCGCCGAGGACTCCGGCGCGCAGCTCGTGGACCAGCTCGCGCGGCGGGGGCTGTTCTTCGGCAGCCGGCCGCTCTCGAGCGTGCTGCGGCCGCGCTTCCTCACGCCGGAGCAGTACGCGCTCCTGCGGAAGCGCACCGCGGTGCTCCTCTCGGCGTTCGACAAGCTGTACCGCGCGGCCATGGCGGAGCCGGCCGTCCGCGCGCAGTTCCGGCTCTCGGACTGGGAGGAGGAGCTGATCCGCGCCGATCCCGGCTTCGCGGAGCCGAGCCCGGTCTCGCGGCTGGACGCGTTCTTCGTCCACGAGCGCGGCGGCCTGAAGTTCACCGAGTACAACGCGGAGACGCCGGCGGCCGCCTCCTACAACGACGTGCTCGCCGCCGTCTTCCTCGGCCTCCCGGCGATGCGCGAGTTCCTGCGCACGCACGAGGTGACCGCGCCGCTCTCGCGCCACAACGTGCTGCACGCGCTCGTCGCCGCGTACCGGGAGTGGTCGGGACGGCGCGAGAAGCCGCGGATCGCGATCATCGACTGGAAGGACGTGCCCACGTACAGCGAGTTCGTGATCACGCAGGAGTACTTCCGGGAGCAGGGCTACGAGTGCACGATCGCGGACCCGCAGAGCTGCGAGTACCGCGGCGGCCGCCTCTACGCCGACGGCTTCGAGACCGACCTGGTCTACAAGCGGGTGCTGATCAACGAGCTGATCGAGGGGGGCGGGCTCGACCAGCCGCTCGTGCGCGCGGTCCGGGACGGCGCCGTCTGCATGGTCAACCCGTTCCGCTGCAAGCTGCTGCACAAGAAGGCGTCGCTCGCCGCGCTGAGCGACGAGGCGAACGCCGGCCTGCTCACCACCGGGGAGCGCGACGCCGTCGCCGCGCACATCCCGTGGACGCGCGTCGTCGAGGAGCGGCGCACCACCGCGGAGGGCGGGGACGTCGAGCTCGTGCCGTACATCGTCGCCAACCAGGCGCGCCTCGTGCTCAAGCCGAACGACGAGTACGGCGGCAAGGGCATCGTGCTCGGGTGGGAGGTCTCGCCCGCGGAGTGGGAGGAGGCGGTCCGCGCCGCGCTCGCCGAGCCGTACGTCGTGCAGGAGCGCGTCGAGCTGCCGCGCGAGCCGTTCCCCAGCCTGGTCGACGGCCGGCTCGAGATGATCGACCGCATCGTCGACACCGCGCCGTTCTGCTTCCACGGGAGCTACATGGACGGCTGCCTCAGCCGCCTGTCCACCGCATCACTGGTCAACGTGACCGCCGGGTCGGGCTCCAGCGTCGCCACGTTCATCGTCCAACGTCGGTGAGGAGGGTCCCATGCAGCCGCCGTCGCTGACCATCGGCATCGAGGAGGAGTACCAGATCATCGATCCCGCGACGCGGGAGCTGCGCTCCTACATCACGGAGATCCTGAAGGAGGACGAGCTGGTGCTGCGGGAGGTGAAGCCGGAGCTGCACCAGTCCATCGTCGAGGTCGGCACGCGCGTCTGCCGCACGCCCGCCGAGGCGCGCGACGAGCTGCGCCGCCTGCGCGGAATGGTGATCGACCTGGCCGCGAAGAAGGAGCTGTGCATCGCCGCCGCCGGCACGCACCCGTTCTCCTCCTGGACCACGCAGGAGATCACGCCGCTCGAGCGCTACATCGGCGTGAAGCAGGACATGCAGGACCTGGCCCAGCAGCTCCTCATCTTCGGCACCCACGTCCACATCGGCATCGAGGACCACGAGTTCCTCATCGACGCCATGAACGTGGCGCGCTACTTCATCCCGCACCTGCTCTGCCTCTCCTCCAGCTCGCCGTTCTGGGTCGGGCGCAACACCGGGCTGAAGTCGTACCGCACCGTCGTCTTCCGCAACTTCCCGCGCACCGGCATCCCGCGCGTCATGACCGGCTGGGACGACTTCGTGAACCTCCAGCGGAAGCTGATCGAGACGCGCTGCATCCCGGACGGCTCGAAGATCTACTGGGACATCCGCCCGCACCACACGTACCCGACGCTGGAGTTCCGCTTCCTCGACATCTGCACGCGCGTCGAGGAGGCCGTCTGCCTCGCGGCGATCCTCCAGGCCATCGTCGCCAAGCTGTGGAAGCTCCGCCAGGACAACATGACGTTCCGCGTCTACTCGACGGACCTGCTCGACGAGAACAAGTGGCGCGCCGTGCGCTACGGGCTGGAGGGCAACCTGATCGACTTCGGCAAGGGGCGCGAGCTGCCGGCGCGCGAGCTGATCCGCGAGCTCATCGAGTGGTTCATCGGCGACGTCGTCGACGAGCTCGGCAGCCGCGCCGAGGTCGAGTACGCCTACCGCATCCTCGAGGACGGCTCCAGCGCCGACCGCCAGCTCGCCACCTGGCGCCGCACCGGCGACCTGAACGCCGTCGTCGACCAGCTCATCGCCGAGACGCGCGAGGGCGTGCGGCAACCCCTGGGCGCGCCGGCGGGTACATGAGCGGACCCACTTCCCCGATCGAGGCTGATCGCATGGAGTCACGCCCCACCATCGGCGTCACCACCCAGACGCTGCAGGTCATGGACGGGATCCCCGAGGGACTCCCGAAATCCTGGCTCATGAACCACCGCTACTTCACCGCGCTCACCTCCGTCGGCGCCGTGCCGTGGATGGTCCCGCTCCTCGACGACGACGTCCGGACGCTGCGCGCCATCTACGACCGCCTGGACGGCCTCTTCCTCCCCGGCGGCGTCGACATGGACCCGGCCAGCTACGGCGCCGAGCGCCACGGCCTGTGCGGCACCACCGACATCTCCCGCGACGCCGTCGAGCTCGCGCTCACCCGCTGGGCGCTCCGCGACGGCAAGCCCGTCCTCGGCGTCTGCCGCGGCATGCAGGTCATCAACGTCGCCACCGGCGGCACGCTCGTGCAGGACTGCACCGAGCTCGTCCCCGGCGCCCTCAAGCACGACTACTTCCCGAACCAGGGCTTCGCCCGCGACCACCTCGCCCACGACGTCGCGTTCCTCGAGGGCACCCGCCTGCGCACCATCTTCGGCGCCCCGTCGGCCCGCGTGAACAGCATGCACCACCAGGGCGCCGAGCGCCTCGGCGTCGGCCTCGTCCCCGCCGCCCTCGCGCCCGACGGCCTCGTCGAGGGCCTCGAGGGCGCCGGCGACGCGTTCCTCGTCGGCGTCCAGTGGCACCCCGAGATGCTCGTCGAGAGCGACGCCGGGACGCGCCGCCTCTTCGAGGCGTTCATCGAGGCGGCCCTAGCCTGGCGTGCCTCGGCGGTCGTGGTGGGGGGATAGCGGCCGCGCTCAGAGCCAGAAGGGAATGACTTGCGCCGGCGCCGAGTCGAGCGTCAGCACGTGGCGTCCCTTCGCCATCGCCGCCAGCGGGATGTACCCTAGGATCCCGCGCAGCCCGCTCGACGGCTCCGTGTAGAAGCGGAACTCCAGCCCGTCGAGCGCCCGGCCGTCCAGCGTGACGCGGTGGATCCGCGTCAGGCAGCCGAGCACGACCGCGGCGGCGCGGTCCTCGGCCGCCGCCCCGGCCGGCCCATCCGCGCTGCGCGCGGAGGCGGCGAGCCCCGGACAGCTCGCGGCGAGGACCGCGTCGTCGCTCGACGGCCGGTACGGGACGAACAGGCGGACGTACGGGTCCCGGATCATGTCCGACTGGATGAACGGCAGCGAGGAGAACCGGTCCGACCCGGTCCGCTGGTCGGCGTAGTGGCGGGAGTCGATGCCGTAGCGCCCCGAGGCGGCGGGGAGGCGGGCGTAGCTCGCGAGCGAGATCTCCCGCTTCCGCACCATGGTGCTCACGAACGAGAGCGCGACGCAGACGGTGAGGCCGCCGATGAGCGCCACGTAGCTCGCCCGCCTGCGCCGCGCGGTCACCAGCGTCTGGAACGCGGGGCCGAACAGCTCCCACCCCATGATCCAGTACCGCGCCCGCGCGGCGGAGCGCAGCGCGCGCCACCCGGGGCCGCCGGGGCGCAGCCGCCCGCCAATGCGCCGGTCCAGCACACCGGCCGCCGCCGGGACCAGCACCAGCGCCACGACCAGCCACTGCACGACCGGGAGCGCCACGCGGCCGCCCACCAGGCGTGATACGCCGTACGCGACCCCGCCTCCCACCGCGAGCGCCAGCACGGAGAACAGCAGCAGCCAGACGACGGAGAAGCACACGGCGAACACCGTGCTCGAGAAGTTGTCGAACCGCTCGATCGTCGTCTCCAGCGACGGCATCCGCTGCTGCCAGACCTCCCGCGTGACGGGCCCCAGCCGGCTGCGCTCCCACTGCACGCCGCTGCGGAACACGGAGCGCAGGCCGACGAGCGCCACCCAGTACGCCCGCGCCGCCAGGTGCACGAGGAACCCGATGATCAGCGCGAACAGGGTCGTCTTCAGGTAGATGTAGCCGAGGCGCGCCACGGCCTGCGGGTCGGCGCCGAGCCGCGGAGCCGCGGCGTCGTACAGGCCGTCCACGACCGCCGGGAGCTGCAGCAGCCCGAACACGACCGCGCCCGAGATGAGCAGCTCCAGCTCCCACGTCGGCGTCGTGTCCTTCGGCAGGGCGTTCTCGGGCGGGGCGGGAGCGCCGGACGGCTCGGCCGATTCCGGCGGGCTCGGGACGTCCCGTACGAACATTCGCGTCCTCCGGCGGGGAGTCGTTCGAAGGGAAGGTCAAAGATAGCCCCGGCTGCGGCGGGATGGTACGACTTGCCGAAGGTCTCGGGTCACTCCGGGAACGGCAACTACGATCTCACCGCAGAGACGCAGAGCGCGCGGAGCACGGCCACGGCGAGCCGCGTGGCGCCGGCTTCGTCGGCATCCGAACGAAAAACAGCGGTTTCACCACGGAGCACACGGAGTACACGGAGAGCGGCCTGAGCCGGGCGGCGCCCGTCCGTCGTACTGGACACATCGTTTTTGGGGGTTGGACCGGTGGACCGAGGGTCAGCGGTGCAACCGCAAATTCATTCTCCGACGTGCCGATGGAGACGGCGTAGCCCGGATCAGACTTCAATCGTGGATTGGTCCGCCCCGAACGGTGCCTGCCGCTGTACTTCCGCTCTCCGTGTGCTCCGTGTGCTCCGTGGTGAAAAATGCAGTTCGTTCGGTCGCCGACGAAGCCGGCGCTCGCCTGGCTCGTGGTTGCCGCTCTCTGCGTCCTCCGCGACTCTGCGTCGAAAGAGATCCGTTCCCTCACCCGCCCAGCAGGAACTCCAGCTCCCGCCGCAGCCGCCCGGCCCATGCCGCCTCGTTGTGCCCGGCGCCGGATTCCTCGACGTAGAGCAGCTCGCGCCCCGGACGATACCCCTTCTGCCGCAGCAGGTCGTGCATCCGCCGGGCGTCGCGCAGCACCGCGGGCCCCTCCTGCGTGCCGGCGTCCAGGTAGACCCGGCCCGCCGCGTACGGCGCCCGGCGCACGTGCCCGAAGATGGCGTGGCCGCCGAACCAGAACGCGGGGCTCATGGCGCCCACGAAGCCGAACGTCTCCGGGCGGCGGAAGAAGCCGTACAGGCTGATCAGCGCGCCCATCGACGAGCCGGCGATCCCCGTCGTCGCCCGGCTGGGCTGCGTGCGGAACGCCGCGTCCACGAGCGGCTTCACCGTCTCGACGATGAAGTCGAGGTACGCCTCGCCGCGGCCGCCGCCGAGCCGCGCATCGGGGAACGGGCTGTACTCCGCCAGGCGCTCCGCGCCCATGTTCGGCACGCCGACGACGATCGCCTCCAGCCCGGCCTCCCGCCCCGCCGCCTCCAGCGTCTGGTCCACCGCCCACTCGCCCGCGAAGCTCGTGGCCGCGTCGAACAGGTTCTGCCCGTCGTGCATGTAGACGACCGGGTAATGGCGCTCCCCCGCCGCGTACGACGGCGGCAGGTAGACCAGGATGTCGCGCTCGTTGCCGAGCTGCGGCGAGCGCAGCGCCGGCAGGACCTTGACCGTCCCGGCTACCGTGTGCCCGTGGCCGTCGCCGGCCGAGGGGTAGTCCACCCACTCCGTCATGCGTGTCCCCATTTTCACCGATTCAGCGCTACGCGGTGGGCCGCTCCGGCGCGGGGAGCGAGGCGTGGAAGTCCGTGTAGAAGCGTCGCATGTAGTCCTGGAGCAGCTCCTCGACGCGGGCGGGCTCCGGCGAGGCCACGAGCAGGCCGGCATGGTGCTTCTTGCTCATGCGCCAGACGATCTCGGGGTCGTCGTAGGCGGAGGTGTCCGGCCACTCCTGCCGCGCCAGCGAGATCAGGATGCCGGCGTAGGTCCGGCGCGCCGGCTCCAGCCCGTAGGGATCGCCGCGCACGTCCGCGATCTCGGCGCGGGCCCACTCGCGCCACAGGTTCACGCCGGTCGCCGCCTCGACCACGTCGACGATGTTCGCGCCGCCGACCCGCGCCGCCGTCTCCAGGAAGTAGATGCGGCCGTCGTGGCGCGCCCGGATGAACTCCGTGTGCAGCGCGCCCACCCAGAGGCCGAACGCCAGCACGAGCGCGTGGTTCACGTCCAGCACCTCGCGCGCCTCCTCCGAGTCCCGTTCCAGCGTCCGCGTGGCGAAGATGCCGCCGCCGTGCATGACCTCGAACGGCGGCGCGGCGTAGCGGTGCGCCTCGGCGAAGCGGACGTCGCCTTCGGCGACGATCGAGTCGACATGGTACACGTCGCCCGGCAGGAACCGCTCGAGCAGGTGGTGCGACTGCCGGTCGCCCAGCTCGTCCAGCGCGCGCCACAGCTCGTCCGGCCGCTCGATCTTGCGGATCCCGATCGCCGAGGCCTGCGTGCGCGGCTTCAGGAGCCACGGCCCCGGGACGTCCGCCAGGAACGCGCGCACGTCGTCGTGGTTGAAGATGCCGATGAACTCCGGCACGCGGATCCCCGCCTCGTGCGCCCGCATGCGCATGGCGAGCTTGTCGCGGAAGTAGCGCGTCGCCGACTCGCCCAGGCCGGGGAGCCGCAGGTGCTCCCGCAGGTGCGCCGCCACCTCGAGGTCGAACTCGTCCAGCGGCACGATCCGGTCGATCCGCTCCGTCCGCGCCAGGTAGCTCACGCCGTTCGTGACCGCCTCGCGGTCGTAGAGGTCCGGCATGAGGAAGACCTCGTCGATGCTCTCCCGCGGCCAGTCGGCGTCCCCCAGCTTCTCCGTCGTCAGCAGCAGCACGCGGCACCCCAGGCGCTTCGCCTCCCGCAGGAAGTCCGCGCCCTTCTCGTAGCTGGCGATGCAGAGGAGCGTGATCGTGCGCATGTCCCTATCCCGCCGCGATCTCTCGCAGGAACGCCTCGCCGTACCGCTCGAGCTTCGCCGGGCCGACGCCCGGGATCGCCATGAGCTGGCCATCCGTCGCCGGGCGGCGCACGGTCATCTCGCGCAGCACCCGGTCGTTGAACACGATGTAGGCCGGCACGCCCTGCTCGTCCGCCAGCCGCTTGCGCAGCGCCTTCAGCCGCTGGAAGAGCTGCTCGTCCTCCCAGCCGAGCTGGTCGGGCGCATCCGCGGGCGACGGCTCCCAGCCCCGCTCCCCGCCGCGCCAGACCTCGCGCGCCGCCGGCACGCGCGGCCGCGGCGAGCCGGCGAGATCCGCGCCACCGCGCCGCCCGACCGGCGCCACCAGCGCCTCGACGCCGACGCCCAGGCACACGTCGCACGACGTGCCGCAGTCCGGCAGCTCCTCGTCGAAGTAGCGCAGGATCGCGCGGTGCCGGCAGCCGCCGCGGTCCAGCAGCTCGAACAGCGACACCGTCGCCTGCCGCTTCTGCCGCCGCTGCTCCGGGTCCTCGATGCCGTCCAGGAAGCGCTCGTGCAGCTTCACGTCGGCCCACGAGTAGAAGACGTAGCACGACGACGGCTCGCCGTCCCGCCCCGCGCGCCCGATCTCCTGGTACCACGACTCCACGTCCTTCGGCATGTCGCGGTGGATCACGAAGCGCACGTTCGACTTGTCGATCCCCATCCCGAACGCGATCGTGGCGACGATGACGTCCGCGTCGTCCCGCGCGAACGCGTCCTGCGCCGCCGCCCGCGCCTCGTCCGGCAGCCCCGCGTGGTACGCCAGCGCGCGCACCCCCTTCGAGCGCAGGAACTCCGTCATCTGCTCGACCGCCGCGCGCGACATGCAGTAGACGATCCCGCTCTCCCCCGCGTGCCGCCGCACCAGCGCCAGGATCTCCTTCCGCGTGTGGCCGCCCTGCCCCTTCTTCCGCGCGTAGAGGCGCAGGTTCGGCCGGAAGAACGAGCCCTTGTACCCGGCCGGCTTCCGCATCCCGAGCTGGCGCAGGATGTCCCTGGCGACGTTCCGCGTCGCCGTCGCGGTCAGCGCCAGCACCGGGATATCGAGCTGCTCCTTGAGCCCCGCCAGCCGCCGGTACGACGGCCGGAAGTCGTGCCCCCACTGCGAGATGCAGTGCGCCTCGTCCACCACGAGCAGCGACACCGGACACCCCGTGACGAAGTCGCGCAGCGAGCCGTCCAGCGCCTCCGGCGCCAGGTACACGAGCTCGTACTCGCCCCGCCGGAACGACGCCAGGCGACGCCGCCGCTCCTCCGGCTCCAGCGTCGAGTTGATCGCCGTCGCCCGGAAGCCGAGCTCCCGCAGCGCGTCGACCTGGTCCTTCATCAGGGAGATGAGCGGGCTGATGACCAGCACCGTGCCCGGGAGGATGCGCGCCGGAAGCTGGAACGTGAGCGATTTCCCCGCGCCCGTCGGCATGACCGCGATGCAGTCCTTCCGCTCCAGGACCGCGCGGATCACCTCCTCCTGGCCGGGCCGGAAATCGGGGTAGCCGAAGACGTCCCGGAGGACACGGCGAGGCTCCTGCTCGGTGTGCGGATCGGGCATGGACACGGCGTCTGCGCTCGGTGCGGCTCGGTTCGCGGGGTGCGCCCGCGGCGCGGGCGGCGACCTGAATCTACCCCCGACGGCCGGTCTTGATCGAGGGACCGTCACGATCGCGCGGGTCGCGGGGCGCCGCCATGGCGGCACGCGCCGCCGCCGTCGCGCGCGCCGGGGGGTTGATCCCGGCGCGCGCTCCGGGGATCTTTCGGGACTTTCCAAGTCGCGCGGTCGCGGGCACCGCCCCGCCGCACCCACACCGGCCACCCAGGAGGAGTGTGTCCGCCATCGAGCTCTCGAGCGACGTCGGCCTCGTGGCCATGGGCCTTCTGACGCTCAACCTCCTGCTGGGGCTGCTCCTGTCGGTCCGCTACAACCCGTGGACCCACTGGCCGCACCGCCGCTTCAACTACTTCGCGCTGCACAACTGGACCGGCTACGTGGCGCTCGCGGTCTCGGCGCTCCACCCGCTGATCCTGCTCTTCTCGTCCACGGCCGGCTTCGACCTCCTCGACCTGATCTACCCGGTCTACTCGCCGAAGCAGCCGCTGGAGAATACGCTGGGCGCGATCGGCCTCTACGCGCTCGCCGTCGTCGTCGCATCGTCGTACGTGCGGCGGCGCATGAACCGGACGACGTGGAAGCGGCTGCACTACGTGGCCTACGCCGCCGCCGCCGCGTTCTACGTCCACGGCATCCTGACCGACCCGAAGCTGGAGAACCGGCCGATCGACTACTTCGACGGCGAGAAGGTGCTGGTGGAGGTGTGCCTGCTGCTGGTCGCGGCCGTCACGGTCTGGCGCGCCCGCTACGCGCTCCGGCGGCGCCGCGCGGGGCTGCGCCCCGTGGGCGCCTCGCGCCGGCAGCGCGCCGGCGCCGAGCCCGAGGCGGCGTAACGCAAGGCGCCGGGCTGGCGGGCCTAGCCCCGCCGGCTCTCCAGCGTCATCCCGACGAACAGCAGCGCGGAGCCGCCCGTCAGCAGCGCGAAGCCGGCCGGCCCCGCGAGCACCAGCCCCGCCGGCCGCCCCTGCAGCACCACCGCGCACGCGCCGAGCAGGATCAGCACCTCGCCCACCGCCACCAGCCGCGAGCCGGCGTTCCCGCCCTTGTCCGGCGAGAACGAGCGCACCACGTCGCGCAGCGCCACGGCGAGGGCGCCGCCGAAGAAGAGCAGTGCGACGAGCACGAAGCCGATCGGCAACATGGGTCCTCCGGGTGTGGAGAGATCGTCCGGCGCGCGGAGCCGCGCCGTCCCTATTCTAACCGCCGCCGTCGCGATGCGCGCGGGCGGCGGAGTGGTACCCGCGTCGGACCCCGCGGGATCGCGCGCGGTGCACGGCTCACATCCTGCAGCCGCGCTCCTCCGCCCCTCACGCGGAGGCCCCCATGCGCACCCGCCCCTTCGCCACCGCCGTTCTGCTCCTCCTCGCGACCGCCCTCCCCGCCCGCCCGCAGGACATCTGGGACCTGGATTGGGGGGACCGGCCGCTCGGCGCCCGCTCGCTCAGCTTCGAGTTCGCCGGCGGCCTCAACTACTCCACCGACTGGAACCAGAACGTCGTCCTCGCGAATCTCGATTTCGGCACCCGCTTCGAGCAGGTGCTGCTGCGGCAGGTGCAGGTCGATCCGGCGTTCCTCTTCGCCGGCTCGGTGACCTACCGCCGCGGCCGCGGCGGCGCCCGCCTCCAGTTCGGCTACTCGCACTCCTGCCTCGCCGTCAACGGACGGTGCAGCCGATTCGGCGTGATCGACACCCTGTTCACGCCACTCCACGAGGTCGACGTCAACACCTACAGCGCCGACATCGACGGCGAGATCTCGCTCGTCGATCCGGAGAAGGTGCGCTGGGCGCGCCCCTTCGTCCTCTTCGGCCTCGGCGGCGTCGTCTACGACCCCGGCGACAACGCGGCGCAGCTCCTCCCCTTCTTCATCGACGCCCGCGGCGCACCGATCGAGGTGAACGGCGGCAACATCGTCGTCGTCAACTTCCCGACCGGCGCGCTCCTCGTCACGTTCGACGGCATCGGCCTCAAGTCCGTGCTCGCCGGCGTGCTCGGGCTCGGCACCGACATCCAGATCCCCTTCAGCGACGGGAGCGGCATCGGGCTCCGCCTCCAGGTCGCGGACCACATCGCGAACTCGCCCTTCAAGGTCCGCGTCGCCGGCGTGCAGCGCGGCTTCGGCGGCCCGTTCTTCGAGCCGACGAAGTTCGACTTCGGCGACATCCACAACATCCGCCTGACCGTCGGCCTCCACGTCGACGTCGGCCTCGGCGGCGCCACCGCCGCCTCCCAGCGCCGGGTGCCGGGCCGCCGGCCGGAGCGGTAGGCGCGCGCAGACCGGCCGCCGGGGACCCGCCCGGCGGCCTCGTCCGGCCGTCGCGGCACGCTGCGCCCGCGCGCGCCTCCCACCCCGCTGCCTCGGAACGGCATTGCGGCGGCGCGTTCCGCGCGGCACATTCGTCGTTCCTTCGCATGTAATCCGGTCGGGCGCTTCGCGACCGCGGCTTCCGCCGCGGGGGAGAGCGACATGATCCCGACGTCCGCCACCCTCCCCGCCCGCCGCCGCTTCGGCGAGACGCTGCGGCGCGATGCCTGGTGGGTCCAGCCGCTGGTCACCGCCGGCGTGCTCGGCGCCTTCGTCGTCTACGCCACCTGGGCGGCGTTCCAGGGCGCGTACTACCGCTTCGGCCCGTACCTCTCCCCGCTCTACTCGCCCGAGCTGTTCGGCTCGCGCGACGCCTGGTTCGGCGCCCGCCCCGCCTGGTGGGCGGCGTGGCTCCCCTGGTCGCCGGCGTTCCTGATCCTGTGGGCGCCGGGCGGGTTCCGCCTCACGTGCTACTACTACCGCGGCGCGTACTACAAGGCGTTCTGGGCGGACCCGCCCGGGTGCGCGGTCGGCGAGCCGCGCAAGCGCTACCTCGGCGAGCGCCACTTCCCGCTCCTGCTCCAGAACATCCATCGCTACTTCCTCTACCTCGCCCTCCCCTTCCTGGTCATCCTCGCGCACGACGCCTGGAACGCGCTCTGGTTCCCGGACCCGGCGACGGGGCGGGCCGAGTTCGGCATCGGCGTCGGCACGCTCGTGCTCACGCTGAACGTCGTCTTCCTCTCCGGCTACACGCTCGGCTGCCACTCGCTGCGCCACCTGGTCGGCGGCCGGCTGACGCAGATCTCGAAGCGCCCGCTGCGCCATCGCGGCTATGTCTGCGTGAGCGCGCTGAACCGCGGCCACATGCTCTGGGCCTGGACCAGCCTGGTCTGGGTCGCGTTCACGGATCTGTACGTGCGGCTGTGCGCGATGGGGGTGCTGACGGATTTCCGGCTGCTGTAACCCTCGGGGAAAAGGGTATGGACTACCAGACCCACTCCTACGACGTCCTCGTCATCGGCGCCGGTGGCGCGGGGCTGCGCGCGGCGATCGCGGCCTCGGCGGTGGGCGCCACGGTCGGGCTCGTCTGCAAGTCGCTGCTCGGCAAGGCGCACACGGTCATGGCAGAGGGCGGCGTCGCGGCGGCGCTCGCGAACGTCGACGACCGCGATAGCTGGCGCGTGCACTTCGCCGACACCATGCGCGGCGGGCAGTACCTGAACAACTGGCGCATGGCGGAGCTGCACGCGCGCGAAGCGCCGGCGCGGGTGCGCGAGCTGGAGGCGTGGGGCGCGCTCTTCGACCGCACGCCGGACGGCCGGATCCTGCAGCGCAACTTCGGCGGCCACCGCTATCCCCGCCTCGCCCACGTCGGCGACCGGACCGGCCTCGAGATGATCCGCACGCTCCAGGACCACGGCATCCACCAGGGGATCGCCGTGCACATGGAGACGACGGTCCTCACGCTCCTCACCGACGGCGGGCGCGTGGCCGGCGCGTTCGCCTACGAGCGCGAGCGCGGCCGCTTCCTCCTGTTCCGCGCGAAGGCGGTCGTGCTGGCCACCGGCGGCATCGGCCGCGCGTTCCGCATCACGAGCAACTCCTGGGAGTACACGGGCGACGGCCACGCGCTGGCGTACCTGGCCGGCGCGGAGCTGATCGACATGGAGTTCGTGCAGTTCCACCCGACCGGGATGGTGTGGCCGCCGAGCGTGCGCGGCCTCCTGGTCACCGAGGGCGTGCGCGGCGAGGGCGGCGTGCTGCTGAACAGCGAGGGGCGCCGCTTCATGTTCGACGAGATCCCGCCGCTCTACCGCGAGCAGACGGCGGACACGCCGGAGGAGGGGTGGCGCTACACGCAGGGGGACCGCAACGCCCGCCGGCCGCCGGAGCTGCTGACCCGCGATCACGTCGCCCGCTGCATCGTGCGGGAGATCCGGGAGGGGCGCGGCTCGCCGCACGGCGGCGTCTTCCTCGACATCTCCTGGATCCGCGAGAAGCTGCCGCACGCCCGGGAGCACATCCAGAAGAAGCTCCCGAGCATGTACCACCAGTTCAAGCAGCTCGCCGGGATCGACATCACCGAGGAGCCGATGGAGGTCGGCCCCACGACCCACTACATGATGGGCGGCGTGCGCGTCGACGCGGAGACGCAGATGTCGACGGTCCCCGGCCTCTTCGCCGCCGGCGAGTGCGCCGCGGGGCTGCACGGCGCGAACCGCCTCGGCGGCAACTCGCTCTCCGACCTGCTCGTCTTCGGCAAGCGCGCCGGCGAGCACGCCGCCTACTTCGCCGCGGAGCGCGAGCCGGCGTCCATTGACGAAAGCGACGTCGAGGCCGCCGCGCAGCGGGCGCTCGTCCCGTTCGGCATTGGCGCCGACGGCTACTCGCCCTTCGACATCCAGCACGAGCTGCAGGAGCGGATGCAGGACCTGGTCGGCATCGTGCGCGCCGCCCCGGAGATGGAGCGCGCGCTCGAGGAGATCGAGCGCCTGCGGCAGCGCGCCGAGCGCGTCGGCGTCCCCGGGAACCGCGAGTACAACCCCGGCTGGCACACCGCGCTCGACCTGCGCAACCTGCTGGTCGTCTCCGAGGCCGTCGCGCGGGCCGCGCTCGAGCGCCGCGAGAGCCGCGGCGCGCATTTCCGCGAGGATTGTCCGGCGAAGGATGCGGCCTGGGGGAAGGTGAACCTGGTCGTGCGCCACGCCGCCGACGGCCGGATGGAAGTCGTCCGCGAGCCGATCCGCCCGCTCCCGGCCGAGCTCCAGGCCATCATCGACGAGCAGCAGGCGCCGATGGTGGCGGCATCGGCGTGAGCGGGCGTCATCGGGGGGCCGGCTTCGGTCGGGGTTCGTCGCGGCCGACCTGGTGAGGGGGCGGTGGGGAGCGCTGCGGGGCGGGGGCGGCCGCGGGTTCGCGGGGTGCGTCCGGCGCCCGGCGCCGGCGGTCTCCTCTGCCAACCGGCAGCTTCGGACGCCCGTCCCCGAGCCACCCCCCACCGCTCGCTCGCCGGATCGGCGCCCGGGACGCCGGCCCGAAGCCCGGACCGCGACGCGCACCCGAACCAGGAGACGCCGGAATGCCTTCCGCCACCTTCCGCATCTGGCGCGGCGACGCGCGGGGCGGAGAGTTCCACGAGTACCGCACCGAGGTCGCGCCCGGGATGGTCGTGCTGGACGCGGTGCACCAGATCCAGGCGGAGCAGGCCAACGACCTGGCCGTGCGCTGGAACTGCAAGGCGGGGAAGTGCGGGTCCTGCTCGGCGGAGGTGAACGGGATGCCGCGCCTGATGTGCATGACGCGGCTCTCCGACCTGCCGCCGGACCGGCCCGTGACCGTCGAGCCGATGCGCGCGTTCCCGCCGATCCGCGACCTGGTGACCGACGTCTCGTGGAACTACGAGGTGAAGAAGCGGATCCGGCCGTTCCGGCCGCGCCCGCCGGATGCGCCCGACGGCACCTGGCGCATGGACCAGGCCGACGTGGACCGGGTCATGGAGTTCCGGAAGTGCATCGAGTGCTACCTCTGCCAGGACGTCTGCCACGTCCTGCGGGACCACCAGCACCACGACCGGTTCAGCGGCCCGCGCTTCCTCGTGTTCACCGCGGCGCTGGAGATGCACCCCCTCGACACCGACGACCGCCGCGCGCCGCTCCGCGCCGAGCAGGGGATCGGCTACTGCAACATCACGAAGTGCTGCACCCGGGTGTGTCCCGAGGGAATCCGCATCACGGACAACGCGATCATCCCGCTCAAGGAGCGGGTGGTCGATGCGGCGTACGACCCGCTCCCCCAGATCGTCGGCGCGCTGCGGCGGGGGATCCGGAAGTGGAAGCTTCCGGTGCTCCGCCCCGCCGCCGGCCCGGAGGTGCCCCATGTTCCAGCTCAAGAGACTGTCCCGCGAGGGAATCGGACCGGCGCTGCGGAAGGCGGAGCGGTATCGCCTCCTGAATGAGCCGTGGGAGGCGGAGAGCATCTGCCTCGACGTGCTCGACGTCGAGCCGGACAACCAGGAGGCGCTCGTCACGCTGATCCTGGCGCGCACCGACCAGTTCGGTCTCGACCACGGCGTCGGCGTCGAGGAGGCCCGCTCGCTCCTCCCGCGCCTCGCCCAGGAGTACGACCGCCTCTACTACGCCGGCCTCATCTGCGAGCGCCGCGGCCGCTCGCTGCTCGACCGCAGCCGGACCGGCGTCGGCCCCGTCGCCTACGACTGGCTGCGCCAGGCCATGGACTGGTACGAGCGCGCGGAGGCGGTCCGCCCGCCCGGCAACGACGATGCGATCCTGCGCTGGAACACCTGCGCCCGCACGATCCAGCGCCACCCGCACCTGCGCCCCGAGCCCGCCGAGGCGGAGGCGCCGGCGCTGACCATGGAGTAGCGCGCGCCGCTACCGCTTCCCGGCCGCGTCGACCTCCCGCAGGAACTCGCGCACGACGCGTACGTTCTCCTGCGGGTTGTCCCACTCCGTCAGGTGCGCGGCGCCGGGAATCACGGCCAGCTTCGCGCCCGGCGTCAGCCGCGCGAAGCGCTTCACGTTGTCGAGCCCCGCCTCGTCGAACTCGCCGAGCGTGTAGAGCGTCGGGACCTTCACCCGCTTCAGGAACGGCGTCGCGTCGTACTCCTTGAGCGTGCCGGTGATCGTGAACTCGCTCGGCCCCTGCATGTAGTTGTAGATCCCCTCGTTGACGGTGGCGAGCGTGCTGTCGAGGTCCGCCTGGACCGGGTGCCGCCACACGTACCTCCCGTAGAACTCGCCCAGCGCCGCCTGGTAGTCGGGGGCGTCGAACTTCCCCTCCTTCTCCCGCACCCGGATCGCCCGCTGCATCGAGTCGGGGAGCGTGCGCACCAGCTCCCGCGCGTGCCGCTCCCACGCCGGGATGTCCAGCGCCGGGCTCATCAGCGTCAGGCTCGCCACGTGCTCCGGGTGCGCGCGGTAGTACTCCACCGCCAGGATCGTCCCCCAGGAGTGCCCGACGACGTGGAAGCGGTCGTAGCCGAGGTGGGCGCGCAGCGAGTCCAGCTCGGTGACGAAATGTCCGATCGTGAAGAGCGTCGTATCCGCGACGTGGTCGGACTTCCCCGCGCCGAGCTGGTCGTAGCGCACGACCGGCCGGTCGCTCCCGAGCGCCTCGAGCGGCTTCATGTAGAAGCTGGCGTACCCCGGCCCGCCGTGCAGCAGGATCGCTGGCGTCGCGCTCCCCCGGCCGGCGACGATGTACCAGATCCGGCCGCCCGCCACCGCGAGCCGCTCCCCCGCCGGCGCCGGCGGCGCCGCCTTCGACGTTGCCGCGGTATCCCGCGACCCGGCCCCCGCCTGCGCCCCCCTGTCCGCGCAAGCGACGAGACCCGTGCACAGCCACACGACGATCGGTGCGGACAGCCTCGGCACACGCATGGTGACCTCGCGGAGTGAGCGGTGGCATGCGACCCGCGGCTCGCCGGCCGGCGTCCCGCGGCGCCCCCGGCGGCGCGCCGCTAGTATACGAGCGCGCCCGCGCCCCGGATTGCCGCCGCGAGCGGCCACCTGCGAGCGTGCCCTCTCGCGGGAGCCCGCGCAGCGGGCGACCTCTTGCGGGCGGGCGCAGCCCGCCCTCTTGCGGGAGCGCGCCAGCGCGACCTCTTGCGGGCGGGCGCAGCTCGCCCTCTCGCGGGAGCGCGCCAGCGCGACCCCTCGCGGGAGCCGCGCCAGCGGCGACCTCAATCGCTCCTGTCCCCCACGAAGATGTTCAGCAGCAAGCTGACGATGCTGACCACCAGCGCGCCGACGATCGCCGCGCCGACGCCTTCCACGCGGAAGTCGACGCCCAGCGCCTGGGACACGCTGCCGGTCAGCCAGAGCAGGAAGCCGTTCAGGATGAAGATGAAGAGGCCGAGCGTCAGCACGACGAGCGGACAGCTCAGCATGAGGAGGATCGGCCGGATGACGGCGTTCAGCACGCCGAAGACGAGCGCCACGACGAGCAGCTCCCACCACGGACCCCGGAACAGGATCCCCGGCACCAGCGCCACCGCTGCCCAGAGCGCCGCCGCCGTCACCAGCAGCCGGATGATGAACCGCATCGCTTGCGCCGCCTCTCATTCCCCGGTGGACCGCCTGTGTGCGACCCGCGCGAACACGTCGAGCCACTGACTGAGGAGGGAGAATATAAGGAACTTGTCGTAGGCGCGACGTTGCGCGGCGCGGCCCCACGCCTCGCGCCGCTCGTCGTGCGCGAGCATCTCCTCCATGACGTCGGCGATCTCGGTCGGGTCCTCGGGGTCCTCCACGAGGCGGCCGTCCACGCCGTCGCGTACCTGCAGCCGCACGCCTACCGCGCGCCGGTTCCCGAGCACGGGCCGGCGCTTGAACATCGCCTCGGCCACGGTCAGCCCGAACCCCTCGCGCAGCGAGTTCTGGGCGACGATGGTCGACGCCCGCTGGATCGCGTTCACCATGAGCGCGTTCTCGGGGCGGGACTCCATCGGCAGGGCGAGGATCGCGACGTCGCGCTGCACGGGCGGCTCCAGCTCCCGGAACCGTTCCTTCAGCTCGGTCAGCACCCCGAGCGCCTCCGGGTCGTCCTGCACCGCCGCCGGGTCCGGGCCCGCGAGCACGAGCCGCACGATCCGCAGCCGCAGCCGGATCTGGCTGTCGCCGACGTGTCTCGGCTCGGCCCGCAGCTTCATCCGCCGGAAGCCCTCCATGAGCTGGGGGAAGCCTTTCAGCCGATCCCAGCGCGACACCTCGCTGATGATCGGCCGGCCGATCAGCCCCAGGTCCTCCGGCAGCGTCGCGCTCGCGAACGTGCCGTCGGGCTGGAGGCGGCGGGCCGCCGTCCGGAACTCCGGCGCCACCAGCGGCCAGTACGGCACCGCGAGCGCGGAGGCGCACAGCGTGCCGACGAGGTGGTGCAGCGAGAGGTCGCGGTTCTTGTGGCTGAGCGGGTCCAGCGCCGGATACATGATCTCCGAGTGCGCGGAGAGGTAGCCCGGCACGTACTCCGACGCCGTGAACAGCGCCCGGTCGTACATCCGCGCGTACGGCTCCAGGAACGCCCAGGCCGCCTCCACCTCGGGGCTCCGTACGTCCACCCCGATGTGGCACCGCCAGATCGTGGGCAGCCCGAGCTCCTGCTTCACCATCGCGCCGGCGCCCATCGGCTGCGGATCGTGGATCACCAGGATGTCGTCCCGCGTGACGAGCCGCAGCAGCTCCTGCGCGTTCTCGCGGCTCACGGACTCGTACAGCTCGCGGTCCGCCGGCGTGAGCGGCGGCCCCGGCGCCGCGTGCAGCATGTTGTGCAGCCGCTTGGTCAGCGGGAAGAACGCCGGCTCCGTGGCCTCCATCACGACCCAGCGAGCGTCCACACCCAGCTCGCGGAGCAGCGACACCTCCGTGGGCAGCATCTCCGCCACGCCGCCGCCGTGCGCCGTCGAGTTCACCATCCAGACGCGACGCCCGCGGATCTCCGGCACGAGCCGCTCCGCGTCCGTTCGCAGGTCGCGCACCTTCCCCGCCAGCTCCGCCACCTCGCCGTACTCGTACAGTGTCGTCCTCGACGCGACATCCACGATCTTCGCCACCGCACCCTCCTCTGCTCGAGCCGCCCGCGGAGATTTCCCGGAGTTCAAGCGGAGTGCCACGGGACGCACCAGCACGAACGCCCGCGCCCCGCGGGCTCCTCTCGGAGCGCCGCGGGGCGCGGGCGTTCGGCCCGGATGCCGGGGCGATCAGTCCTGCGGCTTCGGCTCGCGCTTCGCCGCGCGCTCCCGGAAGATGCGGTAGAGGATCCCCGCCAGCGCGATCGCGCACGCGGAAACCATCAGGATCGTCAGCGCCTGTTCCTTCGCGGCATCGAGCGTCATGAACGTATCCTCCGTGGGGCCGACGGGCTCGAGCGTCAGTCCTTCTTCGCGCTCGTCCTCCGGCGGCCCATCCGGAGGACCATCACGGCGCCGCCGAAGGCGCAAACGGCGAAGAGGAGCACTCCGAAGGCGTACTCTGCGGGGATGGTGCGGAGGGCGTTGGGCATATGGCTCCGAAGGCGAGGGTGGCCCGGTGCGGTTGGGGGCCACGGCGACGCCGCGGCCCCGTTGCCGCGCATACCACTCGTCCGAGTATCGGCCGCGCTCCCGGCGGACTTTAGGCGCCGCCGGCGCCACAGGTGGACACTTCCGGCACGAAGTGTCCACCGCCGTGATCGGAATGCGCCACCCGGCGACCCCGCCCGCGGCCCCCTCATTCCTACAAATCCTTACTGGCCCTTAGGCTTACGCCGAATTCCGCGCGTCGGCACGCTCTTCGCAATTCCACGCCTGCGGACGTCGCCTCGCGGCGCTGACACCCACGCCGCCAGCGACCGTACGGTAACCTGAACATGATCCTTGCCCAGCGATACCTCGAACTGAACGGCGATCCGTTTGCCGCTTATATGGCGCTCCAGCGAGCGCTGCTCGCGCGTTACGTCTCCCGTGGGGGGACGGTCGAGCAGTGGTGCGAGCGCCTGGCGCCCGCGTTCCAGCGTCGCTACGCGTCGCTGCTGCCGGTGGCCGCGGGCCGGTAGAGAGCACCGTTCGACTCCGGGCCCGGCGTTCGCGCGGCCCACGGCACGCCCCTCGGGCAGCACCCCATCCGCGGAGCCGGCGTCCTCGTCCCGGCGCACCCGCCGCCCGAGCTTCCCGCCCCAAGTCATCTCGTTTTCCGGCAAGCAGTTTGCACACTCCCCCCGGGACGCCGAAACGGCAATCCGAACGGGGGGGAACGCCATGGCGAACGGACAGGCGAGTGAAGGAGGGACCGGCGGGATCTACTTCCTGCTGGGCGTGATCCTGGTGCTGCTGCTGGGCGCGATCCTCTACTTCAGCGGGGTCTTCGGCACCCGCGCCGATACCAACCGCGACATCAACGTGAAGGTCGAGGCACCGAAGCCGGCGTCGCCGGGCTCGTGACCTCGACCGTGCGGCGGTCCCGGACCGCCGCCAGCAGTCGCTGCAGGAAGCCGTCGATCGCGCCGTTCTCGATCCAGCGCACGACGACGACGAGGTCGTCGTCCGGGTCGACGAAGATCATGTTCGTGCCGTTCCCGAGGTGCGCCCACGCCGTGGCGGGCGCGCTCGGCCACAGCTTGCGGTCCGTGTTCAGGAACCAGTTCATGAAGCCGTACGTCGGTTGCGCGGGCGTGGGCGTCAGCGCCATCCGCACCCACGCCTCCGACAGGATCTGCCGGTCCTTCCAGCGGCCACGCCGCAGCGTCAGGTAGCCGAAGCGGGCCATGTCCCGCGCGTCGATGAACATCCCGCCGCCCCAGTGCCCGCCGCCGCCGACCGCCTGCACCGGCTCCCCGTCCAGCTCGATCCACGAGTTCTCGTACCCCACCCAGCGCCACGTGGGCGAGGCGTCGATCGGGTCCATGACATACTCGCGCAGGACCTGCGGCAGCGGCCGTCGCCACACGTTCGTCGCCGCCAGCGCCAGCACGTTGACCCGCACGTCGTTGTACTCGTACACCGAGCCCGGCGCGTTGCGCGGCCGCGTCGCCCACTGCGCCGGCTCCCCCGTCGGCCGGTCCGCCCACTCCGGCTTCCCCCAGAGCGTCCCCTCCCAGTCGCTGACCTGCCGCAGCAGGTCGTCCCAGGTGATGCGACGGTCGTGCTCCGTCTCGAACAGCCGGATCGGCTGCACCCCCGTCCGCTCCGCGTCCACCCGCCCATCCCGGTCCGGCGAGTACGGGAAAATCGGCCCGACGTACGACCGGACCGTATCCCGTACGCTGCGGATCAGCCCCCGGTCGAACGCCACCCCGACCGTGCTCGACAGGAAGCTCTTCGTCACGCTGAACGTCATGTCGACACGCTCCGGCTCGCCCCACTCCGCCACGATGTAGCCGTGGCGCAGCACCACGCCCGTCGCATCGCCCCGCGTCTGGAACGGCCCGATCCCCTCGCCGAACGGCTCCCGCCCGAACGTCCGGTAGTGCTGCACCTCCAGGTCCCGCGAGCCCTTGCTCTCGTTCGCCTTCGCGTAGGAGATGGCCTGCTCGAGCCTCTCGGCATCCAGCCCCACCTGCGCCGGCGTGCGCCGCTCCCACTCCCGGTCCGGGCCGGGATAGTAGACGCCCCGCTGCGCGCTTCTCGCTTGCCCCGCGAGCGCACCCGCGGACACGAGCACGGCGACGATCGACATGCGGAGCTGGAAGAGCATGGGCTTTCCTCTCATTCCCGGGCGGTGGATGGGACGGGACGAATGAATATCCCGTCCGGGGCCGCCGCGAAACGGGCGGAGTGTCACCGGATCTGCGCCCGGATCTCGCCGCCGGGGTGCGCCAGGGTGTGGACGTTGGCGTAGGCGTTGCCGCTGCGCATGGCGGCGAGCAGCTCGGCCAGCGTGCCGCCGAAGCCGATGGCCGGGCGGGGAATCAGGTCGGCCTGCGTGAACGAGCCCTTGGCCAGGAGGCCGGTCACGTCGACGCCCGCCGGGACGAGCCCGAAGAGGAACACGACGATGGGGCCGTTGACGCCGGGCGGCCCGATGTGGATGTGGGACTGCGTGACGCCGACCATGTTCGAGACCGTCACCACGTAGTCGACCGTCTGGCCGTCGTTGCGCAGGTGGAACGAGGCCTGGCCGACCGCCTTCGTGTCCACGGGCGGCACTTCGTTCTCCCCGCGCAGCGGCGCGGCGCTGAAGTTGTCCGCCTCGTGGATCGCGTACACCGGGATCGTGACGTCGCGCGGGGTGGTCGGGTCGGCGTCGGGGCGGCCGCAGCCGAGGAGGAGCGTTCCGGCCAGGAGACCCGTGAAGCGCGGAAGGGTACGCATGGCGACCTCCGGGGAAGGGGGACGGAGCGGGCGCGGCGGGTGCGCGCCCGGTGGGGCGATGCGGCGGTTGCAACGGCGAAAGACGGCGACGGCGAGCGCGGTTCCGCGAGCATGCGCCGGGCGCCGGGAGGGACCTTCCGCGCCGCGCCGGGATCGGTCTCCCGGCGCGGCGCGTGTGCGGCTCAGAACAGCACGCGGTAGACGAGGCTGACGTTCCGGCCGGGGTTCAGCGCGAAGTCCTTGATCCGGCTCGTCGCATCGCGGTAGCGCTCGTCGAGCAGGTTGTCGACGCGGAGCGTGACGTTGTGCACGCGGCCGCCGGCGATGAGGTTCGCGCCGACGGCGAGGTCGACGAGCGTGTAGGCGCCGGTGGCGGTCTCGTTCGCGGAGACGCGGTTCTGCGCGAAGGCGTGGCGCGCCTCGGCGGAGAAGGAGTAGCGGCCGTCGTCCCAGCGGGCGGAGCCGCCGAGGCGCGCGGCGGGCATGAACGGGAGCGGCCCGCCGCGGGTGAAGTCGCCGCGCAGCGCGTCGCCCATGACGCCGAGGACGATGTGGCGCGCGACCTCGCCCTCGAGCTTCCCCTCGACGCCGTAGATGCGCGCATCGGCCTGCTGGAAGACGTCGAGCGGCAGCATCTCGCCGTCGACGGTGGTGTCGCCGACCTCGATCGGCGCGATGTAGTCGTTGATCCGGTTCAGGTAGCCGGAGAGCTGCCCGCTGAAGCGGCGGGACTGGGCGCGCAGCACGGCGTCGAAGCCGGCGTTCGTCTCCGCGGCGAGGTCGGGGTTGCCGACCTGGTAGGCGCCGACGGCGGCGTGGACGGCGTTCGAGAACAGCTCCTCGATGGTGGGCGCGCGGAACGCCCGCGCCACGCTGACGCCGAGGGAAACCTGCTGAGAGAACGGGAGGCTCACGCCGACGGAGCCGGAAACGTTGCCGAACGCGACGGAGCGGGCGGGCCCGAACTTCGGGTCGCCGGCCTTCGAGTCGGTGGCGTAGCGGTCGAAGCGGCCGCCGAGCTGGAGGCGGGGCACGAGGTCGTGCTCGTCGTCGGTGGCGCGGATCGGCAGCTCCTGGAAGAAGAAGAGGCCGAAGCCGTTGCTGTTGGCCGCCGGAGTGAGCGCCTCCTCGCCCGTAGCGTCGTACTGGCGGAACAGCCCCTCCGCGCCGACCTGGCCGGCCAGGCGCCCGAAGCGTGTCCGGCTCGTGGCCTGCACGGTCTGCGTGTTCAGGCGGAAGCTCGTGCCGATGGCGCCGTCGGCCTCGATCTCGTCGTGGTGGTACCACTGGCCGGTACCGTGGATCTCGACGTCGGTGAGGCCGCGCGTGCCGAGGTCGACGGCCGCCCGCGCCTGCGCGTCCTGCCGCGCCCCCTTCAGGTGCACGCCGGCCTCGTCGCTGCCGGGGGCGGCGGGGAGCCCGTAGCGGAACGCGTAGGCTTCGAGCGAGCCGCCGGCGCTCGTATGCCCGCGGATCAGCCCGAGGCCGGCGGTGCCGTGCCAGTCGCGGGAGAACGTGTTCTCCTGTACGGCGCCGCCGCCGACGCGGACGTCGGCCAGCCGCCGCCCGCCGGCCTGCGCCGTCAGCGCGAGCGACGAGCCGAGCGGCACGGTCAGGCCGGTCGAGACCGCGCCGCCGGGCGCGACGGTCTGCCCCTGCGTCGCGAAGTACCCCTCGACGTGGTCCGGCACGTCCGTCGGCGTGGCGTTCGTGATCACGTTGACGACGCCGCCGAGCGCGTTGTTGCCGTACAGCAGCGACGCGGGGCCGCGCACGACCTCGATGCGCGAGGCCGCGAGCGGGTCCACGGTGAGCGCGTGGTCGGCGGAGGCGGCGGACAGGTCGGCCGTCCGGTCGCCGTTCTGCAGCACCACGATGCGCTCGCCGGTCAGCCCGCGGATGATCGGCGCCGCGGCGGCGGGGCCGGAGTAGCGCACGGCCATCCCCGGCTGGGACTGCAGCGTCTGCGCGACCGTCGCGCCCAGCTCGCGCTGCAGTTCCTTCCCCGAGACCTCCGTCGTCGCCTGCGTGACCGCCAGCACGCCGCTCCCCGTGGGCGACGCCGTGATCTGCACGCCGGCGAGCTGCACGGCCGACACGTGCAGCGTCATCTCGACGGACGCGGTCGCGCCCGCCGGGACGACGACCTGCTGGTGCGCCGGCGCGAAGCCGATCAGCACCGCGTCGATGTGGTAGGTGCCGGGACGGAGGCCGCGGAACTCGAAGTGCCCCTCCGCGTCCGTGGTGGTGCCGCGGTTGAGCTGGGACAGCACGACCTGCACGCTGGGAAGCGGCTTGCCGGCACTGTCGCGCACGACGCCGACGATCGATGGCGGGTCCTCCCCGCGGGCGCCGGCGGCCGGCGCCGCGCCGAGCCGGGCGGGAAGCAGCGAGAACGACGATATGAACAGCGCGGCGAGCAGGCCGCGCGACCTGATGGGCGACATGAGACTCTCCCCCGAACGATGTCTGCGCGCGCACCCCCGGCGCGCATTCAGCGCGCGCCGGCGATGAACCGTTGAGTCGAGTGGGATCGGGCGTCCGCGCGGCGTGCGCGGTCGTTCAGGAGAGTGGAGGGGCGCGCGAGCGGGGGAGCGAGAGGCCGCCCTCGCCGGCGGCGACGACGACGCCGGCCGGCGCCGGAGCGCGCAGCACGGCCGCGAGCGTCGTGCGCGCGGCGGAGGGGGTCGGGACCGCGAGGTGGCCGACGAACTGGCAGAGCGCGCAGTCGTCCGGATGCGCCGCCCGGTCGTGCGCGCACGACTGCTGCTCGACGTGCACGCCGATCCAGCGCGACGCGCTGGCGACGACGCGCGCGTCCGCCACGACGGCCGCCCCCGGCAGCGCGAAGTGCAGCGCGGCCAGGACGGTGAGCAGCAGACGGGCGAGCAGCGGGCGCCGGTTCATGAGGGAAGACAGAATGCGGTCTGTCGGGGCGGCGGAGCAAGGCCCCGCCGCGGATCGCGGCGTGCAGCGAGCGCGGCGACGGCTCCGTGAACCCCCGCCTTGCCCCCGCGCCGCGCCGCGCGCACAATGGAAACGTGTATCCCCACTCCCCGATCGGAGGAGGCGGAATGTCCACCGCCAGCGTGCCGTTCTTCGAGCAGGTCAACCGCTATTTCGACAAGGCCGCCGTCCGAACCCATCACGACCAGGGGCTGCTGGAGCAGATCAAGGCCTGCAACAGCGTCTACCACTTCACGTTCCCGCTCAAGCGCGACGACGGCAGCATCGAGGTGATCCACGGCTGGCGCGCCGAGCACAGCATGCACAAGCTGCCGACCAAGGGCGGGATCCGCTTCGCGCCGTCGGTGGACGAGGACGAGGTCAAGGCGCTGGCGGCGCTGATGACCTACAAGTGCGCGCTCGTCGATGTTCCGTTCGGCGGCGCGAAGGGCGGCGTCCGCATCGACCGCACGCAGTACTCGCAGGCCGAGCTCGAGCGGATCACCCGACGCTACACGTTCGAGCTGTTCAGCAAGAACTTCATCGGCCCCGGCATCGACGTGCCCGCGCCGGACTACGGCACCGGCGCGCAGGAGATGGCCTGGATCGTCGATACCTACACGGCGATCGCGCCGAACCAGATCGACTCGGCCGGGTGCGTGACCGGCAAGCCGGTCTCGCTCGGCGGCGTGCGCGGCCGCGCCGAGGCGACGGGGCGGGGCGTCTACTTCGGGATCCGCGAGGCGTGCAAGGACGCGGACGACATGCAGGCGCTCGGTCTCGCGCCCGGGCTGGCGGGGAAGCGCGTCGTGGTGCAGGGGCTCGGCAACGTCGGCTACCACACCGCGAAGTTCCTGCAGGAGGGCGGCGCCGTGCTCGTCGCGCTGGCCGAGCGCGAGGGCGCGATCGAGGACCCCCGCGGGCTCGACGTCGACCAGGTGATGGCGCACCGCAAGGAGACCGGCTCGCTGGTCGGCTTCCCCGACGCCCGCTTCCTGCCGAACCCGCAGGCCGCCCTCGAGCTCGAGTGCGACATCGTGGTCCCCGCCGCGCTCGAGAACCAGATCACGGCCGAGAACGCGCCCCGGATCCGCGCCCGCATCGTCGCCGAGGCCGCGAACGGGCCCGTCACCGCCGACGCCAGCGATATCCTGCTCAAGCGCGGCGTGCTGATCCTGCCGGACCTCTTCCTGAACGCCGGCGGCGTCGTGGTCTCCTACTTCGAGTGGATCAAGAACCTCTCCCACGTGCGCTTCGGCCGCATGGGCAAGCGCTTCGAGGAGGCCAGCAACACGAGGATCCTCGAGGCGGTGCAGGACCTCACGGGCCGCCGCCTCGAGCCGGAGGTGCTCGCCCGCGTCGCCTCCGGCGCCGGCGAGGTCGACCTCGTGAACTCCGGCCTGGAGGACACCATGGTCGTGGCGTACGCCGAGATCCGCGCCATCTCCCGCCGCCACGACGTCGACCTGCGCTCCGCGGCGTTCATCCGCTCGATCGACAACATCGCGCTGACGTACGAGCAGCGCGGAATCTTTCCGTAAGCCGCGCCGGAGGCGCGGCGCGTCAGTTCGTCGTCACGGCCGCACTACTCTTCGCGGCGGCTTCGAGCTCCGCCTTCAGCTGCGCGAAGCGCTCCTTCGCGTCCTGCCCGACCTTCTTGTCCGCGTCCGTGATCTGGCCGTACAGGTACGCGATCTGGTCGATCAGCATCGGCTGGGGATACGAGATCCCCTCGGCGGTGCTGAGGCGCGCGTCGAGCGCGCGGAGCGCGCCGGCGCGCGCGGCGTCGGCGCCCGCGGCCTTCAGCGCGGTGCGCACCTGGTCGCGGAGCCGGATGGCGCTCGACAGCGCGTCCCGCACCTCGAGCGAGAGCACCTCCTGCTCCTGCAGGTCGGCGAGCGTCACCCCGGCGGCGAGGACGCGGGGGTCCTCGACCACGCGCAGCGGTTGCGACAGCGTCTGGCCGCCCGCGGTCAGCCGGACCGTGTAGTCGCCCGGGGCGACGAGCGGGCCGCGCCCGCCCCGCGCCGCGCCCTCCGCCGGCCCGGTCCACGCCAGGTCCCAGACGAAGCGGTTCAGGCCGGCGTGCGCCGGGAGCGCGGCGGCCGGCCGGCCACGCCGCCCCCCGCCGGCGGCCGGCGCCGGCGACGTCGCCTGCGCGGCGCTGGAGAAGGAGCGCACCACCTTGCCGTCCGCCCGCACGATCTCGAGGGAGACGTCCCCGGTCGAGGCGCCGAGCCAGTAGTCGAGGGTGGCGCCGGGCGGCGGGAAGCGCGGAGCTGCGGCCTCGCCGCCGACGGAGCCGTAGCGCATGCGCACGGCCTCGCGCGGCGTGAAGAGGTGGGCCGGCGCCTGCGCCACCGCGTCGCTCCACTGCCGCAGCGGCGAGAGGTCGTCCATGATCCAGAAACCGCGGCCCATCGTGGAGAGGACGAGGTCGCCGTGGCGAAGCTGGATGTCGGTGACCGGCGTGGCCGGCAGGTTCTGCTGGAACGGCTTCCACGTCGCGCCGTCGTCCGGCGAGTAGAACATCCCGAACTCGGTGCCGGCGTATAGGAGCCCGGGCTTCTCCGGGTCCTCGCGCACGACGTGCGTCGGCCAGTCCGCGGGGATCCCGTTCGTCCCCGGCGTGAGCAGCGACCAGCTCTTGCCGTAGTCGGTCGTCCGGTAGATGTAGGGGCGCCAGTCGTCGAGCAGGTAGCGCAGCACGGCGACGTACGCCTTCCCCGGCGTGTGCGGCGACGGCTCCACGGTCTGGACGCGGCCGCCGGGCGCGAGCCCCTTCGGCGTCACGTTCGTCCAGGTCTTGCCGTCATCGCGGGTGACGTGGATCGGGCCGTCGTTCGCGCCGGCCCAGATCACGCCCTTCTCCTTCGGGCTCTCCTGGATCGCGTAGACGACGCTGTAGTACTCCTCGCCGGTGACGTCCCGCGTGATCGGCTCGCCCGGCACGACCTGTTTCGACGGCTCGTTCGCGGTCAGGTCGGGCGAGATCCGCTCCCAGGTGTGCCCCTCGTCGCGCGTGCGGTGCACGTACTGCGAGCCGAAGTAGATCGTCTTCGGGTCGTTCGGCGAGACGTGCAGCGGGCTGACGCGCTGGAAGCGGTAGATCAGGTCCTTCGGGTTGTGGCCGTAGAGGCTCTGCGCGCCCACCGCGTACGCCTGCTCCTGCCCGCTCCTCAGGTCCATGCGCGAGAAGATGCCCTTGCAGGCGCCGTAGACGACGCCGGCGTCCCCCGGCTTCGGCGCGATCGGCCCCGTCTCGCACCCCGGCCCCTGCCGCCAGAGCTGCTCCGCCAGGTCGAAGCCGTTCGCGTCCGGCGGCAGGCTCGGCGTGATCACCGTCGTGTTGTCCTGCTGCGCGCCGTAGAGCCGGTACGGCGTCTGGTCGTCCACCGCGACCTGGTAGAACTCGCCCGTCGGCTGGTTGTACTGGCTCGACCACGTGCGGCCGCCGTTCGTCGTCACGTTCGCGCCGCCGTCGTTCGCCTGGATGAAGAGGTCCGGGTTCTCCGGGTTGATCCACATCCCGTGGTTGTCGCCGTGCGGCGTGCTCACCGCGCGGAACGTCTTCCCCGCGTCCGTCGACAGCCAGAACGTCTCGTTGTTGACCCAGACCTTGTCCGGGTTCTTCGGGTCGACGTTGAGGTACGTGTAGTAGAACGGCCGCCGCAGGATCCCGGCCTGGTTGCCCTGCCGCGTCCACGTGGCGCCCGCGTCGTCGCTGCGATACACGCCCGCCTCGGAGGGCTCCGCCTCGATCAGCGCGTACACCACCTTCGGGTTCGAGCGGGCGACGTCGATCGAGAGCTTCCCGCGCAGCCCCTTCGGCAGCCCGTTCGTGAGCTGCGTCCAGTGCTCGCCGCCGTCCGCCGTCTTGTAGACGCCGCCGACCCGCGCCCCGGAGATGATCGTCCAGGGCCGGCGCTCGGCCCGCCACATCCCGGCGTAGACCTCGTCCGGGTTCGACGGGTTCATCGCCAGGTCGACCGCGCCCACGCTGTCCGCCACGAACAGCACCTTCTGCCAGCTCTTCCCGCCGTCCCGCGTGCGGTAGACGCCGCGGTCCGGGCTCCGCCCGAACGGGTCGCCCAGCGCCGCGACGTAGGCGACGTCGGCGTTCCTCGGGTCGACCTCGATCGCGCCGATCTGGCCGACGTTCGCCAGCCCCACGTGCGTCCACGTCTTCCCCGCGTCCGCCGACCTGTAGACGCCCTTCCCGACGATCACGTTGCTGCGGATCGCCTCCGAGCCGGTCCCGACGTAGACGACGTTCGGGTCCGACTCCGCGACGCGGATCGCGCCGATCGAGCCGGTCGCGATCTGGCCGTCCGAGATCGGCGTCCACGTCACGCCGTAGTCCGTCGTCTTCCACACCCCGCCGCCGGTGGCGCCCATGTAGAACATGCCGGGCTGCCGCACGTGCCCCGCCACCGCCGTCACGCGGCCGCCGCGGTTCGGGCCCACGGGCCGGTACGTCAGCGCGGCGAAGCGCGCGTCCGCGCCGTTCGGCCGCGGCGTCGCGGCGGAGAGGCCGGTCGCCGCCGGGCGCGCGGCGCCGCGCCGGGGGGTCTGCGCGCTCCCCGCAGCCGGTGCGGCGAGCGTGGCCAGGACGAGCGCGGCGGCCGGGAGCGCCGCGACGCGGCCGGAGCGTGCGCCCTCGAGGGGTCGGGCCATGGAGCGTACCTCGCGCGAATCGGGAAACAGGACGGAAGGCCCGTAAAGTGGGCCGCGACACCACTCCCGGCAACCTCGCGCGCCCCGCCGGAAACCCCTCGAGCACGAGGCCGCACCCTCGCCGGGGCGCGCCGGCCCCGCTTCGGGCGAATCACGAAAGTCTTGTCGATCCGACCCGATCCGACATACGTTCGCCCCGACATTCCGCCGTTTCGCCCCGCCCACGCTCGGTAAGCACGGCTCGACCAAGCCGCACGACGCCACCCCTTTCATGCCCCTGGAGGTCGACGATGCGCCGATTGTCCGTCGCAGTCCTCGCCGTCCTCGCGCTCGCCGCCTGCTCGGAATCGCCGGCGGACTCGCGCGTGGACTCGGGTGCGCTCCGCCCCCGGTTCGCGGCCTCGGCCGCGCCGGAGCAGGTGATGCCCGGTGAAGTGCTGGTGAAGCCCCAGGAAGGGGTCGACGTGGCCGCCGTCGCGGCCGCCCACGGCCTGGCCGTGGCCGCCCGCGGCTACCGCGACGCGTTCTTCGTGCTGCGCGGCGCCATCGGCAGCGAGCGCGCGAACGCCGCCCGGCTCCGCCAGGACGCCCGGCTCGTGTACGCCGAGCCGAACTTCCTGCGGCAGCCGACGGTCGACTCGAGGCTGTGGGCGTTCTACAACCCCGGCGGCCTGAACATGAAGTTCACCTCGGGGTCGAGCAGCGGCCAGTTCATCCCCAGCAGCTACGCCTCGAAGAACGATGCCGACGAGGATGCCGACGGCAGCGACATCACGGCCGGCTACGGCGCCACGGGGGACAACGTCGTGATCGGCAGCATCGACACCGGCGTGGACTTCACGCACCCGGAGTTCACGGGCCGGCTGATCGCCGGGCAGGACTGGTACAGCGGCGACGCCGACCCGTCGGACACCGACGGCCACGGCACGCACACGACGGGCACGATGGCGGGCTCGACCGTCGGCGTGGCCGGCGTGGCGGGCGCCGCGGCGCACGTGAAGGTCTACGTCCAGCGCGTCTGCGGCCAGCGCGGCTGCCCGACGAGCGCGATCGTGAGCGCGATCCGCGCCGCGGCCGACCAGGGCGTCGTCGCGATGAACCTGAGCCTGGGCGGCTCCTCCGAGTCGCAGGCGGAGCAGGACGCTATCGCCTACGCGACCCAGCACGACGCGCTGGTCATCGCCTCCGCCGGAAACGACGGGACCGGGACCGTCTCCTGCCCCGCATGCGACGCGAACGCGATCTCCGTGGCCGCGACGAACTGGAAGGACTCGCTCGCGTCCTACTCGAACTGGGGGTCGGGCCTCGACATCGCCGCGCCGGGCGGCCAGTGCTACTCGAACACCACGCCCGAGGGGTGCATCTACAGCGCCTACAAGGGCGGCGGCTACGCCTGGCTGCAGGGCACGTCCATGGCCGCGCCGCAGGTGACGGGCACGGCGGCGGTCGTGGCGTCGCACCTCGGCCTCCGCGGCAGCGCGCTGAGGACGCAGCTCACGTCGACCGCCGACAACATCGGCTCCTCCACCTTCTACGGCAGCGGCCGGCTGAACACGTACAGGGCGGTGACGAACGGCACGCCGGTGGGCGGGGGTGGCGGCGGCGGCGGGGGCGGCGGGACGCTCACGGCCTCGTTCAGCTATGGCTGCTCGCAGGCGACGTGCAGCTTCGACGGCTCGTCCTCGACCGGCGCCGTCTCCTACGCCTGGAACTTCGGCGACGGCGGCAGCGCCACGGGCGCCACGGCCAGCCACACCTACGGGAGCGCGGGGAGCTTCGCCGTCGTGCTGACGGTCCAGGACGCGGCCAGCAACACCGCGCAGTCCGCTCCGCAGACCGTGAGCTGCTCGCTCAAGGGGAAATCGCTCAAGTGCCACTGACCGGGGCTGGCTAGCCCGGCGAGAACCGCCCCCGCGCCGACCGGCGCGGGGGCGGCTTCGTTTCCGACTACCACGTCGCTCCCGCCGTCCCCACCGCCGACTCCGGGCCCTCCCCCCGGCCCGCGCACCAGGATCCGCCCCGCAGCGTCGGCCCGGGTCCCGGCGGCGCAGCGACCGGCGAGCCGGTGCGGTTCCACGGAAAGTGTGCGCGGCCGGGACGATCCGGCGGCCGGTACCGCCGCCGACCCTGGCAATACGCGTAAGGCCGCCGCAGAACGATCGAAGTGCTTGCCGCGGCCACAATTGCGGAACATCTTCGTTTCGCCTGCCTCGGGTAGACCCCCCACCGCCACATCCTCACGCACGGAGGCTGAGATGCGCCACTTCGCTCTGCTGTGCTGCGCGGTCGTGCTCGTCGGCTGCAAGAAGTCGCAGCAAGCCGCCACGGCGACGGGCGAGACGAAGGCGGCTCCGCCGGCAGCGACGCCGGCGCCGCCGCCCCTCGCCATTACGGACCTGACCGGGAAGTGGAACGTGGTGGTGATGCCGGAGGGGAAGGACACGACGCTGCTGACGTACGTGCTGGATGCGAGCGGGGACACCTCGAAGTGGGTGATCGTGTTCCCGAAGCAGAAGCCGGTGCCGATCCACATCGTGGCGCTGGCGGGCGACAGCGTGGTGACCGAGGCGGGGCCGTACCGGAGCGTGCTGCGGAAGGGGATGATGGTGCGGACGCGCGCGGTCAGCCGGGTGCAGAACGGGCAGATGGTCGGCACGACGGTGGCGCACTACAAGACGACGAAGGCGGACTCGGTGCTGACGCTGCGGACGAGCGGGACGAAGGCGCCGTAGGGGACGGCGCCTCGGCGGCTACTCCCTCGCGTCGGCAAGGCCGGCGCGAGGGTGGCCCGGGAGCGGGAGCGAAAGCGGGAGCGGGAGCCCGGTTTCGTCGCTTCGCCTCACCGCGTCCCCGCCGCCGTCGTCGCCCTGGCGCGCTCGTACCTCACCTCGCCCCCCACGATCGTGTACTCGACGCGCGTGCTCGGCAGCTCGTCGTCGGGGACGGTCAGGATGTCCTTCGACAGCACGGTGATGTCCGCGAGCTTCCCGGGGGTGAGCGAGCCTTTGACGTTCTCCTCGAAGGCGGCGTACGCGTTGGAGAGCGTGTAGGAGCGGAGCGCCTCCTCGCGCGTCATGCGCTGCTCCGGGTAGAAGTACTCGCCGTTCTTCATGCGCCGCGTGACGGAGGCGTAG
>DASTKT010000160.1:0-4292 GCA_035715725.1 Longimicrobiales bacterium | reverse complement strand
CGCGGGGTGGGCCCGGCCGGGCGCCGCGGCCGCCGGGGCCGGGCGCCGCGGCCGCCGGGGCGGGGCCCGCGGCCGGAACGCGCCGGCTCCGCGCCGGTACGATGGGGTTCCTCGCCGGCACCAGGCTTGCGACCGCCCGTCGAGGTGAGTCGGCGCGCGCTGGGCCCGGAGCCCGCCGCGCGCCGCGACGTTTCTCCAACCGACGCGAGCGATGTCCCATCGAGCCGACGGCGCGGCGCGTGCCCTCGAGCAGCGTCTCGGGGCGGGCCGCCTCGAGCGGAACGTGCCCCTGGCCCCGTTCACGACGTTCCGGATCGGCGGTCCGGCCGACCTCTTCTATCGTGCCCGCACGACCGACGAGCTGCGGGATGCGCTGCTGGCGGCGCGCGAGCTGGAGCTGCCGCACTTCCTGCTCGGCGTGGGCGCGAACATTCTGGTCGGCGACAAGGGTTTTCGCGGCCTCGTCATCCGCAGCGAGGCGAACGCGGTCGAGCTGCTGGACGAGACGCGGGTGCGCGCGGCCAGCGGCGCCGTGATCTTCCCGGACCTCATCGTCCAGACCGTCGAGCGCGGGCTCGGCGGGCTGCACCACTTCGTCGGGATCCCGAGCACCGTCGGCGGCGCGATCTGGCAGAACCTGCACTTCCTCTCGCCGCCGCCGGAGCGCGAGCGGACGGTCTTCATCGAGGAGGTCGTGGAGTCGTGCGAGCTGCTGACGGCGGGCGGCACGGTGCGGGAGGTCGGCACCGACTACCTGCGCTTCGGCTACGACTACAGCATCCTGCACGAGCGCGACGACAAGGTGCTGCGCGTGACGTTCCGGCTCACGCCGCAGCCGCGGGAGGAGCTGCACCGCGTCATGCGGGAGAACCTGAAGTGGCGTGACGAGAAGCACCCGGACCTGTGGCTCTACCCCTGCGCCGGCTCGATCTTCCAGAAGATCGAGGGGATCGGCGCGGGCCGGCTGATCGACCAGTGCGGGCTGAAGGGGTACGTGCACCCGAGCGGCCGCGCCGAGATCTTCCACCGCCATGCCAACATCATCGTGAACCTGGGCGGCGCGACCGCGCAGGACGTGCGCGACCTCATCGAGCTGGCGCGCTCCACCGTCGCGCGGGAGCTCGGCTACGAGCTGCGCCCCGAGATCGGCTTCATCGGGGAGTTCTAAGGCAGTTCCCGCTTGCGCTTGCGCGCCCGCTTGCGCGCCCGGCTGTTCGGTGGAGGGGGTGATCGTCGTCGCACCCACTCTCCCGCTCATCCGCTCGCCCACTCGGCAGAAGCGCCGGGCGCGGGCGCGCAAGCGCGAGCGCAAGCGGGAAAACCTATAGCGCGGGCACGGGGGCGACCTCCGTGCCTCCGCGGCTTCGTGTGAGCCGAATCGGACGTCGGCTCGCCCGCGAACGTGACGACGCCCCCGGACGTTCCCTACCTCCCGAACCAGTAGCTCACCTTCGCCAGGAACACGTTGTCCGGCGGGCGGCGGAAGACGGCGCCGGCGTCGTGGGCGGCGCGGAAGTCGCCGCGCACCTCGTCGCCCGTGCGCTGCTGCTGCCAGACCAGGAAGAGCGTGGAGCCGGGGCGCCACTCCCAGCGGAGCACGGCGTTGCCGCGGAGGGATCTGGAGCTGAAGTCGGGGTTGTCGAACGTGAACGGGTCGGTGGCGGGGTCGCGGTCGGGGTCGAGGGCGTAGGCGGAGTCGCGGCCGGCGGCGCGCAGCGGCCGGAGCTGCGCGGCGTCGAACGCGCGCCGCTCGACGCGCCGCGGCGCGACGAACTCCTTGAAGGCGGAGTAGTCGCCGGAGGCGACGAAGGGCTGCGCGAACACCTCGAGCGTGAGCGTGCGCGTGAACGTGGCGGAGATGCGCGTGTCCAGCGAGAGCGTGCGCTGGAGCAGGTCCGCGAAGACGACGCGGTGGCCGTGGAACGCCGTGGCGCTCGGATCGTCGAACGTCGTCACGTACTGTGTCGCGGAGCCCCCGCGGCTGAACGTGGGCGAGAGGCGGACCGACAGGATGGACGCCGGCTTCAGCGTCAGGTCCAGGTTCGCGCTGTAGTTGAAGTGGCCGTCCGCGTTCCAGCCGTAGCTCGGGCTCGTGCCGACCACGACGCGGCGGCGCGAGTCGGTGCTGACGTCGAGCTGCGTGAACCAGCTCCCCGGCTTGCGGACGACGCCGGCGCCGCGGGTCAGCCGGTCGTCGTACGTCTCCGGGCGGTAGATCGCGAAGCCGCTGACCTCCCAGTTGTTGGCGAGCTGCGTGCCGGCCCAGCCCTGGAGCTGCCGGTCGGTGACGTCGCCGTCGAAGTCGTACTGCTGCTGGCCGCCGAGGATCGCGTCCGCGCGCCGGTAGAGCCGCGTCGGCTTCGTCCACTGCCGGTTCAGGTTCGCGTTCATCCACACGTAGTCGGCGCGCGTCAGGAAGGCGAGGTCGTTGACCTCGAAGCCGGGCGTGCGGACGTTGACCGAGGTCTCGAAGCGGTTCGCGCCCGCCTCCTTGGAGAGCCGCACGTAGCCGCCGGCGCCGCGCATGGCGGTGAGCGAGGGGTCGAAGCGGTCGCTGAGCAGGCCGTTCGTGCCCTGGTGCCGGTCGGGCCGGTCGAGGTAGCGCGCCGACGCCTGCTGGAGGCGCAGGATCGCCGCGGTATCGCCGGTGACCTGGGAGAGCGCGAAATTCCCCATCAGCCGGTACGTCTGCCGCTTCCACGTCCAGTTCCAGTCGATGCCGGCGGCCTCGGCCCGCCGCGGCAGGTAGTCCGCGAGCTCCGGCGCGTCCAGCCGCCGCACCACGGACGTGCCCATGGCGCCCAGCGTGAGCTGGCCGTTCAGGAAGTTCCGCTTCACCCGCCCGACGAAGTAGTTCGTGAGCGGCTCCACGGGCTGGCTCGTGCGCACGTCGTCGCTGGCGACGAGGCGCGCCGACTCGGCGCCCGTCGCGGCGTCCAGCAGCCCGATCTGCCAGCCGCCCGCCGTCCGCCCCGTGACCTTCGCCGCGCCCAGGATCGTCGTGTTGTCCGGCACCTCGGAGAACTTCGGGTCGCCGTCCACCGGGACCTGCGGCCGGCGGCCGATGCGCCGCGAGTAGAACAGCGACATCCCCGACGCGTTGCTGCAGAAGAAGCAGTTCAGCCCGCCGAAGCCGAACAGCCCGCTCCCCTCGACGAAGAACGGCCGGCGCTCGTCGAAGAACGTCTCGAACGCCGTCAGGTTCACCACCGCCGGATCGACCTCGACCTGGCCGAAGTCCGGGTTGATCGTGGCGTCCAGCGTGAGCGTCGAGGTCAGGAGCGCCTTCACGTCCCCGCCCACGCGCCAGCCGTAGGCGCTCGCGTCCTGGAACGGGCTCCCCGGCTGCGTCGGCCGGACGTACGCCGCGCGCGTGACCGCGTACGGCAGCAGCTCGATCCCGCGCCTGGACGGCGCGCGCACCCCCTCGAGGTGTCCGAACCGCCGCGGGCCGCCCGGATCGTCCCGCGTCCAGTATGCCCACATGTCCGTCTCGTTCAGCCGCTCGACGTAGCGCCACACCTGCATCCCCCACGTCTGCACGGAGTCGCGGGGGAAGCGGAGCTGCGAGAACGGGATGCGCATCTCGGCCGTCCAGCCGAGCGAGTCGACCCGCGTGGCCACGTCCCAGACCGGGTCCCACGACGGGTCCGCGTTCGGCGACGCCTGCCCGGCGTCGAACTTCACGCCCGCCGGGTTGACCTGGAACATGGTCCGCCCCGCGTGGTCGTGGAACGTGTCGAAGATGAGCTCCAGGTAGTCGCCGTCGCTCTGCTGGTCGCGCCGGAACAGCCGCCCGTGCACGCCCGCCGCCCCCTGGTCGTCGTACATGCGCGCGCCGATGAACAGCGCCTCGTCGTCGTACGCGAAGCGGATCTCCGTCCGCTGCGTGGCCGGACTCCCCGACGCCGGGTCGTACTGCATGAAGTCGGAGGCGACGGCGGCGCTCCGCCACACCTCTTCGTCGAGCCGCCCGTCGACCGTGACGCCGGCGGCCCGCTCCACCGCCACCGCGCGGACCGCCGGGCGCGCCTCCCCGTGCGCGTCCACGTGCACGGGCGCGACCCGCCCGGACGCGGCGGTGACCCGCTGACCGGGCACCTGCGCGGCGGCGGGCCCGGCGGCGAGGCCGAGGAGCGGCAGGACATGGAGGAAAGGGGAACGGCGCATGGCGGAGGACTCGGTCGAAGGGGGTGCGCGGCCGGCGATGACCATTAGACGCCCGCAGGACGGCCGGCCGTTGGAATCGGCGGCGCGGGGCCGGCGCGGTCGCGGGGAATTGAAGCGCCCGG
>DASTKT010000159.1:0-6304 GCA_035715725.1 Longimicrobiales bacterium | reverse complement strand
CGTCTGGCTGGCGTCCGCGTTCATCGGCAACGCCGGTTTCGGGATTTCGGGATTTCTATGCGGATCCTGCGGCCGCCCGCGGCGGCCGCTTCTCCAACAGCGATCCGTCTATTCCGTTATCAGATTTTGTCCTGTTCATTCTGTCTGATTCGTCGTTTTTTCTTGACGCCTGACGAGGCCCACGCGCCATACCGTAGCCGACCCGCCCGACCCACCCCCGTCCCCACCCGCAAACCACACCCACAACACGAGTTCCGAGCACTCCATCCCAGCCCCGCGGCACGGGGGTTGCCCTATCTTCCCCGCCCGCCGGTCCACCGGCCGGGCGCGGATTCACCGAAGACGGAGGAGAAGCATGGCCGACGACATCAGGCGCCGTGGCGCCGAGGACTCCACGGAGGGGAAGCTTCGCAAGGCCGGCGGCCGGATCAAGGACGCGGCCGGCGGGCTCACGGGGGACGAGAGGCTGCAGGCCGAGGGGAAGCGCGACGAGCTCGCGGGTGGTGTGCAGGACGCCGCCGGCCGCAGCGAGCGCCGCGCGTCCGACGAGGATCTCCAGTCCCGCGGCGTGCGCCACTCCATGGAGGGGAAGGCGGACAAGCTCAAGGGGCACGTGAAGGACGCCGCGGGCGGCCTCACGGGCGACGAGAGCCTCCAGGCCGAGGGAAAGATCGACCAGCTCAAGGGGAAGGTGAAGGACACGTTCGGGAAGATCGAGCGCGACCTCGACGACTGAGGCACCGCTCGACCGGACACGCGCGGCGGGCCGCTGGGAGGCGGCCCGCCGCTTCTCGTTCCGGCAGGGCCCCCGCGCGGCCCCGCGGCGTTGCGCCTACTGGCCAACGGGCGCGGCCGCATGCGCTCCGCCGTCCCCCGCCCCGCCGGCTCCAACGCCCCGCTCACTCCTCCCGCAGCGCCGTCATCGGATCGAGCCGGGCCGCGCGCCAGGCCGGGAGCGCGCCGGCGGCGCCGGCGACGAGCGCGAGCACGAGCGCGGCGAGCGCGAACGTCGCCGGGTCGCCGGGCGTCACGCCGAACAGGAAGGACGCGACGAGGCGCGTGGCCGCGAGCGCGAGGCCGGCGCCGACGACGGTGCCCACGACCACCATCACGCCGACCTCCCGCAGCACCATGCCCATCACCCGGTTGCGCATGGCGCCGAGCGCGATGCGGATCCCGATCTCGTTCCTCCGGCGCGTGACGCTGTACGCGGTCGTGCCGTAGAGGCCGATGACGGCGAGGAGCAGGCCGAGCGCGCCGAAGAAGCCGGAGAGCACGGCGAGCAGCCGCTCGGGGCGGATCGACGCCGCGAGCTGCTCGGACATCGTCGTGAAGTCGAGCGACGCCGCGGGGACCACGCCGGTGACCGCCTTCTCCACGGCGCGGGCGAGCGCGGCGGGCGGACCGTCCGTCCGCACCTCGAGCGAGAACCAGGGGCCCTGGTGCTCCTCCTGGCTCAGCGGGATGTACGCCGTGGGCGATGGCTCCTCGCGCAGCGTGCCGTACTTCGCATCCGCGACCACGCCGACGACCTCCAGGACCTGCTCGCCGCCCTCCGTGCGGAAGCGCTTGCCGAGCGGGCTCCCGGCGCCGAAGAACTTCCGCGCCATCGCCTGGTTGACGATGGCGACGCGGCCCGCGCCGGGTCCGTCGTGGTCGGTGAAGTCCCGGCCGGCGAGGAGCGTCGTCCCCATCGTCGCGAAGAAGCCCGGCGTCACCGAGTTCATCCAGGCGACGCCATCCTTCTCGGAGGCCGGCGTGAAGCCGTCGACGAGGATCCCCTCGTTCCACCTCATCCCCCCGACCGGCGTCACGCGCGACGCGCTCGCGGAGCGCACGCCCGGGAGCGTCCGGACCCGGTCCAGCGCGTCGCGCACGACGGCGATCGCCCGCGCATCGGCGATGCCCGGCTCCTTCGCGTCGATGCCGACGAGCAGGACGCCCGTCCGGCGGAACCCGGGGTCGAGCGTGGCCAGGTTGCGGAAGCTCCCCAGGAGCAGCGCCGCGGCCACGACCAGCACGAGCGAGAGCGCGACCTGCCCGACGACCAGCGCCTTGACCACCGTGAAGCGGGAGTGTCCTTCCGCCACGCCGCGGCCGCGCGCCTTCATCGCCGCCTGCGGGTCCACGCGCGCCGAGCGCCACGCCGGCGCCAGCCCGAAGAGGAGCCCGGTCAGCGTCGCCACCGCGATCGTGAAGCCGAGCACGCGGCCGTCGATCGAGAGGTCCAGCCAGACGGCCTCCGCGCGCGTCGACAGGAAGCGCACCAGCAGCGCGCTCCCCCAGCGCGCGAACGCCACGCCGAGCGCGGCGCCGAGCAGCGAGAGGAGGAGGCTCTCCGTCAGGAGCTGCCGCGCGAGGCGCCCGCGCCCCGCGCCGATGGCCAGCCGCACGGCCAGCTCGCGCTGGCGCGACGTCGCCCGCGCCAGCAGCAGGTTCGCCACGTTCGCGCACGCGTTCAGCAGCACCAGCCCGACGACGACCATGAGCACGGCGAGAGCGTGCCGGTACTGCGTCCGCAGGGAGGAGACCCCCTGCCCCGCCGGCTCGACCGACAGCGTCGTCTTCAGGTAGTCGCGCCGACTCTCCGCCTTCCAGTCGGGCGGCAGCGTCGCCGCGAAGATCGCCGGCGCCGCCGCGGCCAGCCGCGCATTCACCTGGGGCGGCGTCACGCCGGGACGCGGGCGCCCCATGACCTGGAGGAACCACGTGCTGCGCCTGTCCAGGAAGCTGTCCTTCCCGTGCACCACCGCCTCGGCGCAGATCGGGGCGTACACGTCGACCGCGCGCCCGACCTGCACCCCGAAGAACGCCGGGTCCGTCACGCCGACGACCTCGAAGGGATGGCCGTCCAGCGACACCGTCCGCCCCACCACCCCCGGGTCCGCGCCGTACTCCCGCTCCCAGAAGCCGTGCCCCAGCACCGCCACCGCCGGGCAGCCGCGCACGTCGTCCCGCAGGCCGAGCAGCCGGCCCGCCGACGGCCGTACGCCGAGCATCGCGAAGAACCCGCCGCTCACCCACTGGCCCGTGACCCGCCGCGCCTCGCCCCCGTTCGCCAGGTCCCACTGCGCCCCGGAGAACGCCGCGACGCCGGAGAACACGTCCTGCCGGTCGCGGATCTGCTCCCAGAGCGGGTTCGTGAAGACGTCGTTCCCGAACCCGCTCGCCATCGTCACCTTCACCAGCTCCTCCGGCCGCGTCACCGGCAGCGAGCGCAGCAGCACCGCGTCGATCAGGCTGAAGATCGCCGTGTTCGCGCCGATGCCGAGCCCCAGCGACAGCACCGCCACCAGCGCGAAGCCCGGGCTCGACCCCAGCGCCCGCAGCGCGTAGCGCACGTCCGCCAGCACCGACTCCAGCCACCTCGCCACGTCCGCCTCCCGCGTCCGCTCCTTCTGCAGCACCACGTTCCCGAAGCGACGACGCGCCTCCCGCACCGCCTCCGCCTCGCTCATCCCCGCCGCCATCAGCTCGTCCGCGCGCTCCGCCACGTGGAACGCGATCTCCCGGTCCAGCTCCCGCGACAGCCGCTCCGGCCGCAGCAGGTTCACCACGCGCTTGTACCAGGCCATGCCTCACCTTCCCGGGGATTCCGTGGACCGCGCTCCGAAGCCGGACCCGCCCTCGAGCACCCGGCGCCCACGCCCGGGGAGCACCCCGAGCCGGCGCGCCGCGCACCCGCGCTCACGCATAGCTCAGCACCCGCCCCACACCCTCGCTCAGCCGCGCCCAGCTCTCCTGCTCCGCCGCGAACTGCTCCCGCCCCGCCGCCGTCAGCGTGTAGAACCGCGCCTGCCGGTTCTTCTCCGTCACCCCCCACTCCGCCCGCAGCCAGCCGTCCTGCTCCATGCGGTGCAAGGCCGGGTAGAGCGAGCCCTCCTCTACCCGCAGGAGGTCGGAGGACGCGCGCTGGATGTGCGTCGTGATCGCGTAGCCGTGCATCGGCCCGCGCGTCGCGAGCGTCTTCAGCACGAGGAGCGCGAGCGTGCCCTGGAGGATGTCGTTGCGTCGTCGGCTCATGGCGGTGACCCTAGCTCTCAATGCATAGATGTCTATGTGTCATGAATACGACCGTGCGTGAGCCGGCGTCAAGAGCGGCGGGATCAGGCGGCCCGGGGGGGCCGAGCTCACTCCGGGTCCGACGGCGGGGGGACGGCGGGGGGGCGAGGACAACTCCGGGGCCGACGGCGGGCTTGGGCGCGGACAGCGGGCCGGGGCGAGCGCGAGCGCGGGCGAACGGCTTACAACTCCGGGGCCAACGCCGGGTGGGGGCGGTAACTGCGGGCCCGGGCGGGCGCGAGCGCGAGCGCGGGCCCACTGCGGGTGCAACGGCGGGCGGGGGGGAACGCTTCGTCGGCGCGGGCACCTCGAGCCACGCCGGTCTTCCCCCGCGCGCGCCCGCCGTCACCCGGTTTGCGCTCGCGCCCGCGCTCGCCCGCGCCCGTGGTGTGCGCCCTCGCCCGGAGTGTCGGCCCGTAGTGCAGCCCCGCCCCCGCGCTCGCCCACGCCCAGGCCCGCCGTTCGGCCGTTCGCTCGCCCCCGCCTGAAGTTGAACCCGCAGTTCCGCCCGGCTCACGCACCCGCCGTCGCCGGCCTCGCCCGCCGTCGGACCCGGGGTTGTTTCCGCTGCTTCGCCTCCTCCGCCATCCACACCGCCATCCACACGTCGTCCTCGTCGATCGGCGGGAGCGGGTCGGGGGCGCGGAACGGCTGGAGCCCGTGCTCCTTCCCCCACGCCGCGATCTGGCGGGTACTCGCGTCGGCGCGAGCGGCTTCGGGCGTGAGGACCTTCCGGACGTGGTCTCAGCCCGCGTCGGCTGGGAGCTTCTCCCACACCGCATCCCGCCCGGGCCGCGCGCAGCGCACGACACCCGCGTCCCGCAGTTCGCGCAGCGCGCGGTTGATCGTGGGCCGGCTCACCGCCGGGCAGGCACGCTCGACGTCGGCATAGCGGAACACCACCGGCAGCCGGGCGACGGCATCCCGCACCAACTCGCGCTTCGCGCCCCGGCCGGTCGCCACCGCCCCCACCCGCCCCTCCAGCTCCGCGTAGGCGCCGCGCACGACCACGCCCGCCAGATACTCCAGCCACGGGAGCAGCGCGTGCCGCCCCTCGTGCCACCGCGCCGACGACCGCTGCAGCGCCCCGGAGTACCCGTCCCGCGTCCCCTCCACCAGCCGCTCCAGGCTGACGTAGCGCCCCACCTCGTGCCCGGCGCGGTCGAGCAGCCACAGCGTCAGCAGCCGCGACATGCGGCCGTTGCCGTCCAGGAAGGGGTGGATGCACAGGAAGTCCAGCACGTACGCGCCGATCAGCAGCAGCGGCTCGACCTCTCCCCGCTCCCACTCGTCGCCGAAGCGCGCGTGCAGCGCCGCCATCGCCTCCGCCGTGCGGTACGCCGGCACCGGCTCGAACCGCACGCGCACGGCGCCGCCCGGAAGCACCTCCGTGATCCGGTTGTCCACCGGCTTCCACCGCCCCGCCGGGGTCTCCGTGAACCGATAGAGGTCGCGGTGGAGCTGGAGCACCACGCCCGGGGTGAACGGCATGTGGCGGTGGCTCGCGTGGATCGTGGCCAGCACGTCCCGGGTGCTCGAGCGTCGCGTCCAGCCGATCCTGGTAGCCCGCTGGGTCGGAACCGGGCGGCGGGCCGGCGCGAGTCGTCGTACCGTTGCGGGTCACGCGAGAACCGACGGGAACCCCATCGCGGTGAGCAGGTCGTCCCGCACGAAGCTCACCTTTTCGGCGATGCACGTCCCGGACGGATCGAGCGTGGCGACGGTGAGGGCCAGGGCCTTGTCCGGGCCGTTCGGCGAATCCCGACAATACTCAGCGAAGCCGAGCAGTGGCTCGGTACCCGCGTACGACCATGGGCCGATCCCGAGGATTCTTTCTCGTGGCTACCGTCGATCTGACCGTGCCCTTCCGGCCCCCGGGCGGCGGGCCGATGCGCTCGCCACGCGGATACCGGCACGCCCCTGCCCCGCGAACGCGGGACGATGGATCTCGGCGTCGCCCTCGCACATGAAGAGCGCCGCCATCCGCCGGGGCGAATCGGACCTCATCGGCGCCAGGATCATGCAAGGCACTTCATCCGCGCAGCGGGACGGAGACGCGATCGAGGCGAGTGTTACGATTCGCCGCCCGGTCGAAGAGGTGTTCCGGTTCTATCGGGACTTCAGCAACCTGCCCCGCTTCCTGGGGGACGTCATGGCCATCGACCCGGTCGGCCCGGCGACGTGGCGCTGGACGATCCAGGGACCGCTGGGCATCCGGGTGAAATGGACCGTCAAGGTGACG
>DASTKT010000158.1:0-15444 GCA_035715725.1 Longimicrobiales bacterium | reverse complement strand
GGCGTTCGCGCGCTCGATGCGCTCGAGGAGCAGGCTGACGACCTGGTCGGAGGCGGCGACGGCGCGCGGGCGCCGGGGGTTGCGCCAGTCGGGCTCCTGCGGCACCTGCACGATGGCCTGGGTGTGGACGAGGAGGAGCGTGGGACGGTAGCGGTCGAAGAGCCAGGCGGCCATCGTCGCCACACGGATGTCGTGGGAGAGGAGCCGGTTGCTATAGTTCTCGGCGCTCAGCCGGCCGGTGGCCTCGCGCTCGATCTCGTCGAGGAGGCCGGGCGGCGTCGTGGCGGCGCGGACGGCGTCGATGAAACGGTCCTCGGAGCCCGGCCAGACGTCGGGGACGTTCCAGTCGATCGCGGCGCCGATCGTGACGGGCCAGCCGACGGCGGCGGTGGTGCCGCCGCGGGCGCGGACGGCGTCCCAGAGCGCGGGGACGCGGATGAGCGAGGCGTCCGTGAGCCAGGGCGGGTTCTCGACGGGCTCGAGCGAGCGGTCCTCGAGGATCCCGTGGCGCGCGGGGAGCGCGCCGGTGGCGAGCGTGGTGTGCGCCGGGTAGGTGAGGGAAGGGAAGATGCTGCGGACGGCCACGGCGTGGGCGCCGTGGAGGAGGAGCTGGCGCAGGGCGGGCGCGGGCGACGTCGCCTCCAGGTAGTGCGCGGGGCGCAGGCCGTCGACGGAGACGAGGATCAGGTGCTCGGCGGCTGGCCGCCGGTGTGCTTGCATGGTTCCTCCAGTCGGCGGGGGCGGGCGCAAGCGGCGCGCCAGCCGCGGGGCGCGCTCCGGGCGGCGCGGTTCTCGCATGGCGCGGCGCGGCTCGAAACTCACATCGCACGAGGAGACAGGGGAATGACCACGGCACGGGTCTGGGGAGTGCTGGCGCTGGCGGGGCTGGCGGCGTGCGGGCGCGGGGACCGGAGCGCCGAGGCGGCCGGCGCGGCGGACACGAGCGGCGCGGCCGCGGCGGCGACGCCGGGCGCCGCGGCGTGCGACGCGGGGAACGGCGGGCTGACGCTGCCGGCCGGGTTCTGCGCGACGGTCTTCGCCGACAAGGTGGGCGCGGCGCGGCACGTCGCGGTGGCGCCGGACGGCGTGGTGTACGTCGCGCTCCTGGAGGGGCCGCGCGCGCCGGAGCAGGGCGAGACGGGGAAGGGCGGGATCCTGGCGCTGGCGGACACGGACCACGACGGTCACGCGGACCGGAGAGCGGACTTCGGCGCGCTGGGCGGGACCGGCGTGGCCGTGCACGACGGCGCGCTGTACGCGGACGCGGTGACCGCGATCGTGCGCTATCCGCTCCAGCCGGGGACGCTCCCGCCGGCGGGGAAGCCGGACACGATCGTGCGCGGGCTGCCGACGGGCGGCCACGGCTCGCGCAACCTGGCGTTCACCCGGGACGGCGCGCTGCTGGTGAACGTCGGCTCGCGGACGAACTCGTGCCAGCGGCAGGACCGGCGGAACGGCTCGCCGGGCGTGGACCCGTGCACGGAGCTCGAGACGCGGGCCGGGATCTGGCGCTTCGATCCGACCAAGCCGAACCAGACGCAGGCGACGGCGACGCGCTACGCCACCGGGATCCGCAACGGCATGGGCATCGCCCGGAACCCGGCGGACGGGCGCATGTGGGCGACGCAGCACGGCCGCGACCAGCTCTTCCAGAACTGGGGCCGGTACTTCGACGCGAAGGAGGGGGCGGCGCTGCCGGCGGAGGAGCTGGTGCAGGTGAACGCGGGCGACGACTTCGGCTGGCCCTACTGCTACTTCGACCAGACGCAGGGGAAGCTCGTGCTGGCGCCCGAGTACGGCGGCGACGGCAAGGAGGTCGGGCGCTGCGCGCAGAAGAAGGCGCCGGCCGTGGCGTTCCCCGGGCACTGGGCGCCGATGGCGCTGGCGTTCTACACGGGGACGCAGTTCCCGGAGCGTTACCGCGGCGGCGCGTTCATCCCGTTCCACGGCTCGTGGAACCGGGCGCCGGAGCCGCAGGCCGGGTACCGGCTCGCGTTCGTGCCGTTCGCCGGCGGCAACCCGACGGGGCCGTACGAGGATTTCGCGACGGGCTTCGCCGGGACGGCGAGCCCGCAGCCGGCGTCGGCGGCGCACCGGCCGGCGGGCGTGGCGGTGGCGCCGGACGGGGCGCTGTTCGTGACGGACGACCAGGGGGGGAGGATCTGGAGGATCGTGTACGCTGGGCGCTAGGCCGCCTTCGCCGCGCCCGAGGCGCGGCGCACGCTGCGCTATCGCCGCCTACGGCGGCGCACGTTTCACTGTCGCGGCCGTGCGGGCCGCGCACGCTGGCGCTATCGCTCGCCTGCGGCGAGCGCACGCTCGCTGCGCTCGCTGTAGCGGCGCGGTGCGCCGCGAGGTGAGGGCGGGGCGTCGTCCGCGCGTCTGCGCGGTCGGATCGGCGCATGGGCGGGTCAGGGGGATGCGATGGAGCGAGGTGCGAGCGTGAGGAGGCGTAGCGGGGGGGCGGTCGGGGTCGTGTGCGGGGTGGTTTGTGGGGTGATGGCGCTCGGGGGGTGCGCGTCGGCGGTCGTGCGGGGTGGGGTGGGGTACGACGCGGGGACGCTGGCGGTGAGCGGGGTGGAGACGGGCGTGGGTGGACAGGGCGAGGTGGTGGGGTACTCCGGCGCGGCGGGGACGGGGTTCGGGCTCGGCCCGGCGCTGGAGCTGGCGGGCTACTCGACGGCCGGGGACGCGGACCCGATCGCGTTCACGACGGTGGAGGCCCGCTACCGGCGCGCGCGGTCGGTGGGGCCGGCGGGCGCGTACTGGGAGCTGGGCTCCGGCCTTGGCGTGGCGTGGTCCCCGGGGATCCAGCGCGCGGCCGTGCCGATCCAGGGCGAGGTCGGGGTGCAGACCGCGCTTGGCGGCGCGCTGCTGGCCGTGGGCGTGCGGGAGCGGTTCCTCGGGCTGGTCGGGACGGGCTCGCCGCCGCTGGACGCGTTCAACTCGGTGCAGCTCGTCGTGGGGCTCGGCCTCGGCGGGCGGGGGAGCGGCAAGCGATGAGCGGCAACGGTGGTGAGCCCGTGGACGGGGTGCGGATCCGCGGCGCGCGGCGCGAGGACCTGCGGGCGATCGTGGCGCTGCTCGCGGACGACCGCCTGGGGGCGACGCGGGAGGAGGCGACGGACCCGCTGCCGGCGGCGTACGGCGAGGCGTTCGACGCCATCGTCGCCCAGGGGGGAAACGAGGTGCTGGTGGCGGAGGACGAGGCGGGGCGGGTCGTGGGGTGCCTGCAGCTCATGGTCCTCCCCGGGCTGAGCCGGCGCGGGATGACGCGCGGGCTGATCGAGGGGGTGCGCGTGGCGAGCGAGCTGCGCGGGCGTGGGATCGGCGAGCGGCTCGTGCGCGACGCGATCGAGCGCGCGCGGGCGGCGGGGTGCGGGCTGGTGCAGCTCACGTCCGACCGTTCCCGTGCCGACGCGCACCGCTTCTACGAGCGGCTCGGCTTCACGGCGAGTCACGTGGGGATGAAGCTGGAGCTGTAGGCGGACAGACTCCGGCGGGGCCGGCGAACGGCGCCTCACACGGAGACGCGGAGGCGCGGAGCGGTGAAGTCCACGATCCCGGCGTACGCGGCGCAGCGCCCCGGCCGGCATCTGAAGAATCTGTAATGATTCATAATGGAATGCGCCCGGTGGGCTTCCTACCCCCGGGCGCTTCCCGCATTCCCCGGAGACGCTCCACCGCCCGGCGACCCTCCGCGCCTCCGCGCCTCCGTGTGAGCTGCTGTTGAAGGAGCCGGCGACCGCCCGCGGACCCGGACGAACGCCGCCCCGCCGGGCCCCCGTGTGACACTGAATCGCACGCGGCAAACGCCCGCGAGGGTGACCCCGCTCACGACCCCGCCGTCTTCCTCCCCGTGAAGATCGCCTTCGGCATCATGACGTGCACGCCGACGTTGCCGTCGACGAGCTGGGTGATGTTCACGTCGCCGGCGACGGACGTGAGCATGTAGGCGTCTTCGCGGGAGAGGCCCTTCGTCGCGACGAGGAACGCGATCATGTTGCGGACGGCCGTCTTCGTCGCGGCGACCAGGTCCTTGTCCATCCCCATGGCGATGAAGTGCGTGGCGGTCTCGGCCTGCGGCCAGGAGAGGTGCATGTCCTTGCGCAGGACGAAGCGGAACGTCCCGACGAGCGATGTCTCCAGTGCCGTGATGTCGACCTCGCCGTTCCCCTGCGCGGCGTGGCCGTCGCCGACCTCGAAGAGCGCGCCGGGGACCCAGACGGGGATGTAGAGCGTCGAGCCGGCGACGAGCTCCTTGTTGTCGAGGTTGCCGGCGTGGATGTACGGCGGCGCGCTGCTGACGCGGCCCATGGAGTCGGGCGGCGCGACGCCCATGGAGCCGAAGAACGGGCGGAGCGGGATGTCGATGCCCGGCGCGAAGCGGGCGACGCCGCGCTTCGCGTCCAGCGGCACGATCTTCATGCGCCGCTCCGAGAAATCCTCCGGGAGGAAGCCGGACGTCGGGCCGAAGGCGTTGTACGCGTACGGGATGGCGAGGTCGATGCGCTCGACGTGGACCTCGAGGACGTCGCCCGGCTCGGCGCCCTCGACGTAGATCGGGCCGGTCAGGATGTGGCCGCCGGGGCCCTTGTCCGTGACGTGCTCGACGATGTCGCGGAGCGCCGGCTCGATCCGCGCCGAGTCCACGCCCGCCGCGAGGAGCCGCTGCGGCGTCGACGTGATCAGCGTGTGGATGCGTACGACGTCGCCGGAGCGGATGCGGAGCACCGGCGTCGCCTGCGCGCTGTAGTAGCCGTAGGCGACGGTGCGCGGCGAGGGCTCGAGCGTGAGCGGCGTCTGCGCGCTCGCGGGGCCCGCTCCGGCGCCGGCAAGGCCGGCGAGCAGGGCGAGGACGGCGGGGCGGCGTCGCAGGGTGCGTGCGGTCATGGAGCGCCTGTCGGGTGGCGGGGGACGGGTCGATCCGGCGATACTGCGGCGCGGCGCGCGGCGGGGCAAGGAGCGTGGCGGAGCGGGGCGTAGCCGCCGCCCGCCGGATCGGGCGACGGAACCCGGCCCCCGTCTCGTCGGTTCCACTCCTGGACCCCGGGCGCCGAAGCGGCGCGCGACCTTCCCTTTCGCCGGATCGATGAACGCTGCGCTGATCGTGGAGAACGCCGGGCTGCCGGCGGCACTGTCGAACCATCCCGCGGCGGCGCTCCCGCTCGTCTTCCTGGGCGGCGTGCTGGCCAGCCTCACGCCGTGCATCTACCCGATGATCCCGATCACGGCCGCGGTCGTGGGCGGCTCGGCGGCGGGGCGGACGGAGCGGGGCGAGCCGGGGCGGCGCTGGACGCCCGTCGCGGCGACGGCGGCGTACGTCGTCGGGATGGCCGCGGTGTACGCGGCGCTCGGCCTCGTCGCCGCCTCGACCGGCACGCTCTTCGGCGCGGTGAGCACGAACCCGTGGCTGCTGCTCCTCATGGGGAACGTGCTCATCCTGTCGGCGCTCGCCATGCTCGACGTGCTGCCGGTGCGCGTGCCGGCGCCGCTGCTCGAGCGCGCCGGGCGCGTCGGCACCGCGGGGCGCGTCTCCGGCGCGTTCCTGATGGGCTCGATGTCCGGGCTCGTGGCGGCGCCGTGCTCGGCGCCCGTCATGGCCGCCGTGCTGACCTGGGTGGCGACGACGCGCCGGCCGGTCCTCGGCTTCGTCTACCTCTTCGTGTTCTCGCTGGGGATGAGCGCGCTGCTGGTCGGCGTCGGGCTCTCCTCCGGCTTCGCGGCGCGGCTGCCGCGCTCCGGGCCGTGGCTCCTGTGGGTGAAGCGCATCTTCGCGCTGCTCATGCTCGCCGCGGCCGAGTATTACCTCGTGCAGGCGGGACAGACGCTGATATGACGCTTCATGGGCTGGCGACGCGGGCGTTTTCCGTCGTTGTGGTTCTGACCATCCTCGCGGTCGCCGCGCCGGCGCGCGCCGCCGCGCAGGGGATCGGCATCGAGGTCGGCCAGCCGGCGCCGAGCGCGCTCGTGGAGACGCTGGACGGCCGGCCGGTCGACCTCGCGACGGTGACCGCGCAGGGGCCGACGCTGATCGAGTTCTGGGCGGTGTGGTGCCCGGTCTGCCGCGCGCTCGAGCCGCGCGTCCGGGCCGCGCAGGCGAAGTACGGGAAGCAGATGCGCTTCGTCTCGGTGGCGGTGTCGGTCAACGAGTCGCGCGAGCGGGTGAAGCGGCACGTCGCGGCGCACAACACGCCGGGCGAGCACTACTTCGACCGGAGCGGGAAGGCGGCGGACGCCTACGATGTGCCGGCGACGTCGTACGTCGTGGTGGTGGATCGGAAGGGGAAGGTCGTGTACACGGGGCTGGGGGAGGGGCAGGACCTGGAGGCGGCGGTGAGGAAGGGGTTGTGAGGGGGGCAGCGGTGCGGATGGCAGCAGGAACGGAGTCCCCCGGAGAGGGCGCGGGGGGTGAGGGGACCTTCATCCGGAGGTAGGAGATGTTCGCGTTCCGCAGTTCTCTCGGTCTGGCTCTCGCCGCCGTGCTCGGCGGCGCGGTGAGCCTGCGCGCGCAGACGCCGGCCACCCCGGCGCCGGCGAAGGCGGCGCCGGCGGAGGTGTCGCCCGCGCCGGAGGTGGGCGTCGCGGCGCCGGACTTCACGGCGCCCGCGGCGGACGCGAACGGGCCGCTCATGAAGCCGGTCTCGCTCGCGTCGCTCAAGGGGAAGGTGGTCGTGCTCGCGTTCTACCCGGGGGACCGGACGAGCGGATGCACCGCCGAGCTGTCGAAGTTCCGCGACGAGTATGCGACGCTCTTCGGGAAGGGCGTCGTCGTGCTGCCGATCTCCGTGGACGGCATCGACTCGCACGCGAGCTGGGCGAAGGACATGAAGTTCCCGTTCGCGCTCGTGTCGGACCCGGACCAGTCGCTGGGGAAGATGTACGGCTCCGCGATCCCGGGCCGGAAGATGAACTCGCGCACCGTCTTCGTGATCGGCAAGGACGGCACGATCCGCTTCCGCAACACGAAGTTCGGCGCGCTCAACGAGGACGCGTACAAGGAGCTGGCGGCGGAGGTGGCGAAGGCGAAGGGGTGAGGCGCGGGACGGCTCGAGTGGGGGAGTGGAGGGGTGGATGAGTGGGAGACAAGACCATCTCCCGCTCCCCCGCTCCCCCACTCGTCTCTGGCCGGCGCTGGTTCGCGCTGACCCGCGACGTCGGGGCGGGGAGCCGGGCATTCGAGACGGCCCGGGGATGTGAAAGGCGCCCGGTGGGGAGCAACCCACCGGGCGCTTCGTCGTCCAGGGCGGCGCGCCCCGGGGGGCGGATCGTCAGCCTTGTCCGGGCGAGACGCCGCGCCTAGTCTGGACCCCGTCTCCCAGCCGCTTCCGCACCCCTCGGCACCGACCCGCATGATCGCGTCCCGGACCGAACGCCTGTCTCATCCAGGCGCGCCCGAGCGGCGGCCGTCGCCGATCGGTCGTGCTTCCTCGCCGGGGAGGATGGCGTGTCGGAAACCGTGACCGCCGCCTCCGACGCCGCGGCCGCGCGCATCGGCGAAGTCGAGGCGCGCAGCGCGGCGTTCCGCAAGGAGCTGCGGCTCGCCGACCTCGTGCTGATCCAGATCCTGTACGTGGTCGGCTCGGGGTGGGTCGGGACCGCCGCCAAGCTGGGCACCGCGCACCTCGTCTTCTGGCTGCTCGCGATCGCGCTGTACTACCTGCCGCAGGCGGCGGTGGTGATCTACCTGAACCGCCTGCTCCCGCTCGAGGGCGGGCTCTACCAGTGGGCGACGCTGGCGCTGGGGAAGTTCGCGGGATTCCTCGTCGCCTGGAACCTGTGGGCGTACACGATCCTGATCATGGCGACGTTCGCCGTCGTCGTCGCGACGAACCTGTCCTACCTGCTCGGGCCGGGCTTCGCGGCGCTGACGGGGGCGTGGTGGTACACGGGCGCCGTGAGCATCGCGATGATCTGCGGCATCACGCTGGTCGCGCTCCTGGGGCTGCGGGTGGGGAAGTGGGTGCAGGACATCGGCGGCGTGGCGCAGATCCTGACGTTCGCGGCGCTCGTCGCCATCCCCTTCGTCGCGCTCCGGCGCGGCACGATCCCGGCCTACCACCCGCTCGCCGCGTCGGTGCCGCGGGCGACGCCGCTCAGCCTGAACATCTTCGGCAAGATGGCGCTGGGCGCGTTCAGCGGCTTCGAGTACGTGGCGATCCTGGCGGGCGAGTGCCGCAGCCCGGCTCGCACGATCTCGCGCTCCGTCCTCATCGCCGTGCCGGTGATCGCGCTCATGTTCATCCTGGGCACGAGCAGCGTCCTGGCGCTCGTCCCGCCCGACCGCATCGACCTGGTGAGCCCGATCCCGCAGACGCTGTCGCTCGGCTTCCAGGGCCTCGGCTTCGCGCGCATGATCGTGCCGCTGCTCATCTTCCTGCTCGTGCTCCGGCAGCTCGGGAGCGTGACGCTCATCTTCGCCGGAAACACGCGCCTGCCGATGGTCGCCGGCTGGGACGGGCTCCTGCCGAAGTGGTTCACGCGCCTCGATCCGCGCTTCCGCACGCCGCGCAACTCGATCCTCTTCGTGGCCGCGCTGACGCTCCTGCTCTCGCTCGCGGGGCAGGCCGGCGTCGGCATCCAGGAGGCGTTCCAGCTCCTCGAGAACGCCGCCGGCATCTTCTACGCCTTCACCTACCTCGCCCTCTTCGCGATCCCGCTCGTCGCGGCCAGCCGCCTGCCGGAGAGGCCGCCGCTCTGGCTGCGCGCCGCCGCCGCCGCCGGCTTCGCCGTCAGCCTCCTCTACTCCGTGCTCTCGATCTTCCCGATCATCGACGTCGCGAGCTGGCAGGTCTTCGCCGCCAAGATCCTGGCGGTGCTCGCCGGCGCGAACCTGCTGGGCGTGGCGATCTACGCGGGCGCGCGCCGGGTCGGGGCCGCGGAGGCGAGCGGGGAGGCGCAGCCGGTCGTGGAGGGATAGGCGCGGCGCGAGCGGCTCCGCGCGAGGGGCCGTTACGCGGCGGGCCGCGACGCAGCACGCGGGAAATCCTTCGGGCTCTAAGGAGGCGCCGTTCACAAAGGCGCGGTGCCCGTGGACACCGCGCCCGTGCGCCCGGGGGTTGCCCGCTTCAAAGGGCGCCCATACATGTACGACTCCGACAAGCGGATCACCCGAGCCCCGGATTCACCGATGAGCGACACCGCAGCCGCAACGCCCGCGCGCACCTCTGCGTTCGGCGACCTGGAGCACGAGCTGGCCGGCACGCGCCGCGTGCTGGAGCGCGTGCCGGAGGAGCACTGGAGCTGGAGGCCGCACGACAAGTCGATGTCGCTCAGCCGGATGGCGACACACCTGATCGAGGTGCTGCGGATCGCGGAGAGCGCGGCGACGGCGGACCGGTTCGACCTCGCCCACGAGCACGTTCCGGATCCGGCCGGGCGCGAGGAGCTGCTCCGGCGCTTCGACGAGGCAGCGGAGCGGCTGCTCGGCGGGGTGCGCGCGGTCCAGCCGGAGGCGTGGTCGCAGCCGTGGGCGCTCGTGCGCGGCGAGCAGGTGCTGCGCACGGTCCCCCGCGCCGCGGCGCTTCGCTCCTTCGGCGTGAACCACCACCTGCACCACCGCGGCCAGCTCACCGTTTACCTTCGGCTACTCGGCGTGCCGGTGCCTGGGCTGTACGGCCCGTCGGCGGACGAGCGGTAGGGCGAGCGGCGCCGGCCGGGCCGCCCGCCTTGGCGGGACAGCCGGCGCCGCCTCTGCAGCATCGGGCAGGCCCGCCGGTCCGCGGCGGCGGCGCTCAGCGTGCGAAGAGGAAGGCGTCGTAGAAGACCGAGTCGCCGGACACGATCGCGAGCATCGGGACATTCTGGAGCACGCCCTGACCGGGGTAGAGGTCCAGCACGAGCTGTCGGCCCGACCGGCTCGCGGCGTAGCGCCCTCCGTCCTCCAGCACCCGGCGCCGGGGTGGGCGTCCGTCGAAGACCAGCTCCTGCTCGAGCCGGACGTGCCAGGTGCGACCGGCCCCGAGCGTGAAGGCGCCGCCGACGTAGCGGACGGAGTCGCCGGGCGAGGTCATGGGGATGGCGGCCGGAATTCGCAGGCGCGGGCCGCCCCCGATTGGCGGCGACACGGCCACGAGATCGAAGGTCCCCTCCGGCGCGACCGGCGCGGTCGCGTCGGGGTCACATCCGACCAGCCCGCCGGCGACTGCGGCCGCCACGAGCGCGCCAACGATCACGATTGCCCGCATCCCGATCCTCCGTTCCCGCTACCGGAGCGCGTGGCTCGGCATCATGACGCGCGTGAAGACGATCCCGTCCATGACGCGCGGCCAGACGCCACGGCCCTGGCGGCCAGCCCCGATCTCGCCGTCGCCAGGCGACCCGGGACTCTCCCGCCAGCCGGGCGGGGCATCATTCCAGGCTCAGCGTGAACGAGTTGGACGTGCGCAGCTCGTCCGGCAGCGGCGCGGGAACCGAGAGCGCGTCCCAGACGAGGCGGTACGTGCCGGGCACCAGGCCGCTCTGCCAGGGCGGCGCGCCGCTCGTGCCGGCGAGGGGCACGGAGATGTGCAGCGCGGAGCGGTAGGACTCGCCGTCGCGGATGCGCCTCGGCGGGGTCCAGCAGAGGAGGACGATCGGGGCGTACGCCACGACCCATTCGTCGCCGACGAGCCGCTCCAGGTGCGGCGGATCGGGAGAGATGCACCCGCCGGCGAAGAGGTCGCGGCCGGTGCGGTTCGTGAACGTGAAGCCGATCGCCCCCTGGAGCCCGGTGTCGCTCCGGCGGAGCGTGTATGCGGCCGAGTCCGTCCGGATCGCCGGGAAGTCGAGGTCGGGCGCCGTGGCGTCCGCGACCCAGCAGCCGCTCGACGCCGCCGCGATCAGCGCGACGGACCACACCATCCGCGTCATGCAGGCGCCTCCTTCCCGACGCGACCGTCCCAGCCGAGCCGCGCGACGGCCCGTCTGTCAATGAGCGGTATGCCACGGAAAAAGCGTGGCGAGAACCGGTATGTGATTCAGACTACGAACGCCCCGGTTGCCGACTTTGTGACGGTCAGCCTGGAACATGCAGGACCGGGTCATCTGACCGGACAATCCAGTGGAAGGGCGCTTCGGTGGCCGGCTGCCCGGCCTGCGCGGCCGCGATGGCCTGACCGGGGCGGCGGGCCGGCCAGCCATGTCGCCGGGAGTGCACCTCCGCATGCCGTCCCCGCGCCGCCGGTCGCCCACCCTCCGTCTCCACCCTCGCCGCGCGAGGCCTCGCGGGCCGGAGCGGCGGTCCGGGGAGCCCTCCAGCCTCCGCCTCGACCGCCGGAACGCTCGCCCCGCCCCGGGCCTCGCCGACCGGCTCGACGGGTCACTCACCTCACACCAGGCGTTCGAGGCCTCGAAATCGGATGCGGATGCGGGGAACGGCCGAGGCGGGGCGCCCGGACCGGATCTGCGATGGCGGTGCCGCTGTCCGGCGGCCTGCAGCCCATCCTCGCGCGCCCACCCGTTGGCCCGCCTCGCGTGCGTGCGCGCGACCCGCGCGCCCCGCCCGCGCGAAAGCGCTTGCGGCGCAACGGGTCTCGTGGGACGGCCCTCTTGACACGGGGATGGGGCCGGGGTTAGCGTTGCCGCTCGTTGCTGGCGGGTGGACCTGTGGACCACGAGAACATGTCGCGCACGCTGTCCCTTACGCTCGTACTTGGCCTTCGACTTCTCGGCATTACGCCGCCGGGAGGAGAGGGCCTGGTCGTGCTTGGGGGGCGGAAGCGGTAGGTCCCCGACGGCACGCAGCGAATCGAGAGATCGCGGGCCTTCTCCTCCGAGAAGGCCCGCTTTTTTTGTCCCCGTTCCAGGGAGTGCGGTCCGATGCAGCGAGTATGGGTCTTCGACACGACGCTACGGGATGGCGAGCAGTCGCCGGGCGCGACGATGACGCCGGCGGAGAAGCTGCGGCTTGCGCATCAGCTCGATGCTCTCGGGGTGGACGTGATCGAGGCGGGGTTTCCGGCGAGCTCGCCGGCGGACCTGGCGGCGGTGCGGGAGATCGCGGGGGCGGTGAGGCGGCCGGTGATGGCGGCGCTGGCGCGGGCGACGGAGCACGACATCGACGCGGCGGCGGCGGCGCTGGAGCCGGCGGAGCGGGGCCGGATCCATGTGTTCCTGGCGACGTCGGAGATCCACCTGCGGCACAAGCTGCGGCTGACGCCGGCGGAGTGCCTGGAGCGGGCGGTGGCGGCGGTGCGGCGGGCGCGGCGCTACACGGAGGACGTGGAGTTCAGTGCGGAGGACGCGACGCGCACCGACGTCGCGTTCCTGTGCCGCGTGATCGAGGCGGTCGTGGAGGCGGGGGCGACGACGGTGAACCTGCCGGACACGGTGGGCTACGCGCATCCGGCGGAGATCCGGCGGATGTTCCAGGCGGCGCGGTCGTGCACGCCGGCGAGCGTGACGCTGTCGGCGCACTGCCACGACGACCTGGGGCTGGCGACGGCGAACACGCTGGCGGCGATCGAGGCGGGGGCTCGCCAGGTCGAGTGCACGGTGAACGGGATCGGCGAGCGGGCGGGGAACGCGGCGCTGGAGGAGGTCGTGATGGCGCTGCGGACGCGGCGGGACGGCTTCCCGTACGAGACGCGGGTGGAGTCGACGCAGCTGCATCGCGCGAGCCGGCTCGTCGCCTTGACGACGGGGATCCACCCGCAGCCGAACAAGGCGGTGGTCGGCAAGAACGCGTTCGCGCACGAGGCGGGGATCCACCAGGACGGCATGCTGAAGGAGCGCACGACGTACGAGATCATGACGCCGGAGAGCGTGGGCGCGCGGGAGACGAGCCTGGTGCTGGGGAAGCACTCGGGGCGGAGCGCGCTGTCGCAGCGCTACAAGGCGCTGGGCTACGAGCTGGAGGGCGCGGCGCTGGGGCGGGCCTACAACCTGTTCAAGCAGCTCGCGGACCAGAAGAAGGCGGTGCTGGACGAGGACCTGATCGCGATCCTGCACCACGGAACGATGGAGAGCGCGCCGCAGCGCTTCCGGCTGCGCGCCCTGGAGGTGGTGTGCGGAACGCGGCAGGCGGCGGCGCGGGTGCAGCTCGAGGTGGACGGCCGGGACACGGAGTCGATGGCGGAGGGGGATGGGCCGCTGGCGGCGGCGTTCGCGGCGATCGACGCCGTCGCCGACCACCAGATCGAGCTGCAGGAGCTGGCGATCGAGGCGATCACGCCGGGCGGCGACGCGGTGGGCGAGGTCACGCTGCAGGCGCGGATCGACGCGAAGACGTTCACCGGCGCGGGCGCGGCCACGGACATCGTGACGGCGGCGGCCCGCGCGTACCTGCAGGCCCTGAACAAGGCGTCGCACGCCCGCACGCTGGAAGCGGCGGAGCTGGAGCGCGCCAGCTATCTCTGGGGAGTCTGACCATGAAGCGATCCGAGTTCCGGCTGCGCAGGCCGTTCCGCCTGCCTCGCCGGGTGAAGCGCTCCGAGCACGCGCGGCCGAACGCGACGTCGCAGCCGGCGGTCGAGCAGAAGCCGCAGCCGCAGCCCCGGCTCCGGGAGACGTCGTGAGCGAGGCGAGCATTCCGGGGCGGGCCGCGTCGGGCGCCGGGCAGAGGGACGGACGGGGCGTGGCCCGCCCGCGCACGCTGTTCGAGAAGATCTGGGACGCGCACGAGGTGCGGCCGGAGACGGCGAGCACGCCGGCGGTGCTCTACGTCGACCTGCACCTGGTGCACGAGGTGACGTCGCCGCAGGCGTTCGCGGAGCTGCGCGCCCGCGGGCTCGGCGTGCGCCGGCCGGACCGCACGGTCGCGACGATGGACCACTCGACGCCGACGCTGCCGCGGGGCGCGGACGGCGCGTTCCCGGTCTTCGACAGGGGCGCCGCCGCGCAGCTCGGGCGGCTGGTCGAGAACTGCCGCGACTTCGGCATCCCGCTCTACGCGCTGGGCGACGAGCGGCAGGGGATCGTCCACGTCATCGGGCCGGAGCAGGGGCTGACGCAGCCGGGGCTCACGATCGTGTGCGGCGACAGCCACACGAGCACGCACGGCGCGTTCGGCGCGCTCGCGTTCGGGATCGGCACGTCGGAGGTCGCGCACGTGCTGGCCTCGCAGTGCCTGCTGCAGAAGCGCGCGAAGACGATGGAGGTGCGCATCGACGGCCGGCTGCCGCGCGGCGTCTCGGCGAAGGACCTCATCCTGGCGGTCATCGCGAAGATCGGCACGGGCGGCGGGACCGGGCACGTGCTGGAGTACACCGGCTCCGCCGTGCGCGCGCTCTCGATGGAGGAGCGCATGACCGTGTGCAACATGTCGATCGAGGCGGGCGCGCGGGCCGGGCTCGTCGGGCCGGACGCGACGACGATCGAGTACCTGGCCGGGCGGCCGTTCGCGCCGCGGGGCGCGGAATGGGACGCGGCGGTGGCGCGCTGGTCGTTGCTTCGAAGCGACGACGGCGCCGCCTACGACGCCGCCGTCACGCTCGACGCGTCCAGCCTCGCGCCGATGGTGACGTACGGCACGAACCCGGGGATGGCGATCCCGGTGGACGGGCGGGTGCCCGACCCGGCGCGGGAAGCCGACCCTTCGCGCCGCGCGGCGCTGGAGAAGGCGCTGGCGTACATGGACCTCCGCCCGGGCGCGCCGATCGAGGGCTCGAGGCTCGACGTCGTGTTCCTGGGGAGCTGCACGAACTCGCGGATCTCGGACCTGCGCGCGGCCGCGACGCTGCTGAAGGGGCGGCACATCGCGGAGGGCGTGCGGATGCTCGTGGTGCCCGGCTCGGCGGAGGTGAAGCGGCAGGCGGAGGCCGAGCGGCTGGACGAGGTGTTCCGCCGCGCGGGCGCGGAGTGGAGAGAGGCGGGCTGCTCGATGTGCATCGCCATGAACGGCGATGCGCTGGCGCCCGCGGAGTACGCGGTGAGCACGAGCAACCGGAACTTCGAGGGGCGGCAGGGAAAGGGGGGGCGGACGTTCCTGGCGTCCCCGCTGACCGCGGCGGCGAGCGCGCTGGCGGGGCGCATCGCGGACCCCCGCCATTACCTGGACCGGGGAGGCGAGGCATGATGGAACCGTTCCGACGCTTCACGTCCCGTGCGGTCGCGCTGCCGGTCGAGAGCATCGACACGGACCAGATCATCCCGGCGCGGTTCCTGACGACGACGGGGAAGGACGGGCTGGGCGAGGCGCTGTTCGCGGACTGGAGGTACGGTCCGAACGGCGCGCCGCGGCCGGACTTCCCGCTGAACCGGCCGGACGCCGCCGGCGCGCAGATCCTGGTGGCCGGCGACAACTTCGGCTGCGGCTCCTCGCGCGAGCACGCGCCCTGGGCGCTGCTGGGGTGGGGCTTCCGCGCCGTGGTGAGCACCTCCTTCGCCGACATCTTCCGCAACAACGCGCTCGGCAACGGGCTGCTGCCGATCCAGGTCTCGCGGGAGGCGCATGCTCGGATCCTGGAGCTGCTCGCGACGCGGCCCGACGCCGAGCTGGCCGTGGACCTGGAGGCGCAGACGCTG
>DASTKT010000157.1:0-7016 GCA_035715725.1 Longimicrobiales bacterium | reverse complement strand
GGAGGAGGCCGAGGGTGGGGCCACGCTCTTCGCCGGCCCCTCGCTCGCGCTCTCGCCCGGCGCGCACCGCTGGAGCATCGTCGACGGCGCCGGCCCGGTGCTGCGCGCGACGCGCAGCCCGCTGGACAGCGGCGCGCCGCGCGAGCTGGCGAGCAGCCGCTACGCCGGGTACGTCGTGCGGACGTCGTTCCGGCTGAACTTCGGGCGGTAGCCATGCCGGCGGGGCGCGGGCGGCCGCCGTGAACCGGGTCGTGAGCGTCCCCGAGAACGTGAACGCCTGCGCCTGCGTATTCCGCTGTCGGTAGACGAATACGGGCCCGCCGCCGTCTCCGGCCGGAGACGGCGGCGGGCCCGGCAGGCGTGAACGGCCGGGCGGCCTCACGGTTCCACGCATCTACGCGTGACGCAACCGCACCCGAGGCCGCCCGCGACGCCGGCTCAGCGCCCCGCGCTCACCGCCCCCCCGCCGCCTTCGTCGCCGCGGACAGCGCTTCCTGGATCGAGGCCAGCTCCCGCTGCTGCGCGGGCGTCGGCGGGTAGAGCGTCCCCTGCACGGAGCCGCGGCCGTTGAAGTCGGACGCGAGCGTGTACGCCCGGCCGACGAGGCGGCGCAGCGAGGCGGGGGCGCCGGGCTTGCCGGCGGCGGCCGCGAGCTGGCGCTGCGCGTCCAGCAGCGAGACCAGGAAGTCCTCCCGCTCCTTGTACTCCGCCACCGTCAGCGCCGGCTTGCCGGGGTCGGGGCGGACCTCGACGGTCTGCGTCGCCTTCGCGTCCCCGGCCTGCAGCGTCACCGTGTAGGTGCCGGGCGTGACCCAGGGCCCGACGTTTACGGGGCGGGGGAGCTTCGGCAGGGCGGGGGAGTCGGCGTCGTCGTCGCCTCCACGGCTGAACGCGGGCGCGGCCTCGTAGCGCAGGTCCCACACGACGCGGTGCACGACGCCGGGGGTCGCGGGGGCGTCGAGCGTGCGCACGACCTTGCCCGCGGCGTTCGTGATCGTGAGCCGGGCGGAGGGCGCGGCCGTGCCGAGCGAGTAGTCGAGGATCGCGCCGTCCGGCGGGTTCTCGCCCGTCCAGTAGTCCTGCCCGCGGTACGAGTAGTCCTCCCAGTACTGGAAGATGTTCGCGGGGCGGATCGTGAAGAGGTGCGCCGGCTCCTTCGCGACGGCGGGCGTCCACTCCGCGAGCGTCGCGCCGTCGTCCAGGATGTAGAGCGAGCGGCCGTGCGTGGCGACGACGACGTCCTTCGTCCGCGGGTGCACCTTCACGTCGAGGTAGAGCGTGCTCGGCAGGTTCGCGCCGAGGCGGTCCCAGTGCGCGCCGCTGTCCGTCGAGAGGAAGAGCGCGTGCTCGGTGCCGAGGAAGACGACGCCGGCCTTCCCCGGGTACTCGCCGACGAAGCGGACGGAGCCCTCCTTCGGCAGCCCGGCCATGATCGGCGTCCAGGTGCGGCCGTAGTCGGTCGTGCGGAACGCGTACGGCGCGAAGTCGCCGCGGCGGTGGTTGTCGACGGCGACGTAGGCGGCGCCGGCGCCCGCGGCGGACGCCGCGATCCGGGCGATGTAGGAGCCGTCGGGCGCGCCGCGCACGTTGCGCGACACCTCGGTCCACGTCTTCCCGCCGTCGCGCGAGACCTGGATGTTGCCGTCGTCCGTGCCGACCCAGAGCACCTTCCCGTCCACGGGCGACTCGTCGATCGCCGACGTCGCCGGGAAGTGCGTCTGCCCGTCGTTCTTCGACAGCTTGATGTCCTTCGCGGGCACGCCCATCACCCGGATCGTGTCGCGGTTCGCCTGGCGCGTGAGGTCCTTCGTCGCTTCCCAGGTCGTGCCGCGGTCGCGCGTGATGAAGAGGCGCTCGGCGCCGTAGTAGAACGTGCCGGGCGTGTGCGTGGACGCCTTCCCCGGCGTCATCCACTCCCAGCGGTACGGCGGCTCGCCCGGCGCGGGCTGCGGGTGGATGTCGCGCCGGTCGCCGTTCTCGGCGTCGACCAGCGTCAGGTCCCCCTCCACCGCGTTGCTGTAGACGTAGCGGTGGCCGCCCAGGTCGACCTGGTGCTCGAGCCCGTCGTTGAAGCCGATCTCGCGCCAGTCGCCATCCGTGATGCCGAGGTAGTGGCGCGTCGCGCTCGGGCCGAGCCAGGAATGGTCGTCCTGCATCCCGCCGTAGATGTAGAACGGGTCGCGGTCGTCCAAGCCGACGCCGTAGAACTGGCCGATCGGGATGTTGTTGATCCGGTTGTACGTCTCGCCCCGGTCCCACGTCTGGTACAGCCCGCCGTCGCCCGCCAGGTAGAAGTGGCGCGAGTCCGTCGGGTCGATCCACATCGCGTGGTAGTCGCCCTTCAGCCCGACGTCGTACGTCGGCTCCGTCGGCATCCGCCGGAACGTCCTGCCGCCGTCGTCGCTGCGGTAGAACCAGCGCGCCAGCGAGTAGACGCGCTGGTCGTCCGTCGGGTCCACGTAGATCGCGCTGTAGTACGACGGCCGGTCGTCGAGCTTGTTCTGCCGCGTCCACGTCTGGCCGGCGTCCGTGCTCCGGTAGACCCCCGACTCGGCGGCGTGCTCGACGATCGCGTAGAGCAGCCCCGGCGTCTTCCGGGCGACGGCGAGCCCGATGCGGCCCAGGTCGCCGGCCGGCAGCCCGCCCGCCAGCCTCGTCCAGTGCTCGCCGCCGTCCGTGCTCTTGTAGATCCCGCTCCCCGGACCGCCGCCGTTGTAGCAGCACGGCTGGCGCAGCCGCTGGTACAGCGCCGCGTACAGCGTCCGCGCATCGTGCGGGTCCATCGCCATGTCCACGACGCCCGTCGTCGTGTCCACGAACAGGACCTTCCTCCAGCTCTTCCCGCCGTCCGTCGTCTTGAAGACGCCCCGCTCCGCCGAGGGCTTCCACAGGTTGCCGAGCGCGCCCACCCAGGCGACGTCGGGGTTCGCCGGGTCCACGACGATCCGCCCGATCGCCCGCGTCTCGTCGAGGCCCAGGTGCGTCCACGTCTTCCCGCCGTCCGTCGAGCGGTAGACGCCGTCGCCCCACGAGCTGCTCTGCCGGTTGTTCTGCTCCCCCGTCCCCGCCCACACCACATCCGGGTTCGACGGCGCGATCGCCACCACCCCGAACGTCCCCGTCGGCTGCCCGTCGAAGATCGGCGTCCACGTCGTGCCGTGGTTCGTCGACTTCCACAGCCCGCCCGTCGCCGAGGCGATGATCACCGTGCTCGGGTCGTTCGGCAGCGCCGCGACATCGTGGATCCGGCCGCCCATCACCGCCGGACCGATCGAGCGGAAGCGCAGCTCGCGGAACGGGCCGGTGGCCTGCTGGGCGTGCGCCGGCGGGGCCGCCGCGCCGGCCAGCAGCATCGACAGCGCCAGGATGCCCGCCGGGATGCGCGGGCGTGCAAAAACGACTCGCATGACGGATCGCTCCGGAGTTCGGGTCGGTCGTGGGAGGCGGGAATTGTAAGCGGGCGGGGGCGGCGGGGGCAAACGGCCGCGCGACGCCGGGTAGGCCGCGTGGCCGATTGCGCCGCGTCGCGGCCGGCCCAATCCTTTCGTGGTAGGAACACAGATGTTCCCGGCGGCCGCGCCGGATCCGGACCGGGCGGGCGCCGACCGAACGGCGTCGGTGGGCGAGCGTGAGCGCGGGCGCCCGGCGGTGCCCGACGGCGGAGGTGAGCCGTGGACGACGCTCCGGATCAGCCAGGTCCCGGCACGGGCGCCGCTCCGGCGCCGGAGCGTGCCGGCGCGGGCGCGGCCCCCGCCGGTCCGGCGGGCGGCCGCGGTCCGGACGATCCGGTCGTGCTGAAGCGGCGCCTCACGCGGCTGCGGGGGCGGGTGCTGGATGCGCGCATGCGCCGGCGCCGGGCGGAAGCGACGCGGGACCTGCTCACGCGGGTGCTGGAGGCGACGAGCGACGGGTTCGTCGCGCTCGATGCGGAGTGGCGCTACACGTACGTGAACGGGCAGGCGGGGCGCCTGCTCGGGCGGGACCCGGCCGCGCTGATCGGGAAGCGGGTCTGGACGGAGTTCCCGGAGGCCGTCGGAGAGCCCATGCAGCGCGCGCTCGAGCGGGCGGTCGCGGAAGGGCGGCCGGTGCGGATCGAGGTCTACTACCCGCCGTTCGACCGCTGGTACGAGAACCGGATCTGCCCGTACGCGGGCGGGGTCGCGGTCTTCTTCCAGGACGTGACGGAGCGGCGGGTGGCGGAGCTGCGGCTGCGGGAGAGCGAGGGGCGCTACCGCGGGCTCGTGGAGCAGTCGCTGGCCGGGGTCTACCTAATCCAGAACGACCGCCTCCTCTACGTCAATCCGGCGTACTGCGAGCAGACGGGGTACAGCGCGGAGGAGCTGTATGCGCTTCCGTCGGTGCTGGGGCTGATCCATCCGGACGACCGGGCACGCATAGCGGAGCGAATCCGGGAGCGGCTGGCGGGGGGGAGCCTCGAGCCCTCGCGGTACCGCATCGTGCGCAAGGACGGCCGGGTGGCGGAGATGGAGGCGCACGGCGGGGTGGTGCGGCTGGCGACCGGCCTGGCCATCACGGGCGTGCAGCTCGACGTCACGGACCAGGTGCGCGCGGAGAGGCTGCTGCGCGAGGCGCACGACAAGCTGCGCACGCTGGTGGAGGCGTCGCCGCAGCCGATCATCGGCCTGGACATGGAAGGGAAGGTCTCGGTCTGGAACCCGGCCGCGGAGCGGCTCCTGGGGTGGACCGCCGCCGAGGTGCTGCACCGGCCGCCGCCGGAGGTCCCGCCCGACCTGCAGGCGCAGTTCGACGAGCTGCGCCGGCGCGTGGTCGCCGGCGAGCAGGTCACCGCCATGGAGATCCTCCTCCAGCGCAAGGACGGCTCGCGGATCGAGGTGATGCTGTCGGCGGCGCCGATCCCGGGGAAGGGCGGGCACCCGCAGGGGTCGGTGTGGATCTACCTGGACGTCACGGAGCGGGCGCGGCTGCTGAAGGCGGAGCGAGCGGCGCGGGAGGACGCGGAGCATTTCGCGCTGGCGGCGGAGACGCTCAGCCGGCGCATGCTGCGGCTGCAGACCGTGACGGCCGCGCTCTCCATCGCGCAGACGCCGCAGGAGGTGGCCGAGACGATCCTGCGCCAGTGCGCCGAGGCGCTGCACGCGGAGCGTGGCCTCGTGGTCCGGCTGATCGCGGGCGAGGACACGGTGCACATCGTCGGCAGCTTCGGCTTCGATCCGGGCCACTTCGACGCGCGGTCGATCATCCCGGTCACCGCACGGGCCCCGCTCTACGAGGCGATCCGCGCCGGCGCGCCGCTCTGGATCCCGACCGCGGAGGAGGCGATCCGGGGCTACCCCGACATCCATCCGTTCCGTCAGATGTGGGAGCCGGGGGCGTGGGTGAGCATCCCGCTGGTGTCGGCGGGCCGGTCGCTGGGCGGGGTCGGGCTGATCCTGCGGGAGGCGCGCGAGGCCACGGCGGACGACATGGCGTTCATCGAGGCGCTCGGCCCGCTCTGCGCGCAGGCACTCGAGCGCGCGGAGGCGTACGACGCCGAACGCCAGGCGCGGAGCGACGCGGAGGCCGCGAACGAGGCCAAGAGCCAGTTCCTCGCCACCATGTCGCACGAGCTGCGCACGCCGCTGAACGCGATCATCGGCTACGCGCAACTGCTCCGCGACGGGATCACCGGGCCGGTCACGGACGCGCAGGTGGAGCAGCTCGGCCGGATCGACCGCAGCTCGCGCCACCTCCTCGCGCTCATCGAGGACATCCTCTCCTTCGCGAAGATCCAGAGCGGCCGCGAGGAGGTCCGCCTCGAGGACACGGACATCCGCCGGCTCCTCGAGGGCGTGGCCGAGGTGGCGACGCCGCTCGCCACCGCGAAGTCGCTGGCGGTCGAGGTGCAGGCGCCCGACGGCATCGGCTCGGTGCGGACCGACCCGACGAAGGCGCGGCAGATCCTGATGAACCTCGTCAGCAACGCCGTGAAGTTCACGAAGGCCGGACGCGTGCGCCTGTCCGCGCGCCCGGTGCCGGGCGGCGTCGCGCTCTCCGTGAGCGACACGGGCGTCGGCATCCCGCCGGAGCTGACGGAGCGGATCTTCGAGCCGTTCTGGCAGGCGGACCAGTCGCGGACCCGGCTCGTCGGCGGGACCGGGCTCGGGCTGACCGTCTCGCGCCAGCTCGCGCACCTGCTCGGCGGGAGCCTGGTCGTGGAGAGCGAGGTCGGGAAGGGGTCGACGTTCACGCTGACGCTGCCGCGGCCGGCCGATTGACGGCGGCGGCGCGGCGGCGCCTCACGTGCCGGGGCGCGCGAGGAGCAGCTCGCGCAGCCCCGTGGCGACGCGGCGGCTCCAGCTCTCGTCGCCCACCGCGCCGGCGTTCGAGAGCACGATGATCGCGTCGGAGGGGAGGAGCCAGATGGCGCTGCTGGCACCCGCCCACGGCTCCCAGCCGGCGATACGGGCCTCGCGCCGCCCATCCGCGCGGATCTCGTTCTCCCAGCCGAACGCCTCGTAGACGGCGGCATCCGGCTCGCGCCGGACGAGCGCCCGCGGCGCGATCAGCTCGGGCGCCGCGTCGCCGAGCACGGTGTGGTCCCGCAGGGCCAGGAGCCAGCGGTACAGGTCGCCGACCGTCGAGTACATGCCGCTGGCGCCGCGAAGCCCCCAGTTCAGGTGGCGCCAGCCGTCGTGCCACACGGTGGCCGGGAGCGTGCCCGGCTCGGCCGGCACGCGCGGCCGGGCGACGGCCGCCGCGCCGCCATCCCCCCAGAAGCCGGTCCGCGCCATCCCGGCCGGGCGCAGCACGCGGTCGCGCACGTAGCCCTCGAACGAGCGCCCGGAGGAGATCTCCACCAGCGCGGCGACGAGGTTGTAGTCGTCGGCCACCTCGAGGTGCCCCTCGCCCGGTGCGTACGCCATCCGGCACGACAGGATCGCCTGGACGGCGCTGTCCCGCCGCTCGACGCCCGCCGCGGCGCCGCACGCGCTCAGCCCGGAGGTGTGCGTCAGGAGCTGCTGCAGCGTGATGCCGCGCTTCTCCGACCCGGCCGT
>DASTKT010000156.1:0-12803 GCA_035715725.1 Longimicrobiales bacterium | reverse complement strand
CAGAGCGGGGACCTCAGCGATCTGGACCACCGACCTGGCACGGCTCAGCGAGCCGTGCGCTCGAGGCGGATCTCCGGGCGTGGGAGCGTCGAGATGTCGGCGCCCTCTTCGGCGTCGACAATGCGAACCACGGACCGGCCGTCGACCTCCAACTGCTCGACGCTGCCACTGCGGCCAAGTCGGGTGTGGAGGATCTGGCGGTAGGCATCGGCGAAGCGCCGGGCGGCCGCGGGGGAGTCCCAGAGAATGTACCAGACCAGGACGTTGTGGGAGCCGTCCGCCAGGAGCTGGTAGCGGTCACCGTCCCAGCCCCGTGCGAGGCTCGCGGACTGGAGCGAGTAGCGCTCGAGCAGGAAGATCGTGAGGGCGAACTGGCCGAAGGTGTCCTCGACCCGGACCTTCCACGGCCCGGCCGCGGCGGTCCCGCCGGTCGCATCTCGCCCTGTCGCCGCATCCGCTCGCGTCGCGGCACCTCCCTCGCCGCCGCGACTCGCGCCACCGACGCCAGTCTCCTTCGTCGCGGCTCGCGGGCCGAGGTGGATCTCGGTCGGGTCGTCCCGGCGGTCCAGGAGCGCCCGCTCGGGGTCGAGCACCTGCTCGGTCGAGACCGGGAGGTTATCGCCGAAGGGGAAGGCACCGGGGTGCTTCCGCTGGAGCAGCTGCACGAACCCGGCTCCGGACATGTACGGGAACGCCGCCTCGTCGCGGACGATCCGTGGCGCGGCAGCCATCAGGGGCTCGATCGCCGGCGGGATCAGGAGGTCCCGCGGTATGGCGCTCAGGTCGGGGAGCGGGTCGCTGCCGGGGCGGGCGATCCCGAGCTCGCGCACCTGGTAGAGGAACATCGCCAGCGTCGCTTGCCCCTCGATGGCGGCGCGGACCGCGAGCGCGCGGTCCCCGTTGCCGCGCCCGGTCGCGTGCAGCGAGTCGAGGGGCACGTACTGGTCCTGCAGCGCGTGGACGATCTCGTGCAACACGACGGCCCGGATGCCCTCGTGCGGCACGTCGCTCAAGACGTAGAGCGTGTCCCGCTTGGGATCGTAGTACCCGGCCAGCTCCTCGGTCGTCAGGTCGATGGACCAGTCGAGCAGGTTGGCGGTGTCCTTCATGAGGCCGAGACGTTGGAGCACGACGGCCGAGGCGTTGCGGTCGGGAGAGGAGTCGGCGGCCGCCAGGGCGACGAGCTCGGCGTGGAGTTGCTTGCGCGTGCGCACGGCGACGTGGATCGGCCGGCGCGCCTTCAGGCCGCTCAGCTTTTCCGCCTGCGGCAAGAGGTTCGCCGCCATTGCCCGAAGCGACGCCTGCGTGAGCCGCTGCGCGGTCGCCGAGGCCGGGATGGCGGCAATGCCGGCGAGGCCGGCCGCGAATGCGATGGCGAGAAGCCGATGTAGCGGCAGCGGCATTGGTGCGCCCGGCGCGTCGAAGTCGCGCCAGTCCGGGGGATTGTGATCTCCCCTCGAGCGACGAGGGCAGGTGGGCACCGACAATGTACGCGCGGATGGACGCCGGGCGGAAGAACTATCCGGATCCTAGACGATCGGGCCCGCCGCTCGCTCACTCAAATTGCCGCAGGCATTGGTGCACCCATCCGCCACGAGACCGCGTCTGGTGACGGGGACCGCGGCGAAGCCGGGGCGCCGCTCGCGGAAGGCGGCCGTCGACGCGCCGCGGCGGCCCCGTGCCCGTCCCGAACGGCGCGGGGGCGCGGCCGAGCATCCGGCCACGCCCCCACCGCGGAAAGCCGTCCGACTGTCCAGCGGCGCTCCGCGCTACGCGCGGTTGCACCCGTGCGCCTGCGTGGCTGCGCGAAGCCTGTGCAACCGGCGGAGCGCCGAGGCCGACGGAATGGCAACCACCGTTCGGAGCGCCGAGGCCGACGGGATGGCCGCCACGACGCTCACGAGCCGCGCGCGTACAGCCGCGCCGCCCGACACCGCGCCCGTCGCCGGGAGCGCGGGCGGCACGGCGGTCGATGCGGTGTGGGCCGGCGGCAGCGCCGGCGGGAGCCGGACCGCCCCGTCCATCGCCGCCGCGGCCGCGCGCTCCGCGCCGGAGCCGCGGACCAGTCCGAGCTCGTCCACCACGACGCCGATCAGCAGCGCGAACACCAGCGCGAGGATCCGAATTCGACGCTCCCGCATTGCTCCCTCCAGGTCACCGGCCGCCGCTCGGGGCGGCCGCTCAACCGTGTCCACGCCATCTGTACGGGGTAAGATTGGTGCCAGTGTCAGGGAGCGTGACTTCCGTTGCGCCACAGAGACTTCCGCGGTTCGGCCGCGCTCACGCCGATGCCCCGACGTCCGCTTCCGCAATGCGCGGTCCCGCAAACGGTCAGCGACCGGATGCGAACGTCCGTCGCCGGGCGACGGGTCCGCGCCCCGGCCCGCGGCTCGCCCCTACCCCGCCGTCAGCTCCACCCACCGGTCGGGACTGCGGCCGCCGCAGCGTCCGTCGCCCGGCGGTACACGGCCGCGGCCGCGGCCGGGAGCGCGAGACCGGTGGAATCGAAGACGATCAGCTCGTCGCTCGAGGTGCGGCCCGGAGCCCGCCCGGCGACCGTGTCCCCCAGCTCCGCCGCGACGTCCGCCGCCGGACACACCTCCACACTCGGACGCGGATCGGCTGGCGCGCGGCGCGGTGGCGCTGGACGGTCTGTACGCGGGCTTCCGGCGGCAGGGGTGAGGTCGGTCCCCGCGGTCGGGCGGGCGCTCGCCGCCGGTCGGGGGCGAGCCGCGGCGCGGAGCCTTGAGCGGGCCCGAAGGCGCCGTTAGACTCCGCCAGCATGCAGACGGAACGCAGTAGAGACCGCGGAAGCCCCGCCTCGACGGGCGCCATCCCGCGCTTCCGCGTGCAGGACGACCCGGAGCGGGCGAGGCGCCTGGCCTCGATGAAGCGCCGCGCGACGGGGCTGCTGATCTTCTTCGCCGTCGTCTTCGTCGTGACGCGGCTGCTGGAGGGGCGCTACCCGTGGCTCGGGTACGTCCGCGCGACCGCGGAGGCGGCGATGGTCGGCGGCCTTGCCGACTGGTTCGCGGTCACGGCGCTGTTCCGCCATCCGCTCGGCATCCCGATCCCGCACACGGCCATCATCAAGGAGCGCAAGGACCGCATCGGGCGGAGCCTGGGCGGCTTCGTGCAGAACAACTTCCTGTCGCGGGAGGTGGTGGCGGCGCGGATCTCCGGGATGCATCCGGGGGAGCGGATCGCGCGCTGGATCGCGGACCCGGACAACGCGCGCCGGATCGCGCATCACGTGGCGGCCGGCCTCGTCGGCGCGGCGCACGTGCTCCGCGACGACGAGGTGGAGGAGCTGATCCGCCACGGGATGGTCAAGCGTCTGCGCTCGCTGCAGGTGGCGCCGCTGCTGGGGAAGCTGCTCTCGGTGCTGACGGCGGATGGCCGGCACCAGGAGCTCCTCGACTCGGGGCTCCGGCTGGCCGCGCGGGCGGTCACGGAGAACGAAGAGGTGATCCGCGACCGCATCCGCGAGGAGAGCCCGTGGTGGCTCCCCGAAGCCGTGGACGACAAGATCCACGACAAGATCGTGGGGGCGATCGAGCGGACGCTGAACCAGGTGGCGATCGACCCGGACCACCCGCTGCGGGCGCGGTTCGACGAGGCGCTGGAGGAGTTCACGACGCGGCTGCAGCGCTCGCCCGCGGCGATCGCGCGGGCGGAAGCCATCAAGGAGGACCTGCTCACCCATCCGGCGGTGCGGGAATTCGCCGGCTCGCTCTGGAGCGAGGCGAAGGACGGGCTCGCGAGCTACGCGGCCCGCCCCGACTCGAAGGGCCCCGGCGCCATCGAGCGCGGACTCTCGGCGCTCGGCCGCACGATCCTGAACGATCCGGCGCTGCTGGAGAAGGTGGACGGCTGGGTCGTCGACGCGGTGCTCTACGCCGTCGAGCAATACCGGGGCGAGGTCGGCGACCTCATCGCCCACACGGTCGACCAGTGGGACGCCGACGCCGCCTCGGAGCGCATCGAGCTGCAGATTGGCCGGGACCTCCAGTTCATCCGCATCAACGGTACGCTCGTCGGCGGCCTCGTCGGCCTGTTGCTCTACACGCTCTCCAAGCTGCTGTAAGCCCTGCTCAGTTGCTGCTGCTGCTACTGCTCTTGGGCTTCGCGTGGCGGACGGCGCCGCCGGAGGACCCCGACGACGAGCCGCTCGACGCCGCCCCGCTGCTCCCGCTGCTCCCGCTCGACCGGGTGACACTACTGCCGCTGCTGCCGCTCGACGGAGAGACGCGAGGCGACGCGGTGTTGTCCCCGTCGCCCGACTCGCCATCGCGCCTCCGGGCGTAGCCGCGCCCCTTCACGGCCTTGCCGCCCGAGCTCTTGCCGCGCTCCACGACGATCACCGGCGAGCCGCCGTACCACCAGCCGTACGGGCTGCCGAAGCCGTACGGCGAGTAGTAGTTGTACCCGCAATCGTAGTAGCCGTACGGATCGTAGCCGTAGCGCCCACAGGCGCCGTAGCCGTAGCCGCCGTAGCCGCCGTACGGGCCGTAGCCGCCGCGGGGGCGGCGCCGGTCGCGATCCGGCTCGTCGCCATTCGATTCGTCGGGCTTGTCGCCGATCTGGCCCGAGGCACGGTCGATCTGGAAGCGATCCGGGTTGCTGAGCGCGACCATGAGGTCGGTGACCTTGCCCGGCACGCCGGCGTCGGCGAGGTGGACGAGCGTGCTGGCGTCGAGCTCGTCGAAGCCCTCGCCGCGCTCCATGAGGAGCGCCTCGACGACTTCGGGCGCGACCTGCCGGCTCGCCTCGGCGACGTCGTCCGGGAAGAGCCGGGCGGCGGCGGCGCGGCGCGCGGTCTCGGCCGCGAGCGAGTACGTGGGCGCGTCCGCGGGCTGGAGGCCGGCGGCCTCGAGCGCCGAGCTCTCGGCGGCGCGGTAGCGGCGGACGCGGACGCCGCGGTCGATGCCCGCGCCGACGTCGACCGCCTGGGCGTCCATCCAGCCGTCGGCGGGGAGCATGGCCATGACGCCCGAGCTCGTGCGCCGCTGGCCCCCCTCGCACGTCAGCTCGGAGTGGAGGAAGAGGCGGCGGCCGTCGTGCGACCACGTGGCAGCCTCCCAGCCGGAGCAGCCGGAGCGGGCGACCGACCGGCGCTTGCCGTCGGCGACGATGCGCTCCTCGGAGACCGTCTTCCCTTTTCCGACGGTACGCAGCACGACGCCGTCGTCGGCCGGCCGGATGCAGACCAGATGGTTCGCGTCCGGCGCCCGCGCGCCCTGCGGCCCCGACTCCGGCACGGCCGACCAGCAGCCGAGCCACGCCAGCCAGTGCGGGTCCGCGGGTGCCGCCGCGGCCGAGGCGGGCGCGGCGAGCGCGCCGGCGGCGAGCACCGCGGCCGCCAGCGCGGCGGAGCGGAACGGGCGGCTCGGCGCCGCCATCGGGTGCGTGCTCATGGCTCTCCTCCCTCCTCAGAAGCGCACGTTCAAGCCGACCGTCGTCTGCAGCCCGCTCAGGTCGATGTCGTTGAAGCCGTCGAACGTCGTCTGATCCATCCCGGCGGACGCCCAGGTGTAGCGCGCCTGCGCGGTGAGCGCGAAGCGGGGCGACAGCGAGATGTCGAATCCGCCGAAGACGTGCGCGGTCGGGCCCCACCCGCTCGATCTGAGCTCGTCGGTAAAGATCGTCTGGTCGGTGTAGTCGACGAAATCGCCGCTCTGCACGAACCGATAGTACGTCAGACCACCGCCGGCCCCGACGAAGGGTACCACGCGCGACGGGATCCACGCCAGGCTTCCGACCGCGCGCCCTTCCGGGAGGAGCGAGAGCCGCAGCCCGGCCGTGATCGGCACCTGCGTGAACGAGGTCTGCTGCCGGATGGGCAGATTGTTGTCCTCGACGAAGTTCTGGTCCTCCGACGGGTGACTCGCGTGGCTCACGCCCAGGCTCAGCACGCCGTCCAGGCGGGACAGGAGGCGGACGCCCACGTCGCCACCGAAGGTCACGCCGGCGAAGTCCCCCCGCTCCAGCGTCAGGTACTGCCGGGAGTGGTCGAAGACGTCGCTGGCCGCGCGGGGGAAGCTCGCTCCGACCCGTAGCGCGAGGAAGCCGTGGGGCGCGCCGAAGAGGAAGCCGCCGCCCGAGCTCGCGGGCGCGGCCGCGGTTCGCGCGCTGTCCGGCGGCGCGGCGGCCCGTGCCGGCAACGCCGACAGCAGGACGAGCACCGGAACGGCCAGACCGGCAAGCCGGAAGCGGGAGCTCGTGCGAGCGAAACGGCTGGGGAGGAACGCCGGGGACCGCCGTGCCCGCCGGCGCGAGCGGCCGAAGGTCGGGACGGGTCGGGTCATACGCACCGGTCCGATGGTAGGGTGAGCGCGGGGAGCCGGCGTGCCGGCGGGCGCCGGCATAGTCGCTCCCGTCGGCTCCTACCACCGCCGTGTCGCATTGGTTCCCGCACCGTGTCGGAGGGTCGGCGCAAAGACCGGAGCGCGCGGCCGAAGTGCACCGCACAGTCGCGGCGGACAGTCCGCTTCTGTCGGCGCGGCCCGCTCGCAGCGCCTCAGCCGGCGACGATCGGCGCCGCCGGCCCCTCGCGCTCCGCGGGGCGGGGGGCCCCCGGCAGAGCCGCGCCCGCCGCGCCGGCCAGCGGGATGCGGGCGCGGAACGTGGAGCCGCGGCCGAGTTCGCTCTCGGCGGTCAGCTCGCCGCCGTGGAGGCGGACGATCTGCCGCGCGATGGCGAGGCCGAGGCCGGCGCCGGCGGAGGCGGTGCCGGAGCGGCCGCGGAAGTACTTGTCGAAGATGTGCGGGAGGTCGTCGGCCGGGATGCCGGCGCCGGTGTCCTCGACCTCGAGGACGAGGTGGCCCTGGTCGGGGAAAGCCCGCACGACGATGCGGCCGCCCTCGTCGGTGAACTTCGCGGCGTTGCCCACCAGATTGCCGAGCACCTGGTCGCGAAGGTGGCTGAAGTCGCCGGCGAACGTCTCGGGGGCCGCCGGGTCGAGGCGCACGTCGAGCTCGATGCCCCGGCGCTGGACGATCGGCGCGAAGCGCGCCTCGACGGAGCGCAGCAGGTCGAAGGTGCTGACGAGGCCGCGGCTGATGCGGAACGCGCGGCCGTCGAGGGAGCCGATGTGCTGGAGCTGCTCGATGCGCGCGAGCACGTCGAGGGCGGCCTCCTGGATGGCGCGCTGCGCGCCCTGGAGCCGCTCGCTCGCGGGTCCGTAGACGCCGGCCTCGGCCAGCTCCGCGAAGCCGTGGATCGTCTGCAGCGGGCTCTTCAGGTCGTGGCTGACCATCCCCACGAACTCGGCGCGCATCCGCTCGAGCGCCGCCAGGTCCTCGGCCATGGTGCGGAAGGAGCGGAACAGGTCGCCGATCTCGTCGGCGCGGGGCGAGGGTGGCGCGACGCGCACGTCGAACTCGCCGCCGGCTACGCGGCTCATGGCGCCCTGCAGCCGGCGCAGCGGCACCACGACGACGCGCGTCACGTAGACCGCGAGGACGAGCGCGCCGAGGAGCGCGGAGCCGAGCATGAGGTACAGCCCGAGCCTCGCGTGGGCGACGCCGGCCTCCGCCTCGGCGACGGCGGCGGCGCTCGCCGCTTCGACGGCGCGGTGCGCGGGCGTGATGGCGCGGGGGAGCTCGGCCAGCGTCGGGCGCAGCGCGTCCAGGTACTCGGTGGCCGGGCCGGTGAGCCCCGCGTCCATCAGGCCGCGGGTGAGGCGGAGCGCCTCGTCCAGCGTGTCGAGGCGCATCTCGACATCGGGCGCGGCGAAGCCGAGCCGCGCGAGGACGTCGAGCCCGTTGCGGGCGGAGGTGATCGCCGCGGTGACGCGGCGGGCCGCGTCCGCGTCGCCCGTGGCGACGTAGATGCGCAGCCGGTGCCCGGCGTCGACCGCGCTCTTCTCCAATGCACCGAGCGCTTCCTGCGCCGCGGTCGCGCGCTCGCGCTGCGTCCGGACGATCTCCTCGATCTGCCGGATGCGGAAAATGCCGTACGCGCCCGGCAGGACCACGAGGCCCAGCACGGCGAGGAACGCGAAGAAGAATCGCTGTCGCAGCGTCACGACTTCTCCAGGGGCGGATTGCGAGACCCTCGCCACCAGAGGACGACCGACGGCCGGGGTGGTCACGGCCGACCCACGCGGCGCGGACGGGCGTGCCTCGAAAGAAGTGTCGGCGCTCCGCGGCCGCGGCTTGAACGGCGTCGGCGCGCGGTCGTGGCTCGCGCGGTGCCGGTCCGCGGAGCGGCCGGGCGGGAGTCGGTCCGCCGCCGCGGCCCGAGCGGAGTCAGTCCGCGGCCGACGCGCTCCCCGGCGGCTGCATCGGGCGCTCCTCGATGACGATGCGCACCGCGCCGCGCTTCGGGCGGATGCCCGCGCCGCGCTCGCTGGCCCAGACTTCCGTGAACTCGGCGCCGAAGAAGAGGATGTTGGCCGAGTAGTAGACCCAGACCAGGATGAGGATGACGGACGCGGCGGCGCCGAAGCTCCGGCCGGGATTGCTGTGCGCCAGGTAGAGGCCGATCAGGTACTTTCCGACCGTGAACAGGAAGGCGGTGGCGAGCGCGCCGACCCAGACGTCGCGCCAGGCGACCTCGGCGTCCGGCAGGTACTTGTACATCAGCGCGAAGAGCAGGGTGATGACGGCGAAGGAGACGGCGAAACCGGCGGCCTGGAGCAGGGCGCCGGACATCCACGCCGGCAGGTAGGCGGCGACGACGTCGCCCAGCGCAGCGAGCGCCGTGGTCAGGATGAAGGACACGAGGAGCAGGAAGCCGATGGTGAGCACCAGCCCGAAGGAGAGCACGCGCTTGACGATGAACGTCCGCAGCCCCCCTTTCTTCGGGTCCGGCTTCACCTCCCAGATCGTGTTCAGGTCCGCCTGCAGCTCGGTGAACGCGCCGATGGCGCCGACGAAGAGCGTGCCGAAGCCGATCAGCGCGGCGCTCCCGCGGCCGATCCCGGGGCGCTGGGCGCTCTGCAGGATCTGGTGGATCTGCCGCGCGGCGTCTGCGCCGACGATACCGGACAACTGCCCCTCGAGCGCCTGCCGCACCTGAGTCGGATCGAGGACGGTGCCGAGCAGGAGGAGCAGCAGCACGAGCAGCGGCGGGATCGAGAAGATCGTGGCATAGGAGAGCGCCGCCGCGAGTCGGGGACACTGGTCCTCGCCGAACTCCGTCCAGGTGCGCTTCAGCAGCTTCAGCCACCCCGCCATATCCCCTGCCTCCTGCCGGAGCCGGGAGAGGGGCCCGGACTACCGGCCCCCTCCCGTGCGAGCCGGCGGGCTCACCTCGTCAGTCCCTCGCGGTCCGCCGCCTCCTCCGCCGTCTCCCGGGCGCTGGACGCGACGGCGCCCGCCACGCGCTGCACCCTCTCGCCAACGTCGCGCGCCGTGCCCTGCGCGCGCTCGACCAGACGGTCCCGGGCGGGGCCGAGCATCTCGTCCTCCTTCTCCGATTCCGGGATCGCCATCCCGGCGGCGAGCCCCATGGCGAGGACGGCGGCGCCGGCCGCGAGCGGATTGTCCTGCACGAAATGCTCGACCCGGTGCTCCAGGCGGCGCGCCTGCCACTGCGCCGTGTCGGCCAGGTCGCTCACCCGTTCCTCCGCCTGGTGCGCGACGCGCCGAGCCCGCCCCGCGACCTCGCCCGCGAGCTCCTGCGCCCGGTCGGTCGCCTCGGCGGCCGTCTCCCGGACCCGCTCGCCGACCTCGCCGACGCGCTCCCGGGCCCGCTCGGCCGCGCCGGGCTCCTCCGCCTCCCGGGCATAGCCGAAGTACTCGGCCTCGCCGCCGAAGACCCCGCGCTCGCCCGCCGCGGCCGTTTCCGCATAGCCACGGTAGTAGTCCCGGCCGTAGCCGTAGTCCCGGCCATAGCCGTAGTAGTCGCGGCCGTACGCGCGCCGCCGGGCCCGGAGGTCCGACCGTTCCGCCGCGTGGCTCCGGTTGGCGATCAGCCAGCCCAGCCCGATCCCGACCAGCGCGGCGGGGACCGGGTTCTCCTTGATCGTGTCCCACACGGTGTGGCCGGTCTCCGTCACGGTGTCCCCGACGTCGTGCGCCATTCTTTCCGCCCTCCCGATGGTAGCGTCCCGGACGCTGTCCTTGAGCTGCGACTTCAGGTGGTTGGGATTGAGGCGCTCACCCAACTCGTCGATCCGATGGCTCATCCGCGCCCGCGTCTCCTCGATGTCGGCGCGGATCGCCTCGCGGCCCTCGTCCCGATGCTCCGCCATGGCTCACCCCCCGTACCGGCTACGCTCGCCCACCCCGTAGCCGGGCGCGCCCGGCCGACCCACCGCGTCGCGCGCGCCGAGCCGGTGCTCCCTCGGCTCTTCGCGCTCCCACCGGCCCCGCTCCGCCCGGTGACCGGAACTCTTGATGAAGCGCGCGCCGACGAGGCCCAGCGCGAACGCGCCGCCCAGGAAGACCGCCGGATTCCGCCGAGCGAAGCCCTGGACGCGGTCCACCATCTCGTCCACCTCCGTGTCGCGCAGGAACCCCGAGAACCGCTGCACCCGGTCGGCCGCGCCCTCGACCAGCCCGCTGGCGTGGCCGCTCTCCCTGAGCTTCCGGCTCGAATCCATCAGCGAGTGCGCCACCTCGTCCAGCGTCTTCGCCACCTGGTCCTTGCCCTGGTCGAGCCGGTGCGCCATCTGGTGGCTCGCGGTCTCCTTCGCCTCCACCGCGATCTCCCGCGCCCGGCTCGGCATCTCCTCCGTCCGCTCGCCGGCCGCGGTGCCCGCCCGCTCGCCCCGCTCCCCCTCGGTGCCCCTGTCCGGCGTGAACTCGACACCCCGCATGCTCGTCGGCTCCGGCGTGAACTCGACCTCGTTGCTCCGGTCCATGACTCCTCCTCTCTCGGCTGGACTCGCGGCGCGCCGGTCGAGCCGGCGCGCCCTCCCTTCCGCCTCAGGCCGTCAATTCCCGCTTGAAGCGCTCCCGCTCCTGCGCCATCCAGCGCTTGTCCTCCTCCAGTGTCCGGAGCGTCTCCTCCGGCTTCAGGCTGTGCGCCTTCATGTCCTTCATCCCGCGGTTCGCCATCATCCAGCCGACGCCCAGCAGGATCACTCCCACGATCAGCGAGCTGAGCCAGTAGTTGTCGCCGAAGACCGCATCCCCCAGCAGGACGATCAGGAACGCCGTCAGCGCCAGGCCCCCGAGGAGCGCCACCGCCCCGCCGACCGCCACCGACCTCCCATCCTTCGCCATGCTCGAGACGGTCTCGCGCATCTCGATCTTCGCCAGCGCGATCTCCTGCCGCACCAGCTCGCCGGCATCCTCGGCCAGCCCCTTCACCAGTTCCCCGATCGGCGGCTCCTCTGCCGCGCGACGCGGCGTCACCCTCCACTCGCGCTCCGCGGCGCGGTCCATCGCGCCAAAGCGACGTTCGACTGCCATGTTCACCCTCCTCGCAGAACGAGCGTTCGACGTGGTCGAGCGGTGCAAGCCGCGTTCCACGCCCCGCCATATGTTTGCGCCCAGGCGATGCGGCAACGTACTGCCAATACCTGAGTTGGGCGGCGACGAAGGCGACGGGGCGGACCGCCGGGCCGTCGGGGGACGACCTCGCCGGGCGAGACGTGGGCGGAGCGAGCGGGACGACGGGCGAGGGCGGCTTCGGGCTTGCGGCGGCGGGGCGGCGGGAACATTGTTCGTGTAACGCTCCGTTCCGGCGACCTGTCGCGAAGTCTTACAGAGGATCGCCGCGCCAGTCCCGCTTTTTCGCTCCCCACAAGGCTTTTCTCCCGGCACGGCCGTTGCCATCGCCGGGGCTCGCGACAACGGGGATATATCCTGGAACCGCCACGCGCCGGGTCGTGCGCGATAGGGAGGACGGGTGCGCCGTCTCGCTACAGTGATGCTTCTGGCCGCGGGTCTGGCCGGATGCGACCAGCTGCAGATGGACGAGTCGGGGCCGATCGCCCAGGGGTACCGCGAGGTGTATCTGGCGCGGCATCCGGAGACGCCGGCGGCGATCGCGGCGGCGATCCGGCAGGGGAAGGTCGTGCCGGGGATGACGCCGCAGCAGGCGATGGCGTCGTGGAACGACTGGGCGCCGCTGTTCGTGGTGGCACGGGTGCCGAAGGGCAACGGCACGGACGACCAGTACATCTTCCGCAGCGGCGCGCGGGTGCGCGTCTTCCACGTGCGTGACGGCCGCGTGGTCGGGACGGACGAATCACGCTGAGCGGCGAAACCCTTCGCGCTCCAGCCACCTCCCCGCCTCCTCGATCTCTTCCCTTCCCAGCTCGTGCCCGCCGGGGTGCCAGTGCGGCTCGACGTCCGCGCCGGCATCGCCCAGCAGGGCGACGAGGCGCTCCGTCTCCGCGCGGGGCACCATCGGATCCCGCTCTCCGGCCGCGACGAAGACGCGGGTCCCGGAGAGATCGGGCAGCTCCGCGGGGACGAACGGCACCATCGGCCGGAGGAGGATCGCGCCGTCGAGGAGGCCGGGGCGGAGCAGCATGATGCCGGAGGCGATGTTGGCCCCGTTGGAGTAGCCGACGGCGACGATCCGGGAATCCTCGAGCGCGTAGTGCGAGCGCGCGCGCTCGACGAAGTCGGCCAGCTCGTGCGCGCGCAGGGCGAGGTCCTCGACGTCGAGGACGCCGGGGGCGAGACGTCGGAAGAAGCGGGGCGCGCCGGCCTCGAGGACCTTCCCGCGGGGCGAGATCATCGCCGCCTCGGGCGCGAGCTCGGCGCCGAGCGGGAGGAGGTCGCTCTCGTTGCCGCCGGTGCCGTGGAGGAGGAGCAGGGTGAGGGGTGGCTGGGGCTGGAGCGGGGTGACGAAGCGGTGCGCGAAGCCGAGGTCGTCGGGCATCGATCCTCCTGGTC
>DASTKT010000155.1:0-26550 GCA_035715725.1 Longimicrobiales bacterium | reverse complement strand
TTGCCGCCGGAGCCGGCGCTGCGGCTGGACGCGGAGCTGAGCGACCGGCTGGAGCGCGCGAACCGCGCGCTGGGGCGGCTGGACGGGGTGGCGCGGTAGAGGCTCGCGCGCAGCGCCCGGGTGGCCCGGCGGGCGGCCTCGCGCTAGATTATCAGAATGTCAGACATTCTGCAGAGAAGGGGTGGGACCGTGGCGAGATCCGAGACGGGCCGGGTCGGCAAGCGCGGGGTGTTCGTGATTCCGGCGGCGCTGCGGCGGCGCTTCGGGCTGGAGGAGGGGGCGCTCGTGATCGCCGAGGAGCGGCCGGATGGGATCCTTCTCCGGCCGGCGGTGGCGATGCCGACGGAGGTGTACACGCCCGATCGGCGGGCGGCGTTCCTGCTGGAGAACGCGGTGGACGCGGGGGACTACGCGGCCGCGCGCGAGGCGGTGCGGGCGATGGGGTTGGACCCGGACCGGATCCCGCACGAGCCGCCGCCGGGCGGCGGGGCCGGGTGACGCCCGGCGGGCGCCCGGGGCCGGAGCGGCACCGCGTTTTCCTGGATGCGAACGTGCTGTTCTCGGCGGCATACCGGCCGGATAGCGGACTCGCGCGGCTGTGGCGGCAGGCGGGGCACGTGCGCCTCCTCACCAGCTCGTACGCGCTCGAGGAGGCGCGCAGGAACCTCGCCGGGCCGGAGGCGAGGCGGCGGCTGGAGGAGCTGGCGAACGGGCTCGAGATCGTCGCCGACGTTTTTGGCGGCTCGATTCCGGAGGGGGTGGAGCTGCCGGAGAAGGATCGGCCGATCCTGCTGGCCGCGCTGGCGGCGGGGGCGACGCACCTGCTCACGGGCGATCGGGCCCACTTCGGCGCGTACTTCGGGCGGGTGATCGCGGGCGTGCGCATCGAGCGGCCGGCCGAGTACCTGGCGAGCGGCCTGCCGGCGGCGAAGGCGCCGCCGCGCCACCATTGACGCGAGCCGCGCCGGAGGCTAGAGACGAAGTGGCCCAACGCGTTTGCCGGTGGGTCGGCGCGCGTGGCGGGGTCGCCGGAGCAGGAGGTTGGCCATGGGAAACGCCAGGGAACGCCTCGAGAGCTACCTCAGCCGGGAGGGGGTGCCGTACGAGGTGCAGCACCACCCGCGGGCGTACACGGCGCAGCAGGTGGCGGAGAGTGAGCACGTGCCGGGGCGGAGCATGGCGAAGGTGGTGATGCTGGTCGGGGATGGCGGGCTCGGGATGGCGGTGCTGCCCGCGCCGGAGCACGTGGCGCCGTCGAAGTTCGCGGCGGCGATCGGGTGGGGGAGCGCGCGCATCGCGCAGGAGGCGGACTTCGCGAACCGGTTCGCCGACTGCGAGGTCGGCGCGATGCCGGCGTTCGGGAACCTCTACGACGTCCCCGTGGTCGTGGACCGGGAGCTGTCGCTCAGCCCGCGGATCGTGCTCCAGGCGGGGACGCACACGGACACGGTGGCGGTGAGCTACGCGGACTACGAGCGGCTCGCGCACCCCGTGGTCGCGGACATCAGCGCCGGCCCGGGCGAGGCGCGCCTCGGCTGAGGCGCGCCGGGCGACCGCCGTCTCCGCGGCGCCGCGGCTGTCGGACCTGTCGGGGCCTTAGCGGGACGGGGCCTTGTACGTCACGCCCTGCGCCTTCCGCATGGCCTCCATGGCCTCGCTCACGGGGATGAGGCGGGTCATCCGCGTCGCCTTGAGGTGGCCGGCGGAGATGGCGGCGAGGATGGCGGCGGTCGCCGTCGCCTCGTCGGGCGCCTCCGTGACGAGGACGCCGTCCCACTTGCCCATGGTGTAGTGGAAGCTGATCAGGCGCCCTCCGAGCTTCTCCACCAGCGCCCGCAGCGGCTCGCTCCGGTCGACCGGATTGGCGACGAGCGCGGCCCACGCCTCCGGCGTGTAGGCGAATTGGGTCATGTACTGCGGCACGGTGCGTCCCTCCTGTGGGAGTGAGCAAACATCTGCCGTCGGGTGCACGGTGCGCCGGGGGGACGGGGAAGTCAACGATGTCCGGGGCGGCCTCGCGGGAGGGTGGGCGAGGTCGCACGGGGTCGCGCGGCCTCGCGCGGCCTCGCGGCGGGGGAACGCCGGGGGTCGCCCGGCGTTCCCGGTCGGGTCGCCTACTGCTTCGGCGGCTGGTAGTAGAGGACGGTGTCGCCGGTGTCCAGCACGTCGATGGCGACGACGTCGCTCGGGGAGAGCTTGAGCGCCTCGGTGCTCAGCGCCTGCCGGATGGTCGCGGCGTTCGGGCGGCTCGAGGTGAGGTAGCTCTGGAGCGCCTGGACGTTCTCGCTGCGCATCTCGAGGTTCACGCTCTTCACGTTCTCCTGCTTCACGAGATCGGCGAGGCTGACGAGCTTGACGCGGTCGGCGGTCAGCTCCTTCAGCCCCTCGGCCTTCGCGATGTTCGCGGCCGTGTTGGGGAGCGCCGCGTTGAAGCTGGCGAGGGTGAACTGGACCGGCTGCTTCGCCGTCGGCGCCGGCGTCGGCGCGGGCTGCTGCGCGCTCGTCATCGAGGGCGCGACCGCGGTCACGAGCAGCGCCGCCATGGCTGCCAGGATGAGAGCTCTCATCGGCACCTCCCTCACTTCGCTGGAACTGCGGGCGCGGATGCCGGCCCCCTATGCGCCGGCGCCGCGGCGCGCAATTCATCTGGGTGCAGCGAGTTGGGTGCAACGGCCATGCCCCGTGCCGGCGGGGCGGGGCCAGGCGCGGGCGTGGTGTCGGGGGCGGTCCGGGGGGTGGTGGAACGACGCGGATCGGCGCGAAATTCGTCGGGTGCGGAGGCGCCGCGGGCGTTCGCGGTCGCCTCGAGCCGCCGCGCACAGGAAGACGCGGAGCCGCGGAGGGGCACCGGGCGGGGGCGGGACGCCGGAGGATCGGCCGATCGGGTTCAAGCCTTCGCCTCCACGTGGCGGCCGAAGTTGTCCAGGATGGCCTGCCACCCGGCGCGCTGGAGCTCGGGCGGGTTTTCGGTTTCCGCATCGAAGGTCACCTTCACGAGGACGCCCTCGGCGTGGTCGATGAACTCGACCCGGGCCTCCCGGCCGTCGTCCATCCGGTATTCGATGGTCCGCATCGGTTCGACGCGGGTGTACGTGCCCTCGAAGTCGAAGCCGACGCTCCCGTCCTTCGCCTCCATGCGCGACAGGAACCTGCCGCCTTCGCGCAGATCGACGGTGCTGTGGGTCGTGTGCCAGTCGTCCTGGGCCGTGTTCCACTGCTCGATGTCCGCCGGGTTGTTGTAGGCATCCCAGACCTGCTTCAGCCCGGCTCGAACCAGAGTCTCTACCGTGATCTTCATGGGTGTCTCCTTCGATTCTGGTGGGTAGTCGCCGTTCGTCGAACGGGGACGGGACGAAGGTACGCGTTACCGGCGCGCGCCGGGTAGCCCTCGTGGGTGTCCGTCGCGTCGCATGGCCTCCTCATCCATACGTCGAACGAGCGGGACCGAAATCGACACGGCCGGCGGCGGCTCCTGGAGGTGCGTCCACGAGCGCGTGACCGGTTCGTCGGACAGATGCCGGCGGGCCGCGGCGAAGGGTGGCCGGGGCCCGGGCGGTTTCCGCCGGGTTCGTTCGGTCCACCGCAGGAGGGTGAGCGCCATGGATGATCCACGAGGTCGGGCCTGGGGCGGGTACGAGCGGATGGTCGAGGAGGGGCGCTTCACCTGGGGGCTCCCGTTCTGGGAGCAGCCGCGCTGGCGCCGGGACGCGATGATGTGCGCGGGGGTGCGGGCGGCGTTCGTGGCGAGCCAGGAGGCGGCGCTCGCGCAAGAGTACGGTTTCACGGACGTCGACGGGAAGCGCCCGCGCCCGCTCACGCTCGCGGACGTCTGAGCGCCACGGGCGGCGGTGCGCCCGTGCGGCCCGAACGCCCGCGGGACGGGCCGTGCCTACTCCGGACCGAGATACGCGAGCGCGGCCGGGCGAACAGACGAGGGGGGGAGTGGGAGAGCGGGTGATCGGGGTTTCCTGACTCGCCCGCTCGCCCGCTCGCCCGCTCCCCCACTCTCGCCCTCGCCCGGTGTCGGTCCGCGGCTGTACTATGCCCTCCGTTCGCCGTGCCCTCCGACCTCGCCGGACGCCTCGCATGCCCGAGCGCATCACGAAGACTCAGCGGTGGCTCGACCTGATCGCGTACCTGGTCGGGCGGCGGCTCCCCGTGCCGGTGGAGGAGCTGATGGAGGGGATTCCGGCGTACGCGGAGAAGTGGCGGACGGGGGAGGAGACGGCGCAAGCCACGGCGCGTCGCACGTTCGAGCGGGACAAGGACGAGCTGAAGGCGCTGGGGATCCCGCTGGAGACGGTGAAGTACACGATCAACTGGGGGCGGGAGGAGGTGGACGGCTACCGCATCGCGAGGCGGGACTTCTACCTGCCGTACCTGAGGCTGGCGGCGGGGGACGTCGCCGAGGTGCGAGGCCGGAGAGGCGATCCGGCGCGGCCGGCGGAGGTCGAGCTGCCGCGGGAGGCGGCGTCGGCGGCGATGGAGGCGCTGCGCCACGTCGCGGACCTGCCGGCGTTCCCGTACGCGCGGGAGGCGCGCTCGGCGCTGCGGAAGCTGACGTTCGACCTGGGGCCCGCGGCGGTGCCGGAGTCGCCGGTGCTGTTCGTGGACCGGCCGGGCGCCGGCGAGCTGGTCGAGACGCTGCGCGCGCTGTCGGAGGCGCTGCTGGCGCGGAAGCGGATGCGCTTCGTCTACCACGGGATCCGGCGCGGGGAGGCGACGGAGCGCGACGTCGCCGCCTACGGGCTCATGTTCCAGCGCGGGAACTGGTACCTGGTGGGGCACGACGCGGCGCGCGACGCGATCCGCGTCTTCCGCGTCGGGCGGATGGAGGCGCCGGCGGTGAACGCGCGGGCGCCGAAGTCGCCGGACTACGCGGTGCCGGCCGGCTTCCGGCTGGCGGACTACCTGGACCGCGAGGCGTGGGAGCTGGGGGAGGAGAGCGGGGAGGCGCTGCGGGCGCGGGTGCTGTTCCGCTTCCCGGCGTCGCTCTGGGCGGCGCGGAACGGGATGGGCGAGGCGGTCGAGGAGCGGGCGGACGGGTCGGCGGTGCGGGAGTTCGACGTCGCCCAGGTGAACCCGTTCCTGCGCTGGCTGCTCGGCCTGGGGGGCGACGCGCGGCTGCTCGAGCCGCCGGAGCTCGCCGCGGAGCTGGAGGCGCTGGCGCGGGAGGTGGCCGCGCGGCACGGCGGGGAGGCGGCCGGTGGCTGAGCGCGCGACGGCGGAGGCGCAGCTCGAGCGGATCCTCTACCTGCTGCCGGCGGCGTCGGGCGACGAGGGGCGTCCGCTGCGGGAGCTGGCGGCGGCGCTGGGCGTCACGCCGGCGCAGGTGCTGGCGGACGTGGCGGCGGTGACGGCGCGGGAGTACTACCACCCGGCGGGGAGCTCGCCCGGGCTGAGCATCCTCGTCGAGAACGACCGGATCCGCGTGGGGCCGCGCGGCGCGTTCGAGCGGCCGGTCCGGCTGACGCCGCGCGAGGCGCTGGCGCTCGGGCTGGGGGTGCGGACGCTGGCGGCGGAGGCGCGGCCGGCGCGGCGGCCGGGGCTGCTGGAGCTGGCGGCGCGGCTGGAGGCGGAGCTGGTGGCGCCGGACGTGGAGGTGCCGCCGCCCGTGGTGGTCGTCGATGCGGGCGACGGCGGCGGCGATGGACTGCGGACGTTCCTGCAGGAGTCGGCGGCGGCGCGCCGGCCGGTCGCGATCGACTACCTGAAGTCGGGCGGCGCGGCGCCGGAGCGGCGGGTGGTCCACCCGTACGTGCTGGTCGCGGCGGGCGGCGTGTGGTACGTGCTCGGGTGGTGCACGGCGCGGGAGGCGGTGCGCGCGTTCCGGCTCGACCGGATCCTGGACGCGTGGGAGGCGGAGGGGACGTACGAGGTGCCGGCGGACTTCGATCCGGCGGCGTACGTCGCCGGCGGGCGGGTCTACCGCGCGGACGAGGACGTGGAGGTGGCGGTGCGCTACTCGCCGCGCATCGCGCGCTGGATCGTGGAGCAGGGGCCGGCGGAGGCGCTGGAGGACGGCGGCGTCCTGGTGCGCTACCGGGTGGCGGACCCGGAGTGGCTCGTGCGGCACGTGCTGCAGCACGGCGCGGACGCGGAGGTGGTGGGGCCGGCGGAGGTGCGGGAGCTGGTCCGGGAGGCGGCCGGGCGGGTGGTGGGCGAGGGGGCGTGACCGGCGAGCGGAATGAGTGTCACACGAAGACGCCAAGCCACGGAGGGAAGCTCGCCGGGCTGTCGACGGTGCCCGCGGGATCAGCCGTCCTGCCGTTCCAGCGACTCCACGTCGGCGGCGTCCTGGAGGCGGCCCGTCGCCTTCTTGTTGCGGATGAGGTCGACGCGGGAGATCACGGGGATCTCGAGTCCTTCGATCGATGTGGTGATGCGGTTCGGCCAGGCCTGGTCGAACTCGACGGCGTCGATCGATGTGAGGATGTCAATCCGGACGGGTGTCACTCCGATCTGAAAGACGAGATCGGCGGACGCCAGGTCGGAGACGCTCCGCCGGTCGGTGGGCGCGCCGAACGCGGACAGCGCGCGAAGCACGCGCGCCGCGTTCTCGTCGGAGCGACGGATCCAGAGGTCGAGGTGTCCGGTGGCGCGGGGAAGGCCGTGGACGGCGAGGGCGTAGGCGCCGACGAGGAGGAACTCAACGCCTTCGTCGGAGAACGCGGACAACATGTCTCTGAAGTCGGGATTCAGCACGGTGCCGCTCCCCCTTGAAGGTCCACGCATCGACGGCGAGTTGCCACATCAGCGACAGGCGCTCCGCGGGCGTCGTCCGCTTCAGGTCGGGCTCGGGGGTCCGATCGGATAGCCGGCGGATGCGGATCGGTGCGTCGCGTCCCATGGTCCTCCTGGCGATCGAAACGGGTGCCGGTCGGGAATCCAGGCCGGCGCAGACGCGCTCCGCCACCGGCGCGGCCTGACGTATCGACTCGACCGGCGATGTCCTCGCGGCGGGGGCGTCGAGCGCGAGGCCCGTATCACCCGGTGTCTTCCGAGAGCTTCTCCCCGTGAATCGATTTCATTCATCTCGTGAATAGATTGCCAGACGTGCGCGGCTCCCGGCCGCCGGCCGCGACGGAGCGCCCGGGCCGAGGACGCTCCGCCCGCTCTCGGGTCCTCCGCACCCCGCCAGGCATCGTGTAACCCCGCCGGCTCCGCGCCCCTGCACACCGCTTGCGTGCTCCCGCCCTCTCCCCGCGTACCCGTGCACGGAGCGCCGCGCATGATCGAGGATCTCTGGTACAAGAACACGGTCATCTACAGCCTGGACCTCGAGAGCTTCATGGACGCCAACGGCGATGGCTGCGGCGACTTCGAGGGGCTGATGCGTCGCCTGGACTACCTGCACTCGCTGGGGGTGGGGGCGGTGTGGCTGGCGCCGTTCCAGCCGACGCCGAACCGGGACAACGGCTACGACATCTCGGACTTCTACGGCGTGGACCACCGCCACGGCTCGAGCGGCGACTTCGTCGAGTTCATGAAGCAGGCGGAGGAGCGGGGGATCCGGGTGCTGATCGACCTGGTGGTGAACCACACCTCCGACCGGCATCCCTGGTTCCAGCAGGCGCGGAAGGACCCGGACTCCCGGTTCCGGGAGTGGTACATCTGGTCGAAGAAGCGCCCGGCGGACTGGAACTCGGGGATGGTGTTCCCCGGGCACCAGAAGTCGACCTGGAGCTACGACGACGAGGCCGGGGCGTACTACTACCACCGGTTCTACGCCTTCCAGCCCGACCTGAACATGGACAATCCCCAGGTGCGGGCGGAGGTGCGGCGGATCATGGGCTTCTGGCTCCAGCTCGGCGTCGCCGGCTTCCGCGTGGACGCGGTGCCGTTCGTCATCGAGTCGACGGTGCCGGGGGAGCCGCAGGGAGAGCTGCACTTCGAGTACCTCGCCGAATTCCGTCGCTTCCTCCAGTGGCGCTCGGGGAACGCGATCCTGCTGGGGGAGGCGAACATCGTCCCGAAGGAGAACAAGACGTACTTCGGCGACGAGGGCGACGGCATCCAGATGATGTTCAACTTCTGGGTGAACCAGCGCCTGTTCTACGCGCTCGCGACGGCGGACGTCGCGCCGCTCGTCGAGGCGCTGAAGGCGACGAAGACGATCCCGCCGGCGGCGCAGTGGGCGCAGTTCCTCCGCAACCACGACGAGCTGGACCTCGGCCGCCTCACCGACGAGCAGCGCGCCCGCGTGTTCGCGGAGTTCGGCCCGGACCCGGAGATGCAGCTCTACGGGCGGGGGATCCGTCGGCGACTGGCGCCGATGCTGGGGGACCGGAGTCGGATCGAGCTGGCCTACTCGCTCAACTTCTCGCTCCCGGGCACGCCGGTCATCCGCTACGGCGACGAGATCGGGATGGGCGACGACCTGAGCCTCGAGCAGCGCGACGCCGTGCGCACGCCGATGCAGTGGTCCGACGAGCCGAACGCCGGCTTCTCCACCGCGGAAAAGCCGTACTGTCCGGTGGTCGGCAAGGGGCCGTACGACTACCGCGAGGTGAACGTGGAGGCGCAGCGGCGCGACCCGAACTCGCTCCTGCGGTGGATGATCCGCATGATCCGGCTGCGGAAGGAGTGCCCCGAGATCGGCTGGGGAGACTGGGAGATCCTGCGCACGCGCGAGCCGGGCATCCTCGCCATGCGCTACGAGTGGCGCGGCAACTCGGTCGTCGTCGTGCACAACTTTGCGGGCCACCCGACCGAGGTGCGGCTCCGCGTCCCGGCCGAGGGCGGCGAGCGGCTGGTGGACCTGCTGGCCGAGCAGGAGAGCCGCGCGGACGAGGACGGCAGGCACCGGCTGCAGCTCGACGCGTACGGCTACCGCTGGTTCCGCGCCGGCGGGCTGAACTACGCGCTGCGGCGGACGCGGGAGTGAGCGCGGCGGTCACGCCCGGGCACCGGCGCGGCGGATCCCCAGGACCCGAGCCGCTTCCGCCACGGCCGGGTGGTCGAGCCCGAGCGACTCGGGTGTCTCGTACGCGAGCGGCGGGGCGAGTCGCTCCAGGAACAGCACGATGGTATGCCAGTCGCCCGATAGCGCGGACCACCACCGAAGGCCGGAACAGCCATGGCCCTGGACCGTAGCCGCGATCCGCTGCGTCACCCGGCGGTCGCCCGACGCGGTCTCGTCCGGGCGGATCCCGAGCCGGAGCAGCACCGCCGGGTCGCACAGGTCGGCGACGGCCTGGCGGACCGGCTCCGGTATCGTGACTTCGACGAGCGCGAGCGCGTACCCGCCCTGATAGAGGTCCGGCTCCTCCAGGAGCTGTCCCCGATAATGCTGGATCATCTCGGCGACCGCGTGCTCCGCCGTCTCGGCGAGATACAGCACGCCGCCCGGCGCCCCCGGCAGATCGAAACGCCCGTGCCCCTGCGTGCGCGGCACGAAGCTCCTCGAGAAGCGCTCTCCCTCCGCCGCCGCGGGGTCCCACGGGAAGACCCGCCAGACCCGCTCGGGCGGAGCGGTCATGCGTACGAGCCGGCCTTCAGCGCCTCGATCGCGGCGATGACCCCGGAGAGGTTGCCCTCACGCAGCAGGTCGACCGGCCGACGGTCCCCGAGATGCGCGTTGATGCCCCCAAGCCACTTCCCGATCGAGCCCGGCTCGAGGTAGCTGGAGAGCAGCTCGACGACGGTGTCCAGCCCCACGATCCGGTCCGTGGTCTCGGGGCTCGGCGTCGTCTTCCCCTCCCACCACCGCTTCACCTGCGCCCGGTCGACGCCGAGCGCCTCGGCGAGCTGGGCGTCCGAGGCGAACGCGCGCCGCGCCGAGTCGATGCGGCGGGGGAGCGAGCCGCCGGCGCCGCCCGCCCGTGCCGGCCGGCGTGACGCCGCGTTCCGCGGCTTCGCGGACTTCCGTGTGCCCGAGGTGGCCATGTCGCCTCCGTGCGTTTCCGGTCTTCGTGCAACGAAATCTGTTGCACGAGGTGAGCCCGCGCAAGGCGTCGGGCCGGGGCCGAAGCGTGTCGAGGGGCCGGGGCGACGAATGGATCTCGCTCACGCGGCGAATGGGTGGCAGGCCGCGGAACGTTCAACGGGACAGGCGCCGGGACTCGACCTTGGAATGACTCCGGTGGCGTCCTAGATTGAGCGGCGCGCCCCCCGATCGCGCGCCGGCCCGCGGCACCTCCGGCCGGCCGCCGCGGCGAAGTGTCAGTGGTCCGTCGTACATTCGGCGCATCGCTTCCTCCGATCGAAACGGCATCCCGGACAATCCATTGGCGCCGCTACGCCTGATCCTCGCCCACGACCCGGCGATCCTCCTCGAGCAGGCGGCCGAGGGCTTCCTGCGCCCGCCGGCCGCGACGCCCGAGCGGCCGTTTCCCACGCCCGACTACCTTCTCGCGCTCCGGCAAGGCGGCATCCGCGACGACGTGCTCGCGCTCGCCGCGGCGCGCGGCGTTCCGGGGTGGTTCGACCCGCCGCTGTGCGTGTTCCACGAGCTGCCGGCGTGGCTGGGGAGCACCGACCGAGAGCCCTGCGGCGACGTGGAGCGCGCGCTGCTGATCACCGGTGTGCTGCGTCGCCTGCGGGAGGGGGGCGTGTTCCGGCGCGTGCGCCGGCCGGAGGCGCTCGTGCCGGCGCTGGACCGGCTGTTCGGCGAGCTGGTGGGGGAGGGCGCCGGGCCGGCGGACTTCGCGCGGGCGGCGGCGCAGCGCCAGGGACGGGACGGGTTCGAGGAGCTGCGCGACGCGGAGCTGGCGGAGGCGTACCGGCTCTACCACGAGGAGCTGGCGCGGCACGGGCGGCGGGACGGCCGCGACGGCCTCGCGGACTGCGCGGCGGCGCTGGCGGCTGCCCCGGCCGAGCTGTCGCGGCGGCTCGGCGGCCGGCGCGAGATCCGGCTCTTCGGGCTGGCCGACCTGCGCGGCGGGTGGCGGATGCTGCTGCGGTCGCTGTGCGCCTCGCCGGCGCTGGACCGGGTCGAGATCTACACGTCGGTGCGGCTGGAGCTGGACGCGGAGGTGGTGGAGGTGGCGGGGCCGCGCGGGGTGCCGGCGCGGGTGTTCGAGCGGGGCGTGGAGCGGGCGGGCCGGATCGCGGCGTTCTCGGCGGCGTCGCCGGAGCGGGAGGCGGAGGAGGTGGCGCGGCGGGTGCGCGAGCTGGTCGACGGCGGCGTCGCGCCGCACCGGATCGCCGTGGTCTCGCGGCAGGCGCGGCCGTACGTGGAGCAGGCGACGGCGGCGCTGCGCGCGTTCGCCCTGCCGGTGACGGCGCGGCGGCGCTTCGGCTACCCGGACCTGCCGGTGGTCCGGACGGTCGTGGCGCTGCTCGATGCGGCGGCGGGCGGGTGGACGCGGCACGGGCTCGTGGAGCTGGCGGAGCAGCCGTACCTCGAGCTGGGGCTGGATGCGGCGGTGCTGAACCACGTGGGGCTGCGCCGCCGGGTGCGCGGGCTGGAGGCGTGGGCGCGGGAGCTGGACCGGCTGCTGGAGCGGGCGGAGTCGCGGGAGCGCGCGGAGGCCGAGGGGACGCTCCGAGGCGACGAATGGCAGGGGCCGCTGCCGGCGTCGGAGCGCGTCCGGCGCACGCGGGACGCGTTCGTCGCCTTCCGTGGGCGGGTCGGCTCGCTGGACCGGACGCGGACGCTCGCGGAGTGGGTGTCGTGGCTGCGGGAGCTGGTGGGCGAGGACCGGTGGGGGATCGAGGAGCGGCTGTACCGGGTGCCGGCGGACCACCTGGAGTCGGTGCGGGTGAACCAGGCGGCGTGGCGCGGGCTGGAGGGGATGCTCGAGGAGTGGGGCCGGGCGCTGGAGGCGTGGGGTGGCGGCGAGGAGCGGCTGGACGCCGCCGGCGCGGCGGCCCGGCTGCGCGAGCGGCTCGACGTGGACCTCGCGCTGTGGACGGAGACGATGCGCGGGGTGCAGGTGCTGGAGGGGCTCGCGGCGGCGTACCGCTCGTTCGAGCACGTGTTCCTGGTCGGGCTGGAGGCGGGGCGCTTCCCGATGCACGCGCCGCGCTCGCCGCTGCTGGACGAGGAGGACCGGCAGGCGCTGGCGGCCGCGGGCGTGCCGCTGGAGACGCGGGCGGAGTGGGACGTTCGCGAGCAGGAGCTGTTCCGATCGCTGCTGGCCGGGGCGAGGTCCGGCCTCACGGTGAGCTGGGCGCGGATGGACGGGACGGGGCGGGAGTCGATCCCGTCGGCGTTCCTGGAGGCGCTGCAGGACGTGGCGGAGGTGGCGCCGGAGGAGATCCCGGCTCGCGACGTCCGGCCGGCGACGATGCCGGTGGCGCTCGGGCCGGCGCCGGAGCATGCGGTGCGGGTCGCGCGGATCGAGCGCGCGCGGCAGGCGGGGCGGCCGTCGCGGCACAACGGCGTGATCGAGGACCCGGCGCTCGTGGCGGAGCTGGCGGCGCAGTTCGGCGAGGCGCGGGTCTGGAGCCCGTCGCAGCTCGAGGAGCTGGCGAAGTGCCCGTGGGCGTACTTCTCCGGGCGGCTGCTCGGACTGGAGCGGCGCGACGAGCCGGAGGACGACCTCGACCCGGCGGTGCGCGGGAGCATGCTGCACGACGCGCTGCAGCGGTTCTTCGACGCGGCGGGGGCGGCGCTCGGCGGCCCGGTGCTGCTGCGCGCGGAGCACCGCGAGTGGGCGGGGCCGGCGCTGGAGCGGTGCCTGGCGGAGGCGATCGAGGCGGCGGGCGAGACGTGGCTCGGGCATCCGCTGCTGCGGGAGGCGAAGCGGCGGGAGCTGGAGCGGGTGCTCGCGCGCTATCTCGAGTTCGAGATCGAGCGGAACGAGAAGCTGTTCGGGAAGGCGTGGCAGAACAAGCGCGTGCTGCGGACGGGCGTCGTCGCCCACGAGCGCGTCTTCGACGGCGTGGTGCTCGAGCGGGATGGCGTGCGGATCGTCTTCCGGGGGCGCATCGACCGGGTCGAGGTGGGGGTGGACGAGCGCGTCGACGGCGCGGAGCGGTTCCTCGTCGCCATCGACTACAAGTACAGCCGGTACGCGACGCCGGGCGGCGGAGATGCGAAGGCGTGGGCGGACGGCGTCGTGCTGCAGGTCCCGCTGTACGCGTACGCGCTGGAGCGGCTGGAGGCGGGGAAGGAGGTGGCGCGGGTCGAGTACCGGGCGTTGAAGCAGCGCGAGCCGGTGCACAAGCTCGAGCTGACGGAGGTCGACCACAGGACGGAGGCGCTCGCCCCCTCGGCGGAGGCGCGGGCGAAGATGGAGGCGGCGCTGGACGCGGTGGCGCGGCACGTCCGGGGCGCGCGCGAGGGCGTCTTCCCGGCGGAGCCGGCGCCGTCGTGCGGGTGCCCGCCCTGGTGCCACGGCTGGGACATCTGCCGCGTGGCCGGCGGTCCGCGGAAGAGCGGGTGGTGACAATGGATCCGGATCGGAACGGCGGTGCGGGGCCGGAGTGGAGCGATCGGTTCGCGGGGGCCGGAATGCGCGCCGAGGGCCGGGGCCCGGGGCGGAGCGATCCGGGCGGGGACGCCGGCGCCCCCGCCGAGGGCCCGCCGCAGCCGAACGCGCGCCAGTGGGAGGCCGTGCGCGCGGTGGACCGCCACGTCCTGGTGAACGCCGGCGCGGGGACGGGGAAGACGTTCACGGTCGTGCGCCGGATCCTGTATCTGCTCGGGGTGGAGGTGTGCGGCGAGCGCATCGCCCAGCCGGTCGGGCTCGGGCGCATCGCGGCGATCACGTACACGAACCGCGCGGCGGCGGACCTGAAGCGGAAGCTGCGGGAGGGGTTGCGGGGGGCGGGGCTGCGCCGGGAGGCGTACGAGGTCGACCTGGCGCGGATCGGCACGATCCACTCCTTCTGCGGCGAGGTGCTGCGGGACTTCGCGCTGCGGGCGGGGCGCCCGCCGGCGGGGGCGGTGCTGGAGGAGGGCGAAGCGGCGGCGCTCGCGGCGGAGGTGGTGCACGAGGCGTTGCTCCAGGCGCTGGAGGAGGGCTCCGTCCCCGGGCTCGGCGACCTGCTCTCGCAGTGGAGCAGCGGCGAGGTCGAGCGGTGGGTCGGCCGGCTGGTCGGGAACGGCGGCGTGCTGCAGAAGCTGAACGACCACTCCGAGGGGCTGGGCCCCTGCGAGGCGACGCTTCTGGAACTGGCGAACCTGGCGGCGGAGCGGCTGTACGAGCGGCTCGACCGGAGCGGCGCCGTCGACTTCGACCGGATGATCGTGGGGACGCGCGATCTCATCAGAGAGCACGAGGACGTGCGCCGCGCGCTCTCCCGCCGGATCCACACGCTGATCGTGGACGAGTTCCAGGACGTGGACCCGGTGCAGAAGGAGATCGCGTACCTGCTGGGCGAGCCGGAGGGCGGCTCGGCGGCGACGCCGCGGCTGATGCTCGTCGGCGACCCGAAGCAGAGCATCTACCGCTTCCGCCGGGCGGACGTGACCGTGTGGACCGCGGTCGAGCGGGATTTCCGGGCTGGCGGGATGGGCGACGTCGTGACGCTGGAGGAGAGCCGGCGGAGCGTGGCGCCGGTGCTGGGCTTCGTGGATGCCGTGATCGGGCCGGTGCTGGACACGCCGCTGGCCGGCGAGTCGCTGCGGGAGTTCGAGGTGCCGTACGTCGCCTTGAAGGCGACGCGGGAGGATGGGCCGGCCGACCGGGCGGTGGAGCTGCTGGTCGTGCCGCCGGGCGAGGACGGCAAGTGCCGGAAGGTGGAGGAGCTGCGGCGGGCGGACGCGGCGGCGATCGCGCGGCGGGCGCTGGAGCTGCGCGGCGAGGGCGTGCCGTGGCGCGAGATGGCGGTGCTGCTCGCGAGCTGGAGCAGCCTGGAGACGTACCAGGGCGCGCTGGAGGCGGCGGGGATCCCGACGTACGCGCTGCGCGGGGACGGCTTCTACTCGCGGAGAGAGGTCGTGGACCTGATCGTGGCGCTGGAGGCGATCCGCGACCCGCGCGACGACCGCGCACTGTTCGGCTTCCTGCGCAGTCCCATGGTCGGCGTCTCGGACGAGGCGCTGCTGCGCATCGCGCGGGCGGCGCGGCGGCCGTACTGGGACCACCTGGTGGGCGTCGACGTGGGGTCCGAGGGGGAGCTGCTGGATCGCGGCATCGACATCCTGCGGCGCCACGCGGCGATCCGGGACCGGATCCGGCTGGACTCGCTGATCACGAGCCTGCTGAACGACACCGGCTACGTCGCCTACCTCTCGCTGCTGGAGGGGGATGGGCCGCAGGCGCTGGCGAACGTGCGGCAGTTCCGGGCGTTCGCGGCGGCGGCGCCGGAGCTTTCGCTCGGCGACTTCCTGCGCATGGTGCGGGAGGTGCGCGAGCGCGGCGACCGCGTGGGCGACGCGCGGCTGTACGGCGAGAACGACCACGTCGTCACGATCACGTCCGTGCACAGCGCGAAGGGGCTGGAGTGGGAGGTCGTGTTCTGGGCGGACCTGGTGCGCTCGGTCCAGGACCGGTCGGAGAAGCTCGTGGTCGGGCGGGAGACGATGGTGCTGGGCGAGCCGGACACGCCGGCGCGGGAGCAGCCGGACCGGTGGCAGGAGCTTTCTGCGCTGGATTCGGCGGAGGGGAGGGCGGAGCAGAAGCGCCTCTGGTACGTCGCGGCGACGCGGGCGAAGGACCGGCTGGTGCTGTCGGGGATCCCGGCGGGGGCGGGGAAGGACGAGGCGATGGATTCGCCGGCGAAGGTGCTGCGGTCGGCGTTTCGGGAGGTGGCGGACGGATCGGGTGCGGGTGAGGGTGGGGGTGCGGGGGCGGCGGAGTACGTCGGGGCCGACGGGCGGAGATTTCGGGCGGTCGTGAGGGTGGCGCCGGTGCCGGAGGAGGTGGCCGGGTCGCCGGTCGAGCGGGCGGTCGGCGATCCGGCGGGGCTGCCGGGGGCGCTGGCGGCGGTGACGGTGCCGCTGGGGCGCGGGCGCCACTCGGCGACGGAGCTGCTGGCGTTCCTGCGCTGCCCGAACCGGCACTGGCTGAAGTACATCGCGGGGATCCGCGAGCCGGTCGTCGGGGGGAGCGGCGGGCCGGCGTGGCGGAGCGCGGTGGTGCACGGGCAGATCGTGCACGACGTGCTGGAGCGGATCGAGGAAGAGGGCGCGGACGTGGACCGGCTGCTGGAGGACGCGATCGGCCGGTGGGCGGAGGACGCGCCGGACGGCGGGGACGCGGAGGGGCTGGCGTTCCGGGCGTCGCTGCGGGAGCAGGTCGAGGGCGTCGTCGCCCACGCGGAGTACGCGGCGCTGGCGGCGCGGCCGGGCGCGCGCCGCGAGCTGGCGTTCCTGCACCTGCACGCGGACGGCCTGGCGACGGAGGGGCGGATCGACCTGGCGGCGCCGGGCGCGGACGGCATCGAGCTGCTGGACGTGAAGACGACGCGGTGCGCGGCGGACGAGGCGGCGGCGCACGCGGCGACGTACGCGCCGCAGCGGGACGTGTACGTGAGCGCGGCGTCGGCGCTCTCGGGCACGCCGGTGAGCCGCTTCGCGTTCCACTTCTCGGCGGCGGGCGTGCAGGAGGGGACGCCGCTGGACGGGAGCGCGGCGGCGGCGGCGCAGGCGCGGCTCGGCGCGGCGCTCCGCGAGCTGGCGGCGGGCTCGCGCGAGCTGGCCCGCTCGCCGGGCGAGTGCCGGTTCTGCGGGTACCGGGCGGCGGGGGTGTGCGCGGGGGTGGACGGCACGGGGTGACAGCGCTCGGAGGGTGAGATGGGAGCCGACGAGACGTCGGATCGCAAGGGGCCCGTGGGCTTCGTCGAGCGGTTGCTCGGCCACGGACACATCGGGCAGGTGGCGCATCGGCGGCACGTTCCCGATTTCCACCGGTTCCTGCGGCGGCTCGGGGTAAACTTCGCGGTCTCGGCCGCGTTCATGCTGTTCTCGCTGGGCCTCGGGACGGTAGGCTACCACGCGATCGTGGGGTTCCGCTGGATCGACGCGCTGCTGAACGCGGCCATGCTGCTGGGCGGGATGGGGCCAGTCGGCACGATCACGACGACGGGCGGGAAGCTCTTCGCCGCCGCGTTCGCTCTCTACTCGGGGCTGGTGTTCGTGATCGCCGCCGGGCTGCTGCTGGCGCCCGTCTTCCACCGGGTGCTGCACCACTTCCACTGCGAGTTCGAGCCGTCGGAGGGGGCGGGGCCGGGCGGGGCGGGTGCATCGCCGGAGCGGCCGGCCTGAGCCGGTCGCGTCGAGCCGGATCCGCGGCGGCGGAGGGCTCGGGGGTCTCACGCGGAGACGCGGAGGGTGGCCGGGCGTTCGAGAGCTGCCCGAGGAACGCAGCAGCGCCCGGTGAGGAGCAATCCACCGGGCGCCGTCCGTTCCGGGAGCGGAGTCGATCTCGATCTCGGGCGCGATCTCGAGCTCGTCTGTTTCGAGCCCGAGCCCAGCGCCGCCGGCGCGGAGCCCGAGCCCGAGCCCGTCCGTGCAGCCGTTCTCGCGGCGTTCGGCGAGGCGAACCGCATCAAGGACGGGCTCGGGCTCCGCGCCCTGCGGGCGCTGGGCTCGGGCTCGGGCTCGAACACGGAAGATCCGAGGCCGAGATCGAGCCGGCTCGCGCCCGCTCGCCCGGTCCGCCGCGTAGCCGACGAAGATGGACCGCACCCTCCGGGCCTCCGCGTGAGAATCCGTTCGCAGGAACGGCCCGGATGCTGAACCGCCGCGTCAGGACCTCACGTACGACCTTTCCGCCGTTTCCCCCATCCCGCGCCGCCGCTCCCTCCCCATCGTGAGTATGGGCATCCACCGGAGGGAGCTATGCCTGCACGGCGCATCCTCGTCGCTTACGGCACGAGCTACGGCCAGACCGCGAAGATCGCGGCGCGCATCGCCGACCTGCTGGCGGCGGCGGGGGACGTGGTCACGCTCACGGATGTCGGCGAGCTGCCGCGGGAGACGGGGCCGCGGGATTTCGCCGGCGTCATCATCGGTGCGTCGCTGATCCGCGGGGGGCACCAGCGCCGCGTGCGCCGGTTCGTCCGCGCGCACCGCGAGGCGCTGAACGCGATGCCGTCGGCGTTCTTCTCCGTGAGCGGCTCGGCGGCGGGCGCGAGCGAGGCGCAGCGCGCGGCGGCGCGGCGCTGCGTGGACGAGCTGCTGCGCGAGACGGGGTGGCGGCCGGGGCTCGCGGAGACGATCGGCGGCTCGATCGCGTACACGAAGTACTCGCCGCTGCTGCGCTGGATCATGAAGCGCATCACCGCGAAGGAGGGCGGGCCGACCGACACCTCGCGCGACCACGAGCTGACCGACTGGGCGCAGGTGGAGCGCTTCGCGCAAGCGTTCTCGGCGCTGGTGCCGCGGGCGGCCGAGGCGCGGCCGGCCGGGACGCCGCCGGCCCAGCAGCGGGTCGAGGCGCAGCCGGCGTAGACAGCCCCGGCGTACACGCAGCCGGCGCACGGGCGGCCCGCGCGGGCCCGGCCGGTCGACGCACGACCGGTCGACACGCGCGCCGGAGTGCGCCCGGTGGCTACGGCCTGAGCGCCACGCCCCGGCGCAGCGCCTCGCGGTCCACCACGCCGCCGCCGAGGATCACGTAGCGGATCCGGCGGGTGTCGCGGATGTCGCGGCTCGGGTCCGCGCCGGGCTCGAGGACGAGCAGGTCCGCGAGCTTCCCCTCCGCGACGGTACCGGCCTCCGCGTCGTGCCCCATGATCCGCGCCGCCGTCTCCGTGCCGGCGCGGATCGCCTCCAGCGGCGTGAGCCCCGCCTCGACCAGCCGCTCCAGCTCCAGGTGCGCCGCCCAGGGGAGCTCCGGCGCGTCCGTGCCCAGGCCGAGCGGGATGCCGGCGCGGTGCAGCGCGCGGGTCTGCTCGATCATGAGGCGCCCCTGGTCCCGGACCCAGTAGCCCGGGTCGCTCTCCGCGGCCCAGAACCGGAAATCGCGCTTCATGGCGACGAGGAACGGTGCGATGTCCGGGCGCCGCAGCAGCCCGCGGTCGTCCAGCCACGCCCGCCACCAGGCGTAGACGATCGTCGTCGGATCCACGAACACGCCGCTGTTCCTCAGGAGCTGGATCACGTCCTCCCGCAGCGGCTCGTTGAAGCGCGGGCCGCAGGTGTTGCCGACGTGCTCCTTGGCGTCCATTCCCGCGGCGAGGAGCGCGAGCGGGAAGACGCAGTGGCCGGTGGTGCGCAGCCCGGCGCGGTGCGCGGCCTCGACCAGGCGGACGTTGACGGCCCAGCCGTGGAACGTCCGGATCTTCATGTGCTCGGCGCCGTGCGCGGCGAGGAGCGCGACGGCGCGCGCCAGGTGCCCGGCGTCCTGCTCCGGCTCCAGCCCCTGCTCGAGGCCGTTGCCGAACGGCCAGTCGGTGTAGAGCTGGAACGCGCCGAAGGAGATGCGCGGCGCGGGCCAGGTGCCGGCCGCGGAGCCGTCGGCGCGCGCTGCGAGCGTCGCGATGTCGCTCCCCTGGTCACGCACGACGGTGACGCCGTTGTACAGCAGGCCGCGGAGCTGCTCGGGGCCGTCGTAGTGGAAGTGCAGGTCGGCGAGGCCGGGCATGACGATCCCGCCGCCGGCGTCCAGCACGCGCGCGCCGGCCGCGGGGATCGCGCCGGGCGGCGCGATGCGCGCGATCCGCCCGCCGCCCAGCAGCAGGTCCCGCGGCGCGGCCGGCGGCGCGCCCGTGCCGTCGAGCACGCGGGCGTTGCGGAGCAGGAGCGGCGCCGGCTCCGGCGCCCGGTAGGTCAGCGGCCAGCCGAGGCGGCGCACCGCGCCGGCGGCGTCGCGCAGGCGCAGCCCGTCGCCGGAGACGTAGAGCAGGGCGCCGTCGCGAGCGGCGGAGAGGTAGAGCGCGGCGTCGTCGCCGAGCGGGCGGGGCTCGCCCCAGGTCCCGCCGCCGGGGGCGAGGCGCGAGCGCCAGGCTCGGTCGGCGGAGACGAAGACGAGCGTGGTGTCGTTCGGCCAGCGCACGAACGTCGGCTGGAAGGGCACGCCGGCGACGGTCCGGCGCGGCCCGTCGAGCGGGACGAGCTCGGCCGTCGCGGGGCGGAGCACGGCGAAGGGCTCCCGGACGATCGGCCCGCCGGGCGCGTGGACGACGAGCAGCGCCCGGCTGTCGGGGCTCCACGCCGGCGCCGCCGCGGCGGCGAGCCCGACGGCCCAGTCGCCGGGGTCGGCGTCGCCGAGGTCGCGGGCGGCGGAGGGCGCCGTCACGTCGCGCGCGTCGGCGGCGAGCACGAGGAGGCGCGCCGCCGAGTCGGGCGCCGGCGCGTGCAGGAACGCGATCCAGCGCCCGTCCGGCGACCAGCGCGGCACGATCTCGCGCCCCGGCATCGCGGTGAGCGCGTGCGTGCGGCCGGTCGCGAGATCCGCCACGCGCACGTCCTCGTCGCCCCACGAGCCCACGCTGTAGGCGACGCGGTCCCCGGCCGGCGCCCACTCGACGTCCCGCGCGTCCACGGGGACGGCCGCGACCTCGCGCGGCGCGCCGCCGACCGGCGCGACCCAGAGCCGGCCCAGCGCGAGGACGGCGAAGCGCCGGCCGTCGGGGGAGAGCGCGAGCCCGAGCTGACCGCGGGCGGGTTGCCGGGATCCCGCGGCGGGGAAGCGGCGCTGTGGCAGCTCCACGTGGCGGCGCGCGAACGCGAGGCTCGCAACGAACGGGATGTCGGCCGCACGCGACGTCGCCAGCTCGATGCGGCGCAGGCGCCCGCCGGCCACGTAGAGGAGCGCCGCGCCGTCCGGCGTCCAGCGGACGCGCCGCGCGGTCAGCTCGGGCTCGTCCGTCACGCGGCGCCGCGCGCCCGAGGCGAGGTCGCGCAACCAGAGCTGGCGGCGCCCGGCGGAGTCGGCGGCGATGTACGCCAGCCGGCGCCCGTCCGGCGATGGCGCGGGCGCGAAGGCGGCGAGCGCGGAGTCGCCCATCAGCGTGGCGTGCCCGCTCGCTACGTCCAACGCCCAGATCGGGCCGCCGACGGGCGCGGCCGGCAGCTCCGGCCGCGCGGCGACGAGGTAGAGCGTGCGGCCGTCGGGGCTCCACGCCGGGTCGCGGACGTCGGCGCGGCCGCTGTCGCCGACCGGGACGAGGCGGACGGCGCCGTCGCGGAGGTCGAGCAGGTGCAGCCCGTCGAAGGCGATCGTGCGGCCCCCCTCCACGCGGCTGACGCCGCGAACGAACGCGATGCGCGCTCCGTCCGGCGCCCAGGCCGGCTGGTCGTCCCGGTCCGGCGGCGTCGTGAGGCGGCGCACGCGTTCCGTGGCGACGTCGACCTGCCAGAGCCCGGCGTGCCCGGCGCGCTCGCCGGCGAAGACGAGCGAGCGGCCGTCGGGCGCGAAGGCCGGGTCCGTGTCCTCGGCCGTGTCGCGCACGGCGTCCGTGACCGCGCGGGCCTCGCCGCCGCCGGCGGGGAGCGTCCAGATCTGGCCGAGCAGGTCGAACGCGAGGAGGCGGCCGTCGCGCGAGGCGTCGAAGGCCAGCCACGTCCCCTCGCGGGCTTCGACGCGGACGGTGTCGAAGCGGGCGGGGGACTGCGCGGCCAGGGCCGCCGCCACCGTGAGCTGGAGGACGAGCGGCGATGCGACGACGATCCGCCGGCGTGGAGTCATGGCCCCCCCTCTGGTTCGGCGCGCGATGTCGTGGGCTCCGCGAGGCGATGCCAAGTTGCGCGATGCGTCCGGCGGGCGGGAGAGGGAAGCGCCGCGGCCGGCCTCCATGGCGCGCCGCCGGGTCCGGCCGTAGTCTCGACCGGTGGCGCGGGAGGTTCGCGGGCGGCCGCACGTCCAACAAGTGTCACACGGAGACACGGGGAACACGGAGGGATGGCAACAACACGCCGGCTGCCGGCGTACCCCGGGTATGACATAGACAGATGATGCGTCACCCCGGTGGGCGGCCGATGCCCGGTAATCCTCCGTGCCCTCTGTGCCCTCTGCGGTGAAAGCGCTGTTGCCGTCCCCGGCCTCGCGCCGGCCGCAGCTCACGCGACCCGAACCCGTTCGCGAGGAGAGAAGTCCGCATGGAAAGCCGCTGGCGGGACGCCGATGCGGACCGCATGGTCGAGCACTACGCCGCGCAGGGCATTGGCCGCGACCTCGCGCTGCGCGTCTACACCTCCCGCCTGCTCGGGCAGGACCCGCGGCTCGTGCTGCACGGCGGCGGCAACACGTCGGTCAAGACGACGCTCCCGGAGCTGCTCGGCGACCCGGTCGAGGTGCTGTGCGTCAAGGGGAGCGGCTGGGACATGGCGGCGATCGAGCCGGCGGGGCTGCCGGCAGTGCGGCTCGCGCCGCTGCGCCGGCTGCGGGCGCTGGACGCGCTCTCCGACGAGGACATGGTCACGTTCCAGCGCGCGAACCTGCTGGACCCGGCGGCGCCGAACCCGTCGGTCGAGACGCTGCTGCACGCGTTCCTGCCGCACCGGTACGTGGACCACACGCATTCGTCGGCGGTGCTGAGCCTGGCGGACCAGCCGGACGCGGCGGCGCTGTGCGCGGAGGTCTACGGCCGGCGCATGGGGATCGTCCCGTTCATCATGCCCGGCTTCGCGCTCGCGAAGAAGGCGGCCGAGGTCTACGAGGCCGATCCGGCGGTCGAGGGGCTGATCCTGCTGAAGCACGGCATCTTCACGTTCGGCGACGACGCGCGCGAGAGCTACGAGCGGATGATCGCGATGGTCGGCCTGGCCGAGGCTCGGCTCGCGCGGGGGCGCCGGCCGGTCTTCGCCGCGGCGCCGCTGCCGGCGTGCATCGCGCGGCCGGAGGAGGTCGCGCCGATCGTGCGCGGCGCCTGCGCGGTCCCGGACCCGAAGGGCGACGGCGCGGTCCAGCGCTTCGTCGCCGAGCTCCGCAGCGGCCCGGCGATCCTCGAGTACGTGAACGGCGCCGAGCTGGCGCGCTACTCCCAGGCCGGCGTGGTCACGCCCGACCACACGATCCGCACGAAGAACTACCCGCTGCTCGTGCCCGCGCCGGCCGCCGGCGCGCTCGACGAGTTCGCGGCGGCGGTGAAGCGCGCCGTCGCGGAGTTCGTCGCGGCGTACCGCGCCTACTTCGAGCGGCACAACGCCGGCCGGCAGCCGCCGAAGCGCGCGCTCGACCCGATGCCGCGCGTCGCGCTGGTGCCGGGCGTGGGGCTGTTCGCGCTCGGCCGCAGCCGGCAGGAGGCGCGGGTCGCGGCGGACCTCGCGGAGAGCGCCGTCGCCACGATCACGGATGCCGAGGTGATCGGCCGCTTCGAGTCGCTGCCGGAGGGCGAGCTGTTCGAGATGGAGTACTGGTCGCTGGAGCAGGCGAAGCTCGGCAAGACGCCGCCGAAGCCGCTGGCGGGGCAGATCGCCGTGATCACGGGCGGCGCGGGCACGATCGGCGCCGCGACCGCGAGGCTGTTCGCGGCGTCGGGCGCCGAGGTCGCGCTCCTCGACCGGGACGCGGAGCGGCTGGACGCCGTGGCGGGGGAGATCGGCGGCGCGCTCGCCATCGCGTGCGACGTGACGGACGCCGCGCAGGTGCGCGCCGCGTTCGACCAGGTCGCCGCGACGCTCGGTGGCGTCGACATCCTGGTGTCGAACGCCGGCGCCGCCTGGCAGGGGCGCATCGGCGAGGTCGACGAGGCGGTGCTGCGCGAGAGCTTCGAGCTGAACTTCTTCGCGCACCAGAAGGCGGCGCAGAACGCGGTGCGCGTGATGCTGGCGCAGGGGACGGGCGGCGCGCTCCTGTTCAACGTCTCCAAGCAGGCGGTCAGCCCCGGCCCCGGCTTCGGCCCGTACGGCCTCCCGAAGGCGGCGACGCTCTTCCTCGTGCGCCAGTACGCCGTCGACTACGGCCGCGACGGCATCCGTGCCAACGCGGTGAACGCCGACCGGATCCGCGGCGGGCTGCTCACGCCGGAGCTGATCGCCGAGCGCGCCCGCGCGCGGGGCGTCGACGAGCGGGAGTACATGAGCGGCAACCTGCTCGGCCGCGAGGTGACCGCCGAGGACGTCGCCCAGGCGTTCCTCGCCCACGCGCTGGCGCTCAAGACGACGGCCGACGTGACCACCGTCGACGGCGGCAACATCGCGGCGGCGCTGCGGTAGCGCTCCCGTCGCGGGCGGCCTCACGTCCGTTCATTTCACAGGGAGCGTGGGGAGCAAGGGAGGACGGCGTCAGCGCACGTGCACCGGCACCCGCGTCGGCGGCGGGCCGCCCGGGAAGTCGACGCCGAACTGCAGACTTAGCTCGCCAGCGGCCTTCGGCGTCAGCTCGAAGTCGTAGATCTCGCCGGGCGCGGAGCGGAGGCTCGCCGGCCGAAGGGTGGCCTGCGCGGCGGGCACGTCGCGGCCGTCCTTCGCCAGGAGCCGCCACTTCACGGGCTTGTCACCGTCCAGCAGGTCGAGCTGGTTGCCGACGTCGGACTGGATGTCGATCAGCCGCAGGCGGTACGTCGTGCCGGCGCGGAGCTCGAGCGGCGCGGGCGTCGCCGAGCCGTTCAGCACGAGCGGCGCGAACGGGCCCGAGACCACGTTGGTCGTCGGGCCGCCCTCGCTGAAGACGAGGATGCGGTCCGTCTCGGGATCGAAGCGCTGGCCGGGCTCGAGCACGACGATCGGGCCGTAGAGCCCCGAGCTGATCTGCTGCATCTCGTTGTAGTGGGAGTGGTACATGAACGTGCCGGCGCGTGGCGGCGTGAAGTGTACCGTGAGCGAGTCGTGCGGCGGGATCGCCGGGAGGATGCTCTTCTCCCAGCCGCTCCAGCCGGGCACGCCGTCCGGGTAGCTCTCCAGCTCGATGCCGTGCCAGTGCACGGCCGCCGCCTCGTGCGACTGGTTCACGATCGTGACCGCCACCGGCTCGCCCTTCCGCAGCACCAGCAACGGCCCCGGTACGACGAACGCTTCGGGTCGCGCCTCCTCCGGCGTGCCGCCCAGCACGTACGAGTAGCCGACGTGGTCGCCGTACACGTTCGGCTTCGAGCGGACCAGGAGCCGCAGCGGCCGGTACGTCGGCGCCGCCTTCGCGAGCGTGCCGTTCGGCGCGACGTGGATGCCGAGCACCAGCCCGGCCATCTGGTGGGGCGCGTCGGAGCCGTGACGCATGTGCATCGCCTCGGTCCCCGGCACGCCGTGGTCCGTGTCGAGCGCCACCAGCGGCGAGAGGTGGCCGGCGAAGTGGCAGTGGAAGATCCAGTTTCCCGGCCGGCTCGGCGACCAGGTGATCGCCATCGTGTGGCCGGGGTCGACGATCTCCGTGACCGCCATGCGGCGCTGCTCGCGCGTGAAGGCCGAGTCGTGCGCCCAGGTCCCCTCCCGGTCCACGCGGAAGTAGAAGCCGTGCAGGTGCATGGGGTGCGGCAGGAACGACGCGTTGATCACGCGCCAGTGCAGCGAATCGCCCTGCGTGGCCTGGATCCGCTCCGTGTGCGGCCACGACAGGCCGTTGATCGCCATCGTCGTCCGCCCGAGCCCGGTGGGGCTCGCCGGGTCGAGCGTGCCCCAGATCGAAATGACGAAGATGCGGTCGGCCGGCGGGCGCGCCGGCGCCGGCGGATCGACCACGATCGCGCCGTTGAGCTGGCTGTCGAACTCGGCCCGCCCGAAGACCGGGACCGTGTCCGTCTTGCCCGCGTAGAAGTAGGTCCCCGGCGCGGCGGCCCGGAAACGGAACACCCGCGCTTGGCCGGGCGCGAGCGTGACACCCGGGCCGCTCATGTCGCGCTTCTCGTCCAGGCCGTACACCGCGAGAGGCCGGTCCAGCGAGTTGCGGACCATGGCCCGGATCTCGGTCCCCGCCGGCACCCGGAGGAGCGGTCCCGGATTCCGGAGCGGCTGCCCCTCCTCGCCCCACGCGGCGACCGGGACCGGGAAGCCGTTGGGCCCCTCCGGGTACCACACGCCGCTCCGCGCCTCGAGACGGACCGTGAGCACGCCGCCCCGCAGCCGCCCCCCAGCCTCGCGGTTGTCGTTCGGGCCAATCACCGCCGGCGCGTTCGCGGCCGCGACGATCCCGGGTGGGGCCGCCGGACCGGCCTGGCCGGCGAGCGCGGCGGGGAGCGACAGGAGGGGCAGGAGCACGAGGAGCCGGACGAGCGCCGGAGCCGGAACGACGCGGTGCATGATCCCCTCCGCAGAACGGGGGAGCGCGACCCAGCCGTCGGGTTTTTCGCGTTGTGGTGACTGGCCCGAGATGAAGCCGTTCCAATATGCGGCCGGGCCGGCGCGGGACAATGATCACGTCGGCCCGGTCGGGAACGGAAGGGGGCGTCGCGCGAAGGCGCGGAGCTGAACGGATGAGACGCGAAGCGGAAGCTCGCCGGGCGCGTGGACAGGGACGGGAACGGATCAACAGCGTTTTTACCACCGAGGCACGGAGTACACAGAGGACGGACGGAGGGTTGCCGGGCGGCGGAGGCTCGCCGGGGTGACGCATCATTTCTTGATGTCATGTCCGGCGTACGCAGGTGGCCGGCGTGACGCCGGTGCGCTCCGTGTGGCCTCTGTGTGCTCTGCGCCTCTGCGGTGAATACGCTGTTATTGGACGTGAGGCCGCCCGCGACGGCGGGATTCGGCCGCGAGTCACCCGAGAACGAAGCCGCACCCCGCGTCGCCTCCACCCCCCTTCCACCCCGCACGGCGTTCCCCGACGGCACGAAGCTCCCGGATCGGACGGGTGCGCGCCCGCGGCGCCGGGCGGGGGAAACGCCCCGTCGCGC
>DASTKT010000154.1:0-3169 GCA_035715725.1 Longimicrobiales bacterium | reverse complement strand
GAAGCTCTTCTCCGGCGCGATGCTGGCGAGCGACTGTCCGCATGGTGCCTCGAGGTTGACGCTCACCCGGGTCGCGAGCCGCGTGACCCGCGCGATCTGCTCGGCGTCGGCCCCGGGGACGATCTTCACGTGGATGTAGCCCCCGAAGCCGTCGCGCTCGCGGATCAGCTCGAGCGCCTCGATCAGGTCGTCCATCACCTTGACCGGCCGCCCCGGGATCCCGGTCGTCACGAAGAGCCCGTCGCACCACCCCTTCCGGAGCGCGCCCAGGAAGATCCGCACCAGCTCCGCCGGCTTCAGGAGCGTGCGCGGGAGGTTCCGGTCGCGCCGCATCGGGCAGTAGCGGCAGTTGAAGCTGCAGGCGTTGGTCATGAGGATCCGCAACAGCCGCCGGCGGCCGGAGCCGACCCGGAGGTTGCGGATGTTGAGCGGGGCGAGGACCGGCGCCGCGCCGGCGTTCCGGAGCCGGGGCGGCAGCGGCCGCGGATCCGAGGCCGACTCCCGGTCGTCGGCCGCCAGGCTCATCAGGATGGAGAGCTTCTCGGGCAGGGCGAGATCGGGCATCGGCGGCTCCGGTGGGGACTCGCCGATACGATACCGAAGAAAGTCCGAAGACGCAAATGCCGGGGCCGCTCGCGGCGGCGGCGTGGGAGTCGGCGGCGGAAGCGCGAGTCGGCGGCGGAAGCGCGAGTCGGCGGCGGAAGCGCGAGTCGGCGGCGGAAGCGCGAGTCGGCCCCTGAAGGGGCCACTCGGCCTGAGAGCCCTGAAGGGCTCTCCGAGGCAGCGGTGCTCCGTGCGCTAACCGGCGCCCGAGTTCTCGCAGCGGAGCCCTGCGCCCGCACAGGGCCCTTCAGGGGCCTCCGGCCGAGTGGCGGCTTCAGCCGCCGACTCGCCGAGTGGCGGCTTGCGCCGCCGACTCGCGCGCGGGGCGCCGCCACGCCGCCGCGCCGCGCCCCCGCCTCAGACTCCCGCCCCGCCCGTTGAATCCTCCGACCCGACGAGGAGGGACCCTCATGCGCACCCGGCCGATCTCCGCCGCCCTCACGCCCGCCGCGCTCGCCGCGCTCGCGGCCGGCGGGCTGGCGGCCTGCAGCGACAGCACCAACCCCCTCGGCACGACGAGCTACGTCTCGGCCATGACCGACGCCGAGGAGGTGCCGCCCACCGGCACCGCGGCGACGGGGCGGGCGACCTACATGCTGACCGGGCGGACCATCACCTACACCATCACGGTCGAGGGGCTCTCGGGTCCCGCCGTCGCGGCCCACATCCACGTCGGCGCCAAGGGGGTCAACGGCCCGATCGTCCTCCCGTTCAGCCCGGCCTCCGTGGCGTCGGGCCAGCTCGCCTCGGGGACGATCGACCTCGACCAGCCGATCGTCTTCGGCTCGTCCAGCATCACCGGCGACTCCTTGCTCGTGCTGATGAACAACGGCAACGCCTACACCAACGTCCACACCGCCGCGCACCCGGGCGGGGAGATCCGCGGGCAGATCGTCAAGCGGTAGCGGCAGGGGTGCCGGACGGGGGCCCCGGGCGCTATGTTTGCCATGTATACATCGTACGCACGGCACACACGGGGGACGCCATGGGCTCGCTGACCGCCCGGGTCGACGACTGGCTCGACCGCGACATCGAGGAGTTCTGGAAGGCGCACGGCGCCGGGCGCTCGACCGGGACCCGCCGCGTCATCGAGGAGTGGTGGACGCTGACCAAGCTCCCCGCGCTCGCCTTTCGTGACGGCGTCGCCGGCCGGCGGGCCGTGATCCGGGGCGGGCCGGACGTCTGGGAGGTCGTCATGGTCGCCCGGGACTACGGCGCGGACCGCGAGGGCTTCTATGCCCACTTCGGCGAGGCCGTGCCCCGCGCGGCGCTCGACCAGGCGCTGGCCTATGCGGAGCGGTTCCCCGGCGCGGTCGAGGAGCTGCTGGAGCAGAACGAGCGCGCCGCCCGCGCGCTCGGTGCCATGGGCCTGGCGTGACGCCGCCGGCGCCGGCATCGCTCGCCTTCCTGTTCGACCAGCACGTCAACGCCCCGGCCCTGCACGAACTGCGGTGCCGGGGCGTCGACGTCGTGCACGTCGCCGAGGTCGGCCTGGCCGACGCCGACGATCCGGGGGTGCTGGACTGGGCGCGCCGGCAGGGCCGCATCGTGGTCACCCGGAACTGCCGGGACTTCGCGCCGATCGTGACGGCGCTGGCCGGGCGGGGGATCGCCTTCCCCGGCGTCCTCTTCCTCGCGACCTCCATCCGGCAGAGCGACGCGATGGCCCACGTGCGGGCGCTGGAGCGCTGGATCGCCGCGGCGCGGGCGGGCGACGCGAATCCGGTCGCCGGCTCCTATACGTGGCTGCGCTGAGGCGGTATCTTCGGCCGTTCCCCTCGCGACAATCCGTCCCCCCCCGCGTCCCCGGAGATCGGCCCATGGTCCCCCTCGTCGCGCTGTGGCTGCCCGTCGTCCTCTCGGCAATCGTCGTCTTTCTCGTGAGCGGTTTCCTCCACACCGCGCTCGCCTGGCACAACAAGGAGTACCGGAAGCTCCCCAACGAGGACGAGGCGCTCGCCGCGATCGGCCGCGACGCGCCGGCGCCGGGGATGTACATGCTGCCCTACGTCATGGGCCAGGCGGAGTACCGGAAGCCCGAGACGCAGCGGCGCTTCGCCGAGGGACCGGTGGGAATCCTCTTCCTCCGCCAGCCGGGCCCGATCACCATGGGCCCGCTGCTCGCGAAGTGGTTCCTCACCGCCCTCGTCATTTCGCTCCTCGCCGGCTACGTCGGGAGCGCCGCGCTCCCGCGCGGAACCGAGTACCTGCGCGTCTTCCGCGTCGTCGGCACCGCCGCGATCCTGGGCTACGCCGGCGCGCACGCGCAGAACGCGATCTGGCGGAGCGAGCCGCGCCGGGTGGCGCTCAAGGACACGCTCGACGGCGTGATCTACGGGCTGCTGACGGCGGGGGTGTTCGGGTGGCTGTGGCCGAGGTGAGATAGAGGCGCGGTCCCCCCGGTGCGCACGGAGCCCGCGAGTGGTCGCGACACGCGGGCGCGGGCACCACGATCGAAGAATGAATTTGGCGTGGGCGCGTCCATTTCCCGGGCGTGAGCCCGGGGAGGGAGCGACGGGCCCATTTCGTTCCCCATCACTACGCGCGATGGTCGCGCCCGGGAGGG
>DASTKT010000153.1:0-7692 GCA_035715725.1 Longimicrobiales bacterium | reverse complement strand
GTCGCCGTCGCGCCCGTGAACGGGTTCGCGATGATCGCGAGCGGGCTCAGGAAGTTGTTGTATTTCGAGTAGTAGCCCGCGAGGTCGAGGAACACCTTGTCGCCCAGGATCCCCTTGTAGCCCGCCTCCCAGGTCCGGTTCTCCTCCGGCTCCAGCGGCTTGTACGTGGCGACGGTCGCGCCCGCCGAGTTCTTGATCGTGAAGCCTTCCGTGTTGCCGTAGATCGCGATGACCGCCGTCCAGTCCGGGATGTAGAAGTTCGTCTGGAGCGTGGTCGGCGACTTGAACGCGCGATTGTAGCTGACGCGCAGCGTCTGGTTCGGCGCCGGGTGCAGGAGGAGCGCGGCCTTGGGCGAGAACTGCGCGTCGTAGTTCTCGTGGTCGTCGTAGCGGCCGGCGAGGACGAGGCTCGCGTACTTCGAGAACGGCGTCTCGGTCTGCGCGTAGATCCCCTTCTGGTCGATCGACAGGTCCTCGCCCGTCAGCCGGTCGGTCAGCCACTGGCGCTTGCTGCTCACCTTGTCGTGCCGGTACTGCGCGCCCCACGTGATCCGCGTGTTCAGCAGTTGCCGGATGCCGAAGTTGTTCTGCAGCTCGGCCGCGTAGAGCTGGCCGTCGCTCGGCCAGTCCGAGAGCATGCGCAGCGAGTCCGGCGAGAGGCTCTGGTTGCGGGCGAACGCGTCGGCGTAGCGGTTGATCGCGAACGACTCCCCCGACGTCGACTGCGTGCGGTACGCGTTGAAGAACCAGTTCGGGTTCGACGCGCGTAGCTGCACGAAGTTGTAGCCCCAGTCGCGGAGCTGGTTGCGTCCGACGTTCGTCTGGCCGACGCCGTCGCTCTGGCTGAGGCCGCCGCTCAGGTCGATCTTGCCGTTGCTGCCGAAGTAGCGCACGAGCGAGGCCGTGGCGCGGGCGGCCTTGGCATCCCAGTCGATGGAATTGATCCCGAGGTCCGTCTCCTTGACCGCCTTGATGCCGCCGGGCGCGCCGGCGACGCCCGTGATGTTGTAGGTCAGGATGTTCGAGAAGTCCTTCGCCTCCTGGTACTCGCCGGAGACCTTGTAGCCCCAGTCGCCGTTCGCGAACACGCCCGCCTGCCGGACCTGCACGTCCTTGTAGGACCGATTGCCGCCGGTCACCTCCGCCGTCGTCCCCGGGAACTGCTTCGGGTCCTTCGTCAGCAGCGTGACCACGCCGTTGGACGCGTCGGCGCCGTAGAGCGCGGCGCCGGGGCCGACCAGCACCTCGACGCCGGCCAGGTCGACCTTCGGCACGGCCGTGAACTGCCCGACCGGGAGCCCGTTCTCCGGGAGCACCGCGATCCGGCCGTCCTCCATCATGAGCATGCGGTTGTTGAACGACGAGTTGAAGCCGCGCGCGTTGATGGCGATGCTCGTCATCCCGACCTGGATGAAGTCGAGCCCCTTCACCTCCTTGAGGGCGCCCGCCCAGGTGTTGCCGACGCTGTTGTCGAGCGTGCGCGTGTCGATGCTCGTGATCGTGGCCGGTGCGTCGGTGATGCGCTCGGGGCGCCGGGACGCGGACACCACCACGCCGGCGATCTCGACGGGCGACTCCTCGAGCGAGACGGCGAGCTGCGCCGCCTGTCCGGCTGCCACCGTCACGTCCTCGGCCGTCTGCGTCCGGAACCCGAGGTGCGACACCGATACGCGGTACGTCCCGGCGGGCACCGGATCGATCAGGAAGGCGCCGTCCGCCTTCGACAGCGTGCCGTAACCGGTGCCGAGCACGACCACGCTGGCGCCGGGCACCGGCTGGCCGGCCTTGTCGGTGACCGTTCCGGCGATGCGGCCGGACTGGGCGCGCGCGGCGGCGGGGAGGAGGAGCGCCACGACCATGGCGATCCACCCCACGACGCGGGGAAGCGAGTGGTTCTGCATTGGATCCTCCCGGGAGAGCAGGGGACGACGGCCGCGCGGGCTGCGACACCCGCGCACGGGTTCCGTGGCTACTGCGACGACTCCGGTACCAGCACCACCGCCTCGCCCTCCAGGACGCGCTCTCCGTCCTGGTTGGCGCAGCTCGTGGCCAACCGGACCCGGCGCTTGGCCGGGACCAGCTCCAGCACCTCGACGCGCGCCGTCACCGTGTCGCCCAGGCGGACCGGGCGCGTGAAGCGCAGCGTCTGCGAGAGGTAGATGCTCCCCGGGCCGGGGAGCTTCATCCCGAGCACGGCGGAGACGAGCCCCGCCGTCAGCATCCCGTGGGCGACGCGCCCGCCGAACGGCGAGCGCTCCGCGGCGATCCGGTCCACGTGGACCGGGTTGAGATCGCCGGTGATGCCGGCGTAGAGCACCACGTCGGTCTCCGTGATCGTCTTCGAGAGCTCGGCCGCCTGGCCGACCGCGAGATCCTCGAACCGCATCAGACCTCCATGACCACGCGGACGTCGTCGTCGATGGCCGCGCCGGCGCCGCGCCGCGTCAGCCACGACACGCCGAAGAACGCGAGCATCGACAGCACGAGGGTGAGCGCGGAGACGGTGACGCCGGCGGGGAGTGCGAGGACCTTGAAGTAGCCCAGCGTCTCCAGCAGCAGCGTGAGGACGAGGCCGACCGAGATCGAGGCGACGGCGCCCTCCCGGGTCGCCCCGGGCCAGTTGAGGCCGATGGCCAGGGCGGGCACGAGCGTGGAGCCGAAGAGCCCCCAGCCGAAGATGCCGAGGAAGGCGACGAGGGCGCCCGACGCCTGCGCCGTCGCCGCCGCGGCGAGCGAGATGACGACGGTCGCGATCCGGCCCCAGCGCAGCTCGTCCCCGACGCGCCGGCCGAGCGCGAGCGGGATGTCGTGGGTGATCGCGGCGGCGCCGATGCTCATGAACGAGTTGATCGTGCTCATGATCGCGGCGGCGACGCCGCTGAAGACGAGGCCGGCGAGGAGCACGGGGGTGAAGCGGAGGAGGAACGTCGGCGTGGCCTCGTCGGGGCTGCCGAGCGGCGCCAGCTCGCCGCGCGCGACCAGCGCCTTCACCGCCGCGCCGACGCCGAAGTAGAGGAGGAGCGTGACCAGCATCGCGACGGTCATGAGCAGCGGGTACCACTTGAGGCGCCGCGGGTCGCGCAGCATGTAGAACTTGTGCACGACGTGGGGCTGCCCGAGCGAGCCCATCGCGAAGACGAAGAAGAACGACAGCGCCGCCATCGGCGTGAGCTTCCCCCACGGCCCGAGGAACGCGGCGTCCGCCGCCGAGATCGTGCGGGAGATGCCGCCCAGGCCGCCGCCCACCTTCAGCGTGAACAGGAAGACGAGCACCGACGCCAGCGCCATCAGCGTCCCTTGGAAGACGTCGGTGTAGACGCCGGCCAGGATCCCGCCCGCCGCCGAGTACGCCAGCACCACCAGCGTGCCGAGCCAGATCCCCCACGCCAGCCCGGTCCCGAACACGGCGTCCACGACGAGCCCGAGGGCGAGGAGGTTCGTCGCCATGTAGCCGACGACGGCGATCAGGATCGCGAGCGCGGAGAGCCCCTGCGCCGCCGGCGAGCGGTAGCGCGCGCCGATCGCGTCCGGCACGGTGATCAGCCCGCGCACCTCGCCGAGCAGCCGCATCCGCTTGGCGAGCACCCACGCGCCCATCGACGTGGTCACCGCGGCCGGGAGCACGATGTACATCGCGCCCAGCCCGATCGAGTAGATCAGCCCCGGCCCGCCGATGAACGCGAAGCCCGACAACGTCGCCGACATCGCCGCGAGCGCCAGCACCCAGACGCCGATCCCCTGGCCGGCCACGAAGAAGTCGCTGGCGGTGCGCGTGCGCCGCGTCGCCCAGACGCCGATCGCGGCTACGGCCAGGAAGTATGCCGCCGCGATGGCGACGATCGTCGGCTGCGTGAGCGCGGGGAGCGCCGCGGTCTGGAGGGCGAGGACGCTCATGGCCGTGCCTCCGTGTCGCCGCGGACGCCAGAGGGGGTGAGCGGGGGAGCGGGGGCGTGGGAGACCGACGAGGCCGTCCCCCGCTCTCCCACTCGTCCACCCTCCCGCTCGAAGGCGCGCCCGGCCTCCCGCACCCGCCGGAGGTCGTCCTCCGTCAGCGTGAAGTCGTCGAACGTCAGCACGTACGCGAAGGGGAGGACGAGGAGCGGCAGCAGGCCAATGCCGTACAGCACGATCGCGGCGCGGCGCGGCAGGCCGAGGAGGAGCGGCGTGGCGTCGCTCTCCGGCGGAAGCGCGAGCGCGAGCCCGAAGCCGACCACGAGCACGAGGAACGTGAACGCGAACGGCAGCGCGAGCCGGCCGATCCCGCGCCCGGGCCGCGCCGCGCCCAGCGCCATGATCCCGACGAGCGAGCCGGCCAGACCGAGCACGAGCGCCCACGGCGCCCAGCCGGGCGCGCCGCCCGGGAGGAACGCAGCGGCGTACGCCGCTGCGACCACGAGCGTCGACGCCACCAGCGCCGCGAGCGGAAGCCGGGTCCTCTGCATCAGGCGTAGAGCTCCTCGAGAAGGTCGTGGTAGCGCGCCGCGACGACCGGGCGGCGCACCTTGAGCGTGGGGGTGAGCTCGCCGCGCTCCACCGTCAGCTCCTGCTCGAGGAGCGCGAAGCGGCGCACGCTCTCCGTGCCGGACAGGTCGCGGTTCACCTCGTCGACGGCGGCCTGGACACGGGCGAGCACCTCGGGGTGGCGGAGCAGGGCGGGGAAGTCGGCGCCCGGCTCGTGCTCCCGCGCCCACGCCTCGACCATCGGCCGGCGCAGCGTCAGCAGCGCGGAGAGGTACTTTCGCCCCTCGCCGCAGAGCACGGCCTGCGCGATCCACGGGCTCGCCACGAGCCGCGCCTCGATCGGCAGCGGCGCCACCTTCTTCCCCGTGGAGAGCGCGATCAGCTCCTTCGTCCGGCCGGTGATCCGAAGGAAGCCGCGCTCGTCGAGCGTGCCCACGTCGCCGGTGCGCAGCCAGGCCCCGTCCGGCGTGAACGCCTCGGCGGTTTCCGCCGGCCGGCCGTGGTAGCCGTCGAACGTCAGCGCGCCGCGACGGATCAGGACCTCGCCATCGTCGCCGATGCGCAGCTCGGTTCCTGGCATGGCCGGACCGACCGAGTCGAACGTGTAACGCTCCGCGCGGTTGAACGCGGCGCACAGGTGCTCCGTGAGGCCGTACGCGCCGAGCACCGTGAGGCCGAGCGCGTCCAGGTACTCCGCCACCTCCGCCGGGAGCGTCGCGCCGCCCGACGTGGCCAGGCGCAGCCGCCCGCCGAACAGCGCCCGCACCCGCGCGAAGACCGGCTCACCCAGCTCGCGCCACTCCGCGCCGGCCTCCGGCGGCACGGGCACGCCTGCGCGCCGCGAGCGGGAGGCCGCGCGCCCGAGCTCGAGCACCCGGTCCCAGCGCGCTGCGTCCGCCCCCGACAGCTCCGCCCGCGCCGACCGCAGCGCCTCGTACGCCTTCTCGTAGAAGCGCGGCAGTCCGCCGAAGAGCGTGGGGCCGTACGCGCGGCACGCTTCCCAGATGCGGGTGTGGTCGGGGACGAGCGCGGCCTCCATCCCGGCCAGGATCCGGGTGTACAGGCCGAAGATCCGCTCGCTGGCGTGGCAGTAGGGGAGGAACGAGAGCGACGTGTCGTCCTCCACGAGCCCGAGCGTGTCCCGGACCGACGCCGCCGACGCCGACAGGTAGCGGTGCGGGATGCGGGCGCCCTTCGGCTCGCCGGTCGAGCCGGACGTGTAGATCAGGATCGCCAGGTCGGTGGGGCGGGCGGCGCGCGCCCGCGTCTCCGCCGCGGCCACGCCCCGGCTGGTTGCAGCGGCCAGCAGCTCGTCCAGCGCGACCACGCCGGGCGCGTCGGTGGGCGCCGTCGAAACGACGGTCCGCAGCGCGGGCAGTTCCCCGCGCACCGCGAGGATCTTGGCGAGCTGCTCCGGCGTGTCCACGACCACCGCCCGCGCCCCCGCGTCCGCCAGGACCTGCCGCACCTGCGCCGGCGCGCTCGTCGGGTAGAGCCCGACCGGGATGAAGCCGCCGGCCAGCGCGCCGATGTCCGCGATCGGCCAGACCGGCCGGCTCCCGGCCAGGATCCCGACCGCCTCCCCCGGGGCGTGCCCCGCCTCCCCGAGCGCCGCGGCAAAGCGCAGCGACGCGTCCGTCCACGCGCCCCACGTCATCGCGCCGTCCGCCTCCGCGCCGCCCGCGCGCAGCGTCCGCAGCGCCACCCGCTCGGGGTGCCGCGCGCAGCGGTCCAGGAAGACGTCGAGCAGCGTGTCGGCCATGCTCAGCCTCTCACGGGGTTCCAGCGCAGCGCCAGGCACCCCATCGCCAGACCGGCGCCGGACCCGGTCATCACCACCAGATCGCCCGGGCGCAGCCGCCCCACCTCGCGCGCGTCGTGCAGCGCCATCGGCAGGCACGCCGAGCCCGTGTAGCCCCACTTCCCCATGACGGTGTGGGTCTTCTCCATCGGCTCGCCCAGGCGCTCCATCACGATGCGAATCGTCGACAGGTTCACCTGCGTCCACAGCCAGAGGTCGACGTCGGCCTCGCGCCGCCCGAGCCGCCCCAGCACCGATCGGACGATGCGCGGCCACCCCTCCTCGTTCACCTCCTTCGGGTACTTCTCCACGAAGCGCAGCCGGTTGCGCCGCCCCTCCCGCAGCACCGCCTCCGTGACCGGCTCCCGCGTGCCGCCGGCGAAGATGCCCATCCCGCCCTCGAGCCGGCCGTCCGCGAACAGCTCCGTGGCCAGGATCCCCGGCTCCGCCGACGCCTCCAGCACCACCGCGCCCGCGCCGTCGGCGAAGATCGTCGCCGTCTTCTTGTCCAGGGGGTCCACGAACTTCGACATCGCGTAGACTGCCACGACCAGCACCCGGCGGTACCGCTCGTCCGCCACCACGTACTTCCAGGCGACGTCGAGCGCCGTAACGAAGCCGGCGCACGCCGCGTTCACGTCGAACGTCCCGGCGCGCAGCAGACCCAGCCGCCCCTGCACCACCGACGAGGTCGGCGGCGAGATGTACTCCGGTGTGTCCGTCGAAACGACGAGCAGGTCGATCTCCTCCGGCGCGAGCCCCGCCGACTCCAGCGCGCGGCGCCCCGCCTCGACCGCCAGGTCGGCCGTCGATTCCGCCGGACCGCACACGTGCCGTTCCCGGATCCCGAGCACGTTCGACACGAAGTCGTCGATGTCCTCGCCCAGCCGCGCCGAGAGCTCGGCGTTGCTCACGACGGTCGGCGGGACGTATGCGCCCGTGCCGGTGATCGTCGCCCGTCTCACGCGCCCACCTCCGCGGCGCGCGATGTCGTGCCCCGCGCGACCAGCCGCACCGGAAGCGGCCGCGCCGGCCGCCGCGTCGGCGGCTCCCCGTCCATCCGCTGCAGGAGCAGCCTCGCCGCGCGCGCGCCCAGCTCCCGCGCCGGCACCGCCACCGTCGTCAGCTCCGGCGTGACCAGCTCGCCCAACTCGATCCCGTCGCATCCGACGATCGAGACCGCCGCCGGGACCGCCACCCCCGCCGCGGCGCACGCCTTCAGCGCGCCAAGCGCCATCAGATCGTTCGCGCAGAAGACGCCCGTCGGGCGCGGGTCCAGCGCCAGGAGCGCGCGCATCGACGCGAGTCCCCCGGCCACCGTCCCCGGGGCGCGCCGCAGGCGCTCGCTCGCCAGCCGGACACCCGCGTCTCGCAGCGCCGAGACGAAGCCCCGCTCCCGCAGCCGGAACGCGTGCACGTCCGCCGCCGGA
>DASTKT010000152.1:0-27141 GCA_035715725.1 Longimicrobiales bacterium | reverse complement strand
GGTGATCACGCTCGTCGGCCGGCGCGGCAACGTCCGCTTCACCGCGGGCGACGCCCGCCTGCTCGCCGCCATCGCCAGCCAGGTCGGGTCGGCGCTGGAGACGCAGCGGCTGGTGCAGGAGAGCCTCTCGCAGGAGCGGCTCATGCGCGAGCTCGAGCTGGCGCACGACCTCCAGCTCAAGCTCCTCCCGGACACCACGCCCTTCGCGGGCGGCGTCTCCGCCCGCGTCGTGCCGGCCGAGTCGGTGGGCGGCGACTTCTACCACCTCTTCCGCCTCTCCGGCGACCGCCTCGGCGTCATCATCGGCGACGTCTCCTCCCACGGCTTCTCCGCCGCGCTCATCATGGCGCTGACCATGAGCGCGGTGGCGATCTACGGCCAGGAGGCCAGCCCGCCGCGCGAGGTGCTGCGCCGCGTGCACGCCGCCCTGGCCAAGGAGCTGGAGACGACGGAGATGTACCTCTCGCTCTTCTACGGCGTGCTCGATCCGGCGGCCGGGCGGCTGACGTACTCGAACGCGGGGCACCCGCACGCGTTCGTGATCCGCCGGGACGGCGAGCCCATCCGCCTCCCGGCGACGAGCCTGCCGCTCGGCATCCTGCCGCTCGGCGGCGCGTACGGCGAGGAGGCGGTCGAGTGGCACGGCGGGGACGACCTGCTCTGCCTGTTCACGGACGGGCTGTGCGACGTCTTCACGCATCCGGGCCAGGTCGGTGAGGCGGTGGTGATCGGAGAGGTGGCGCGGCTGCGCGCCGCGGCGCTCGACGAGATCCTGGACCGCGTCTTCTCGCTCGCGGCGGAGGCCCACACCGACATCCCGCCCGACGACCGGACCGCGGTCCTCGTCCGGGTCTGACGGCGTGGTCCGGGCCAAGCGCTCCCTCGGCCAGAACTTCCTGGTCGACCCCAACATCCAGCGCAAGATCGTGGACGCCCTGGAGGCGGGCCCCGCGGACGAGGTCCTCGAGATCGGTCCCGGCATGGGCGCGCTCACGCAGCACCTGGCCGGCCGCGTCGGCCGGCTCGTGCTGGTCGAGCTGGACGACCGGCTCTTCGCCGAGCTGGAGCGCGGCTACGCGGCCGATCCGAGCGTCGACGTCGTCCACGCCAGCATCCTGGACGTGGACCCCGCGCGCCTGGCCCGCGGCGACGTCGCCCGACTGAAGGTCATCGGAAACATCCCCTACAACATCACGACGCCGATCCTCTTCCACCTGCTGGAGCCCGGGCGGCGGCCGGAGCGGATCGTGGTCATGATCCAGCGCGAGGTGGCGGACCGGATCCTCGCGCCGCCGGGCGGGAAGGAGTACGGCGCGCTCTCCGTCGGCATCCGCGCGGTCGCCGACGTGCAGCGGCTCTTCAACGTGAGCCGCAACGCGTTCCACCCGGCGCCGGACGTGATGTCCACGGTGATCCGGATCACGCCGCGTCGCCCGGCGCCGCTGGAGCCCGCCGAGGAGGCGGACCTGCGGACGCTGACGCGGGTGGCGTTCGCGTGGCGGCGCAAGCAACTTCAGAAGACGCTCCGTTCCGCGCCGGAGTACGGGCTGGACGCGGCCGGGGTAGAGGCAGTGGCGGAGGAGACGCGGCTCGACCTGGACGCGCGCCCCGAGACGCTGCCGCCGGAGGCGTTCATCCGCCTCTCCCGGGCGCTCCGCGGCCGCGGGCTCCCGCTCCACCCGGAGTGACGAGGCTCCAACCGGGACGGTTCACATGGCCGAGACGCGCTCCCACACGAACGCCGGGTGGCTGAAGAGGCTCGGCCTGGAGCGGAAGGAGCTCCGGGCCTGGGCGCTCTACGACTGGGGCAACTCCGCCTTCGCGACCACCGTGATGGCGGCGGTGCTGCCGATCTACTACGTCAAGGTGGCCGGCGCGGATCTCCCCGCCGCGACCGCCAGCGCCTACTGGGCCTACACGTCGGCGATCGGCCTGCTGCTCGTCTGCCTCGCCTCGCCGGTGCTCGGCACGATCGCCGACTACCTCGGCGCGACGAAGCGATTCCTCGCCGCGTTCGCCATCCTCGGCGCCGCCGCGACCGGCGCGCTCTGGTTCGTCGGCCGCGGCGACTGGGTGCTCGCCTCCATCCTCTTCACCCTCGGCAACTTCGGCTTCACCGGCTCCATCGTCTACTACGACGCGCTGCTCCCCCACATCGCGCGGGAGGACGAGATCGACCGCGTCTCCTCCGCCGGCTGGGCCGTCGGCTACATCGGCGGCGGACTGCTGCTGCTCGCGAACGCCGTCATGATCTCGAAGCCGCGCCTCTTCGGCCTCGCCGACGCCGGCGTCGCCACGCGCGTCTCCTTCGTGACCGTCGCCATCTGGTGGGTGCTCTTCACGATCCCGCTGCTCCGCCACGTGCCGGAGCCGCACCGCGAGCTCGAGCCCGACGAGACGCCGCGCGAGAGCCCGGTCCGCGCCGGGTTCCAGCGCCTGGGCGAGACGCTCGCCGAAATCCGCCGCTACCCCGACCTGCTCAAGTTCCTCGTCGCGTTCTGGCTCTACAGCGACGGCATCGGCACCATCATCCGGATGGCGACCGCGTACGGCACCGAGATCGGCATCGGCCAGAGCGCGCTGATCGGCGCGCTCATCCTCACGCAGTTCGTCGGCATCCCGTTCACGTTCCTCTTCGGCGCGCTCTCCAGCCGCATCGGCCCGCGCAACGGGATCTACATCGCGCTCGCCGTCTACACGCTCATCGCCATCGCCGGCTACTTCGTCACCACGGCCGCGCACTTCTGGGCGCTCGCCTGCGCCGTCGGCATGGTGCAGGGCGGCGCCCAGGCGCTCAGCCGCTCGATCTACGCGACGATGATCCCGAAGGGGAAGTCCTCCGAGTTCTTCAGCTTCTTCGGCGTCTTCGAGAAGTTCTCCGGGATCGCGGGACCGGCCGTCTTCGGCATCGTCGGCCAGCTCACGGGAACGAGCCGCCTCGGCATCGTCGCCGTCGCGCTGTTCTTCGTCGTCGGCTTCGCCATCCTCTCGCGCGTCGACATCGACGCCGGGCGCCTCGCCGCCCGCGCCGAGGAGAGCACGCTCCGCCCGCTCGCTCCCGCCGACGCGTCGACGTCATGACCGCGCTCCTCGGCATCGCCGTCGCCCTCGCGGCGGCCTTCGGGATCCTCTGGGGCCGCGAGCGCCGGCGGCGCACCGCCCGCAGCGACGCCGGCCGCGAGGCCCGGTCCGCGCCCGCGCCGGCCCGCCCACAACCCGCCACGCCCGGGCTCCAGCGGCTCCTCGGCGTCCTCGCCCACGAGCTGCGCACCCCGCTCGGCGCGATCATCGGCTTCCAGGAGCTCCTCGCCGACGGGCTCCTCGGCCCGCTCGCCGAGCCCGCCGTCGACGGCGTCGACCGCATCGGCACCTCGGCCGTCCAGCTCCGCCACCTCCTCGACGGACTCTCCGACCTGCTGCTCCCCAACGCCGGCGCCGCCGACCTCGAGCACACCGACGTCGCGCTCGGCCCCGCTCTCGCCGGCGTCGTCGCCAGCGCCCACACCCTCGCCGGCGGCCGCAGCGTCCAGCTCGACGTCCGGATCCCCGAGGCGCTCCCCCCGCTCCACACCGACCGCGCCCGCCTGACCTGCGCCCTCGACCTCTGCATCGGCGCCGCCATCCGCGGCTCGCCGAACCGCGCCATCGGCCTCTCCTTCTCCGACGACGACGGCGTCCTCGCCCTCGCCGTGACCGGCAGCGCCCTCGACCCCGCGCGCGACGCGCCACCCGAGCTCCCCGGCGACCTCGCCCGCATCGGCGCCACCGGGCCCGCGCTCCGCCTCGCGATGGCCGCCCGCGTCCTGGCCATCCTCGGCGGCGAGCTGCGCCTCGTGGCGGAGGGCGACGCCTCCGTGCTGCGCGTCCGGGTCCCGCCGCTGCCGAATTGACGCCTCGCGGGCGGGTTGGTAGGTTGTGAACGGATTCACAAGCGCCGGAGCACCCCGGAGCGAGGGTGCGGCGGGGTGTCGGCCTCCGAAGGTTAGGCAGCGCCGTGATCAAGAAGGTCTCCGAGTCCACCGTAGGACGTCTTTCCGTCTACCTCCGACTACTGGGCGAGCTGGAAGTGGAGGGCGTGCCGACCGCGTCCAGCGAGGAGCTGGCGAGGCGGGCCGGGACGACGGCGGCGCAGGTGCGCAAGGACCTGTCGTTTTTCGGGACGTTCGGGAAACGGGGGCTGGGGTACTCGGTGGGGGAGCTGCAGGAGGCGCTGCGGTCGATCCTGGGGCTGCAGCGGCGGTGGCGGGTGGCGCTGGTCGGGGCGGGGCGGATCGGCGGGGCGCTGGTGAGCTACCCGGACCTGCGGCGGCAGGGGTTCCACATCGAGCTGGTGTTCGATTCGGACCCTGGGAAGGTGGGGCAGCGGTGGAACGGGTTGATGGTGCGGGGGGAGTCGGAGCTGGACGGGGTGCTGGAGCGGACGGAGATCGACATCGTGATCGTGGCGGTGCCGGTGGAGGCGGCGCAGGCGATCGTGAACCGGGTGGTGGCGGCGGGAGTGCGGGCGATCCTGAACTTCGCGCCGACGAAGCTGGTCGTGCCGGTGGGCGTCACGGTGAAGAACGTGGATATGGCGGTCGAGCTGGAGGGGCTGTCGTACGCGCTGGCGAGCGGCGAGCGGCGCGCGCGGGAGCGGCGGCTGCGCGCCGCGGACGGGAGCGGGCGATGAGGTCGCGAGTGCGGGCGACGTCGGAGGTGGGTCCGCTGCGCGCGGTGATCTGCCATACGCCGGGCCCGGAGCTGCTGGCGGTGACGCCGAGCACGCGGGAGGACTTCCTCTACGACGACATCATCGACCTGGAGCAGGCGCGGCGGGAGCATCACCGTTTCCGCGCGCTGCTGTCGCGCTTCGCGGACGTGTACGAGGCGATGGATCTGCTGGAGGAGATCGTCGACCTGCCGGAGGTGCGGCCATTCCTGATCGAGAAGGTGACGGAGGTGGCGCAGTCGGAGCCGCTGGCGCGGGAGCTCCTGGAGATGCCGCCGCCGGAGCTGGTGCGGATGTTCGTGGAGGGGCGGGAGGTGGTGCAGGGGCCGCTGCAGAAGCTGCTGAACGTGGAGAGCTACGACCTGCCGCCGCTGCCGAACCTGTTCTTCACGCGGGATGCGGCGATGGTGGTGGGGGATGGCGTGATCATCGGGTCGATGAAGTTCACCGTGCGGTGGACGGAGGAGATCCTGATGAAGACGCTGTTCAAGTATCACCCGTTGCTGCAGAACCAGGGACTGATCTACGACGGCAGCGAGGAGCGGCGCGCGGGGTATACGCTGGAGGGTGGGGACGTGCACGTGCTGCGCCCGGACCTCGTGATCATGGGGCTGTCGGAACGGTCGAGCCCGGGGGCGTTCGACATCATCGCCGAGAACCTGGTGAAGGAGGTCGGCGTCACGGACATCCTGGTGGTGGTGCTGCCGACGGACCGGGCGATGATCCACCTGGACATGATCTTCACGATGGTGGACCGGGACCACTGCGTCGTGTACCCGCCGAGCTTCATCGGCCCGACGCGGAACCCGGTGCTGCACTACCACTCGGGGCGGAAGGGCGTGCGGGAGATGCCGAACCTCTTCGCGGGGCTGCGGGAGGTGGGGCTGCCGCTCACGCCGGTCTTCTGCGGCGGCTCGCGCCGGACGATCCAGGAGCGCGAGCAATGGTCGAGCGGGTGCAACTTCGTGGCGGTGCGGCCGGGCGTGATCCTGGGGTACAGCCGGAACGAGCACACGTACGCGGAGCTGGAGCGCGAGGCCGGGTACCGGGTCATCGACGGCGTCGCGTTCCTGACGGGCGACGAGGAGATCGACGAGGACGAGAAGGTGGCGATCACCTTCGACGGCTCGGAGCTGGTTCGGGGTGGCGGCGGCGGGCGGTGCATGACGATGCCGATCCTGCGAGAGGACATTTGGTGAACGAAGCGGCGCGGATCCTTCCCCGGTTGGTCGAAGAGACGCTGCAGGGCCTGGAATACGTCATCGTGGACGTGGAGACGACCGGCGGCTCGGCGGCCGGCGGCCACCGCATCACGGAGATCGCGGCGCTGCGCGTCGGCGCCGACGGCGCGGTGCTGGACGAGTGGACGACGCTGGTGAACCCGGAGCGGCCGATCCCGCCATTCATCACGCGGCTGACGAACATCACGTGGGAGATGGTGAGGCACGCGCCGCGCTTCGCGGACGTGGCGGCCGACCTCGCGCGGTTCATCGACGGGCGGGTGTTCGTGGCGCACAACGCGTCGTTCGACTGGCACTTCATCTCCCACGAGCTGGTGCGGACCACGGGCGTGGCGCCGGCCGGCCGCGTGCTGTGCACGATGCGGCTGGCGCGCAAGGTGGTGCCCGAGGTCTCGAGCCGCTCGCTGGATGCGCTGGCCTACTACTTCGGCATCGACAACGAGGCGCGCCACCGCGCCTACGGCGATGCCCGCGTGACGGCGAGGCTGTTCGCGCACCTGATGGGGCGGCTGGCGGAGCGCGAGATCGAGTCCTGGGTCGCGCTGGAGGAGCTGCTCGGCCGGCGCAAGCCGCGCCGCCGCCGGCGCGGGCCGGCGACCCCGACATCCATGGACCCCGCCGAAGTACCGTGTCAGTAGGCGACCTTCCGCTCCGGCGCACGCGCGAGCTCGGCCGGTTCCGCATCCATGCGCTCGAGGCCGGGCTGCAGCGCCTCGACGGCGGCGCCATGTTCGGCGTCGTGCCGAAGCCGCTCTGGGAGCGCCGCATCCCCGCCGACGAGAAGAACCGCATCCCGCTCGCGCTCCGCTGCCTGCTGGTCGAGACGCCCGACGCCTTGGTGCTGATCGACAACGGCATCGGCAACAAGGAAGACGAGAAGTTCCGCTCGATCTACGGCGTCGAGAATCCGGGCTCGCCGACGCGCCTGGAGGACGCGCTGCGGGACGCGGGCTTCTCCCCGGACGACGTGGACGTCGTCATCGACTCGCACCTGCACTTCGACCACGCCGGCGGGAACACGTTCCGGGACGCGGAGGGGCAGGTGCGCCTGGCGTTCCCGCGGGCGCGCTACTTCGCGCAGCGCGGCGAGTGGGAGTACGCCCACTGGGACAACGAGCGCATCCGCGCGAGCTACCTCCCCGACAACTTCGACCCCGTGCACCGCGCCGGCGTGCTCACGCTGATCGAGGGCGAGACGGAGATCGTCCCCGGCATCCGCGGGCTGCCCACGCCTGGCCACACGCCGTTCCACCAGTCGATCCTGCTCGAGTCCCAGGGCGAGACCGCGCTGTTCCTCGCGGACGTCGTCCCCACCTCGGCCCACCTGCCGTTCCCCTGGATCATGGGCTACGACGTCGAGCCGCTGGTCACCTACGAGTCGAAGCGGATCGTGCTGCCGCGCGCCCGCGACGAAGGCTGGCTCCTGGTCTTCGAGCACGACCCCGTCGTCCCGTGGGGCCGCCTCGACCCCGACGAGGCGCGCCCGACGCTCGTGCCGGAGGCGTAGCCCGCGTTCGCGGGCGTTGGCCGGGGACGTGAACTGCGTTTTCACCACAGAGGCGCAGAGACACGGAGAACGGCGTCGAGCGGCGCATCCCCATCGTCCTGCGAACGACAATTTTCACAGGGAGCTTGGGAGCGGGGGAGAACGACCCGAGGCGGCGCGAGGCAGCGTTCGCGGCGAACGCATCCACGATTGAAGTTGGATCCGGGGTACGCCGGCTCGGACGCCGACGGCTCAAAATGAGGTGGGGGTTGCACCGCTGATCCTCGTTCCACCGGTCCAACCCCAAGAAGGATGCTTCCGTACGACGACCCGGCGCCGCTCGGCTCAGGCCGTTCTCCCCCGCTCCCAAGCTCCCTGTGAACAAAATCCGTCGAAACGCCGACGAGGCCGGCCTCGGCCGCGTTTGCCGCGCCCGAGCGTGCGGGGTATTATTCGAGGGCGCGGCCGGGCCCGCATGGGCCGACGCGCCTCAAAGAGCTTGGGAAGAAAGGAGATCCGTATGGCCGACCCGCGTCGCACTCCCGTCGTCGTGAGCGGCGCGCGCACGCCCATCGGGAAGTTCCTCGGGGGGTTGAGCCCGCTATCCGCGCCGAAGCTGGGCGCAATCGCGATCCGCGCGGCGCTGGAGCGCTCCGGCGTCGAGCGGAGCGACATCGTCGACGTGATCATGGGGAACGTCGTCTCGGCGGGGCTGGGGCAGGCGCCGGCGCGGCAGGCGGGGCTGGAGGGCGGGGTGCCGGACACCGTCGGCGCCATGGTCGTGAGCCGGGTCTGCGGCTCGGGGCTGATGGCGGTCATGCTGGCGGCGCAGGCGATCCGCGCCGGGGATGGCGAGGTGTACGTCGCCGGCGGGATGGAATCGATGTCGAACGTGCCGTACTACCTGCGCGGCTACCGGAACGGCGTGAAGTTCGGGGATCAGAAGCTCCAGGACGGGCTGATCCTGGATGGGCTGTGGTGCGCGTTCGAGGACTGCCACATGGGCGGCCACGCCGAGTACACGGCGCACAAGGCGGGGATCACCCGGGAAGCGGCGGACGAGTTCTCGCTGGAGTCCCACCGCAAGGCGGTCGCGGCGCAGGACGCCGGGAAGTTCCAGGAAGAGATCGTGGCCGTCGAGATCCCGGGGCGGAAGGGCCCGACGGTGATCGCGACGGACGAGCCGCCGCGGCGGGACACGACGCTGGAGGCGCTGGGCAAGCTGCCGCCGGCGTTCGTGAAGGACAAGCCGGCGGAGGTGACGAACCCGGTGGTGACGGCGGGGAACGCGCCGGGGCTGAACGATGGCGCGGCGGCGCTGGTGGTGACGAGCCAGGCGTACGCGGAGGCGCACGGCCTGCCGATCATGGCGCGGATCAACGCCTACGCGACGGGCGCCGTGGCGCCGCAGGAGATCTTCTTCGCGCCGGTGCGGGCGGTGCGCGCGCTGATGGCGAAGGAGGGGAAGTCGATCGGCGACTACGACCTGATCGAGGCGAACGAGGCGTTCGCGGTCCAGGCGCTGGCCGACGGCAACGAGCTCGGCTGGGACTGGGACCGCGTGAACGTGCACGGTGGAGCGGTCGCGCTCGGCCACCCGATCGGCGCCTCGGGCGCGCGCGTGCTCGTCACGCTGCTGCACGCGATGAAGGAGCGGGACGCGCGGAGCGGGCTGGCCACGCTCTGCCTGGGTGGCGGGGATGCCGTGGCGCTGTCGGTGGAGCGGATCTGAGGTGAGCGAGCGCGGAGCCGCGTCCCGGGCCGGCGCGCGCCGGCCGGGCGCCCGCCTGGCGGTACGCGCGGGCCTGCCGGGCGGCAGGCTCCGCGGCCTCGCGCGCGGTGCGACCGGCGCGGTGGTTCCGACCCTCGGGCCGGTCTAGGTCCGAGGGTCTTTTTCATGCGCGGCGACCTCTGGGCGCGGCTCTTCGCGCCGCGGCACGTCCTCGGAACGCTCGGCCGGCTCGTCCTGTTCGTCATCGCGCTGGGCGTGGCGGGCGCGGCGTTCGGGCTGCTGGCGCGCATGGCGCTGGCGCGGCTTCCCGGTGCGGGCGGCACGCCGGAGGGCGCCTGGCAGCTCACGCTCTCGGCGCTCACCGGCCTGCTCGCGGCGCTCGTCGCCGGATGGGTCGTGCTCGCGGTCATGGACCGGCGGCCGCCCGGCGCGCTCGGCTTCGCCTGGACGCGCGCCACCCCGCGCCAGCTCGCGATCGGGCTCGGCATCGGCGCCGCGGCGCAGGGCGTGGCGGTGCTCGTGATCCTTGCCGCCGGGCGCCTGGCCTGGGTCCCGGACGCCGGCACGGCGGGCGGCTACGCGCTCGAGCTGCTGCGCGACCTGGCGATCTTCGGCGTGGCCGCCGCGGCGGAGGAGGCGCTCTTCCGCGGCTACCCGCTGCAGGTGCTGACGGAGGGATTCGGGCCCGTCGTCGCCACGGTCGTGCTGAGCGGCGCGTTCGCGCTGGCGCACCGCAACAACCCGAACGTGGACGCGGTGGCGCTGGTGAACATCTTCCTGGCCGGCGTGCTGCTGTCGATCGCGTACCTGCGGACCCGGTCGCTCTGGTTCGCCACCGCGGTGCACGTGGGGTGGAACTGGGCGATGGCGACGCTGTTCGCGCTGCCGGTCAGCGGGCTCAGCATCGTCGACACGCCGCTGTACGATGCCCGGCTGGGCGGGCCGCGCTGGCTGACCGGCGGCGCGTTCGGGCCGGAGGCCGGGATCGCCGGGGCGGTCGGCTTCGTGGCGGCGCTGGCCGGCGTCGCCCTGCTTCCGGGGCTGCGCGAGGACCCGGAGCTGCGGGCGCTGCGGCCACTCGTGGATTCCAGATTCGAGGATGCTCGATGAGCGAGCTTCGGCGGGTAGTGGTCATCGGTGGCGGGACGATGGGGAACGGGATCGCCCACGTTTTCGCGCAGCACGGCCACGCGGTCACGCTGGTGGACGTGAGCGAGGCGCGGCTCGGCGATGCGGTGCGCACGATCGCCGCGAACCTGGACCGGCAGGTGAAGAAGGGGGCGCTCTCGCCGGAGGCGAAGGACGAGACGCTCGAGCGGTTGCGCACCGCCACGTCGCTGGACGTGGCGGCGGACTCCGACCTCGTCATCGAGGCGGTGCCGGAGCGGCTCGAGCTGAAGGCGGAGATCTTCGGCCGCGTGGACGAGGTCGCGCCGGAGGGCGCGATCCTCGCCTCGAACACGTCCTCGATCTCGATCACGACGCTCGGCGCCTTCACGCGCCGCGCCGACCGGGTCATCGGCATGCACTTCATGAACCCGGTGCCGGTGATGCGGCTGGTGGAGGTCATCCGCGGGCTGGCCACGACCGACGACGTCACGATGGACGTCATGACCATCGCGCGGAACCTGGACAAGACGCCGGTCGAGGTGAACGACTTCCCGGGCTTCGTCTCGAACCGCGTGCTGATGCCGATGATCAACGAGGCGATCTTCTGCGTGATGGAGAACGTCGCCTCCCCGGAGGCGATCGACACGGTCATGAAGCTCGGGATGAACCATCCGCTGGGGCCGCTGGCGCTGGCCGACCTGATCGGACTGGACACCTGCCTGTCGATCCTGGAGGTGCTCCACCGCGACCTCGGCGAGGACAAGTACCGGCCGTGCCCGCTGCTGCGGAACTACGTGGCGGCCGGGTGGCTGGGGCGGAAGTCGGGACGCGGATTCTACCCGTACCCGGCGGCGCACGCGGGAGCGTAGCGGGCGGGCTCGGGCTCGGGATCGCACGACGGATGGTGCTCGGGCTCCGTCGCTTCGGCGCGGGGCGCGCGCCCGGAAACCCATAGAGGGACCATGCACGTGGTGAGCGACGAACTTCAGCAGGTCCGGGAGCTGGCGCGGCAGTTCGCGGAGGCGGAGCTCCGGCCGAACGTCGAGCGCTGGGACCGGGAGCGGGAGCTCGACCCGGCCGTGCTCGCGCAGCTCGGCGAGCTCGGCTTCTTCGGCATGCTGGTGCCGGAGTCGGAGGGCGGGATGGGCTTCGACCTGCCGTCCTACGTCGCCGTGCTGGAGGAGCTGGCATGGGGCGAGCCGACCGTCGCGCTGACCGTCTCGATCCACAGCGCGTTCGTGCTCGGCCTGCTGCTGCGGCACGGCAGCGACGCGCAGAAGGCGCGGTGGGCCGGCCCGCTGGCCGCGGGCGAGACGCTCGGGTGCTTCGCGCTCTCGGAGGAGCAGGCCGGCTCGGACGCCGCCGCGCAGCAGGCCGAGGCCCGGCGCGACGGCGACGGTTGGGTGCTGAACGGCCGGAAGAAGTGGGTGAGCAACGGCCGGATCGCCGGGCTCGCGCTCGTCACGGCCCGCACCGACACGCCGGAGGACCGCAGGGGTACGAGAGGGATCGGCGCGTTCCTCGTCCCGACCGACACGCCCGGGTACAGCGTCGGCCGGCGGGAGACGACGATGGGGCTGCGCCCCGCCGAGGTCGTCGAGATCGAGCTGAAGGACGTGCGGCTGGACGCGGACGCGCTGCTGGGCGAGGCGGGCGAGGGCTTCCGCTACGCGATGGAGGGGCTGGACCTCGGCCGGCTCGGCATCGCGGCGCAGGCGGTCGGCATCGCGCAGGCCGCGCTCGACCACGCGCTCGCGTACGCCGCCGAGCGCGAGCAGTTCGGCCGCAAGCTGAAGGACTTCGAGGGGATCCAGTTCAAGCTCGCCGACATGGCGACCCGCGTGGCCGCGGCCCGCGCGCTCGTCCAGAGCGCCGCGGTGGCGCCGAGCCCGCGCGCGGCGTCGATGGCCAAGCTGTTCGCCAGCGAGACGGCCATGCGCGTCACGACCGACGCCGTGCAGGTCTTCGGCGGCTACGGCTACATGCGCGACTACCCGGTCGAGAAGCTGATGCGGGACGCGAAGGCCACGGAGATCTACGAGGGCACGAACGAGATCCAGCGCGTGGTGATCGCGCGGGAGTTGTACCGGTAGGCCGCCGCCCTGCGGCGACCGCAAGAGGTCGGCCTTCGGCCTCCCGCAAGAGGTCGGGCTGTGCCCTCCCGCGAGAGGGCGGCCTGCGGCCGGCCGCAAGAGGTCGGGCTGCGCCCTCCCGCCGACTGCGGCCGGGCGCCCGCCCGTTCCCCGCGGGAGCCGCGCAGCGGCGACCTCTTGCGGCCCCCGCGGAGCGGGGCCTCTTGCGACCCCCGCGGAGCGGGGCCTCTTGCGGGAGGCCGAAGGCCGACCTCTTGCCCATTCAACGGAGCATCCGTGACCATGGAATTGTTCGATCTGATCGACGAGCACGGCCACGAGCAGGTCGTGTTCTGGAACGAGCCGGCGGTGGGGTACCGCGGGATCATCGCGATCCACAACACCACGCTGGGGCCGGCGCTCGGCGGGACGCGCTTCTGGCACTATGGTAGCGATCTGGAGGCGCTGGTGGACGTGCTCCGGCTGTCGCGCGGGATGACGTACAAGGCGGCGGTGACGGGGCTGAACCTGGGGGGCGGGAAGGCGGTCATCATCGGCGATCCGAAGGTGCAGCGGCGGGAGCTGATCTTCCGCGCGCACGGGCGGGCGGTCGAGTCGCTGAAGGGGCGCTACATCACGGCCGAGGACGTGGGCACGGGGGTCGAGGACATGGACTTCGTGCACATGGAGACGGAGTACGTGGCGGGGATCGCGAGCGGGTCGGGCGACCCGTCGCCCGTGACGGCGTACGGCGTCTACCGCGGGATCAAGGCGTGCGCCCGGGAGAAGTGGGGGAGCGACGACCTGTCGGGCGTCAGCGTCGCCGTGCAGGGCCTGGGGCACGTGGGCTACCACGTGTGCGAGTTCCTGGCGGAGGAGGGCGCGAAGCTGGTCGTGACCGACATCGACGAGGACCGCATCGAGCGCGTCGTGGAGGAGCTCGGCGCCGAGCCGGTCGGACCGGAGCGGATCTACTCGGTCGACTCGCAGATCTTCGCGCCGTGCGCGCTGGGCGCGGTCGTCAACGACCAGACGATCCCGCAGTTCCGGTTCGAGATCATCGCCGGCGCGGCGAACAACCAGCTCGCGGAGAGCCGCCACGGCGACGAGCTGCAGGCGAAGGGGATCCTCTACGCGCCCGACTACGTCATCAACGCCGGCGGGCTGATCAACGTCTACGGCGAGCTGAACGGCTGGACGAGCGAGCGGGCGAAGCGGAAGGCCGGCGAGATCTACGACACGCTGCTGCAGCTCTTCGAGATCTCGAAGGAGCAGGGCGTGCCCACGCACGACGCCGCCGACACGCTGGCCGAGCGGCGCATCGAGCAGGTCGGCAAACTCCAGCGGACGTGGCTGTGATGAGCGATTTCATGCCGGCGCTGAAGGCGCAGGACCCGGACATCTACCGCGCGATCCTGCAGGAGGCGGAGCGCCAGAACGTCTACCTCGAGCTGATCGCCAGCGAGAACTTCGTCTCGCGCGCGGTGCTCGAGGCGATGGGCTCCGTCCTCACGAACAAGTACGCCGAGGGGTCTCCCGGGAAGCGCTACTACGGCGGCTGCGAGTTCGTCGACGTCGCCGAGAACCTCGCGCGGGACCGTGCCCGCGAGCTGTTCGGCGCCGAGCACGTCAACGTGCAGCCGCACAGCGGCGCGCAGGCCAACATGGCCGCCTACATGGCGGTGCTCCAGCCCGGGGACACGATCCTCGGCATGAACCTGAGCCACGGCGGGCACCTCACGCACGGCTCGCCCGTCAACTTCAGCGGCAAGCTGTACCGCGTGATCGCCTACGGCGTGCGCGAGGAGGACGGCCGCATCGACTACGAGGTGGTGCGGGAGCTGGCGCGCGCGGAGCGGCCGAAGCTGATCATCGCGGGGGCGAGCGCGTATCCGCGCGTCATCGATTTCGAGGCGTTCGCCGACGTCGCGCGGGAGGTCGGCGCGGTGTTCCTCGTCGACATGGCCCACATCGCCGGGCTCGTGGCCGGCGGCGCCCACCCCAGCCCCGTGCCGCACGCCGACATCGTCACGTCGACGGCGCACAAGACGCTGCGCGGCCCGCGCAGCGGCTTCATCCTCTCGCGCGAGTCGCTGGCGCGGCAGATCGACAAGGAGGTCTTCCCCGGCATCCAGGGAGGACCGCTCATGCACGTCATCGCCGCGAAGGCGGTGGCCTTCGGCGAGGCGCTCCGGCCGGAGTTCCGCGACTACGCGCACCAGATCGTCGCCAACGCGCGGGCGCTCGCCGAGACGCTCATCGAGCGGCGCTTCCGCCCGGTGAGCGGCGGCACGGACAACCATCTCGTGCTCCTCGACCTGCGCGACAAGGGCGAGCTCACCGGCAAGGCCGCCGAAGCCGTCCTCGAGCAGGCGCACATGACCGTCAACAAGAACACCGTCCCGGGCGAGACGCGCTCTCCCTTCGTCACCTCCGGCATCCGCATCGGCACCGCGGCGCTCACGACCCGCGGGATGCGCGAGGACGAGATGCGCCGCATCGGCCACTGGATGGCCGACGTGCTCGACGCCCCGGGCGACGAGGACGCCATCCGGCGCGTGCGCGGCGAGGTCATCGAGCTGACGCGGTCGTTCCCGCTGTACCCGGAGTATCCACGGCCCTGAGCCGCAAGACCGTGGAGGCGAAGAACTTGCAAAGCTGGGAGCCGGCAACGCGCCGGCTCCTTTTGCGTTCCGGGCCGGGTTCCCCCTTCGAGCGGGACGGCGGATCCTTCCGCCCGCGACCCGGTCCTCCGGAGAAGCCGATCATGACCGATGTCCAGGGTGCGGGTGGGGTGGGTTCGACGGAGCTGCCGGAGCGCATCCCGGTCATCCCGGTCAACGGCACGGTGATCTTCCCCTATGTGGTACTGCCCCTGGCGTTGACGGACCCGACGCTGGTGCGCCAGCTCCGGGACGCGGCGGGCGAGGGCGGCGTCGTCGCGCTGCTGACGCTGCGGCCGGGGCGGCTGCCGGGGGAGAGCGCGCCCGAGGACTCGCCGTTCTACTCGGTGGGCACGCTCGGCACGATCCTGCACCTGCTGGATGGGGGGGAGGAGGCCTCGGTCCGGGCGCTGATCCAGGGTGCGGGCCGGATCCGCGTGGATCGGCTCGAGCGGGAGGGGGACGCGTGGTTCGCGGGCGTCTCGCGGATCGCGGACGAGGGCGCGGACGGGACGGGGGTGGAGGAGCTGCGGCAGGCGGTCGCGGCGTCGTTCCTGGAGGTGCTGAGCCGCTCGCAGGGGGTCGGGCCGGAGGCGCGCGAGGCGCTCGGCCAGATCACGGACGCGGGGCAGCTCGCGGACATGGCGGCGGCGAACCTGTCGGTCGGGCCGGCGGAGAAGCAGTCGCTGCTGGAGGAGCCGAACGTGGAGCGGCGGCTTCGCCGGGTGCTGGAGCTGCTGGAGCGGGAGGCGCGCGTCCGGGAGTACGGCGACGAGCTGCAGTCGAAGGTGAAGGACGAGGTCGACCGGTCGCAGCGGGAGTTCTGGCTGCGGGAGCAGCTCAAGACGATCCGGCGCGAGCTGGGGGACGAGGAGGAGAGCGACGTCGAGGAGCTGAGGCGTCGCCTGGAGGAGGCGGGGCTTCCGGACACGGCGCGCGAGCAGGCGGAGCGCGAGCTGCGGCGGCTGCAGCAGACGCAGTCGCAGGCGCCGGAGTACCACGTGGTGCGCAGCTACCTGGAGTGGATGGCGTCGCTGCCGTGGTCGAAGGAGGAGGAGCAGCCGATCGACATCGAGCGGGCGCGCGGCATCCTGGACCGGGACCACTACGACCTGCGGCCGATCAAGGAGCGGATCGTCGAGTACCTGGCGGTGCGGAAGCTGAACGCGGGGCGGCACGCGCCGATCCTCTGCCTGGTCGGGCCGCCGGGCGTGGGGAAGACGTCGCTGGGGCGGAGCATCGCGGAGGCACTCGGGCGGCGCTTCGGTCGGATCTCGCTGGGCGGGATCAGCGACGAGGCGGAGATCCGCGGCCACCGGCGGACGTACGTGGGGGCGCTGCCGGGGCGGATCATCCAGGCGGTGCGCCGCGCCGGCGTGCGCAACCCCGTGCTGCTGCTCGACGAGATCGACAAGCTGGGGAAGGACTTCCGCGGGGATCCCGCCGCGGCGCTGCTCGAGGTGCTCGACCCGGCGCAGAACCACACGTTCAGCGACAACTACCTCGAGGTCGAGTTCGACCTCTCGCGCACCGTGTTCCTGGCGACGGCGAACTCGACGGCCGGGATCCCGCCGGCGCTGTGCGACCGCCTCGAGACGCTCGACCTGCCCGGCTACACCGAGCAGGAGAAGCTCGAGATCGCGCGCCGCTACCTGATCCCGCGCCAGCGGGGGGAGGCCGGGCTCGAGGAGGGCCACCTCCGGCTCGACGACGACGCGCTGCGCGTGCTCGTCAACGAGTACACGCACGAGGCCGGCGTGCGCGAGCTGGAGCGCCAGATCGCCCGGATCATGCGCAAGGTCGCGCTCCGCGTGGTCGAGGCCGGCGCCACCGACCCCGTCGCCATCGACGTCGAGAACCTCGGCGACTTCGCCGGAAAGCCGCGCTTCACCGAGGAGCTGGCCGGCCGCGACGACGAGATCGGCACCGCCACGGCCCTGGCGTATACGACGGCGGGAGGCCAAATTCTGTTCGTTGAGGCCGTCGGCATGCCCGGAAGCGGGGAGATCCACCTCACCGGCCACCTCGGCGATGTCATGCGGGAGTCCGCCAAGGCCGCCCTCAGCTTCCTCCGCTCGCACGCCGAGGAGCTCCGGATCCCGCCGGAGCGCTTCCGGGACAGGGACGTGCACATTCACGTGCCGGCGGGCGCCACGCCCAAGGACGGCCCGTCCGCCGGCGTGGCCATGGCCGTGGCCCTGGCCTCGCTCTTCACCGGGCGGGCCGTGAAGTGCAGCGTGGCCATGACCGGCGAGATCACCCTGCGCGGCCACGTCCTGCCGGTGGGCGGGGTCAAGGAGAAGCTGCTGGCAGCCGCACGCGCCGGAGTCCAGGCGGTGCTCCTGCCGCGCCGCAACGAGGCGGACCTGGCCGAGCTTCCCGACGAGGTCCGCGAGAGCCTGGAGTTCCTTCTGATGGACGACGTCTCGGACGCCTTCGACCGCGTGCTCGTCGAGCGCCGCGCCCGCGAGCGCGACGGGTCGGTCCGGCTGTCCTCGCGAGCCGCGACCGCCCATGGCTAGCGGCATACTGGACGAGGAAGTCCTCGATCGGCTGCGGGAACGCTACCCCCGGTACCAGGAGACGGCCTACCTCTTCGTCCTCTCGGCGCTCCACCACGTCCTGGAGTCGATCGGCGAGCCACGCCACATCAGCGGCCGCGAGCTGGCGCTGGGCGTGCGCGACCTGGCCATCGAGCGCTTCGGCCCGATGGCGCGCTCCGTCCTGGAGCACTGGGGGATCGAGTCCACGAGCGACATCGGCGAGCTGGTCTTCGCGCTCGTGGACGCCGGCATCCTGATCCGCCAGGACGAGGACAGCCTCGAGGACTTCCACGACCTGTTCGACTTCGAGGAATCGTTCGATCGGAACTACCCCTGGGGTACGCACCTCTGATACTTCGTCCGGTTGGCCCCGCGGTACGCGGAGTATGCCAGCGTTGGAACGTCGCTTGCGTTGTTCCGTGCCGCTTGGGGAAGCGGCCCCGGTCCTGGGCCGGGGTCCGCGGTATCCTTGCTGAGGGGAGGGGTGACGGATGCCGGCTGAAACGCCAACGCAGTTCCCGGAATGTCGGAAGTGCGACCGCGGCCAGATGCTGCCGCTGTCGGACTACGGTCGTGACGGCGCGCCCATCACGTACAAGGCGTGGGTGTGCTCGAACCCGGAGTGCGGGTTCAACATACGCATCGACAACGGGGAGATCAGCTTCGGCCGGACGATCGGCCAGAGCTACAAGTAGGCTGTCGGCGAGCGGGGTGGCGCACGGACTTCGGGCCGGCGGCGGGGATCGGATCCCCGCCCGCCGGCCCGTTGCGTTCCGTAGCGGTGCGGCCGGGCCTCGCGGAGCCGGACGATGAGGCACGCCGATGTGTACGGCTGGCCGGCGGTGCCGCTGCCGACGGCGGCGGAATCGGCCGAGCAGGACCGGGCGGCGCGCGCGGAGGCCGGCATCCCGGAGCGCGTGCTGATGGAGGACGCCGGCCGCTCCGCGGCGCTCCTGATCCAGCGGCTCTACCCGGAGGGGCGGGTGGTGGCGGCGGTCGGCGGCGGGCACAACGGCGGGGACGCGGTCGTGGTGCTGCGGAGCCTGCGGGCGTGGGGCCGGGACGTGGCGTTCGTGCGCGCGGGCTCGCGCCTCCCCGATCCGTTCCCCTCCCACGGATACGAGCTTCCCGAGCTGAAGCCGGAGGAGGCCGCCGGGTCGTTCGCCGCGGCGGGCGTGATCGTGGACGGGATCCTCGGCACCGGCACGGCCGGCGCGCCGCGGGAGCCCGCGGCCTCGCTGATCCGCGCGATCAACGCCTCGGGCCGGCCGGTGGTGGCGCTGGACCTGCCGTCCGGCGTGGACGCGACCACCGGCGCCGTCCCCGGGGAGGCGGTGCAGGCCGAGGTGACGGTGACGTTCGGGTCGCCGAAGCTGGGGCTCATGCTGCACCCGGCGCGCGGGGCGTGCGGCCGGCTCGTCGCCGTGGAGATCGGCTTTCCGCCCGCCGCGGCGCGCGCGTTCGGCGCCGAGCTGATCACGCCGGGGTGGGCGGCGGCGCGGCGGCCGGCGCGGGACCCGAGCGGGCACAAGGGGACGTCCGGCCGCGTGCTGGTCCTGGCCGGGTCGGAGGGGATGGTCGGGGCGGCGGCGATCACGGCGGAGGCGGCGGTGCGGGCCGGCGCCGGGCTCGTCCACGTCGCATCGGCGGCCGCGAACCGTGCGATCGTCGAGTCCGTGGTCCCGGAGACGATCTTCGTGGACCGGGAGGCGGGATTGCCGCCGGGCTTGGACGCGCTCGTGGCCGGACCGGGGATGGGGAAGGACGCGGCCGCGCGGCGCGCGCTGGAGGCGGCGCTCGAGGCCACGCCGGGGAAGCCGGCGCTGCTGGACGCGGACGCGCTCACGCTGATGGCGGCCGACCCGGAGGCGCTGCGCGCGCACGCCGCCGGGCGGCCGATCGTGCTCACGCCGCATCCGGGCGAGGCGGCGCGCTTCACGGGCGGGAGCGTGGCGCAGATCGTGGCGCGGCGGCCGGACGTGGCGCGCGAGCTGGCGGAGCGGACCGGGTGCGTGGTGCTGCTGAAGGGGCAGCCCTCGGTGATCGCGGCGCCGGGCGCGCCGCTGCTGGTGAACACGACGGGCTCGTCCGACGTGGCCTCGGCCGGGATGGGGGACCAGCTCTCCGGCACGATCGGCGCGCTGCTGGCGGCGGGGCTCGCCGCGCGGGACGCGGCCGGCGTCGGGCTCTTCTTCGCGGGGCGCGCGGCGGACCTGGCGGCGCGCGGCCGCTCGCTCTCGCCGCGGGACGTGTCCGCCCACCTGCACCTGGCGTTCGCCCGGCCGGGCGCGCGAACGCCGCCGTTCCGGCTCCCCTTCGTGAGCTTCGACCAGCCCCCCCGCTGGTAGCGCGCGGACCCTGACCGTAAACTTCCGGGTACGCCAGGCAGACCCCGACACCGACCGAGGCCCCGCGTGAGCCGAGCTCCCGCCCGCAGATCCGGCGTCGTCCTGCTCGCGTCCACGCTCTGCTTCGTGGCCGCCGGCGCGGCGCGCGCGCAGAGCGGGCGGCAGTGGCGCCCGGAGGAGCGCGTCCTGGTGACGCGCTTCGCGGATGCGTACGGCCTCGCCGCGGACCTCCGCAACCTGTACGTGGCGACGAACGGCGGCCTCGAGGTCTACGACTTCGTCGGCCGGCGCTGGGCGGTGCCGGTGACCGTCGAGGACGGCTTCCCCGCCGCGGAGCGGCCCACCGCGCTCGCCTACGACCGCTTCCACGACGACGTGTGGATGGCGACCAGCACCGGCGGCATCTACACGTACAGCGGCGCGTTCGGGCAGTGGAGCCGGAAGGCGACGAGCCCGGCGGCACCGATCCACCGCATCGTCATGGACCCCGGCGGCTCGGGCGACCTCTACTTCGCCGCGCCCGGCGGGTGGCTGCGGCTGCGGCAGGGCTCGCTGCTGCTCGAGCCCGTCGGGCCCGGCCAGGTGCCGCCCGGGCTCGGGAGCCCGGGGTCCGGCGCCGCGGCGCTGCTCCAGGCGGATCCGTACCTCCGCTCCGCGCTCGGCACGCTCTCCCTCGACGAGCGCGGCCGCCGCTGGCCGATCACCGCGATCATCGGCGCGGATGTGCCGGCCACGTACTGGGTCGGCACCGACGGCGGCAACGTCGCCCGCTTCGACTCCCGCACCATGCAGCCGGAGTGGCTGCGCTTTGGCGTCCCCTCGTTCGGCGTGGCCAGTGTGGCGGCCGACGACGACGCGCTCTGGTTCGGCGCCGACGGCCGCGGCCCGGGCCGCGGCGTGACGCGCGCCTCCGCCGACCTGCAGAGCTGGCGCACGTGGGAGCCGGACCTGGACAACGCGCCCGCCGGCGCCGTGAGCCGGGTGCTCCCCACCGCCGCCGCCGTCTGGTTCGGCGCCGCCGACGGGCTCTACCGCCTCGACCGCGAGCGCGGCCGCTTCCAGCGCATCGAGGAGAGCGACGGCCTCCCCGCCGACGCCGTCGCCGCGCTGGCTCCGGCGGCGGACGGGGTCTGGGCCGGGACCCGGCGCGGCCTCGCGCTCGTCGGCGACGACGGCCGCGTGAGGGCGCCGGCCGTGCTCGCCGGCCACGCCGTGGCGCACCTCGCGCTGTCCGGCGACACGCTCTGGATCTCGAGCGACGCCGGGCTGTGGGTCATCCCGGCCGCGTCCGCCGCCGGCACGCCGACCGCTCCGGCCCGGCCGCCGGCCGCGGAGCGCGACGGCGCCACGGCGGACTCCACCGCCCGGCCTGCGCCCGCCGCCGCGACGACCACGACCGCCGGGCCGGCACTCCTGCCGACGCCGCTCGTGGCACCGGGAACGGAGAACCACGCGGCGCTGCGTGGCCGGGTGCTGGCGGCCGCGCCCGTCGCCGGGGCGGTCTGGGCCGTGACGTCCGACGCGCTCTACCGCTTCGACGGCGCGAACTGGCTCGTGGTCCGCGACCCGACGCTCGGCAGCATCGGCCGGCCGACCAGCTTGGCGAGCGACGACGGCCAGCTCTGGGTGGCCGGCGCACGCGGCATCGCCCACTTCGACCCGGCCTCGCAGATCTGGACCTCCTACACGGTCGGCGCCGATCTCCCGGCTGGCCCGGTCTGGTCCGTGCTCCCCCGGGGCGACGACGTCTGGGCCGCCACGCCCGCCGGCGCGCTGCGGCTCCGCTGGCGCTGAACGGCCCGCCCCACGCCCGATGGGTCCGCCTACCCGCAACATCCGCCTCGGCGACGGCGCCGAATTCGACCTGATCCGGCGCTTCCTCGCCGCCGGGCCGCCCGTGTCCCGCGCGGACGTTTCCGTCGGTCCGGGCGACGACGCCGCCGTCGTGCTCGGCACCGGCATCGTGGTCAGCGCCGATGCCTCCGTCGAGGACGTGCACTTCCGCCGCGCCTGGCTCTCCCCCGAGGAGATCGGGTACCGCGCCGCCGCGGCGGCGCTGAGCGACCTGGCCGCCATGGCCGCGCGGCCGATCGGCATCCTGGCCACGCTCGCGCTGGCGGATGCCGACGCGGAGCTGGGCCCCGCGCTCATGGCCGGCGCGCGGCGCGCGGCGGACTCCGTCGGCGCCGCCGTGCTCGGCGGGGACCTGACGCGCTCGCCGGGGCCGATCTTCCTCGACGTGGTCGTGCTGGGCGAGGCGCGCGAGCCCGTGCTGCGCGCCGGCGCTCTCCCCGGCGACGAGCTGTGGGTCACGGGCGAGCTGGGCGCGGCCGCCGCCGCCGTCGCGGCGTGGCGCCGGGGGGAGGAGCCGGCGGCCGGCGCGCGGGAGGCGTTCGCGCGGCCGCGGCCGCGCGTGCGCGAGGCGCGCTGGCTCGCGGGACGCGGGCTCCCGCACGCGATGCTCGACCTCTCCGACGGACTGGCCGGAGACCTGCGCCATCTGGCCGTGGCGAGCGCGGTGCAGGTCGTGCTCGAGCCGGAGCGGGTGCCGGTCTCCGCCGCGGCGCTCGAGGCGACGCGGGACCGCGAGGCGGCGCTCCGGCTCGCGCTCGGCGGGGGCGAGGACTACGAGCTGGTCTTCGCCGCCGCGCCCGGCGCCGTGGCGCCGCTGGCGCCCGCGCTCGAGGCGGAGCTCGGCGTCCGGCTGACCCGGATCGGCGAGGCGAGGGAAGGGGAGGGCGTCGTCGCCCGAGCCGGCGATGGCACGCTTCGCCCGCTCGACATCCAGGGGTACCGCCACTTCCAGGACGGCGAGACGTGATTCGTTCACTCTGGGTCGGCTTCAACCTCCTCGTTTCCACCGTCCTGCTCGGGACGATGGTCATCGTCAGCGCGCTGCTCGGCGTGAAGGGGCGCGTCTACGACTTCGCCTCCCACGCCTGGGCCCGCTGGATGCTCTGGGCCAGCGGCACGCCCGTCCACGTCGAGGGGCTCGAGAACGTCCACCTCGACGAGCCGCAGGTCTTCGCCAGCAACCACGTCTCGTGGTACGACGTCTTCGCGCTGGCCGCGAGGATCCCCAAGCGCTACCGCTTCGTCGCCAAGAAGGAGCTGGAGCGCATCCCGATCTTCGGCACCGCCTGGAAGGCGGCCGGCCACGTCTCCGTCGACCGCGGGGACAGGGCCTCCGCGATCCGCTCGCTGGACCAGGCCGGCCGCCTGATCCGCGAGGACAACAGCTCCGTCGTCATCTTCCCCGAGGGCACCCGCGGCCCCGGCGGCGAGATGCTGCCGTTCAAGAAGGGCGCGTTCATGCTCGCGCTCCACAACGGCGTGGACATCGTCCCCGTCGGCATCCTCGGCACCCGCCGCATCCTCCCGAAGGGCGCGTTCCGCGTCCGCTCCGGGCCGATCGTGGTCCGCTTCGGCGCGCCCATCCACACCTCCGACTACGACGAGTCGACGCGCGACGAGCTGATGGCCGAGGTGCGCTCGCGCATCGACGAGCTGCGGTCCCGGCCGGACGCGCGAGTCGGGCGGAGCTGACGGCGGCCGGAGCGCCGGCCTCGCGGTCCCCGCCGCGGGCCCGAAACCTGCACCGCCATCCGTTTCGGTTCCGGCACGGCGCCTCGCGGCGTTCGGGCCGGGGCCTCACTTCCAGGATCCGCAGTGTTGCCCGGGGAGCCGCCGCGTGCGGTGGGCTTCGGCCCGGTCGAGAGCGACGGACCTCTCGGCCTCCCCGGGCTCTCCTTCCTCGTTCGGATCCGACGGGTCGAGCGCCTGCGTGCAGGGGAGGCGGCGCAGCGCCGCGCCAGGCCCGGACAGGGGTTGCGCGGCCCGGCGAAACCGCGCACGTTAAACGTACTTACCGAGCCGTCTTTCGTTTCTCCGACCCGACCATCCCGATGTCCGCCATCATCAGTGTGACCGCCCGCGAGATCCTGGATTCGCGCGGCAACCCGACCGTCGAAGCGGAAGTCCTTCTCGAGAGTGGCGCCACGGGCCGCGCGGCGGTGCCGAGCGGCGCGTCCACCGGGGAGGGCGAGGCGCTGGAGCTGCGCGACGGCGACGAGCGTTACGGCGGGAAGGGCGTGCTCGGCGCCGTCGCCAACGTCAACGACCGGATCGCGCCGGAGGTCATCGGGCTCGATGCGCTGGACCAGGTGGCGCTGGACCGGACGATGGTCGAGCTGGATGGGACGGAGAACAAGTCGAGCCTGGGCGCGAACGCGATCCTGTCGGTGTCGATGGCGGCGGCGCGCGCGGCGGCCGAGGAGAGCGGGCTGCCGCTCTACCGCTACCTCGGCGGCGTGCACGCGAACCTGCTCCCCGTGCCGCTCATGAACATCCTGAACGGCGGCGCGCACGCGGCGAACAACGTCGACTTCCAGGAGTTCATGATCGTGCCGGTCGGCTTCGACGCGTTCCCGGACGCGCTGCGCGCCGGCGTCGAGATCTTCCACTCGCTCAAGAAGGTGCTGGCGAAGCAGGGGAAGAGCACGGCGGTAGGCGACGAGGGCGGCTTCGCCCCCGACCTCGCCTCCAACGAGGAGGCCGTCGAGGTCATCCTCGAGGCGATCGACAAGGCCGGCTACCGCGCGGGCGAGGAGATCCTGCTCGCGCTCGATCCGGCGGCGAGCGAGTTCTACCAGGACGGCGCCTACGTCTTCAAGAAGTCGACGGGCGAGCGGAAGACGTCCGACGAGATGATCGACTTCTGGCGGAGCTGGGTCGAGAAGTACCCGATCGTCTCGATCGAGGACGGGCTGGCGGAGAACGACTGGGACGGCTGGGTCAAGCTCACCGAGACGATCGGCGACCGCGTGCAGCTCGTCGGCGACGACCTGTTCGTCACGAACGCCGCCGTGCTGGCGAAGGGGATCGAGCTCGGCGCCGCGAACGCCATCCTCATCAAGCTCAACCAGATCGGTAGTGTCACGGAGACCCTCGAGGCCATCGATCTGGCCCGCCGCAACGGCTACAACTTCATCATCAGCCACCGGTCCGGCGAGACCGAGGACACCTTCATCGCCGACCTCGCCGTCGCCACGCGCAGCGGTCAGATCAAGACCGGGAGCGCGAGCCGGACCGACCGCATCGCGAAGTACAACCAGCTCCTCCGCATCGACGAGGACCTCGCGTCCGCCGCCGACTTCCTGGGGAGAGCCGCGTTTTGAAGCTGCGCTGGGTGCTGGCCGCCGTCGCCGGCGTGGCCGGGTACTTCGCCGTCTTCGGCGGCGAGTACTCGCTCCTCGACGTGCGCCGGTTGGAGAAGGAGCGGGAGAAGGAGATGGAGCAGCTCGATTCGACCCGCGCGGAGGTCAAGCGGCTGGAGGCGCGGGCGGACTCCCTCGAGAAGGACAGCGCCACGCTCGAGCGCATCGCGCGCGAGAAGTACGGCCTGATCCGCGCCGGCGAGCGGCTCTACCGCTTCGCCGGCGGGTCCGCGGCCGCTCCGGCCGCGGCGGACAGCGCGGTGCCACCGGCGACCCGGCCGGAGCCCGCGCCGCGGGCGCCGTCATCGGCGCCGGTGCCGGCGCCGCTGCCGCGCGGCGCCCGCCAGGCCCGGGGGCCGGCCCGGACGCCCACCCGCTTCGCCGCGCCGGCGAAGGCCGGCAACGACTTCCGCGGCGTCGTGCGCCCGGCGGCGCGCCGGCGGCCATGAGCGCGCCGCCCCGGCAAGGGTACGCGGCCCCGAGCGGGCTGCGGACGGCCGCGTCGATCGTGTCGACGTTCCTCCTCGCGACGTGCTCGCGGACCGCGCCGCCGCCGGCCAAGCCGGCGCCGGTCCCGCTCGGGAGGCCGGTGCCGGCGACGCCACCGTCCCTCGAGGCGCCGCCGCCGGTCCGGCTCCCCGCGCCGCTCCCGGTCATGGCGCGGGAGTTCCGCGGCGTGTGGGTGGCCACGGTGGAGAACATGGACTGGCCGTCGCGCCCCGGGCTGCCGACGGCGCAGCAGCAGGCGCAGCTCCTCAGGATCCTCGACCGCGCGGCCGCGCTCCACCTGAACGCGATCATCTTCCAGGTGCGGCCGGCGGCGGATGCGTTCTACGAGTCGTCGCTCGAGCCGTGGTCCCACTGGCTGACCGGGGAGCAGGGGAGAGCGCCGGAGCCGCGCTGGGACCCGCTCGCGTTCGCGGTGCAGGAGGCGCACAAGCGCGGCCTCGAGCTGCACGCCTGGTTCAACCCGTACCGCGCCGGGTACACATCGCCGCGCTGGCATGCGGCGCCGACGCACATCACGCGCACGCACCCCGAGCTGGTGCGCCGCTACGGCAGCTACCTCTGGCTCGATCCCGGGCTCACGGAGACGCGCTCCCACGCCATGCAGGTCGTCATCGACGTCGTCCGCCGCTACGACATCGACGGCGTCCAGATCGACGACTACTTCTACCCGTACCTCGAGCGCGGCCGGAACGGGAAGTACCTGCCGTTCCCCGACGACGCCACCTACCGGCGCTACCGCGACCAGGGCGGCGACCTCGCCCGCGACGACTGGCGCCGCGAGAACGTCAACGCCCTCGTCCGCCAGCTCTACGACGCCATCAAGGCGACGAAGCCCTGGGTCAAGTTCGGCATCTCGCCGTTCGGCATCTGGCGCCCCGGCAGCCCCCGCGGCGTCGACGGCCTCGACTCCTACACGGAGATCTTCGCCGACTCCAAGAAGTGGCTGAACAACGGCTGGCTCGACTACCTCGCCCCGCAGCTCTACTGGAAGGTGGACGCGCCCCGGCAGCGCTATACCACGCTGCTCGAGTGGTGGGAGGAGCAGAACGCCCACGCGCGCCACCTCTGGCCGGGCAACTTCACGAGCCGCGTGGGTGGGCGCGGCCCCTCCGCCTGGTCCGCCGACGAGATCGTCCGCCAGGTCGACCTGACCCGCCGCTCCGAGGGCGCCTCCGGCAACATCCACTTCAGCGCCAGCGCGCTCATGGACAACGCCGGCGGCATCGCCGACCGGCTCCGCCGCGTCTACGACGAGCCCGCGCTCGTCCCCGAGTCCCCCTGGCTCGGCGCCGCGAAGCCCGCCGCCCCGAGCGTCTCGCTCGACGACGCCGGCGACGACGAGGGCTACGTCCTCCACGTCGCCCCCACGGACTCCGTCGTGCCCCGCTTCTGGGTCGTCCGCGTCCACGACCAGACCGGCGGCTGGACCACCCAGATCGCCTCCGGCGCCGACCGCGCCGTCCGCCTCACGGGCGCGTATCTGCCGCCGTACGTGGTCGCGGTGTCGGAGGT
>DASTKT010000151.1:0-37606 GCA_035715725.1 Longimicrobiales bacterium | reverse complement strand
GGCAGGTGCAGCGGCTCGGGCGGGACGTTCAGCGCCTCGGGCGTGTCGATCAGCTTGAAGATGCGCTCGGAGGCGGCCATCGCGCCCTGGAGCATGTTGTACTTCTCGGACAGGTCCTGGATCGGGCGGAAGAAGCGGCGCGCCCACTGGAGGAACGCGAAGACGGTGCCGACCGTGAGCCCGCCGGCCAGGACCTCGCTGCCGCCGTAGGCGACGATGAGCGCGAACGCCACGGCGGTCAGCAGCTCGACGATCGGGAAGAAGAGCGCGTAGTAGGTGACGGAGCGCAGGTGCGCGGCCAGGTAGTCGTCGCCGATCTCGCGGAAGCGGCGGGAGGACTCCGCCTCGCGCCCGAAGAGCTGCACGACGGTGACGCCGGAGATGTGCTCCTGGAGGAACGCGTTGATCCGGGCGAGGCGCGTGCGGATGTCGCGGTACGCCTCGCGGAACTTCGTGCGGAAGATCATCGCCACCCAGAAGACGAGCGGCATGACGGCGAGCGTGACGAGCGCGAGGCGCCAGTCGACGAGCACCATGGCGAGCGTCAGGACGACGAGCGTGAAGACGTCGCCGAAGACGGTGACCACGCCGGAGCTGAAGAGGTCGTTCAGCGCCTCGACGTCGTTCGTGACGCGGGTCATGAGGCGGCCGACGGGGTTCCGGTCGAAGAACGGGAGCCCGATGCGCTGGAGGTGGCCGAAGATCTCGTGGCGCAGGTCGTACATCACCCGCTGGCCGAGCCAGGTGGTGAGGATGGTCTGGCCGTACTCTAGGGCGAAGCCGAAGACGAGGGCGCCGAGGTAGGCGGCGGAGAGGATCCCGAGCATGCGCACGTCGTGGCTCGGGACGGCGCGGTCGAGGGCGACCTTGGTGAGCCAGGGGCCGGCGACCTCCAGGAGCGAGCCGGCGAGAAGCAGCAGGATGGCGAACGAGACCCGCAGGCGGTACGGCCGCAGGTAGCGGAGCAGCCGCCGCATCAGGTGCGCGTCGTAGGCCTTGCCGAGCGCGTCCTCCTCGTGATGGTCCTGAGCCGTCACCTACCGCCCCCGATGGCTTTCCCGGAGCTTGCGCCGCAGCTCGCGGCGCCACTCCCTGAGCTCCTCGCGCGTCCCGTGGATCTCCTCGAAGCCGCTGCGCGGGCCGCTGTAGATCTCGCGGCGCGCGCTCATGCGGCCGCCCGGGTCGCCCACGGCGCGCACCTTCACCTCGACGCCGCCCATGATGGCCGCGCCCGTGATGCGGAGGCGCGGCGCGTCCGGCGGCGGGCTCGCCGGCCCGCCGGACGCGTGCTCGAAGCCGCCCATGATCGCCAGGCCGTCCACGTCCACGATCAGGTCCGGCGGGACGATGATCTCGATCCCGCCCCAGAACGCGAAGCACTGGATCTCGGTCTCGCCCGGCGGGAGGACGGCGTCCCGGAAGTCGAGCTCGGCGCCGCCCATGATGGCGACGACGACGCTCTGCTCCGCGGGGATCCAGCGGCCCTTGCGGGTGGTCCCGCCCATGATGGCGAGGAGCGCCTGGCGGGCGCGGCGGGCGACGTTCGCGCCGAGCCGGGGCCGCGGCGCGTCCGCGGGCTCGGGCTCGGGGTGCGCGGCGGCGCCGGTCGGCAGGTCGGCCGTGAGCGCGACGAGCTCGGCCGGCGTGCCGACGCGGTGGGCGAGGTCGAGGCGGCGCTCGAACTCGACCAGGTCGAGGTTGTCCGCGGCGAAATGGCGGCACAGCTCGTCGACCGTCCGCTGACGGAGCGGCTGCAGCGCGGGCGCGGTTTCGGGTCGGGGCGTCAGGCTGTCGGACATCGGTGCTCTCCCGGCGGGGACGGATGCAAGCTGCCAGGGCATGCGCCTCCAGGCAAGACGGGGTGCGAGGCGCACGGGCCCCGCCGTTGACTCGTGTACCAGCGGCGCGGTATTTTGTGCCCCTCTCCCCGCGGTTCCCCCGTGCCTTCCCCCATGGTCGAGATCCGGGACTACTTCAATCGCATTCAGGGTCGCCTGATCCTGGCGTTCGGCATCGTGCTGGCGGGCACGGTCGTCATCTGGTGGCTCGGCCTCGTCGCGCTGCGGCAGGTCTCGGCCTCGGCGACGGAGCGGATCGCCGCGCTGCAGCAGGACGTCGAGATCGCCGGCCGCCTGGAGGCGACGACGCTGCGGCAGCTCCGCAGTGCGCAGGCGTACGCCCTGACCGGGGACGCGGCGGCCCGCACCGCGTTCCGGAGCCTCTCCGCGGAGGCCGCGCCGCTGCGCGCCGGCTTTGCCCGGCAGGCGGACCTCTCGGCGACGGAGCGTCGCGGACTGGCGCGACTGGCGGAGCTGGAGGCGCGGCTGGACTCGGCCGTGGCCGCGTCCCCCGCGGCGCGGGCGGCGGGACAGGGCACGGAGGCGACGAGCCGCCTGGCCGCGCTCGACGCCACCGCGCGCGAGATCGAGAGCCTCCTGCGCGCGCTGAGCACCGCCGAGAACGGCGAGATCGGCCGCACCGCCGTCCGGATCGAGGGCGAATCGAGCTGGCGCGAGATCGCGCTCCTCGTCATGCTCCCCGTCACCGTGCTGCTCGGCCTCTTCCTCATGTTCCGGACGGTCGCGGCGATCCACCGTCCGCTCGACCGGCTGGTCGCCGCGGCGCGGGACTTCGGCCAGGGCGACCTGAACGTGCGCGTGAGCGGCGTCATGCCCGCCGAGCTGCGCGTGCTCGCCGGCGCCTTCGGCGACATGGCGGAGCGGCTGCGCACCATCGTGGGCGAGACGGTCGTGACGGCGGAGCAGATCCGCGCCTCGGCGTCGGACCTGTCGAGCGTCTCGGAGGAGGTGGCGGCGTCCAGCGGCGAGGTCGCGACCGCGATGGTCGAGATCACGACGGGCGCCGAGCACCAGGCCGCGGGGCTGCGCACCGTGGACGAGGCGCTGGCCGCGATCCGCCGGCACGCGGCGGACGTCTCCGCCGCCGCCGACGACCTGCGCGGTCTCGGGCGGCGCATCGGCGTGCTCTCCGAGGAGCGGCGCCAGGACATCGGCGAGGCGCTGCGGCTGCTGCTCGAGGTGCGCGGCGTCGTCGCCTCCGCGGGGAAGGAGGCGGAGGAGCTCGAGGTGTCCTCGAAGCGCATCACGGACTTCGTCGAGACGATCCAGGGGATCGCGCGCCAGACGAACCTCCTCGCCCTGAACGCCGCCATCGAGGCGGCCCGCGCCGGCGAGCACGGCCGCGGCTTCGCCGTCGTGGCCGAGGAGGTGCGGAAGCTCGCCGACGGCAGCGCCCGCGCCGCCGAGGAGGTCGCGCTCGCCGTGCGCGAGATCCGCAAGGAGCTGCGCGACGTCGTCGACACGATCGCCGAGGGCACCACGAAGGTGGCCGGCGTCGAGGACGTCTCGCGCCGGGCCGAGGCCGCGTTCGAGGACATCATCGGCGCCGTCGCCCAGGTGCAGGAGGCCGCCGGCCGCGTGGCCGTGGCCGCCGACTCGAACGAGGGCGCCGTGCGCACCGTCGAGGACACGGTCCGCGGCGTCGGCAGCACCGCCGAGTCCCACGCCGCCAGCGCCGAGCAGGTCAGTGCCGCCGCCGAGCAGCAGTCCGCCGCGACGCAGCACATGAGCGCCGCGAGCCTGGAGCTGCTGCATTCGGCGGAGAAGATGAAGGAGCTGGTGAGGGGGTTTCGGGTCTAGAGCGGGCACGGGCGCGTAAGCGGGCGGATCGCGGGCCGCGGCCGGCTGTTCCCGCTTGCGCTTGCGCGCCCGCGCCCGCGCCCGGCGGTTTCGAGCGGGGGAGCGGGGGAGTGGGAGACGCGGCGACCCCCCGCTCTCCGACTCGCCCGCTCCGACGATCCGAAGAAAGGCCGGACGCGGGAGCGCAAGCGGGCGCGCAAGCGGGAACACCACCGGTTCGGAAAGGGCGCGTGGGAATTCTCTCCTGGATCCTCTTCGGCCTCGTCGCCGGCGCGATCGCGAAGTTCATCATGCCGGGGAAGGACCCCGGCGGCTGCCTGGTGACGATCCTGATCGGCATCGCCGGCGCGATGATCGGCGGGTTCCTGGGGACGCACGTCTTCCACTTCGGGCGGGTCGAGCGCTTCGACCTGCGCTCGCTGGGGATCGCGATCCTGGGGGCGGTGCTGCTCCTGCTGGTCTTCCGGCTCGTGGTGCGGCCGCGGCCGCCGGAGTGAGGGCGTCCTCCCCCTACCGCTTCAGCCTCCCCTCCAGCCTCGCCAGCACCGCCTCCGCCGACACGCCGAGCGCCCGGCACGCCACCAGCGCGTGGTAGAGCAGGTCGGCCGCCTCCTCCTCCGCCCGCTCCCGGTCCTCGTCCGCGCACGCCACCGCCAGCTCGACGGCCTCCTCGCCCAGCTTCTTGAGCCGCAGGTTGCGGTCGCCGAGGAGGCGGACGGTGTAGCTGCCGGGAGACGCGTCGGGCGAGGCGGCGCGCGCCTCGAGCACGCGGTCGAGGGCGGGGAGCGTCGGGGCGGCGGCGTCGAAGCAGGTCCGCTCGCCGGTGTGGCACGCGGGGCCGGCCGGCTCGACGAGCGCGAGGAGCGCATCGGCGTCGCAGTCGAGGTGCAGCTCGACGAGGCGCTGCACGTTGCCGCTCGTCTCGCCCTTGTGCCAGAGCGTGTTCCGGCTGCGGGAGAAGTACCAGGCCTCCCCCGTCTCGAGCGTCCGCTCGAGCGCCTCGCGGTTGGCCCAGGCCAGCATGAGGACCTCGCCCGTGCGGACGTGCTGCGCGACGACCGGGACGAGCCCGCCGGTGCGGGCGAAGTCCACGCGGTCCAGCTCCGCGGCGGTGCGGAGCCTCACAGGCCCGCTCCGAGCACGCCGCGGATGTCCCGGGCCAGCGCGGCGTTCGTCGAGATGCCGCTGCCGCCGAGGTGGGTCTCGGCGCCGGTCCAGTCGGTGAAGACGCCGCCCGCCTCCTCGATGATCGGCTTGAGCGGCGCGGCGTCCCAGGGGGCGAGGACGGGGTCGACCATGGCCTCGGCGCGGCCGGTGGCGACGAGGGCGTGGCCGTAGCAGTCGCCCCAGGTGCGGGCGGTGTCGGCGAGCGCGGCGAGGCGCGGCCACCCGGTGGCCTGGAAGGCGTCCTCGGGCGGGCGCGCGTCCGTGGTGAGCACGAGCGCGCGGTCGAGGCGGCTGACCGGCGAGACGAGCGCGCGCCGGCCGTCCCACCAGCACCCCTCGCCGCGGGCGGCGAAGACGGTTTCGTTCAGGGCGGGGAAGTGGAGCACGCCGAGCACGGCGTCGCCTTCGTCCTCGAGCGCGACCATGACGCCATACAGCGGCACGCCGTGCACGAAGGCGCGCGTGCCGTCGATCGGGTCGAGGATCCAGCGGCGGCGGGCGGCGGGGCGCGTCTCGCCCAGCTCCTCGCCGAGGATGCCGTCGCGCGGGTGGCGGGCCTCGATCAGCTCGCGGGCGATGCGCTCCGCCTCGCGGTCGGCGAGCGTGACGGGGGAGTGGTCCGCCTTGGTCTCGGCGGCGATGCCGGTCTGGAAGTGCGCGAGCGTGGCGCGGCCGGCCCGCCAGGCCACCTCGACCGCGAACTCGAGGAGCGAGGCGAGCGAGTCGCTCATGCGGGGATCTCGGGGAGGTCCAGGCGCACCGGGATCCCCGCCGCGGCGAGGACGCGCTTCACCTCCCGGACGGTCGTGCTGCCGTCGTGGAACATCCCCGCGGCGAGCGCGGCATCCGCGCCGGCGAGGAGGAACGCGTCGACCAGGTGCTGCGCGTCGCCGGCGCCGCCGCTGGCGATGACCGGGACCTTGACCGCCTCGACGATGCGGCCGGTCAGCTCGAGGTCGTAGCCGTCGCGGCGGCCATCCTGGTCGATGCTGGTGATCAGGATCTCGCCGGCGCCGAGGCTGGAGCACTGCTCGGCCCAGGTGACGGCGTCCAGCTCGGTCGCCGTGGCGCCGCCGTGCGTGAAGACGCGGAACCAGGGGAGCGCGGGCGCGCGCGGGTCGTCGGGGGCGGCGATCTGCTGGGAGCCGGAATCGGCGCGCATGGCCACCTCCACCTGGCGGCGCTCGAGGCGCGCGTCGATGCTCGCCACGACGGCCTGGGCGCCGAAGCGCTGCGAGGCCTGCGTGAGCAGCTCCGGGTGCTTCACGGCCGCGGTGTTGATGCTGACCTTGTCGGCGCCGCTGCGCAGCGCGGCCTCGATGTCGTCGATGCCGGAGACGCCGCCGCCGACCGTGAGCGGGATGAAGAGGCGCTCCGCGGTGCGGCGGACGACGTCGAGGAGCGTGCCGCGCCCCTCCGTGGAGGCGGAGATGTCGAGGAACACGATCTCGTCGGCGCCCTCCTCCTGGTAGCGCGCCGCCAGCTCGACCGGGTCGCCGACGTCGCGCAGGCCCGTGAAGTTGACGCCCTTCACAACGCGACCGTCCCGCACGTCCAGGCAGACGATCACGCGCTTCTGGAGCATGGTGTCAGTCCTCCTCCCGCTCGATGCGGACCGAGCCCTTGGTGCTGAAGACGACGTCGCCGGGAGCGAGCGCCTCGCGGAGCGCGAGCCCGAGGGCCTTGACGGCCGCCTCCACGACGTGGTGGCGGTCGCGACCGCGGACGACGCGCACGTGCAGGGTCAATGCCGCGTTGTCGGCGAGCGACCGGAAGAAATGGTCGTAGAGCCGACTCGGCAGCGGGCCCTGGTAGAACGGACGGCCGCCGGCGTCGAGCGCGACCTGCACGAGCGCGTCGTCCATGACGACGGTCGCGTCGCCGTAGCGGCGGCAGGTCGGCGGCACGGCCTCGCGCAGCGCCAGCCCGAGCGTGATGGCCACGTCCTCCACGAGATGATGCCGGAGATCGCCGGAGGCCTGCACCGCGAGATCGAGGCCGCCGTAGCGCGCCAGCGTCTCGAGCATGTGGTCCAGGAACGGCTCCGTCGTGGCGACCGTGGCATGGCCGGTCCCCTCCGAGACGGACACCCGCACGCTGGTCTCGCGCGTCTCCCGCACGATGCCGGTCATTCGGCGAACTCCCTGGCGGCGGCGGCCGCGTCCACCGCGCCCGTGTAGAGGGACATCCCGAGGACGGCCCCGGCTACGCCGCGCGCCGCGAGGCGCCGCAGGTCGTCCAGGGCGGCGATGCCGCCGGCGGCCTGGAGCGGGTGGCGCGTGGAGGCGGCGAGCGCGCCGAAGCGCTCGGCGTCGGCGCCGGCGAGGCGTCCTTCCCGCGCGACGTCGGTGACCAGTATAGCGGCCAGCGGCAGCGCGGCCAGCCCTTCGAGCAGCTCTGGTACGCCGAGACCGGCGCCGGCGGTCCAGCCGTGGACGACGACCTCGTCGCCCCGGACGTCGGCGGCGACGACGACGCGGCCGGGGTGGCGCGCGGCGAGCGCCTCGAGCCACGCCGGGTCGGTGACGGCGCGCGTGCCGACGATGACGCGGGCGGCGCCGGCGTCGAGGAGCGCGGCGGCGGTGGCGTCGTCGCGGATGCCGCCGCCGACCTGCGCCGGCAGCCCGGACTCCGTCAGGAGCCGCTCGACGGCGGCGCGGTTCGAGCCGTGGCCGAGCGCGGCGTCGAGGTCGACGACGTGGAGCGCGCGGAAGCCGGCGTCGCGCCAGCGGGCGGCCACCTCCAGCGGGTCCGGCAGGCTGACGCGCTCGTCCTCCGGCCGGCCGCCGACGAGCTGGACGACGCGGCCGCCGCGCAGGTCGATGGCGGGGTAGGCGATCACCGGCCGACCTGCGCCAGGAAGCCGCGGATCAGGTCGAGCCCGGCGGCGCCGCTCTTCTCCGGGTGGAACTGCACGCCCCAGGTGCGGCCGCGGCGCACGGCGGCGGGAAAGCTGATGCCGTCGTAGTCGGAGGTGGCCACGACGTCGCCCGGCTCCTCCGGCACGGCGATGTAGCTGTTGGCGTAGTACGCGCTGAGGAGCGGCCGCCGCGCGAAGAGCGGGTCCGGCCGCGAGGTCACCCAGTTCCACCCCATCTGCGGCACGCGGCGCGCGTGCAGCCGCCGCACCTGCCCGCGGAAGATGCCCAGCCCCTCGCCCGGGCTCTCCTCGCTCCCCTCGAACAGGAGCTGCATGCCGAGGCAGATGCCGAGCGCGGGGAAGCCGGCCCGCAGCGCGTCGCGGATCTCCGACGCCGCCGGCGCGAGGCCGAGCGCCGCGGGCCCGAACGCGCCGACGCCGGGGAGCACGAGCGCGTCGGACCCGAGCGCGAGCCGCGGGTTGGTCTCGACGCGCACCCGCGCGCCGCCGAGCTCCAGCGCCTTCACCAGAGAATGCAGGTTGCCTACACCGTAATCCACGAGTCCGACGATCATGCCCTCTCCTCTCCCGCATCCATCTCCAACGCTCCCCGCAGCGCATCCACGAATCGTTCCATGGCGGGCCACGGGCCGATGCTGACGCGGATGCAGTCGCCGGCCTGGGGGAGGCCGGGGAAGGCGCGGACCGCCACGTCGCGCTCACGCAGCGCCGCGAGCAGGCGCCCGGCGGCGCCGCCCTCGCCCGCGCCCGCGCGAACCAGCAGGAAGTTGGCCGCGGACGGCCAGACGCGGAGCCCCATCCCCTCCAGCTCGGCCACGAGCGCCTCCCGGTTGCGGACGACGTCGGCGACGTTGGCGGCCGCCCATTCCCGGTCCTCCGCCAGCGCCGCGAGCGCCGCCGCCTCCGCCGCCGCGCTGATCTTGTACGGGCCGCGCGACTTCTCGATCTCCCGCACCAGCGCCGGCGCGCCGATCGCGTAGCCGATGCGCAGCCCCGCGAGCCCGAACGCCTTGGAGAGCGTGCGCAGAACGACCGCGCGCCCGGACTCGATGGCGCCGCCGATGAACGTGGCCGCACCGTAGTCGGCGTACGCCTCGTCCACGAGCACCACGCCGGTGGCGGCGTCCACGACCTCCACGATGTCCGCGTAGCGGATCGGCATGCCCGTCGGGTTGTTCGGCGTGCACAGGTAGATCGCGCGGGCGCGCGTCGAGAGCACCGCGTCCACGTCCAGCGCGAAGCCGGGCGCCATCGGCACGCCCACCGGCCGGGCGGCGTTCATCTGCACGAACAGCGGCACCATGCTGAACGTCGGCTCCGGGTAGGCGACGACGTCGCCCGGCTCGCAGAACGCCCTGAGCGCGCTGTCGATGACGTCGTCGGAGCCGCACCCCGTGGCGATGTTCTCCGGCTGGACGCCGTGCAGCTCGGCCAGCGCCTCCTTCAGCCGCTCGGCGAAGACCGGCGGGTAGCGCGTGACCTGCGCCTGGCTCAGCTCGCGGAGCGCGCGCATGGCGGCGGGCGGCGCGCCGTAGAGCGACGTGTTGTCGCTCAGGTCGAGCCCGATCGGGCGCCGCGCCGGGTCGTACAGCTCGATGTCGCGGTACGCAGCGCGGAACGGCAGAGCGGGGGAGTGGGGGAGGGGGGGACGTGGCGAAGTCCCCGGGCGGCTTCCGCCCGCGGGGGCGATCACCCCCTCCTCCACTCGTCCACTCTCCCCCTCCGCCGTCCGGAGCCGCGCGGCGGCGGCGTGCGCGGGCAGCCCCTCGGCCTCGGCGAGCGTGGCGGTCGGGCCGGCGAGGCGCGCGGCGGCATCCCGCGAGACCTCCTGGTACGTGAACCAGCGCAGGAAGTCGAGCGTCGAGAGCCCGGGGTACGAGCGGGCCAGCCCCGCGGTCGGGAGCACGTGGTTCGCGCCGGTGACGTAGTCGCCGAACGCGACGGAGCTGCCCGCGCCGAGGAAGACCGTGCCGGCGGCGCGGACGCCGTCCAGCGCCGCGCGCGGGTCCCGCACCAGCAGCAGCAGGTGCTCGGGCGCGTAGCGGGCACTGAACGCGAGCGCCTCCTCGAGCGAGTCCGCCAGCAGCAGCCCGCCGCGCGCGGCGAGCGCGGCCTCGACGATCTCGCGGCGCGGCTCGGCGGGGACGCGGCGCGCCAGCGCGGCGAGCGTCGCCTCGAGCACTCGCCCCACGGTGCAGACGAGCACGGCGGCGGCGTCGGGGTCGTGCTCCGCCTGGCAGATCAGCTCGGCGGCCACGACCTCCGGGTCCGCCGCGCCGTCCGCGATGACGAGCACCTCGGAGGGACCGGCCGGCGAGTCGATGGCGATCCGGCCGTTGAGCTGGCGCTTGGCCTCCGTGACGTACGCGTTGCCGGGGCCGACCACCTTGTCGCAGCGGGGGATCGTCTCGGTGCCGTAGGCGACGGCGGCGATGGCGCCGGCGCCGCCGACGGCGAAGACGCGGTCGGCGCCGGCGAGCGCGCAGGCCGCGAGCACGGCGGCCGGCGGGCGCCCGTCCGGTCCGGCGGGCGAGCAGACCACGACCTCCCCGACCCCGGCCACGCGGGCCGGGACCACGCCCATGAGCACGCTGCTGGGGTAGGCGGCGCGGCCGCCTGGCGCGTAGACGGCCACGCGCTCGAGCGGCTCGGCGCGGCGCCCGAGGCGGACGCCGGGCGTCACCTCGACCTCGAGCGGCGGCGGGAGCTGCGCCCGGTGGAACGCCGCGATGTTGTCCGCGGCCTGCTCGAGCGCGGCGCGGGCCGCCGGCTCGAGCCCCTCCAGCGCCTCGTCCCACGCCTCGCGTGGGACCTCGAGGGACTCGAGCGAGGCGCGGTCGAAGCGGAGCGCCTGCTCGCGCAGCGCGGCGTCGCCGCGGCGGCGGACGTTGTCGATCAGGGCGCGGACGGCGGCCTCGACCTCCGGGTCGCTGGCGCGGCCGCGGTTCAGCAGGAGCGCTTCCTCCTCCGCGGTCAGCTCCGCCAGCCTGCCGGTCACTGCCAGAGTGGGCGAATGGGGGAGCGGGGGAGTGGGCGATCCCTCCGTCCGCCGCTCTTCCGCTCCTCCACTCTCCCACTCCGCTTCGTTGGTCGGCTTCATGGCATCAGCCTCTCGATCTTCGTCACCAGGATCCCCGTCGCCCCGATGGACTTCAGCTCCGCGACCACGCGGTACAGCTCGCGCCGGTCGACGACGGCGTGCGCCGCCACCCAGTCGCCGTGGTCGAGGACGTCGACGATCGTGGGGCCGGAGATGCCCGGCAGGATCTCCTTGACCTGCGGGAGCACGTCCTTGCGCACGTTCGCCATGAGGTAGCGCTTCCCCTCGGCGCGGATCACGGACTCGAGCGCGACGGTCAGCTCGCGGACCTTCCGCCCGGCCATCGGCTCGTCGAGGATCTGCGGCCGCGAGACGAGGAGCGCCGAGGACTCGAGCACCGTGGCCACCTCGCGCAGCCCGTTCGTCTTCAGCGTCGAGCCGGTCGAGACGAGGTCCACGATGATGTCGGCCACGCCCAGGTGCGGCGCGACTTCGGCGGCGCCGGAGACCGGGACGATGGCGACGTCGCGTCCGGCCGTCTCGAAGTAGCGGCGCGCCAGGCTCGGGAACGTCGTGGCGACGCGGGTGCCGGCACGGATCCCGGCGGTGTCCACGATCTCGTCCTCCTCGCGCACCGCCACGGCGAGGCGGCAGCGGCCGAAGCCGAGGTCGAGGAGTACGCGCAACGGCCGGCCGGACTCCTCGACCAGGTCGCGTCCCGTGATCCCGACGTCCGCGGCGCCGTCCGCCACGAACTCCGGGATGTCGTTGGCGCGCACGAAGAGCGCCTGGAACTCGCCGCCCAGCGAGGCCTGCAGCGAGCGCTCGTGCGCCATGTCGAACTCCAGCCCGGCGCGCTCCAGGATCTCTCTGGCGCCCTCCGCGAGCCGTCCCTTGTTCGGCAACGCGATGCGGATCATCGCTCCGTCCACCTGCTCGGGTGAATGCAAAAAAATACCGCGGCCCGTCCCGGGGACGGACCGCGGAGCTCGACTGCCCTGGGCTCGCTGCGCCTACACCGGCCGGCACACGCGCCCGCTCCGCGACCCGTCGGGGCCGTGGTGATGCGCGTGATGCGGATGGCGGGTCGAGCGGCCGAGCGTCGTCATGGCGAGGAAGCTAGCCGGGCGGGCGCGGCGGGTCAACCGGGGGGCGCCGGACGGGGCGTGGGGGGATGCCCGCCTCCCCTTTCGCGCCGGCGACGTCGCCTCGAATTTAGCGGCGGACCCTCCGGCCCCCGAGGAGCATGCCCGACACCCCGATCCGGCACGATGGGCGATGGAGCACCCTGGCCGCGGAGAGCGGAGGCCCGCGTGCTTGAGCGGCTCCGCACGCGGCTCACGCGCTTCGGCTTCAACCTGTTCCCGGCGTTCTGGTCCACCGGCGCACGGATCACGCACCTCTCGCCCGACTTCCGCGAGATCCGCATCCGCCTGCCGCTGAGCTGGCGCACGCGCAATTACGTCGGCACGATCTTCGGCGGCAGCATGTACGCGGCCGTCGACCCGATCTACATGGTGATGCTGATCCGGAACCTCGGCCCCGGGTACGTCGTGTGGGACAAGGCGGCGACGATCCGGTTCCGGAAGCCCGGTCGCGCGGCGCTTTTCGCGAACTTCAGCCTGGACCAGCGCGAGCTGGACGACATCCGCGCCGCGCTGGCGAGCGAGGCCTTCGTGGAGCGCGTGTACGACGTGGACCTCGTGGACGATCTCGGCGTCGTCCACGCCTCGGTACGGAAGACCCTGCACATCCGCCGACGCGGGGAAGGGAAGGCGACGTGAGCGTCACGATGGAGCCGGTGGTGCTGGAGGGGCGTCACGTCCGGCTCGAGCCGATGGGCCTCGAGCACGCGGACGCGCTGAGCGCGGTCGGGCTGGACGAGGAGCTGTGGCGCTGGACGTACGCGAACGTGGCCACGCCCGAGCAGATGCGCGCGTACGTCGAGGAGGCGCTGCGCTGGTGGGCGGCCGGGCATTCGCTCCCGTTCGTGACCGTCGAGCGCGCGACGGCGCGCGTCATCGGCAGCACGCGCTACCACAGCCTGGAGCGGACGCACGGTCGCGTCGAGATCGGCTGGACGTGGGTCGCGCGGCCGTGGCAGCGCACGCCCGTGAACACCGAGGCGAAGTACCTGATGCTGTGCCACGCCTTCGAGCGCCTCGGCCTGCGCCGCGTCGAGTTCAAGACGGACCGCCTGAACGAGAAGTCGCGCGCCGCGCTCGCCCGGATCGGCGCCACGCAGGAGGGGATCTTCCGCAGCCACATGGTCACCGCGAGCGGACGCGTCCGCGACTCGGTCTACTTCAGCATCATCGCCGAGGAGTGGCCACGGGTGAAGGCATACCTCGAGGGGAAGCTGGCGGCATCGGCGGTGTGAGGCGGCGGGCGCGGGCGGGTGGCGCCGGAGCGCGGCGGACGTGCGCGGCGGCTCCGAAGGACCGCGACCGGACGGGTCGCCCCGCGCTTTCGCCGCGGCGCATGGACTCGCTCGCCGCACGCGTTCCCGCGTTCCGGCCCGCCCGCTGCCCGGCCTGCCGACCCGCCCGCTTGCCGGGGCCGCCGGCGCCGCCTACTCTCCGCAGCTCGTGCCACGAACCACCCCCACACCCGGAGCGCACATGGCTGGCGTCACGTTCTACCGCTGGGAGGACATGCCGCGGGAGAAGGTCACGGAGGTGATCGACCGGCGGCTCATCACCGGCGACCGGATGATGCTCGCCCACGTCTACCTGAAGAAGGGGTCCGTCGTCCCCCGGCACTCGCACGAGAACGAGCAGATCACCTACATCCTCGAGGGCGCGCTCCGCTTCTGGATCGGCGAGGACGAGGCGGAGGAGGTCGTCGTGCGGCCGGGCGAGGTGCTGCACATCCCGTCGAACGTGCCGCACAAGGCGGAAGCCCTCGAGGACACGCTCGACGTCGACATCTTCTCGCCGCCGCGCCAGGACTGGCTGAACCGGACGGACGACTACTTCCACCGCAAATAGCAATGGACCTGGGGCTGAGCGGGAAGGTCGCGCTGGTGGCGGCGTCGAGCCGCGGGCTCGGGCGCGCCGTCGCCGAGGAGCTGGCGGCGGAGGGCGCCCGGCTGTGCCTCTGCGCCCGCGGCGCGCCGGCGCTCGAGGAGGCGCGCGCGGCGCTCGCGCAGGCGGGGGCCGAAGTCGTCACCATCGCGGCGGACCTGGCCACGACCGAGGGGGTGGACGCCGTGGTCCGGACCGCCACCGAGGCCTACGGCCGCGTCGACATCCTGGTGAACAACGCGGGCGGTCCGCCGTCGGGGCCGTTCGAGAGCCACGACGCCGACGCCTGGGAGGCCGCGTTCCGGCTGACGCTGCGCAGCGCCGTCGAGCTGACGCGGGCGGTGCTCCCGGGGATGAAGGAGCGGCGCTGGGGCCGGATCCTGAACGTCACGTCGATCGCCGCGAAGCAGCCGGTCGCGAACCTGATCCTGTCCAACAGCCTGCGCGCCGCCGTGACCGGCTTCGCGCGCACGCTCGCCGACGAGGTCGCGCCCTACGGCGTCACCGTCAACAACGTGCTTCCCGGCTACACCGCGACCGAGCGCGTCGTGCAGCTCGCCGAGCGGGCCGCTCGCGAGCGCGGCATCACCCCCGCCGAGGCGACGCGGGCGTGGGTCGACCAGATCCCGATGGGCCGCCTCGGCGAGCCCCGCGAGTTCGCCGCGATGGTCGCGTTCCTGGCATCGGAACGCGCGAGCTACGTGACCGGGCAGTCGGTGGCGGTGGACGGGGGGTGGATCCGGTCGTTGCTCTAGGCTTTCCCGAGCGGGTCCGCCCCTCCTGCTCCTGCTCCTGCTACTCCTCGCTCCACGCTCCGTACTCTGGAGGATCGAGCCGTGAGGATCGAGAAGCAGGAGCAGGAGCAGGAGCAGGAGGACACCGGTGAGGCAGACCTCCTGCTCAGCTACCGCACGGCGTCGCCGCCACGGCGGCGGTCGAATCGAGGCCGCCCGAGAGCGTGGTGTTCCAGCCCTGTGCCCGCGCCGGCACGAAGGTCTCCGTCCTGCCGCGGATCGTCTCTTCGAGCCCCTCTTTGCCGTGGAACATGGCGGAGTCGATCGCCACCACGGAGATCCCGGACGCGGAATCGGGCGTCCACGTGAGCGTCGTCGTGTCCGCCGGTGCGTCCGCGGTCGTGTCCCTCAGCCCGATGACCCGGAACGTCCACGACGCAGGGAACGTGAAACAAGCGGTCCGGCCGTGCATCTCGCCGATCACCTCGTACCCCCACGGGGGCTGTGGGACCCGGAACGCCCAGACGAAGGCGCGGATCTCGAGCGTACGGCACCCCGCGGCGGTGCACGTGGGGTTGTTGGCCACGTAGAGGGTCGGCAACCCACGCCCGTCGCCGGGCCCGCTCGGTGAGGAGTCACAGGCCATTGCACCCAGTGTGCAGGCCAGCAGACACGACAGAATCCGTACAGCCGATCTCATCACGGTTCTGGATCTCCGCACTGCGCTTCGCCACGCGAACTCTGTGCAGCGACAACAACGACCGGGTCAGTGTATGCCCTGCACAGGCGGCGTGCAACGCCGCGGTGCTCGTATCGCACAACCGACGCGACGCCACCGGAGGGGGCAAGAGCAAGAGGGAGAGCAAGCGCGAGCGGCACGGTGTCTGGCGGGCGCGCTGACCGGCTCGCCGCTCAGGCCAGCTCGCTCGCCAGAAACCGCGCCGCTTCCTCCTCCGCCCAGAACTCCGGCCGGAACGGGTTCCCGCCCACGAAGCCCACGTGTCCACCCTCGTCCGTGACGACGGCGTGCAGCCGCGGGTTCGCGCGGATCGCGGCCCAGGGGATCGCGTCCTCGGGGAGGAACGGGTCGTCGCGCGAGTGCAGCAGCAGGGTGGGGACGCGGATGCGCTCGAGGAAGCGGCCGGAGCTGGAGCGCGCGTAGTAGTCGTCGGCGTCGGCGAAGCCGTGCAGCGGCGCGGTGGCGGCGTCGTCGAACTCGCGGAACGTGCGGGCGTCCCGGATGCGCGCGAGGTCGAGGCGCCCGTCGAGCAGCGGCTGCTTCGCCTCCGCCTTCTCGCGCAGCGTCTTCAGGAAGAGCGACGTGTAGAAGCGCCCCATCCGCGTGCTGTCCAGCAGGCGCGCGCCGGCGCCGAGATCGAACGGCACCGAGACGGCCGCCGCCGCCGACACCCGCGCCGCCTCCCCGTCCTCGCCCAGGTACTTCAGCAGCGCGTTCCCGCCCAGCGAGAAGCCGACGGCGCCGAGCCGGCGGCCCGGGAAGCGCTCGGCCAGGCCCCGCAGGACGAAGCGGATGTCCTCCGTGTCGCCGGAGTGGTAGAAGCGGGCCGTGCGGTTCACCTCCCCGCTGCACGAGCGGAAGTTGAGGCCGACGGCGCCCACGCCGCGGGCCGCGAGCGCGCGGTACGTGTTGATCGCGTAGCCGCGGCGCGCCGAGCCCTCGAGGCCGTGCAGCAGCAGCACCAGCGGCGCGTGTTCGGTCGCCGGCTCCGGCGCGAAGTCGAGGTCCACGAAGTCGCCGTCCGGCGTCTCCCACCGTTCCCGGCGCAGCTCCGGCCACCCTTCGCGGCGGAGGAGCCGGCCGAAGATCGTCTGGAAGTGCGCATGGCGGAGCCATCGCGAGGCGCGGAACGGGGCGGGTTGGTAGCTCATGGGCCGGTTGCGTGGGTCCGGGATCGGATGCGACGTCTACCCCGTCGGGCGGGGGTGGTTCACGGGCCCCGGACCGAATCCGTCCGATTCGTTCCCGCCTCCGCCCCCGATCCGTGCTCGAGCACGACGGCCACGCCGAGGAACAGCCGGAGGCGGAGGCGGGTGCGGAGACGGGTGCGGGTGCGGAGGCGGGAAACTTCAGGACCCGGCCTCATGCCCCGCCGCGCAGCCTCCGCGTCCACGTCGCCAGCGACTCCAGCAGTTGCCGCAGGAACTCTCGCGCGGCCGGATCCACGAGCCGCAGCTCGGCGTCGAACTTCTGCGCCGCCTCCGCGACGATGACTTCCGGCTTCTGCACGGGGTGCGTGTTCGTGAACAGGAACGCCTGCCGCAGCGCGAGCTGCGCGCGGATCGTGCCGCCGATGCCGACGCTCGCGCCCATGATGGCCGCGGGCTTCTCGGCGAGCGGCGTGTCCTTCGGCGGGCGGGACGCCCAGTCGATGGCGTTCTTCAGCACGCCCGGGATGCCGTAGTTGTACTCGGGCGTGGCGATGAGCAGCGCATCCGCCTCCCGGATGCGGCGCTTCAGGTCGAGGACCACCTCCGGCTGCCCGGCTGCGTCCTGGTCCTGGTCGTACGGCGGGATCTCGCGCAGCCGGTCGTAGACCTCGATCGTCATCCCGTCGGGCGCCAGCTCGACGGCCGTCCGCAGCAGCGCCCGGTTGTACGACCCTTTCCGGAGGCTCCCGGCGATCCCCAGCACCCTGAGCGTATCCCGCGCCTCGTCCGCCATTCGACCCGTCCTCCCGACTCCTCGGCCGGCCCATCCGGCCGTCACGGGCGACAGGCGCAAGCCGCGTTCCGGCCGCCGCGCGGCGCCTTGCGCCAGCGCCCCCATCCACCGATCCTGAGCCGCCTTCGCGGGTATCAGGAGGACCCGCGAAAACATACCGCTCCAGGGTTCACGTGAAGGACCGCATCGTCATCCGCAACGCGCGGCAGCACAACCTCAAGGGGATCGACGTGGAGCTGCCGCGCCGGTCCCTCGTCGTGCTCACCGGCCCCAGCGGCTCCGGCAAGAGCTCGCTCGCGTTCGACACGCTGTACGCCGAGGGGCAGCGCCGCTACGTCGAGTCGCTCTCGACCTACGCCAAGCAGTTCCTCGAGCGGATGGAGAAGCCCGCCGTCGACGCCGTGGAGGGGATCAGCCCGGCCGTCGCCATCGAGCAGAAGAACCCGATCAAGACCAGCCGCTCCACGGTCGGCACCGCCACCGAGGTCTACGACTACCTCCGCCTCCTCTGGGCGCGCGCCGGCCGCACGCACTGCCCGCTCTGCGACCGCGTCGTCCGCCCCGACACCGTGCAGTCGGCGACGGACCGGATCCTGGAGCTCCCGGAGGGCTCGCGCATCGTCGTCGCGTTCCCGCTGCCGCGCAGCGCACGCATGAGCCACCCGCGCGTGGTCGAGAACCTGCGCGCGCTCGGCTTCGTCCGCGTCATGGCCGGCGGCGAGATGCTCGACCTGGGCGACGAGGGTGCCGACGACCCCGCGGTGCTCGGCCACGACCTCGCGGGCGCCGAGGAGCTGCTCGTCGTCGTGGACCGGCTCGTGGTGCGACCGGACGCGGGGGAGCGCCTGGCCGACTCCATCGGCACGGCGTTCGCCGAGGGCGAGGGCGAGGTGGAGGTGGTGCTGCACGACACGGGAGAGCGGCTGCGCTTCACGGAGCGATTCCGCTGCCCCGAGCACCCGGAGGTGAAGTTCCTCGATCCCACGCCGCGGCTCTTCTCCTTCAACAACCCGTACGGCTCCTGCCCGCTCTGCACCGGCTTCGGCGCCACGCTCGAGTACGACGAGGCGCTCATCGTGCCGAACCCGGCGCGCTCGCTGCGCGAGGGCGCGGTCGACCCGTGGGAGAAGCCGCGCTACGCGAAGTTCCGCGAGAAGCTGCTCGCGTTCGCGCGCGCGTCGGGGGTGTCCGTCGACGCGCCGTGGCGCGAGCTGCCGGAGGAGTTCCGACGCGTCGTGCTGAACGGGAAGTCGCGCACGTTCCAGGGGATGCTGCCGTTCCTGCGCTCGCGGGAGGAGAAGCGCTACAAGCAGTACATCCGCGTCTTCCTGCGGCAGTACCAGAGCGCGCAGCCGTGCCGGGCGTGCGGCGGCTCGAAGCTGCGGCCGGAGGCGCTCTACGTGCGCGTCGGCGGGCTCGACATCTGGCGCGCGAGCGAGCTGCCGATCACGGAGCTGCGCGCGTTCGCCGAGCGGCTCGAGCTGGCGGGGCAGGAGGCGGCCATCGCCGAGCCGATCGTGCGGGAGATCCAGGCGCGGCTCGCGTTCCTCGAGGACGTCGGGCTCGGCTACCTCTCGCTGCACCGCCAGACGCGCACGCTCTCCGGCGGCGAGTCGCAGCGCATCGCGCTGGCCAACTCGCTCGGCGCGTCGCTCGTGGACACGCTCTACGTGCTCGACGAGCCGACGATCGGGCTGCACCCGCGGGACACCGACCGGCTCCTCGGGCTGCTGCGCAAGCTGCGCGCGGCGGGGAACACCGTCGTCGTCGTCGAGCACGATCCGGCGGCGATCCGCGCCGCCGACCACGTCGTCGAGATGGGGCCCGGGAGCGGCGAGCGCGGCGGGACCATCGTCTTCGAGGGGGGCGTGGACGGGCTGCTCCACGCCGACACGCAGACCGGCCGGTACGTGGCGGGGCTGGAGCCGTCCCCCGTGCCGGAGCGCCGGCGGCGCGTGGACGGGCCGCGCCTGCGGCTCGAGGGCGCGCGGCTCCACAACCTGGCCGGCATCGACGTCGAGATCCCGCTCGGCACGCTCGCCGTGGTCACCGGCGTCAGCGGCTCCGGGAAGAGCACGCTCGTGCACGACGTGCTCTACCGCGCGCTGGAGCGCGAGCTCTCCGGCGGCGAGACGAGCGCGAAGCAGCACCTCGGGGAGGCGGTCGGCGCCTACGACCGCCTGGAGGGCGCGGCCGCGCTCGACGCCGTCGTCCTCATCGACCAGGAGCCGATCGGAAAGTCGCCCCGCTCGAATCCGGTCACGTACGTGAAGGCGTTCGACTTCATCCGCGAGATCTTCGCCAAGCAGCCGCTGGCGAAGCAGCGCAAATGGACGCCGGGCCACTTCTCGTTCAACGTGAAGGGCGGGCGCTGCGAGCTGTGCCAGGGCGCGGGCGTGATCGAGGTCGAGATGGTCTTCATGGCCGACGTCTTCGTCCCCTGCGACGGCTGCGGCGGCAAGCGCTACAAGCCGGAGACGCTCGAGGTCACGTACAAGGGGCTGAACATCACCCAGGTGCTCGACCTCACCGTCGACGAGGCGATCCGCCTCTTCATCCGGGAGGACCGCCTCGGGCAGGCGCTCTGGCAGCTCCAGCAGGTCGGCCTGGGCTACCTCCGGCTCGGCCAGCCCGCCACCACGCTCTCGGGCGGCGAGGCGCAGCGGCTGAAGATCGCGCGGGAGCTGATCGAGGGCGGGAAGCGGCGCGGCAAGCGCATCTACATCCTCGACGAGCCGACGACGGGGCTCTCCGGCGCCGAGGTCCGCAAGCTCCTCGCGGTGCTCCAGAAGCTCGTGGAGGCGGGGCACACCGTCCTCGTCATCGAGCACAACCTGGACGTGATCCGCGCCGCGGACTGGGTCGTCGACATGGGGCCGGAGGCGGGGGAGGGAGGCGGCCGCGTCGTCGCCTGCGGGCGGCCCGAGGACCTGGCCCGCGTGCCGGAGAGCCACACCGGGCGGTACCTGCGGGAGGCCGCCGAGGCGGAGCGCGCCGAGGCGCGCCGGCGGACGCGCTCGCTGTCGGCCTGACGGCGGCGCGAAGGCCTGGACGATCCCGCGGGCCCGACCGATCTTCCGAGCGCGGGCGTCCGCCCCGCGCCATCCGCCGACGCACTCTCAGCCGCCCTCGATCCCCGGAGACGCCGTGAGCCACCCCGTGTCGACCGCGCCAGGGGCGCCTGCGCCCGCGCCCCCGTCGGAGGCCGCGAACCCGGACGCCCTGCTCGACCGCGGCCTCGGCGTCCGCCAGCTCGCCGCCACCATCTTCAACTACACGGTCGGCAGCGGGATCTTCGTGCTCCCGGCGCTCGTGGTGGCCCAGCTCGGCGGCGCCGCGCCGCTCGCGTACCTGCTGTGCGCGGTCGTGATGGGACTCGTCGTGCTCGTCTTCGCCGAGGCGGGGAGCCGCGTCTCCGCGACCGGCGGGCCCTACGCCTACGTCGAGACCGCGCTCGGGCCGCTCACCGGCTTCGTCGCCGGGGTGCTCCTCACGATCAACGACATCGCCGCCGCGGGCGCCATCGCGATGCTGCTCGCGGGCTCCGTCGCGCGCCTGCTCGGGCTCACCGGGCCGGTGGCGCAGGGCGTGATCGTGACGCTCCTCGTCGCCGGGCTGGCCGCGATCAACATCCGCGGAGTCCGCTGGGGCGCGCGCGTCGTCGAGGTCTTCACCGCGGCCAAGCTCGTCCCGCTCCTCTTCTTCGTGCTCGTCGGCGCCTTCTTCGTCTCGCCGGCCAACCTGCACCTCGGGACGCTGCCGAGCGCGGGGAAGCTCGCGAGCACGGCGGGGGTGCTGCTCTTCGCCTTCACCGGCATCGAGGCGGCGCTGCTGCCGAGCGGCGAGGTCCGCGACCCCTCCCGGACGGTGCCGCGCGCCGCCATCCTCGCGCTCGGCTTCACGACGCTGCTGTACCTCGCGGTCCAGGCCGTCGCGCAGGGCGTCATGGGACCGGCCCTCGCAGGCGACACCGTGGCCCCGCTCTCCACCGCCGCCGGCACGTTCGCCGGCCGGGTCGGCCTCACGCTCCTCCTCGCCGGCGCGAGCGTGTCGATGTTCGGATGGCTGACCGGCTCGCTCCTCGCCGGACCGCGCGGCCTCTACGCCCTCGCGCGCGACGGGTTCCTGCCGCGCCGCGTCGCCGCCGTGCACCCGCGCTTCCACACGCCCCACGTCGCCATCGGGCTGTACGCGGCGCTCGCGCTCGGCCTCGCGCTCAGCGGCACCTTCCAGCGCCTCGCCGTGCTCTCCAACCTCGCGGCGCTCGGCCTCTACTTCCTGAGCGCGATCGCGGTGTGGGTGCTGCGCCGGCGCGGCGTGCGCGGGCAGGGCGAGCCGTTCCGCATCCCCGGCGGCGCGACGATCCCGGTGCTCGCGTGCCTGGTGGTGGCGTGGGTCGTGTCGCAGACGATCAAGGCACCCGAATTCGCGGCGTTCGGGGTGGTGCTCGCGGTGGCCGTCGTGGTGTGGGCGGTGCGCAGGCGGCGCGCCGGGAGCGGCGTGGCGGAGGCGGGGTGAGGGTCAGGCCGCGCGGGCCGGGACCCCGCGCGCCGTCGTCGGCGCGAGGCCAGGCGAGCTAGGGCGAGCCCCGCTGCCGTCCGACGACGCCGGGCGCCAGCGCCATGAGCCCGGCTACCAGCAGCGAGAGCGCGACGCCGGCGCCGAGGACGAGCCCGCGCTCGCCGACGCCCGCCGCCGCCGCCGCGGCGCCCCGCATCGCCAGCGCCTCGCCCAGCCGCGCCGTCCCGGCCAGCGCGAGCCACACCCCCGCCGCCGAACCGACCACGGCCACGAGCATCGCCTCGAAGCGCCGTTGCCGCTTCAGCCGCCGCGCCTCCACGCCCATCGCCCGCCGCATCGCCTCCTCGCGCCGGCCGGCCTCGCACTGCGCCACCACCGTCGCGGCCGCGAACACGCCCGCGACCAGCAGCAGCACCGCCACCGCGCAGCTCACCGCCAGGTCGGGCCCCTGCAGCTCCCGCGGCATCAGTCGCACGAAGCGCAGCACGTCCACGACCACCGTCGCGCCCGCGATGGCGAGCGCCAGGAAACCGAGCGCCGCGCCCACCGCGCCGGGGCTGCGCGCGATCACCGCCGCGGCCGAGCGGAAGTCCTCGGCCGCCGGGCCGGGGTAGCACCACCGCACCGCCAGCGCGTCCGCCAGCACGCCGCTCAGGCGCCGTGCCAACGGCCCGGCCAGCGAGGCGCCCGCCGCCTCCAGGCGCGCGACCTCGTGCCACAGCTCCGCCGCCCACTCGCGCCGCCACTCCCGCCGCAGCCGCGCCGGCACCAGGAGCCCGATCGGACCCAGCACCCAGCCGCACACCCGCGGCAGGCGCCGCAGACGTCGCTCACCCATGCGCCCCCCTCACGCCGGTTCCGGGTTCGGATCGAAGCCGCCGGAGAACCCCCGCGCCAGCTTCGGGAAGCGCCGCCGCGACTCCGCCAGCAGCGCCTCCCCCTCCGCCGACAGCTCGTAGTACCGGCGCGCCGGCCGCCCCTCCGCCGTGGCGCGCGCCTCGTCCTCCCAGCGCGAGACGACGTGCCCCGTCGACTCCAGCCGGCGCAGCGCCGGGTACACGGTGCCGCTGGCCAGCCCGGTCACATCCATGATCTCGAACCCGTAGCCGTGGCCGCTGGCCAGGGCCTGCAGGATCAGCGCGGTGGTGTAGGAGAGGGCCATGGTCCCTGCCGGCGGCTGTTTCGCGGTCTGCATCGGATACTACATAGGGGGTGCGGCGGCGTCAAGCGCGGTGATGGGGAGGTGGGGGCGCGGCCCGCGTGCCCTTGACCGGCTCCCCCCTATGTAGCATTCTACATTTAGGCGCCGCACCCCTGCGCGCTGCCGACCAAACCGAACGGCGAGGGGGACACAATGGGCATTTCGCTGCTCGAGCTCTGGGCGACGATGCAGTGGTTCCCGCGGGGCATCGTCTTCATCCTGCTCTTCATGTCGCTCCTCGTGGCGGCGGTGAGCCTGCGGAAGCTGCTGCACCTGCGGCGCGCGCGGCAGGCGACGCTGCGCTTCGCCGGCCTCTTCTCCGAAGCGCTGACGACCGAGAACTTCGCGGAGGCGGAGCGGCTCGTGGACGCCAACCCGAAGAGCCACCTGGCGTCGGTCTTCCGCCGCGTCTTCCCGAGCCTGACGTTCCACGCGGTAGACCACGAGCTGTCGGCGACGGAGATCGCGTCCGTGCAGCGCATGATCGAGCTGAACACGCTGGAGCAGCTTGCGAGCTTCCGCCGCGGGCTCGGCATCCTGGCCACGGCGGGCGCGACGGCGCCGTTCGTCGGGCTGCTGGGTACGACGATGGGCGTGGTGCACGCGTTCACCGGGATCGCGGAAACGGGGTCGGGCGGGCTGGCGGCGATCTCGGCCGGGATCGCCGAGGCGCTCATCACCACGGCGTTCGGGCTGGTCGTGGCGATCCCGGCCGTCTGGCTGTACAACTACTTCATCAACCGCATCGACTACATCTCGATGGAGATCACCTACGCCACGAAGGAGTTCGTGGATTTCCTGCTCCGCTACGAGGCGCGGCTGCGCAACGAGCCCGGCCGGGCGAGCGAGGCCGTGGCGCGGCTGCTGAACCAGGGTTGAAGCTCTCGGTCCTTCTCCCGTGCCGGGATGCCGCGCGCCACCTGCCGGAGGCGATCGCCTCGCTCGAGGCCCAGACGTTCGGGGACTTCGAGGTGGTGGCGGTGGACGACGGCTCGACGGATGCGACGCCGGCGCTGCTCGCCGCGTGGGCGCGCCGCGACGCTCGCGTGCGCCTGCTCCGCTCCCCCGCCCGCGGCATCGCGCCCGCCCTCGCCCTCGCGCTGGCCGAGGCCCGCGGCGAGCTGGTGGCGCGCATGGACGCCGACGACATCGCGGAGCCGGAGCGCCTCGAGCGGCAGGTCGCCTACCTCGACGCCGAGCCGGGCGTGGCCGCGTGCGGCTGCGGCGTGCGCTACTTCCCGCGCGAGGTCGTGCGGGAGGGCGCGGTCCGCTACGAGGCGTGGCTGAACTCGCTGGTCGGGCCGGCGTCGCTGGCGCGGGACATTTTCGTCGAGTGTCCGATCGCGCACCCGGCGCTGGTGGCGCGCCGCGCGGCGCTGGTGGCGGTGGGCGGCTACCGCGATCCCGGCTGGCCGGAGGACTACGACCTGCTCCTCCGGCTCTGGGCCGCGGGGCATGCGCTCGCGAGCGTCCCGGCCGTGCTCCTGCACTGGCGCGAGTCCGCCGGCCGCGCTTCCCGCGTGGACCCGCGCTACTCCCCGGCCGCGTTCCGGTGCTGCAAGGTCCACCACCTGAAGGCGACGCTGCTCCGTTCCCGCGCCGGAGTGGTGGTCTGGGGCGCCGGCCCGGTGGGCAAGGCGTTCGCGCTCGAGCTGCTCCGCCAGGAGGTGCCCGTCCGCGCCTTCGTCGACCTCGACCCGCGCAAGATCGGCCAGGAGATCCACGGCGCCGCGGTGATCCCGCCCGAGCGGATCGACCGCTGGCGCGGCGCCTTCGCCGTGGCCGCGGTCGGCTCCTCCGGCGCGCGCGCGGAGATCCGCGCGGCGCTGGACGCGGCGGGGTGGACGGAGATGGAGGAGTACTGCGCGGTGGCGTGACCAGGCCGGCAAACGGCATTCACAGGGAGCTTGGGAGCTGGGGAGCACGACCTTGGCCGGCCGGGAGGCTGCGTTCGCGGCCGACGCCTGCGTCGGATTTCGAAGTTGGGACCGGGCTGCGCCGCCTCCCACGCCATTGAAGAAATTGGGGTTGCACCGGTGACCCGCGTTGCACCGGTACAACCCCCAAGAAGGATGCTCCAGCTACGGCGAACCGGCGCCGCCCGGCTCGAGCCGTTCTCCCCGGCTCCCAGGCTCCCTGTGAATGATTCCCTTCCCGAACCCGCCTAGAAATCCTTCCCGCGGAACGCTCGCATTCCGAGCACCACCGGCCCCGCCACCCAGGCCGCGAGCGCGCCGAGCGCGACCGCCGCGCCGACCGTGCTCCCGAAGAACCGTGCGAAGACCTCGCCGGTGTAGCCCATGAGCGCGGCGATGTCGAAGCGGAGGAGCAGCAGCACCCGGGAGAGATCCACGGGGTTCGCGACCGTCGCCAGGAGCAGCGGCGTCTCGAGCGGGTAATCGGCGAGCGCGGTCGCGCCGAACAGGAGCGCGCCGTCGTAGACCACGGCGAAGCCGAGCCAGAGCAGGATCGCGGCGGCGAGCCCGCGCACGCGGTCGTCGCACTTCAGCGCGATGAGGAACGCCAGGGCGGTGAAGACCCAGGTGAGCAGGATCCCGGCGCCGAGCACGATGGCGAGCGCGCCGTAGGACGCCCCGTCGCCGAGCCCGTGGTAGCCGAACGGGATGGCCACGCCCAGGGCGAACGCCGCCGACAGCGAGGCGGCGAGGCCGAGGTAGAGGCCGCCGAAGATCTGGCGCCGCCGCACCGGCTGGGCGAGGAGCAGCTCGATGAACTCGCGGGCGCCGTAGAGGTAGATCGTGCCGAAGACGAGGCTCGCCAGCGGGATCAGGAGCAGCACCACGTCGACGAGGCCGAGCAGCACGCGCAGCCCGCTCCCCTGGAGCCGGAACAGCGCCTCGGCGAACCCGGCGAAGAAGACCAGGTATGCGACGACCCAGCGGCTGCGCAGCAGGTCGCCGAGCTGCCAGCGCAGGATCTTGCCCGTCGTGCTCACGCCGCCACCCCTCTCATGAGCGCCGCGATGGCGCGCTCGAGGTTCACCTGTCCGGTCTGCGTCTTCATGGAGCCGGCGGGCCCCTCGAAGTGGATCCGGCCGCCGAGCAGGAAGACCACGCGGTCGGAGAGCTCCTCCAGCTCGCTCATGACGTGGGAGGTCAGGATGAACGTCGTGCCGCGCGCGCGCTCCCGCAGGATCTTGTCCTTCAGCGTGCTGCTCGCCGCCGGGTCGAGTCCGGCGGTCGGCTCGTCCAGGATCACCACGTCCGGCCGGAACAGGAACGCCGCCACCGCGCTGAGCTTCTGCCGGTTCCCGCCGGAGAGCGTGCGCACCGGCTTGTCCAGCTCGCGCGCGAGGCCGAACGCGTCGATCAGCTCCTCGTCCGGCCGCGCCGCGCGGCCCCGCAGCTCCTTCAGGAAGCGCAGGATCTCCGATCCCTTCAGGTTCTGCGGGAAATGCGCGGCCTGCGGCATGTACCCCCAGCGCGCGCGGTACCGGCCCGCCTCGTCCAGCGGCGCGCCGTCGAACAGGATCCGCCCCGCGTCGGGGCGGACGAGCCCGAGCAGGCTCTTCAGCAGCGTCGTCTTGCCGGAGCCGTTCGGCCCGGCCACGGCGGTCACGGCGCCGCCCGGGATCGAGAGGTCGATCCCGGCCAGCACGGGCAGCGCGCCGTAGCGCTTCTCGAGCCGCTCGATCCGGATCACGACCGCCTCCGCGGGATCGCGCGCAGCGCCGGCGCCCGGTCCACGAGCGTCTCCGGCGTCAGGGAAGGGAGGAGCCGTTCCGCCGCGTCCAGCAGCTCCACGAACGGGCTGCGCAGCAGCGCCAGTGCCGCCTCGTTGTCCTCCACCATGACCGAGAAGAGCGTCACCGGCCGGTAGGGTGCATCGCCGAGGCCGTCGTGGTCCAGGTCGTACCCGCGGTAGCCGTCCCAGTGGTTGCCCTCGAACGTCGAGAAGCTCGAGCGGCTGTTCGTGGCCACGTCGAAGGAATTGCCGAGGAAGTTGTTGCGCGTGAAGCGGCCGTCCTCGCAGTCGGCCATGAGCCGGATCGCCCAGCCGTTCCCCACGAAGTCGTTCTCCCGCACGTCCAGCCGGTTCGACGACTCGGCGTACACCCCCGTCGTGTTGCCGCGGAACGTGTTTCCGGCGATGCGGCTGTCGGAGATCGACTTCATCAGCAGCCCGAACGCCGCGCCGCCCCAGTTGTCCTCGAAGTGGTTCCCCTCCATGGCCACGTGCTTCGTGTACATGACCGCCACGCCCGCGCCGTTGCGGCGGAACGCGTTCCCCGCGTATGTGCAACTGTCCGAGAACATGAAGTGCAGCCCGTAGCGGAGGTTGTCCTCGCTCGTGTTTCCCGTGATGCGGCTGGCGCGCACGAACTCGAAGTAGATCCCGTCCCGCTGGCCGTGGATGCGGTTCTCCACGATCTCCGCCTCCCGGCTGTACCACAGGTGGATCCCGTTCCCCGACGCGGCCTCGCTCTTCCCCCGCGCCCGGATCTCGTTCCGCGCCACGCGGCACCCGGCCGTCCGCGCCAGGTAGATCCCGAAGAAGGCGTCCTCGATGCGGTTCCCCTCGATCACGCACCCGCGCGCCGAGTCCACCTTCACCGCCGCGCGGTCCTCCATGTAGCTCACCCCCACGTTCCGGAGCGTGAGCCCGCGCACCGTGACGTCGTCGGCCCGCACGAGCAGGATCGCCCGCTTCCCCTCGCCGTCCAGCACCGCGCCCGGCCGCCCGACGAGCGTCACCGGCCGCCCGACCACGATCGTCGGCTCCCGGTACACGCCCGCCGGCACGACGATGGTGTCCCCCGCCGCCGCCGCCCGTACCGCCGCCGTCACCGACCCGAACCGCGTTCCCGAGCCGACCACGAGCACTCCGCGCTCCGCCCCGGCCTCCGCTCCCGCACCCGTTCCCGGCCCCACATCCGCATTCGCATCCGCATTCGGGTTCCGGCCCGGGCTCGGACTCGGATTCGCGGCCGCATTCCGCTCCGATCTCCCCCCCGCCTCCGCGCGCGCCGCCCCCGAACGCACCTCCTCCCACCCCACCACCTCGCCCCCCAGCTCCCCGCGCGCCCGCTCCGCCGCCGCCCGCTCGCCGAACGCCGCCACGCCCGACCCCATCGGGCTCCCGACCCGGCTCGAGCGCAGGTAGACCGCCTTCGTCGCCTCCACGAAGTGCCCCGGCCGCGCGAAGTCCGCCACCCAGAGCGAGTGCACCGGCAGCCTGCCGTTCGCCGCCAGGTGCTCGGCCATGCACTCGACGGAGTCGAACACGTACGACTTCCCGGTGCGCGTCACGATCTCCGCGCCGAAGCGCCGGTCGCTCGCCGTCATGCGGCAGCGGGCGCACGTGTCCGTGCCGTAGGCAATGGCCCGCGGCCGCGGCGCGCACGCCGCCACTGCGAGCGCACCCGCCGCCAGCGCCAGCACGGCCGCGCGGGCCCGGCCGGTCCGCGGTCCGCGGCGCGGCATCATCCCTTGACCAGCCGGAGCGCGCCCGTCTCGCGCAGCTCCAGCACCGTCATGGTCACGCCCGCCGCCACCGCCACGAACGCGATGATGCCTCCCACGTCCGGCAGCGACGTCGCCGTGAAGTTCAGCAGCTGCTTCGTTCCCAGGAGCGGCGGCTGATACGCCATCCCCGGGATCTTGATGATCGCGTTCGGGCTGAGGTTGTGGCCGTAGTCGTACGTCCAGCGCCAGAAGTCGTAGAGCCCGGCCAGCGCCACGGCGATGAAGCTGCCGGCCCAGGCGTAGAGCAGCCCGCGCCGCCCGACCACCGCCGCCAGCAGGCCGAAGCCCACCAGGAACGCGACGATCCACGGCATCCAGCGCAGCTCCGGGATCGCGTCCGGCGTGATCGGCTTCATCCCGATGTAGTGGTTCAGCCCGTTGATGCTCTGCAGGTCGTGCGGGCTCCGCCCCACGATCGTGTGCAGCGAGATCTTCATCCCGAGCCCCTCCGGGTACTGCGGCGCCTGCAGCCGGATGCTCCAGAGCGGCACCAGGTACAGCAGCAGCAGCGAGAGGGACACGACCGTCAGCGTGATTCTCGACCGGATGTTCATCGTTCGCCTCTCCCGGCGCTCGGGCCGGGTTCGTGTGATGCCGGCGGGGCGGCGGCTCGCCGCCGCCCCGCCCGACCGCTCCGTCCCGCTACTCCGCGAACCGGCCCAGCGCGTTCCCCTTCTGGATCCGCGCCGCCAGCCGCGTCGCCGCCGTCGCCTGGTTCGGCGCGTTCGACGTCAGCGCCAGCGTCGCATTGGCCGGCGAGACGCGCACGTACCCCTGCATCTCCTGGTGCAGCGCCGAGCAGAAGTCCGTGCAGTAGATCGGCATCACGCCGACCTGCCGCGGTACCCACGTCAGCGTCCGCGTCTGCCCGGGCATGACCAGCAGCTCCGCGTTCGTGTTGCCGATCACCGCGAAGCCGTGCGGCACGTCCCAGTCCTGCTCCAGGTTCGTGACGTGGAACTTCACGGTGTCGCCGATCTTCACGCCCTCGATGTTGTCCGGCATGAAGTGGCTCCGGATCGCGGTCATGAAGACGTGCACGACCTTGCCGTCCCGCACCACGCCCGCCTCACCCTCGCCCTTCGTCGCGAACGGGTTTTCGTTCTTCGAGACGTCGTAGATCTTGACCTGCTTCTCCTTCAGCAGCTCCGCCGGGATCGCGCCCGCGTAGTGCGGCTCGCCCGTCGTCGGGAAGTCCAGCAGCAGCTTCATCTTGTCGCCGCTGATGTCGATGAGCTGCGCCGACTGCGCCAGCTCCGGCCCCGTCGGCAGGTAGCGGTCCTTCGTGATCTTGTTCAGCGCGACCACATACTGCCCGTACGGCTTGCGCGTGTCGCCGCCCGGGATCATCAGGTGCCCGATCGAGTAGTACGTCGGGATCCGGTCCACCACCTCCCACGTCCCCAGCTTCCACTTCACGATCTCCGACGACACGAACATCGACGTGTACGCGTAGCCCTTGCCGTCGAACTCCGTGTGCAGCGGCCCGAGCCCCGGCTTCTGCACCTCGCCCGCCAGCACCGCGTCGTAGCGCAGCACCGGGATCCCGTCCACCTCGCCCTCGAACGCCTTGTCCGCGATCGCCTTCTGCATCTTCGTGAACGAGTGCACCGGGATCACCGTCGAGAGCTTCCCGCCGCCCACGATGTACTCCCCGGTCGGGTCCACATCCACGCCGTGCGGCGACTTCGGCGTCGGCAGGAAGTAGATCAGCCCGGGGCAGTCCTTCGGCTGCAGCACCTTCACCCCGTGCTTCACCTCGCTCCGCGCCGTCTGCGTGCCGTCGTCCATCACGTTGTGCACGTAGTCGCCGCCCATCTCCTGCGCCTTCCCCTGCGCCACGCACTGCTCCGCCTGCTTCCAGTTCACCGCCGCGATGAAGTCCTTGTCGTGCTGCGACGCGTTCACCTCCAGCAGCGTGTTCGCCTGCTCCGTGTTGTACGACGTCAGGAACACCCAGCCGTGCGACGGGCCCTTCCCCGCGTGCGACAGGTCGTAGTCGTAGCCCGGCACCACGATCTGGAACGCGATGTCCATCTTCCCCGGCTCGTTCGCCTTGATGAAGCTGATCGTGCCCCGGAACTCCTTCTTGTAGTCCGCGATCGAGACGTCCCGCTGCGGGATCGGCACGCTGAAGCGCGTCGAGGCGACGAGGTACTCCGAGTTCTCCGTGATGAACGGAGACGCGTGGTTCCCCGCCGAGTTCGGGATCTGCAGGATCTCCTCGGTCTCGAACTTGTCGAGCCCGATCCGCGCCACCCGCGGCGTGTTGTTCGCGTTGATGAACGCCCAGCGCCCGTCGATCTCGCCCTTCGTCTGCGAGAACTCCGTGTGGTGCGCGTCGTCCCACGGCACGAAGCCGAACGTCGTGTTCAGCATCGGCTTCGTCTCCTCGCTGTAGCCGTACCCGTTCTCCGGGAACTGCGAGAAGACCGGGATGATCTTGAGCAGCCGCCCCGAGGGCAGCCCGTACACGCTCATCTGCCCGTTGAAGCCGCCCGAGAGAAACGCGTAGAGCTTGTCGTAGCTCCCCGGCGCCACGTACACGCGCGCCGCGACGTCCGAGGGCGTCGGCTCCGCGGGACGCCGCCCCTGGCAGGCGTACCCGAGTGCCCCGAGCGCGGCGGCCGTCGCCGCGCCCAGGACGATCTTCCTGGAAGTGATGGCCATGATGGTCCGCTCCGGTCTGTGCCGTTCGTTGGCTGCGGGTCTACTGCGCCTTCGAGTGCTCGCCGTGCGCCTCGCCCGGCTTCTCGTCCTTCACCTTGCGCAGGTACTCCAGCAGCGCCCGCGCATCCTCCGGCGTCAGGTTCTGCGCGGGCATCTGCGTCATGTGCGTCGCCAGCAGCTCCTTGGCGACGGGGTGCCGCGTCGTCATCTCCTGCGGGTTCAGCATCATGTTCATGACGTAGCGCGGGGTCCGCCGCCCGGTGACCTCCCGCAGCGCCGGCCCGACGTACTTCTCGTCCAACCGGTGGCACGCCATGCACTTCGTGTTGAAGATCTCCTCGCCCCGCTCCGCCTCCTCGTGGTCGATCCCGGCCCCGATCGTCACCTCCTTCACGGGTCCCACGCCGTTCTCCAACTCGTCCGGCGTCAGCGGCTGCTCGGCGCCCGCGCTCGACGCGGCCGCCGCCGGCGCCTGGGCCGCCCCGCCCGCGGCGCTCGGCTCCCCCGCCTTCCGGCCGCACCCGCTCCACGCGACGAAGGCGGCCGCCAGAACCACCCCGGCCACTCGATTCACATTCGACATCGTTCCGTCTCGCTCCTGGTTCGTCCGCCTTCGCCCCGCGGCACGCGGGGCACCGGCCGCCGGAGATTCCGGACAACCGTGTGCGTTTTTATTTGCCGGTCGGACGACCCCGCCGAAGTAGGGCTCCGGCGGATCTTCTGTGGGGGGAAGCTGGACGGGGTGTGCGGAGGAATCGGACGGCGCGGGGGCACTACCGTTCACAGGGAGCCCGGGAGCGTGGGAGCGACCGGCACACCGTAGTCCGCCGTTCTCCCACACTCCAGAGCTCCCTGTGAATATTTCCCTTCCGCGCCGTCACCGCCGCAGCAGGATCACCCACGTGGCATCCACGGCCGCGTGCGTGATCGCCGACGCGGTGATGCGTCCGGTCCGCTGGTAGACCCACCCGTAGGCGACGCCGGCGACCGCCGCCAGCGCCGCGTAGCGCGGATCGGGGAGGTGCGCGAGCCCGAAGACGACGGCGCCGAGGGCGAGGCCGCCGCGAGGCCCGAGGAGGCGGGTGAGCGTGTTCTGGATGATGCCGCGGAACAGGAACTCTTCCGGCACGCCGGTCATCAGGTAGATGGCGACCGGTGCCGCCAGTGCGGCCGGGGCGAGCCTGGGGTGCCACGCCAGGAAGTGCGTCGCCAGGCCGGCGGGGAGCGCCACCGCCGCGTAGGCGGCGAACGCCGCCAGCGCCCGCAGGACGTCCGCCCGCCGCAGCCGGAAGGTGTATCCCACGCCGGGCACCGGCCGGGCCACCAGGAAGAGGAACAGGCCGTGCACGAGCGCCACCAGCTTGAGCGCGTCGTAGCCGCGCGGCGAGCCGACCGGCAGGGAAGGGAGGAGCCGCAGCTCGAGCGGCAGCCAGAGCACCGCGGCCGCGGCGAGCGTCCGCGCCTCCCGCCAGCGCCTTCCCGTCGGCGCGAGCACGAGCGCCGGCGCTAGCAGGTAACTTGCATACACGATTCCCCGCCCGGGCGAGAACAGTCCCGTCGCCCAGGCATACGCCATCACCGCCGCCCACAGCAGCGCGGTCCACGGCAGTGCCGCCGCCGGCCCCTCCGGACAGAGCGCCCGCGCCCGACGCCTCACCAGTGCCACCGACGCCCCCAGGTAGGCCGCGGCGAGCGCCGCCACGAGGAGCACCGACGCGAGGCCGGCGGCCGAGCGTGGCATCCCGAACGCGACCAGGAAGACGCTCATGGCCACCACGAACATCACCGCGGCGACGGCGCCCTCGACGACCGTCCTCCGCCGCGACGGTCGGCCCTTCGCCCTGCGTCCCGGCTTCGCGGCCGGCGGGGTCGTGCTCCTGGTCACGGCCATCGTCCTCCACATCTGGGTGGTCCAACCGCACGCCCGCGGCGCCGGGCGCGCCGTCTCGCTGGCGGTGATCCTGCTCATCGCCGCGGCGCTGCACCGGCTCACCGGCAGCGGCCGCAGGGACGTCGGCCTGCGCCTCGACACCCTCGCGCCCGCGGCCCGCCTCGTCATCCCGCCGACGCTCCTGGCCGGCGCCGCGCTCATCCTCTTCGGCGCCGCCCTCGGCACGCTCCGCTTCCCGCCCAACGTGCTGGCCGGCTTCGCGCTCTACCCGATCTGGGGCCTCGTGCAGCAGTACGCGCTCCAGGGCCTCGTCCTGCTCGGCCTCGAGGCCGCCGGCGCCGGCTCCCGCGCGCCGGTCCTCGCCGCCGGCCTCTTCGCCCTCGTCCACCTCCCGAACCCGCTCCTCACGGCCGTCACCTTCCTGGCCGGCTGGGCCTGGTGCGAGGCGTTCCGCCGCCGCCCCAACCTCCTCGTCCTCGCCCTCAGCCACGGCTGGCTCGCCGTCACGCTCTTCGCCTCGCTCCCGCTCCCACTGACCGGCCAGCTCCGCATCGGCCCCGATTACCTCCGCGTCATGGGCCTGCTGTGAGCCGCCCGGCGTAGCTCCCGCTTCCGCCAGCGCGCCCGCTTCGGGCGGCTTCGAGGGGGAGAGCGGGGGAGGGGGCGAGTGGGGGATCGCAGTGTCACCCACTCGCCCGCTCCTCCACACTCCCACTCCGAAGCGGTTCCGCGATTCCCTACATGCGACGCGTGCATCTCTCGATCGCGCCGCCCCGCGGCTGGCTGTAGCGTGGCATGGACGCGTCCCGCCGCCCGGAGGCCGCCATGCTGCCGTTCACGACCGCGCAGTTCCTCGAGGTGTTCGCCCGCTACAACATGTCGGTCTGGCCGGCGCAGGTCGGGTTCTACGCCCTCGCCGTGATCCTCGTCGCGCTGGCCGTCCGCGCACCGCGGCCGCATGCCCGCTGGATCGCCGCCTCGCTCGCCTTCCTCTGGGCCTGGATGGGCCTCGTCTACCACGGGCTCTTCTTCGCGCGCATCAACCCCGCCGCGTACCTCTTCGGCGCGCTCTTCCTCGCCCAGGCCGCGCTCTTCCTCCACGCCGGAGTGCTCCGCCGCCGCCTCTCGTTCCGGGCCCGCCCCGACGCCGCCGGCGTGCTCGGCGCCGCCGCCATCGTCTATGCGCTCGTCGTCTACCCCCTGCTCGGCGCGCTGGCCGGCCACCCCTACCCGTTCGGCGCCACGTTCGGGCTCCCGTGCCCCACGACCATCTTCACGTTCGGCCTCCTCCTCTGGGCCGAGGCGCCGGTCCCGATCTCCCTCGTCGTGCTCCCCGCCGCGTGGTCCGCGCTCGCCTCGTTCGCCGCCCTCTCTCTCACGATTTCCGAGGACTACGCGCTGGTGCCGACCGCCGTTCTCGCGATCGCGCTGATCGCGCGTGGCAATCGGCGCCCCGCGCCCGCCGCGCCCGCCGCGCCGCCATCCCCCGTCTCCGCCTGAGTAGTTCCCGACTCCGCTTGCGCTTGCGCGCCCGCGCCCGCTTCCGGCCGTCTCGAGGGGGAGAGCGGGCGAGTGGAGGAGTGGGCGACACTGCGATCCCCCGCTCACCCGCTCTCCCGCTCCTCCACTCCGGCGCCAAGCCGAGCGCGGGCGCGCAAGCGCGGCCGCAAGCGCAGCCGGGAACCCCACCGGCTTGTCTATCCTCCTTCCCGCTCCGTATCTTCCGCCCTCCCTTGGTCCCCCACTGAACGGAGTCACGCGATGCACGCACGAGCGTCCCGCTGGGCGCTGGCGGCCCTCGCCCTGGCCGGGTGCGCCAGCGCGTCCGCGAAGCGGACCGCCCAGGCCCCAGCCCCGGCCGCCCCGGCCGCCCCGGCCGCCGACACGGCGATGAACCCCTTCCCGTCCACGTACAAGCCGCTCCCGTCGCAGCCCACACTGATCCGGAACGCCACGGTGCTGACCGCCACCGGCCCGGTGCTCCAGGGCGCCTCCGTCCTCATGCAGGACGGCAAGATCGCCGCGGTCGGCGCCAACCTGAGCGCTCCGGCCGGCGCGGTCGTCGTGGACGGCACCGGCAAGTGGGTGACGCCCGGCATCATCGACACGCACTCCCACATCGGCGGCGGCGCCTCCATCGAGGGCGCGCAGCTCGACGACATCAACGAGGCGACGAACCCCGTCACCGCCCAGGTCTGGGTCGAGCACGGCGTCTGGCCGCAGGACCCGCAGTTCTGGCTCGCGCTCGCCGGCGGCGTCACGACCGAGCAGATCCTCCCCGGCTCGGCGAACCTCATCGGCGGGCGCAGCGTCGTCCTGAAGAACGTGCCCGCGCGCACCGTCCAGGGGATGAAGTTCCCCGGCGCGCCCTACGGCCTGAAGATGGCCTGCGGCGAGAACCCGAAGCGCGTCTACGGCCAGCGGGGCGGCCCGTCGACCCGCATGGGCAACGTCGCAGGCTACCGCGCCGCCTGGATCCGCGCGCAGAAGTACCGCGACGACTGGGACAACTGGCGGAAGAATGGCGCCGACGCCTCCAAGCGCCCGCAGCGCGACCTCCAGCTCGAGACGCTGGCCGAGGTGCTGCGCGGCAACATCCTCGTGCAGAACCACTGCTACCGCGCCGACGAGATGGCGAACATGATCGACATCTCGAAGGAGTTCGGCTACCACATCGCCTCCTTCCACCACGCGGTCGAGGCGTACAAGATCCGCGACCTCCTGGCCAAGGACGGGATCTGCGCCAGCATGTGGAGCGACTGGTGGGGCTTCAAGATGGAAGCCTACGACGGCATCCGGCAGAACATCGCCCTCATGGACGAGGCCGGCGCCTGCACGATCCTCCACACCGACGACGCCAAGGGGATCCAGCGCCTGAACCAGGACGCCGCGAAGGCCATGGAGGCCGGCTGGGAGGCCGGCATCCAGATCACGCCCGAGCGCGCCATCAAGTGGATCACGATCAACCCGGCCAGGGCCCTCGGAATCGACAAGCAGACCGGCTCGCTCGAGACCGGCAAGATGGCCGACGTCGTGCTCTGGACCGGCAACCCGTTCAGCGTCTACGCGAAGGCCGAGAAGGTCTTCATCGACGGCGCGCTCGTCTACGACCGCGACGACGCGAAGCGCCAGCCCACCAGTGATTTCACCCTCGGCAACGACCCGCAGGAGGTGATCCCGTGAGCCGCCGCTCCGTCCTCGCCGCCCTCGCTGCCCTCGCCGTCCTCGCCGCGAGCGAAGCGCGCGCCCAGACCGTGGCCATCACGAACGCGAAGATCTACACGGTCGCCGGACCCGCCATCGAGCGCGGCACCGTCGTCATCCAGGCCGGCCGCATCGCCGCCGTCGGCGCGAACGTCGCCGTCCCGGCCGGCGCCCAGGTCGTCGACGGCACCGGCAAGGTCGTCACGCCCGGCTTCTTCGACGCCGCCACCGGCCTCGGCGCCGTCGAGGTCGGCGCCGTCCAGGGCACGAACGACCTCTCCGCGAACGAGCCCCGCATCTCCGCGGCGTTCAGCGTCGCCGACGGCATCAATCCGTTCTCGACCGTCATCCCCATCCAGCGCGTCGAGGGGATCACGCGCGCTGCCGTCGCGCCGTCCGTCGCCGGGCGCAACGCCCACTCGATCATCGCCGGCCAGGGGATCGTCATCGACCTCGGCACCGATGCCGCCACCATGATCGACCGCGCGCCGGTCGCCATGTACGCCGTCCTCGGCGCGCAGGGCGCCGGGATCGCCGGCGGCGCCCGCGGCGCGGCCGTGCTCGAGCTGCGCGAGGCGCTGCAGGACGCGAAGGACTACGCGGCCAACCGGCGCGCCTTCGAGTCGAACCAGCGGCGCCAGTACGCGCTCAGCCGTCTCGATCTCGAGGCGCTCATCCCCGTCGTCCAGGGCCGGCTCCCCCTCGTCCTCGAGGTGAACCGCGCCAGCGACATCCTGGCCGCGCTCCGCCTGGCGAAGGAGTACGACCTCAAGCTCGTCCTCTCCAACGTCCAGGAGGGGTGGCGCGTCGCCGACGACATCGCCCGCGCCCACGTCCCCGTCATCCTCAACCCCATGGACAACCTCCCGGACTTCGAGTGGGTCGGTGCGACGCTCGAGAACGCGGGCCGGCTCGCCAACGCCGGCGTCGACGTCTCCTTCGCCACGTTCGACTCCCACAACGCCCGGGACCTCAAGCAGTTCGCCGGCAACGCCGTCTCCTACGGCATGCCGTACGACGCCGCGCTCCGCGCCGTCACGGCGAACCCCGCGCGCGTCTTCGGCATCGCCGACCGCTACGGCACGCTCGAGCCCGGCAAGGACGCCGACGTCGTCCTCTGGTCCGGTGACCCCTTCGAGCTCACCACGCGCGTGGAGCGGGTCTACATCAAGGGCCACGAGATGCCGAAGGAGACGCGCCAGACCGAGCTGCTCGAGCGCTACCGCCGCCTCGACGACGGGCCGGTGCAGTACAGGAAGTAGGCTCGTGCGGCCAACGCCCCGTCCGGGGCGAGAAACCGCGTTTCACCACACCTATAAAGCGGGATTGGTCAAGGGGGCGAAGCCCCCCTCTCCCCCGCGCGAGCGGGGGAATGCGGGAGCGGGTGTTTTCTGCTGCGCCCAAGGAGCCGAGCCTGTGGTTGGGGTCTGACCTGCGCCGTTC